>PBLI01000069.1 GCA_002721695.1 Roseibacillus sp. | reverse complement strand
CAGGAACAGTTAGGATCAAAATCGTTGCCGCGACGCATCGACCTGGCCGTAACGCTGGCGGAGGAGGCAGGAGTGCATCCGGAATGGGTCTACTCCGATCCCTGGGAGCGACAGGTCGTCCTCGGCCCTTCTTCCTCGAAAACCCTGACCCGGGACGTTGGAGCGGTCTTCATGTTCTTCTTCACCAGTCCCGACGCTCCCAATGGCGGCGCCGGCTGGGCAAACAATCATGCGCCTGGAATGTATGATCCGGCGGCTCTCTACAAATTCGGCGAGCCCTCCCGACAGGCCCACAAGGACGGGCTATACCATCCTGAGAATGCGGGTTTCTGGTATCGTGAAATGCAGGATGCACGCCACGCAGGATTGGATTTCGCCCTGTTGAACGTGTACGGGCCCGACCTTGACCATGCCCGGATGGATCCTCTGCGCACGGCCCTCAAGCGTCTCACCGACGAGCATGGAAGCAATATCATCAAACTCGGCCTGTTTGATGATACGTGGACCTGGGGCCAGCCATGGTTTGGTTCATTCTGGGAGCAGAAGCCCGACTGTCGGGATGTCGAAGGCGCCGCCCAACTACTCTACGAGGCAAAGTGGCAGCCATTCTTCAAAGCGATTCCCCGCGATCATTGGTACCTGGTGAACAACCGCCCGATGATCTATTTTTACAACAGCAACACCTTGCAGAACCGGGAAAATTTCGACCGGGTCCTGCCCGTGATGAAGACCCTGTTCAAAAGGGACTTTGGAATCGACCCATGGGTCGCCGTGGATACGGCCTTCAACTACCGCTCCTCGATGAAGGAGGTTTCCGATTCCCACTTCAAATGGTACACCTTTGACCTGCCCGGCAACCATGCCAGCGAGACGCGGAACGGAATTACGCTTACCCATTCCATGGTTCGATGGGACCCCATCAGTCGCGGGAATTCCCGCGTGGCGCGTGCTGCCCGCCTGGATGACCTGCTCGCAAAGGATGATGCAATCCTCAAGCGGGTGCTCAATGGAACGCGCGATTCCGACATTCTGGTTTTAGCTACCTGGAACGACCTGGGCGAGGGCACCGGCATAAACCGTTGCTACGACTACTATTGGGATGGCGGGTGGAAACAGCCCAATCATTTCATGGATTTGATTCGGCGCTCCCAGGCTGGTGAAGTCTTTGATGTATCCGGGCAGTAAATCCCATCCCCCGCATCCCCGGGTGTGGTAGCGCGCCACAGCCTGCAAAAGCACAGGAAGCAGGGTGCGCTACTCGATGCGGAACCGGTAGAAGAAGGCTCCCTGATCGGGGGGCAGCTCTACCTGAAGACCTACTCCTTCGCCGGAAACTGACACCGTTCAGGTCCGCTAATCTGCACGGCAATCCATCTCGCCCCACCACGGAGCCTGAAACAAGGTACGGGGTGGGGGCTACTGCATCCTGAAAGGGTAGAAGGAGGCCTTGCGGGTCAGCCGATCTTGCAGCTTGCAGAATCACGCGATCCCCGGTCGAATGGGGTCAATGCGTGGGATTTGCAACCTTCCTTCCCCTCCAGACTCGTCCGGCTGGCAACGGGGACGTCGGGAGCGGAAAAGCAATCCCCTGGCAGCGGCCAAGTTCATTTTATTCGCAGCTCTGGCATGCTCCTCTCCGACCAAGGCCCAGGATCCTTCGGTAAGGGCCAATGACTTCAACAAGGGCATTGGGTCTCTTCTCCAGGAGTATTGCCACGACTGCCACGGGGGAAAAAAAACAAAGGGGAAGGTTGATCTGACCAAATACGGGTCATGGTCGGATCTTCAGGAAGACCCGGAGCTCATCGAAAAGATGATCGAGGCCGTGGCGAAGAACGAGATGCCCCCGGAGGAGAGCGAGCAGCCGGATGACAGACAACGGGAATTAATGCTCCTGGCACTGGAAACGGCATTCCGGAAGGCCATGTCACGCAGGGAGCAGGTTGTGCCACTCCGGCTCCGGCGAATGAACCGGTTTGAGTATGGCAATGCCGTACGGGACCTCTTCGACCTGCGGTCGTGGGTATACTCGGTGAACGATCGTATTATCCGGGACCACAACAATTATTTCAGGCCGCAAACCGGGAAGATGCCAAGAGTCGCCAGAGTGGGCAACCGGATCATGGGCCTGCAGCAGATGCTGGAAAACCGACTGCTCGGCGTTATGGCCTTTCCCAAGGATCCACCTGCCGAGAATGGGTTCAACAATCGGGGGGACCATCTGAGCATGACGCCAGTGCTCATGGCCTCCTTCCTGGAACTGAGCCGGTCCGTTGTGAATGCGGATAATTTCGACAGGAACTGCGGGACCTGGAATGATCTCTTCCAAGATCCCTCAAGGGATCCATTGCCAGAAGGGTTTGGTTCGATCCTGGTCGACAAATCGGTCGTCACCGAGAGTACGGGGTTAACCCTCAGCGCGTGGATCCGGCCATCCAAGACAACGCAAAAGTGGCAGACCATCATGCGCCGCGAGGATTCATGGAGACGCCAGTTGCTCGCCATGGGTGGCACTGATGGCACCTGGGGAATATGGATGGGAGCCGGGATCGGGGGGCGCTATGTTGAATTCGGGGCTTCCGTCGCACCGGATCTGCTCCGGGACGGGAAGTGGCACCACGTCGCGGGTAGCTTCAATGGGAGGGAGATCAAGATTTACGTGGATGGGAAGCAGGTCGGGCGCAGGCCAATCGAGGGAGAACTCTATACCCGCAGCATGAAACCCATGAGTATCGGGGCCTCGGGAGACGAGCCTTTCCTCGGTGACCTGAACGATGTGCGCGTGTTTCGGTCCGGATTGGAGAAACATGAGATTCAGGAGCTCGCGAGCGGCACGGAGGATGTCGCGGGAAAGGAAATGGTGGGGAGCTGGAGACGGAAGGAGACCGTGAAAAGGGATCCTGAACTCGCTCCTGAAGTTGTGGCACATGAACGGATCCGGAAATTTCTTCTCAAGGCGTTCCGGTCTCCTCCTGATGAGGCAACACTCAGGTTGTACACGGGATACTTTGACAGGAAGTACAAGGAAAGCGGCGACTTCACGACGAGCATGAAGGAAGTTGTCTCCGGGGCCCTGGCTTCGCCGAGATTCATCATGGTGCACAACAGCG
The DNA here is from genome assembly GCA_002721695.1 of Roseibacillus sp. Taxonomy (GTDB): domain Bacteria; phylum Verrucomicrobiota; class Verrucomicrobiia; order Verrucomicrobiales; family Akkermansiaceae; genus Roseibacillus_B. The sequence continues at coordinate 21,271 of PBLI01000069.1, read as the reverse complement.
ACCATGGCCAGCTTTCGAAGAATCATGATTTGTTCAACCTGGCCACCCGGCTGTCCTTCTTTCTCTGGAGCTCCATTCCTGATGACGAGTTGCTGCGATTGGCGGAGGAGGGAAAACTCGATGACGCCGATGTCCTGGAGGCGCAGATCATGCGAATGCTCAACGATCGCCGGGTAAAGAACTTCTGCGACAGTTTTGCTCCGCAATGGCTCAAGATCAACAACCTGGTCTCTGCCTCTCCTGACTTCAAGAGACACCGTGAATACTACTTCGGGGGCGACGATAAGATATCATACAAGAGGGGTATGCACATGATGCTGGAGACGCTTCTCAACTTTGAGACGGTGTTCATCGAGAACAGGCCCATCATGGAGTTGATCGATTCCGACTTCACCTATCGCAGTCACTTGCTCAGCGAATGGTATCAGGGAAGGGCCGCGACCTATCCGATCAACGTCAATCTTCGAGATATCGAGTTCACCCGCACGCCGCTGACAGACAGGAGGTACGGGGGCGTCATGACGACAGGGGCCGTCATGGTCATGACCTCGGGGCCGTTCCGCTCATTGCCCATTACCCGGGGATCCTGGGTTTCCTCGGTTATCTTCAATGACCCGCCGAAGCCCCCGCCGGACAATATCCCCGACCTTGATGCAGACGATGAAACGCTGCAGGAGGAAGGCCTGACCGTAAGGCAGAAACTCAAACAGCACAGTGAGGACTCCCAGTGCGCAGGATGCCACAAGAAGATCGATCCGCTGGGGTTCGCTCTGGAAAATTACGATTTGCTGGGTCGCTGGAGAGATAATTACCGAACCGGCTTGAAAGTGGATTCCAGCGGAATATTATTCGGCAAACATGATTTTACGGACGTTGCCGGGTTCAAGGATGCGATCCTTGCAGAAAAGGACAGGTTCGCCAGGGCGTTCATCAAGCACCTGCTTTCGTTCGGACTGGGACGGGAAATGATGCCTTCAGACCGTCTGGCCATCGAGGAAATTGCAAGAGCGAGCAAGAAGGACAATTACAGGCTCAGAGATGTGATCCGGCACACGGTGCTTCACCAGATATTCAGCCAGAGGAAACATGAGGAAACAAATCGATAGGCGAAAATTCCTGTTTGGGGCGGGGGGCAGCATGATGGCTCTTCCGTGGATGGAGATGCATGCGGAGGAGCCCTCCACCAAGAAGCTGAAGGAGCCGTCTCTGCGGTTTGCCTCATTCTATTCTCCGATGGGTTTTGTGAGGGACCATTTCTTCCCGGCCGAGGGCACCCGGGATTTCCTGTCAATGCCGACCCTGAGACCGCTGCGAGGCGTCGCTGACAAGGTGACTCTCATTACCGGTCTCTACCGGGTTAACGTGAGGGGAATCGATGTACACAACCAATGCAGTTCATGCTACCTGTCTTCGGCCGATCCCCATGGCGAACTGAAGTCGCCCTACCCGATGGACCGGACCCTTGATCACCTGATTGCTGACAAGGTCAGTCACCGGACTCCCATTCGCTCCCTCGAGTTGAACTGCAACACCTTCAAGGACCTCAAGGAGTCCATCTACCTGGACAACATCTCCTGGTATGGACCGGAGCATGTAGCGACGTCCATGAAGGATCCCCGCAAGGTATACCAGCGACTGTTCAAGACTGGAAAATCGGAAAAGGATATCACCGACCTGATTTTGCAGGACGCTGCCAATTTCGAAAGAACGCTCAGCAGGCACGATAAGGACAAGCTGGACGAATACCTGACTTCCGTGAGGGAGGTCGAACAGCAGATCGACAAGCTCAGCAAGCACTATGCGATGTATGAGAGGGCGGAGATGAAAGAACCCGATGAAGTGCCCATGACCCGTGGAGAATACATCCGGATGATGGGGCACCTGCTTGTCCTTGCCTTCCAGGGCGACCTTACGCACGTGGCCACCTTCATGCTGGCACCGGAAAGATGGGGCACCCCGCAAAAGTTCCACGAACTTAATTTCACGAAGTCTCATCATGGGCTGACTCATTCACAGGACCGGAACGACGTGAAGAGGGATCTCGCGCGGGTAGACCGTTTTTACGTGGAGCTGTTTGCGGAGGTCCTGGAACAACTGGATTCGATCCAGGAAGGTGAGGGGACGCTGCTCGATCACTGCCTGATCACTCTTGGTTCAGGCCTCGGGGACGGGAAGGATCATACCATGGATGAGCTTCCAATCATCGTGGCGGGTTCTGCAAATGGCAGGATCAAGACCGGACGCGTTCTCAATTGTCCCGAAAAAACTCCGCTCGCCAACCTGTGGCTCGCGCAGGCTCAGTTGATGGGCACAGGCATGGAAAGATTCGCCGACAGCACCGGTCCGCTGGAGGGATTGCTGGCCTGACGTGCGGCGAAGCTCGTTCCCAGCACGCGGATCAGTAATCCACGGAGTAATTATCAAATGTCGGGCCATCCTCGACCTGATGGGAGAGCAGGCGGAGAGAGGCCGGATTGATCAGGTAGCTGCTCGTCCAGCCCTCTGCGCCATCCCCTACACTGACCGTGAGGCCTAGATTGCTGCCGCTGGTAAGCAGGCTCATGCTCGGCAGCTTAGGCTTCCACTGGGAACAAAGCGAGCGGGTCCGGGTCCAGGGAATCCTGAGGGTCCTCTGATCGACGGTGAGCCTGAGGGAATCGACCACGAAACGGGGTGGGGGCTCGCCCATGTCACCATACCATTTCTTAACCTGGCCATCGAGATCGGCGTGGTAGGGTCTCCAGCTGAGGACCGCTACTACGTTCCTGCCATCCACGGAAGCCTTGAGAACCTCGCGGTCACCGGTCACCCGGCGAGAGAGCTGCGGCACCGGGCGGAAACGGGTGTTCCCCGGGTGCTTACTGGCGACGCGACTCTTCCGCACGGAACCGGCGGAGGATTTCACCTGGCCTTCCGGTTCGACCGGAGCGCAGGAAACGAGGAGGAGCGTAAGCAGGACGGGGAATGTTCTGATCACGGAGAGAGGACAGCTAGGGCTTATAACACGGGTTCAGGAGTAAGAATCCTGAGCCGGGCCAGGGGTATCATGGATGCCGTTGCAGGCTCGGGAGCAATTATTCTTCCGCCTTGTCCTCCGATGATTCTTCTTCCCTGGACTCATCTGTTCGTTCGGCTGCCGGGTCGGTGGACTGGGACGGGGCGCTTCCATTTTTCTTCAGCCGGATACCTTGAAAAAGGCCCAGGGCGCACAGCACCACGCCAGCCCTGCGACTCCAACTACTATTGCTACCTTGATGTTTGCGAGGAGGTGTTTCATGTAGGAGTTTCTGATTTTTTCCGGTGGCTGCAGGTAACAAGAAAATACCTCTGTTACAAGTGAACATGCTGCATTCCCGGGAGAACACCCCTCGAATCATCAGCCCTCACGGGACTCTCGGAAGCAAGTCGGGCAGACCGGTTTTCCAATCCCCGGCACTTTCCGTTTACACCCACAGGCTGTTGGCCCAGCCTAGGGAGTGATGTCGACCGAAGGACCACCTCCGCTTCCTCAATTCCATCATTCGAACTACCTCGTGCGTCAGAAGGTCGTCAAGCTGTTGGGGGGAGCTTTTCACATCTATGACACTGCCGGAAACGTGGTGTTTTACTCCAGGCAGAAGGCCTTCAAGATGAAGGAGGATATCCGGATCTATACCGGGGAAGACAGGACCACCGAGGTGTTGAGTATTCGCACCGACCAGGTCATCGATTTCGGGGCTACTTATCATGTCCACGACCCGCAGCAGGGCGACCTGCATGTCGGCAGCCTGAAACGGAAGGGCCTGAAATCGTTTCTTCGCGATGAATGGGAGGTTCTGGATGCTTCCGGCCACAAGATCGGAGGGATTCATGAGGATAGCACAGCCCTTGCACTCCTCCGGAGACTGGTGGTAGGCTGGTTGTTGCCCCAGAAATATTTTGGGTTCATCGGGACGGTCCCGGTTTCCCTGTTCACCCGCAATTTCAACCCCTTCGTAAGCAAGGTGCAGCTTGATTATTCGATGGATACGCAAGGACGCCTCGATCGCCGCCTGGGTATCGCGGCCGCGGTGCTTCTGCTGGCGGTTGAAGGAAAGCAGGGGTGAAGACTGTCGCCTCCCGGGGGGCACGCTGACGGCAACCAGGTGGCACCAGGGCCTCACTCAACCGGAGGACGGTAGAACAAAGGCGGCCCCGACCCGGCGGGGGCTCCGTGCAGTTCCTCTAACAGCCCACGGAGTCTGAACCGGGCGTCCCAGTGACATCCGACCCTGTCTGGAATCAGGGAGTACCCGGGAAGGAGGTCACATATTTGATCTTGAAATCAGGGAACGATTTCACGATCTGGATCTTGAAATCGGGGAAGGAGTCGACGATCTGCCATTTGCCGGGTTTGTTCGGGAAGGATTGTACTTTCTGCACCTTCAGGTCAGGAAAGGAGTCGACGACCTGGACCTTGTAGTCAGGAAAAGAGTTCACGAACTGGATCTTTCCATAGATCTTCTTCACGTCTGGCTTGGCCCGGTCGGCCGGGGCCTGCTCGCTCGCGTGGGGACGATCCAGTTTGTCTTCCGTTTCGGCAGCGGANTCATTACATCCGNTCTGAAGTGGCAGAANGAGGAGAGGGANGAGGAGATATTTCATTGGGTGCATCGTAACACTCGATGCTGGAGTCCGCAAGGAGCGCCTCTGAGCCGGGGCAGAGTGGCTTGCGAACACGGCGGTTGTGATGCGTGAGGACTTGGTTCGCGAATAGGTCCCGTGCTGCAGAAGCAGTTGGCTCAGGTGCTGAGCAGCACCCCCGGGTGGCGGGACCGTGGATATACCGAGAGAGATATTCGTTCCTCTCTTTCTCGGTGAAGAGTTCCGGTGCCGTAGGTTCATATTAATGCAAATAAGTTGCGTTAAATATCGGGGAAGCTACTCTCCTTCGCCATGTCATTACGCCTGAAGGCTATTAAATCGGCAATCATGCTCCTCCTCGCTGTTNGCATGAGTGCTTGCAATGGGGACGGTTCGCAGACTGAGGGCCAGGAAGTATCGTGGCGAGAACTCAACGTCTTCGATGAGCTGGCCTACAGGGCGGACGGCTTGGCGCGAACCNGTGACTTGGCGGGCCTGAGAAAGATCCTGCCACAGGTCCTCGTCGCGGGAAGGGCCGTGACGTTGGCGTCGGCCCCTGACAACGCCAAGGCCCCGGAGGCAGTCGAAGCCACCCTCCGGGATCTCACCGGCTTAGTCGAAGGGTTGTCCTCCGACACCCTCGACGATGATTCCCTTATAACCCTGGTTCGGGGGCTGCACCCTGTAATTGAGAGGCTCATGCTGGAGGCGGGCATGCCGCACCTGCACGCAAACGAAGGTCCTCATGACGGCTTTCTTCATCCCGTTTTCGATTCAGACGGATCACAGGTAGGGACGGTTGAAATAAAACTTCATGATGATGCCGGTGATATAGAGGTTTGGCTTACGCGGGGTGGCCACGGAGGGAATCCCTGGAGACTTCCCTTGGATACCTCTCTCGCTCTTTCCTTCGCCGACCTCAAAAAGGAAGTAACCCTCGCAGTGCGGGACCGGGTTTCCAACAAGGACGAGTCGGGCTCTTCAACGATTGAGGAAGGAGCCACCGCTTATTTTGTTTTTCCCGGAGCAACTGGAGCTGATGCATCGTGGCTGATCGGTTCGGAGTTTGCGGCGAAAGCGGAACTTTGGTTCGGGAACGTGAGCACCGGGTCGTTCATCCTTCGCCCTCATGTCCACGAAGCGGGCTCCCATTGACGAATTCCACCGGTTGCACGGCGAGGGTGCGGGCTGGAGTCAGAACATGTTGATCAGTCCATGATACGGATCCGTGACATGAGTCTCAGGCTGGGATCTGCAGGGCGTGGCTACTCCCTTTGCTTCCGGCTGCCCAGCTTCGATGTGGCACGGGGGGAGGCAGTGGCTCTCACCGGCCCAAGCGGCTGTGGCAAGACTACCCTGCTCAATATCATTGCCGGATTGCGTCGGCCGGATAAGGGCGAGGTCGAGGTGGCTGGGATTGACCTCAGCCAGTTGAGAGCGGCCCAGCTTGACCGGCACAGGGGNGCCCACTGTGGCATGGTGTTCCAGACCTTTCATTTACTGGCGCCCTTTACCGCAGTGGAGAATGTTGCAATTGGCATGCGGCTGGGAATGCGGAGAATGTCCGGTTGCCGTGGACGCGCGAGTGATTTGCTTCGGAGGGTAGGATTGGGTGAGCGATTAGATGTTCTTGCGGGAGAGCTTTCGGTCGGGGAACGGCAGCGCGTAGCCATAGCCCGAGCGATAGCAGCGGATGCTTCCATCCTGCTTGCGGATGAGCCCACCGCCTCCCTAGATCCCCGCACAGGAAGAGAGGTGTTCGAGCTGCTGCGCGAAATCGCTGCTGAAGATGGAAGGACCTTGCTGTTGGTGACTCATGACGATTCCCAGGCAGCGGATATGACACGCAGGTTTGATTGTTCGGATCTGATTCAATATTCGCAGGAGCACGATGGAAGGAGGACGACCAGCGCGTGAACATCCTCACCATGGCAGTGCGTTACCTGCTATTCCGGAGGGTGGCGAGTTTTCTCACCGTTGCATGTATTGCGCTTGGCACGGGCCTGGTTTGCGCGGTGCTGGCTCTTCGCACTGAATCGGAGAGGGCCCTTAAACGGGATGCTGCACTCTACGATCTCGTAGCGGGAGGCAAGGGGAGTCCGCTTCAGCTCGTGTTGAGCAGTATTTATCACCTGGACTCGCCAACCGGGAATATAGCCTACAGCGAATACGAGCGACTGCGCCGTGATTCCCGCGTTCTCTGGGCCGCCCCGGTTGGTCTTGGAGATAATTATGAGGGCTACCGGATTGTAGGAACCGAAGCGCACTTTTTCGATCTTCCTGATTCGGAGGGCGCCCGCTTCTTCAGTTTCGAGCGTGGCAATGTATTCAAGGATCCTTTCGAGGTCGTGCTTGGGAGTCATGTGGCGAGGGCGACGGGGCTTGATATCGGCGATACCTTCTCCGGCACGCACGGTCTTTTTGATGTGGCTGGAGGAGAAGTTCATGACGATTTCCCTTATACCGTCAGTGGCGTCCTTTCATCGACCGGGACAGCGCAAGACCGGGCTATCTTCGGGACTCTCCGGTCGGTCTGGGAAATTCATGAGAATGAGGATAGGCTTCATTCTGCAATCCAGGGTTCCGCTGTGCTTGGAGGAGAGCAGCAACGTGAGACCACTGCGATCCTGATCCGGCTCAAGGCACCCGGCCTGCGGCTCTGGATGGCTGAGGAGATCAGGCAAAACTCGGAAGGGATAGCCGCTATTCCAGTAAACGAGATTCTCCGATTCCAGCGTGGTATGATCGCACCGGTCCAACGGACTCTCCTTCTTATTTCAGGCTTTGTCGTGCTGGTTGCTTGCCTGTCTACATTCGTCAGCCTGCATCAGGCGACTGAGAGGCGCCGCCGGGACATAGCGGTGCTACGCAGTCTTGGTGCAACCCGCCGGGAAGTCGCTACGCTGGTTTTCGTGGAAGGCTTGGTCCTGACACTCGCGGGTGTCGGATTGGGGTGCATCCTGGGACACCTGGGGATTTCACTCGCCGCGGTCCCGATCCGCGATGCCACCGGACTGGTTCTCAACGCATGGAGCCTCCCGGGGGCTGAACTTCAGGCGCTGGGAATCATTGCCGCCTCCGGGGTGATTGTTGCCCTTTTTCCAACGATAAGCTGTTACCGAAGGACTCCAATCGAAGACCTTTCCCTTCCGGAGTGAAAATCCGGAACACCGCCCATAGTGAAAACTAAAGTAGGAATATTCCTCATCCTGACCGGAGTCGCGGCCGCGATTTACCATTATCGAGACCACCTCCCAGGAGCAGGCGGCCTGTTGAAGCTGAATACGTCGGATTTCGATGGAGAGTCGTCGTCGGCTTTCCCGGAACTCAGCTTCACCATGCTTGATGGAGCCCGCCCACTTGATCTTTTCGAAATGGCCATCGAATTTCCCGAAACCCTGCGGGAACTCGATGGTCGGCGGGTTCGTCTGGTCGGCTTCATGGCCCCTTTTGACGACCTCAAGAACATGCGCCGCTGCATGATAGTTCCCAGTTATGTCGGGTGTAATTTCTGCAGCCCCCCCGATCTCAGTCAGGTTGTGTTCGTGGCGCAGGGCGATGATCCCGATGACGAGACGACCTTTCCCTTCATCGAGGAGGCCTGTAGCGTGAGTGGGACGTTCAGGATTTCCCGAGACGGGAGCGATCGGACGGGAGCTCAGCTCGGGTTTCTATACTCACTCGAAGATGCAGTGATCTCGCCTTACCTCGGTGATGGTCCTGCGCGCGCGCCAGGCCATGCGACAACTGGCGTTCATAGCTCTGGCCCAAACGTCGTGCCGATACCCTCGATTTCCCCGGAAGCACTGGTCGAGGAGGTCAGCGCGCTTCTCGGAAAGGAACCATTAAGTCCGATCTCCTTTATTCCAGTTTCGCCCGAACGGTTTAGGGATATAGCGAGGGATCAGCTGGAATTGGAATACTTCGATTCCGGCCGGGCCGGACGCGCACAGGCTTTCGCATTGCTAGGCCTGTTCCCGGAAGGCGAAGGCTGGGTAGACACGATACACGATCTCCAGCTCACCCGTGCCACTGCACTGGCAAGCCAGTCGGGAGAGGAGGTTCATCTCCTCAATACTGTCCCCGAAAGCCACCCTTATGTCCGCCTCTGGCTGGTCGGTGAAATTGCGGCGGCACTGACGCGGCAATATTTCCCACTTCGAACAGGGGATTCTTCCAGCCGCGACAGCGTTTTCAGGAATGACGATGAGCTGCTCGCCGAGGGTGCGCTCCGACAAGGAATCAATTCGGTGTTAATTTATCGTTACGCCCGCTCACGGGGAATCTCGACTTCAGGACAGCCGCCTTCCGAGCTCCTTCGTCAGAACCCGGGCCCGAAAAACGTTCCCGGTGCGCTATATCACTGGCTGGGCCTCCGGAGGGAAATCGGCCCATTCTTTGTGGATTACCTCTCGGGCTCAGCGGGACCCCTTGCAAGAGTGGATCCGGCCCTCGAGGAACCGCCGTTGACAACTATGGAGCTCTTTCGGCCCCGGTGGTATGAGGATAAGTTGCTCTGGCGACCGGATCCAGTTCCTAGGAACTTCGTTGATGCATCGCTACCTGCTCCAGCATTCACCAACGTACTTGGGGTTGGCGGACTCGTTTCCTGGTTGAGCCAGTGGTATACCATCTCAGAGGCTAAAATGCTGGCGCGGCATTGGACCGGGGACCGGTGGGCCGTGTGGGAATTGGATGCTGGAGAATCCCTGATATTACTTGAGACCCGCTGGATGGATGATGCAGCGGCACAAAAGTTCAGGGAAGCGATTCCCCACCATCCCGCGCAGAGAGTGCTTGATTATGAAGCAGGGAGCAGGAGGGTTCGGATTTTCAGGGGTAGCTCTGAGGCGGCTCTCGGGATGCTCGCCCCCGAAGATCAGGCTGCGCCTCACAAGGGGATACCCTGATGGGAGCCGCACAGGCGCACTCAGATTCCCGGGTGGCGGATCGCCTGTCGGCCGGAGAGTCCCTTGCGCGCTTCGATAAACATGTTGGTTGGTTTCGGGTAGAGGGGCGGGGGGCCGCTAGCGGGAAACGGGTCTTGTCGCCGAATTGCGAGGCTATTGCAAATTAGTTGCATTAAGCGCGAGGGCTTGTATACCACGCCGCATGCCTCGTCCCGGCGCTACGCCCTTGACTGCACTGTACCGCGATCTTGCTGCGGGCCTGCAGCAGCAGATGTTTTTCTGGGGCAAGGATGCCGAACATGCGGAGGGGAATCTGTTCATACGGACTGGTTTTGAAAAACGGCCTTCCGAAGGCCTGACGGGAACATCCTGCTACCGTCTGAGCTGGGGCGATGGGGCTATTGAGCTGCATGGGTCGCATGCTGGCTGGTTAGGGAAAGAGGGTGGCATGGTCTATATTCGTCCATTTCAGCGTTGTGTGCGATGGTTTGACATTGCTCCGCCTGTTCCGGGAAAATATTCGCGTAGTTTGTACTCCTCCGGATCCGGTGAAGAGCTGCACAGGCTTAGTCGACCTTTTCTGGACTGGTGGCTGGCTCACGAACGCAAGGTGAGCGAAATGACTTCACCCGGATACCGGGCGTTGTGCCACCGCCTCTTCAAGAAGTTGCCCAGGGGACGGACCTGGCTTCGACCAGAAGCAGCAACCCGCTGGGTTGCCGGGCTGCGGGATAGCCCGGAAGACCTGCCTCGTGCACGGCGATTCACCGAAGATCCGTAAAAGATGGAAGCGAGCTACAAGAGTTATGCCCACTGGCGGGCTGAAATAATTGAAAAGGCGCGGGTCACCCTGGATGCCGACTACTGCAAGGGCAGGATGGCGGCTCTTGCCAATGCTCATGATCCTTCCACCAAGGCGTTTCTCAAGGCCTATGGGGAGGAGCACAGGGATCAGGTCCTCAAGTGGTTCGAACAGGCCCTCGCGGAGTCATGAGTAGCGTCCCGGATACCGCCGCCGTGCCACCTCTTGTTTCCGTGCGGCCAATGGTTCTGCTCAGCGGGTTCCTTGGCGCTGGCAAAACGACCTTTCTGAGGGAGTGCCTCAGGATCTTGAGCGAAAAGAGACTCCGTGCGGACGTCATTCTCAATGACCGGGAAAACCCGGAGATCGATTGTGAGACCTTGCGAGGGCAAGGCGCATCAATAGCGGCGTTGGCTGGAGCCTGTGTTTGTTGTGAAGGTCTGGATGAGCTTGCCGGACTGGTGATGCAGTGTTCTGAAACGGAGCATGACGCCTTGTTTGTGGAGCTCAATGGTACAGCAGACCCGGTTCCGCTTCTGGAAAGTTTCACACTCCTGGAATCGCGTTTCATGATGAGGCCTCGCTGGCAGGTATGCGTAATCGACGCAAGGCATTGGGGTAAACGGGAAGGGTATTCCGGGCTTGAGGAGCTGCAGCTCGAGACGGCCAGCCAGTTCATGATCAGCCACCACGATAGTGTGGGTGAAAGCCGGCTCGTGGAAGTTCGTGGTGCCGCCAAAGTCGTGAATCCCCATGCCAGTGAAACGAACGCCCTGGCCCTTGTTGAGCTACTAGCAAAGGCCGTGGCGCGTAACCGTGGCGTGGCCGTGGGGCGGACGGGGCAGGTCAGGAAGGATGACCGGTGGTCCCTGGCATGCGTGAAGGACGTCTCTCCGCGTCATCAGCTGGCTCATGAGTTCACGGGTTGCCAGATTCTGCTGCCGGAGCCCCTCCCGGCGGCCACGGTCCGCTCATGGTTAGATGCGCTTCCCGATGAAGTAATAAGAAGCAAGGCACTCGTCCGAACAGTAGAGGCCCCTGAGGAGCGCCACCTCTTTGAGCGTGTCGGCCGGGAACTGGCACCGCGCCCCCTCAGGGTCCCGGTATCCAAGCGGGTGCCAGCATCGGCGATTATGATTGGCGCGGAACTCGATCCGGATGCCCTGCTTGAGGCTGCACGAAGCCAGTTGGGTGACAACTGTGTCCTGGGATGAGCGAGATGAATCTTCAAACGGGGGTGCTCATTGTTGGAGCAGGCCCGGCGGGGCTGGGAGTCGCGGCTGCTCTGAAGCGTGCCGGGGTTCAGGATATATTGGTCATTGATGCTCGGGAGATAGGTGCCTCCTTTCGCCAATGGCCGCGGCAGATGTCCCTCCTTACGCCCTCATTTCACTCGAATTCCTTTGGGCTTACGGACCTCAACGCGATTGATCCTGAGACCTCACCGGCGGACTTTCTTCGCACCCAGCATCCCGAGGGGCGCCACTATGCAGATTACCTGCAGGCCGTTGCGGCACATCACCAACTTCCAGTGCGTACAGGAATCCGGGTAACGTCACTGAAAAAGGAAGGGGACATGTTTATCGCTTGCACTGAGAATGGCGAAGTGCGTGCCGATTACGTTGTGTGGTCGGCCGGTCAGTTTTTCTCTCCTCGTGAGGATGCTTTTCCCGGAGCGCATCACGCGATCCATTCCTCAAAGGTTGCCGATTGGAGCTCATTGATCGGCGAAGATTTCACCGTTGTAGGCGGGTATGAAAGTGGTGTGGATGCAGCACTGAACCTCGTGGAGGCAGGCAAGTCCGTTCGCCTCCTCTCTCGTGGCGAGCCTTGGTCATCTGATCATCCTGATCCTTCGCGTTCCCTGAGTCCGCGGACCCTCGACCGTCTTCGTGGACTGCTTCGCACGAAGGGCAAGGCCAGCAAGCTGGAACTAGTCAAAAACACGGATGTTCGGCACATAGAAGAGGGGGAAGGGTGGTGGATTCTCCGGGACCAGGATGATATTCCCCATGTTTCGAAGACCCGACCGATTCTTGCCAATGGATACCACTCCGGTCTTGGCCCGGTTGGCGACCTGTTTACTCATGATGGTAATGGCCTCCCTGTCTTTAGTGAGGAGGCTGACGAATCGACCTGTACTCCGGGGTTGTTTTACTCCGGACCCGCTCTGGTTCACCGGAATGCCCTCTTCTGCTTTATTTATAAGTTCAGGGCACGATTCGGTGTCATCGCCTACGAAATTGCAACCCGGCTTGGTAAACCCGAAGTAGACCAGAAGCTGATTGCCTACCTGAAGGCGGGCTTCATGAACTCTGATCTTGATTGCTGCACGAATTGTGAATGCGCAATCGAATCTTCGGACTCCGCACCGGAGCCATCCTCCTTTACACAGTGACGCGGTCTGTAAAATCCAGACCATTGCTGCTACCCGGCGCGATTGCTGTCGGATCGTGTCTTGGGTGGTTACAGCCGGGGGCAGGGCGGTCACTGGCAGCTCTGGTTGACCCACTTCTTTTTTGTCTTCTTGTGCTTCTTTTTTATGAGATTCGCTTCAGGCCGATTCTAAAGGCGGGCCGGAGCGCCCGCTTCCTGCTTTTGGCGTGGGGAGCTAATTTCGTGATTATTCCGGTGATTGGCTGGGGCATCGCATCACTGTTGTTTCCACGGGAATCCCCACTCTTCGCGGGTCTGCTGCTCTACTTTCTTTTTCCGTGTACGGATTGGTTCCTGGGCTTCACCCGCCTAGCGAAGGGTGACGTGGCGCTGGGCGCAGTGCTCCTGCCGGTAAATCTAATCAGTCAACTCCTCCTTTTCCCGGTCTATCTCGGGCTTATATGCACAGGGCACGCCGGCCCGGCTGCAGGAGGAATCCAAGTAGCGTTGGTCGAGTGGTTCCTGTTCCCGCTCGGGGTAGCTGTAGTGCTGCGCTTGATCCACTCGCTCCTGCTGAGCGCGAGGTTCACGGGAGGCATCCGCTTTTCTCCCGGAAATATCATCCCCTGGGTGATCGGAGGGGTAGTGGTGTGCCTTTTTGCGGATAATATCGTGATCCTAAGCGCGAACCCGTTTGCCTTTTTGAAGGTCCTGCTTGCTGTGAGCCTGTTCTTCACAGGGTCCTATCTCGTGGGAGGACTGCTGGCCCGACAGTTTCGTTTTTCCCGCCCACAGCATGTATTGCTGTCGATGACGATGGCTGCCAGAAACGCACCCCTGATCCTCGGGCTGACCATGGTTGCCGTCCCCGATCAGCCACTGATTCATGCGGCGTTGATCATCGGATTGCTCGTCGAGTTTCCTCATCTTATCTTGCTTACCCGTTTGCTGCTTCGGAAAGTCTTTAATTCCAGCAGTGTTCCGCCCGGTTCAGCAACCGAGACGGCCTGATAGCCGAGCCCCCCCAGTTAGCATGAAACGTGATTCCCGAACTGGCCCGATACGCCCGCTGCTCAAGAAGAGGACTGAAATTCCACAAGGGCCGGAGGTTCCGCAGGATATCCACGACCGGGAGGGGGAAGCGAAGCGCATCCTGAAACGCCTTGCGGCGACCGTTGAATATCACCGGCAGGCAGCAAAGGAACTAAAGGTCGATTTCGGCTCCACCGATCTCCGTAACGTTCCGGATGCCCTCCGGTCGCATGCCCGGGGTGGGACCGGTCTTCCCGTACATGGGGCACGGGACGAAATACATGGGTATTGCCTGAACACGCTGTTCGATGAACTCGTTGAAGAATCCAGTAACATCCTGTTCACGACCAAGACGGGTTCGGACACGATGCGCTACGACGCGATGACCCCTTATTTCTGGATAGAATGTCTCGATCTCATGGAAACCACATATTTCAGGCGGGTGGACAAATGACCGGATCATCAAAGTTTCCGGTGACGGTCCTGACTGGATTCCTGGGATCTGGAAAGACGACTCTGCTCCGCCGCTGGCAAAGGGATGAGACCCTTCAGGGGGCGGCTCTGATCATTCATGATCTCAGTGAACTTGGAATCGACGCAGAGCTGCTCTCAAGCGAGGGTGCGGCCACAACTGCCGGAGAGCTCCACGATCGCGTCGCGGCGCTGCATGGCATCCACGCCAGGGATCAGCTCAAGTCCTCGCTGGAGCTCACCTTGGCGCAGATAGCCGACCTGACTCCACCTCCACCACAGGTTCTCTGCGAAAGCACCGGGGCGGCCCGTCCGTGGCCCCTGATCTCGGCCCTGACTCAGGATAGCCGCTTCTTCCTGAGGCATTTTATCGTGACGGTGGACGCACTTAACCTGCACCGTGATTTTTCGGATGGTCGAATTCTCACCGGAGAACAGGACAGGGGCAGAGATCCAGCATTGCAGCATGCCGCCGAGGTGCTGGCGGAACAGCTGGCCTTTGCCAGTGTAATCATTCTGACCAAGGTGGATGCAGTCGATCAGGGCATCGTAGCATCCCAGGTCGATCGCCTGCGACAACTCCGACCCTCGGCAACGGTGGCGCTTTCTGCACAGGCCGGCCTCCTCCTGGGTCAGTTGGACGCGACCCCGGCTCCTGAGCTCTCCAGCCTGAGGCGTCTTGCTGAACGCCTTGGCCTGTCGGACACTTCGGCTACTGCGGCAGAGGTGGATGCCACCGTCATCCGGGATTCCCGCCCCTTTCATCCAGAACGCCTTCATGAGGCTGTGCGCAACAACCTGGGGACCGGGATGTATCGCACCAAAGGGTACCTTTGGATGGCCTCGCGCCCCGGGCAAGTCCTCCTGTGGCAGCAATCCGGGAGCCAGGTTGCCCTGGAGCTTACCGGTCATTGGCGTGCCGAGATACTGCGGAATGCAGATGGCCGGCTGCTGCCTGAGGAGATCGACTTTCTGAAAGGGCAGCTCCAGTCCGCCCATCCCCTGTTTGGAGATCGAGTAAACGAGCTGACCCTGATCGGCCTCAAGGACGCGAGGGTTAACTTCGCCCGGGCACTTCGCTCGGCACTTTGCACTGACGAGGAAGTTGCTGCCTGGCAGCGGGGGGAAACCTTCCCGGACCCATGGCCCCAGTCGATTCGAGAAATAGAATAAAGTATCACCAAGCAATGAGTCGAAAACTTCCATTCACTGTTCTTTCCGGGTTTCTCGGGTGAGAGAAGACAACTCTCCTGAATCATATCCTGCGTAACCGCGAAGGCCGCAAGGTTTCCGTCATCGGTAACGACATGTCGGAGATCAATATCGACGCCGACCGCGTTCGCATCGGAGACGTCTCGCTCTCCCATACCGACGAAAAAATGGTCGAAACGTCCAGCGGCTGTATTTGCGGCACGCTTTGAGAGGATCTTCTGCATGAGCTTGGCAAGCCGGCTTGGGGGTATCCCGTTCAAGGAGGTGTTCCGGCCAGCCCCCCGGCAACACATGGCAGGCTTCTGGTCTCAGGCAGGCAAAGTCTGGAGGCCTCAGTGTGCCGGGCACTTCTGGGCTGCGGTGCCCCGGAGCCATTGGCCCGAGGACGAGAGTCATATCGAGCGTGTCTGGGAGGAGGAGAATGGGGACTGTCGTCAGGAACTTGTCCTGATAGGCAGTAATATGGATGAGCAAGGACTTGCAGCCATGCTTGATCATCGCCTGCTTACCCAGGAGGAGCTGGCGACGAACAAGACAAGGTGGAATGAAATTTTCGAAACGCTCTCCCCGGGTGGGAGACAGACGCAGCAGTAGAGGGGTGAAAGTGCGGTCAACAGCCTCCGCAGGCCTCAAGCCTGCGGGCTGTTGGCAGACTGGTGGGACATGCCCGCCTCCAGGTCCGGGCTGCAGACCTGTTCATGGCCTGCTCCGCACGACCATTGCTTTACGAGGCATGCCCCAAAGAAGGTCCTCAGCGTGCAGCCTTGATTTCCTTTGGATCACGAGATGCGGCCCGATCCACAGGAAGAACCTCTGCACTGACCGGCGGGAAGGTGACCTTACCGGTTGCAGCCCACTCGGTTCCGCGGATGAGGGTTTCCTGGAAGGCTACTCCAAGCATGGACTTTGCGTCATGCCCCATGACGGTGTGAAAAATGCGACCCTTGCCGTAGCTGATAGTCATCAGAACGGGCTCGTGGCGGTTGGATCCGCCCTTTGCGAAGGCTGTTGCCAGAATATTCATGTTTTCTGCCGGCCCACGGAGGCGGTCATACAGTTCCTCCTTGGCCTGAAGGAATTCGACAGGCAAGCCCTTGGTGATGGGATGCTCCCTGTCACGAACGATGACCTTGTATTCCCAGCCGGCACCATGTGAGCCCCCGCGGCCCTTGGAGGTGTCGCGGACGAATTCACCATCCTTCCAGTATACGTAGGGGCCGTCGGTTTCATTGCGACCTCCCCAGCCTCCAAGGCCAATCATGAGGTTGTATTCCTTCCAATTCCGGAAGGAGTTGTCCGCAGCATGAACCACGACCAAGTTGCCACCTCCCTTGATATAGTCGACAAAGGCAGTCTTGGTCTTCTCGCGCCATGACTTGCCGTTGTAATTGGAAAGGACCACATCGTATTTTGAAAAGTCCACGATCCAGTCAATAACATCAGCCTCGGTGACAGTCTCTCGGTCGATGCTGAACCTGCCGGTGGCTTCGAGGGTGGAAATCATCACCGGGGAACACCTTCTCCAGTCATGATTGTTCTGACCGTCGATGAGCAGGACCTTGATCTTTTCAACTCCATTCTTTGACGCTGCCTTGGCGTCTTCGGCATTGACGGGCTGGATCATTGCCACCGCGGCTACGATCGGAATAGCTGTCGCCAGCAAGGCAGCCCCAATGGGTTTTTTGCGCTTCGTAAGGGAGAGCTTTGAGAATGAGTGGATCTGGCTAAACAGGTTCATTGTGTGACGTATTCTCTAGGAGGTTGCAGACAGGAAGATGACAACAGAACCCCTTCCACCTGACAAATGTAAAAGGGAAATGCAGGTCGGATGGGAGAGCTGGTGGAGCGTTGCCCGATTCGACGGCTTGCTTGAACGGACTCTTTTTTGGGGTTAGCGTTTTATGCAGTTTGGCGCTTGCTGCCCGAAAGCACGGTCGACGTCCTCCCCAGAACAGGACCATGAATTAAAAAAAGTCCCTGGGGTGTTAGGGTAGCTGGTTCGCGGCAGGTCATGACCATGCGGCTCTGGGGCTCGTTCGCGCGGGTATCGCACGGTGTGGAACAAAACGAAGCGTGCTGTAGAGGGCAAGGGCGGGTATTCAATAGGCGCTTTCTGTCCATCATCCCGAGGGGACCGGTGAACTGCCCAGGCACTTGGACTAAAGTTAGGAACCGGAAAAAACGGGAGGGCTGATCACCGGGTGTTCCGACCGGAGACTCTGTTCGGGGGGCACAAAAAAAGCGATTCGGATGCCCGGAGAACCGGACTTCGCGAATCGCCTTGGGTGAGCTTTCAGACTAGCTTCAGGGTCGCAGGACCAGGGAGCATGTCTGGGAAAGCAACTTACTTGTGGCTGTGTTCAACGGCGCCTGCACAGCAGCTGCCGTCAGTTCCGCAGCACTTGGCCTTGGAGCTGGCACAGGAGGTCAACGAGAAGGTAGTCATTGCAGCTGCGCCAATAAGGATCAGAATTTTTTTCATGTCGGGACGAGCTTACATATCCGAGCCGTAGGACCAACACTTTTTCACCGCGCGAGGGTAAAAAGCGTTATTCGGAAACCTGATTTGGCGCGACTAAAATCCCGGGAGAATCCCGGCGGGAACGAAAGCCTTCACTGCACCCTGTGTTTTCAATTTAGCCTAAGTTTCAAATTCCCCCAAATCGAGTGTTGGCGGTGGGGGGGGGCGGAGCCAATTTCCCTTCTGCTTGCCCCTCAGGCTTCGAGAAATCGATGCGACTCAGGAACCTCTAACCATCAACGGTTTGCTGATAATGCCACGGCCTGAGCATCCCCAGGGGGCTTGAGGAATCGGTCCCTGAAACAGGCGGCCGCTTCGTTGACACAGCTCAGCGACGGGGCAGAATTCGTCCGTGAAAATCCCAATCCTTTTTGCCGTCGTGAGCTGCCTGATGCTTGTCGTAAGTCCGTTGCATGGTCAATCCCAGCAGGACTTGAACGCCCAGGGCCGCAAGATCCTGGAGAAAGCCGACCTTGAACTCAATGCGATCTACAAGAAGGCGCTCGCGGTGACCCCTGATGAAAAAGGGGTCGAGCTTCTGCGCCAGGCCCAGCGGGCCTGGATCGCCTTCCGGGACGCGGAGGCCATGCTCCATGCCGATGCCATGCGGGGCGGTTCCGCTGCCCCGCTCCTGTTTTATGGTCGCAAGACCCAGCTTACCAGGGAGCGCATCAAGCATCTGCAGGATCACGTCGAGCTGCACGGAGGCCGGTAAGACCGGCCTCCACGGTGACGGCCCATGCGGTCTCTAGTTCGTAGTCACCTTCAGCCGGAGGAAACGCCGCGCATCCTGCTTCATAGCTTTGGTGAGGCGCAAGGTGACGGTAAGGGATCCATCTCCATTATCGACGGAGTCCACGGATACAGCGCTTTTGACCGGCAGCCAGGTGGCCAGGTCAACGGAGGATTCGAGGGCATAAACGACATCGCTCGCCCCTATCCGGGTTCGGTAACGCAGCGCCAGGTATTTGGTCCCGGCGGGGTCGGTCACCCTGACCAGTTCGGGCAGCAGCCTGACGTCCGGACTTCCGGGATTGCCCACGAGGGCGTATTCAAGAAGATTGTCCATGCCATCACCATCCGGATCAGCGAGGTCTCCCGAGATGGCAGGGTCCAGTAGCTGGTCGCCGGAAAAGTGCTGGACCTTCCAGTCCGGAAGATTGCTGACCGGGGGAAGCGGTTCCGGTTCCTCCAGCCCGGTCGTGAAGAAGGCTTCCGCATCAGGGGTCTGATTTATTGCGGGCACATTATGGAGAGCCCTGAACTCTGCGAGCTTCTCGAGGAATTTCTCGCGAGCCGACTTGGTGACGATACCGTAGTCGTTCACATCGTCCTCGAACCTTGTTTCACGGTAGTAGCTCGCATATGCGGGCACCCCGTTGTAGAAGCCCTGTGCGGTTCTGACCCGCGTGCCATTACCGGGGAGGGTCGTGAGCTGGTTCTGGAAGATGGTGCCGGCCCCGACCCGGTAAAGAACTGTGTCGTCCCCGATGATAGTGGTCGTCGTGGGAATGCCGAAGTAGCTCCCAGTCAGGTTTCCGGACCGGTCGGTGGCACTCTGGTCAGCAGTAAAGGTCTTTTCAGTGGCTTCGGTAAAATTAAACGGTAGGAGCCCGGCATCCACGCCATCCTGCATGGGTGTGGCCATCTTGGTAACAAGGTCGATCTCGTAGTCATATGGGGAAGTAAACCCGAAATGGTCCAGCTCGTTGATGGATACCGTCCCATCGGCGTTGAGATCCTTTCCTGCCAGGTCGAGGGCCGGCCGCAGGAAGATATTGCGTTGCTTCAATTCGCTGCCCTTGACCTGCAGGTTGATGAATCCGTAATACTTCCGGTAATTGTATTGGCCGCTCGTGGGATTGTCGGAGGCCGCGTAGTTCGAGTTTCCGGCAGGATTCAGGAGCGTGTATTCGCCGAACCAGTAACCGCGCTCGCGGCGCCAGACCTCAAAGTCTAGAAGCTCAATTTCTGCGGGATCTATTTCAGGATCCGCCACGAGACCCTCCGGTAAAATGGCAATGCTGCCGAGCAACAGGCAGGCGTGAACGAAGGAGGAGAGCCGGCGGGGGAATTTCGTGGTGGATTTCATCACTTTTCCAACCGGGGCAGGAACAGGGGATTTCCAAATTTATTAAGGCGATCCTCAGTAACCCTTTTCAGGAAGTATCGTGAGGGGGAGGCAGGACGTCACCGAAATGGTTCAGGCCCTTCGTTCGAAGTCAGGACGGCCCCTCGACCCCCGGCGGATTTCTGCTAAATTCTTGCCGCGATGAATTCTGCTGCCGTGTTTTCTCTGATCCTCTCAGGCTGTGGGCATTTCATAGCCCTCGGGGATCGGGAGGACCAGTCGCAGAAACCATCAGCGGCCTCCCTTCCAAAAGGGAAAGGGAGCGGCCTTGCGCTCGTCTCCCAGGGGCGGTCCGTCTCAGCGCTGGAGATGGCCGATACGGTCCTTCTCTATCAGAGGAGAAGTGGAGGCTGGCCCAAGAACTATGATCGAAGGCGTCTATTGACGGAGGAGGAGAAAAACCGCCTCAAAGGAGACGTGTTCAACAACGACGCTACTGTGGACAATGGCGCAACTCATACTGAAATTCGAATCCTCGCTGAGGCTTTTGCGAAGACCAGCGAGGGGCGGTTCAAGAGCGCAGTCCAGGCAGGTATACGCTATCTGCTGGGCGGACAATACGAAAACGGGGGGTGGCCTCAACGCTTCCCTGACCCGAAGGGCTACCAGCAGCACGTTACCTTCAACGACAACGCCATGATTGGCGTGATGACTCTCCTGCGAAAGGTGTCAACCGGACAAGGCTGCTATAACTTTATATCGTCGGAGGTGAGGGAGGAGTGCGCCATGGCGGTAGAACGGGGGATAGCCTGCATCCTCAAGTGTCAGATCAGAGTGTCCGGGGAGCTGACTGTATGGTGCGCGCAACACGATAAAATTTCCCTCGCTCCGGAAAGGGCCCGTTCATACGAGCTTGCTTCTCTGAGTGGCGCAGAGTCCGTTGGGATCGTGCGTTTCCTGATGGGGATCGAGAACCCTGGGAACGACGTGATCGCCTCCATTGAAGGTGCTGTGAGCTGGTTCGAAAAGTCGAGGCTGGAGGGTGTCAGGCTTGTGCGCAGGGAAGATGCCTCCACTCAAAGAGGGTTCGACTACCTCGTGCTGAAAGAGCCCGGCGCACCCTCTTTGTGGGCGCGGTTTTACGATCTCAGGACAAACCAGCCAATTTTCTGTAGTCGAGATGGTGTGCCCAGAAAATCGCTGGCGGAAATTTCCTACGAGCGGCGGACGGGGTATTCCTGGCTAGGGACCTATGCCGAAGACCTTCTCGGCGA
>PBLI01000068.1 GCA_002721695.1 Roseibacillus sp. | reverse complement strand
CCACTGCCCTCGCTCCAATACGCGCCGGTTACCTCCAAAGGTGACTCGTCCCTGCCCCCATGAGAGATGGGCGGGCTCACGATTCTGCAGTGCTGCAAGGACCGCTTCCGCCATCCTGGACGCAGCGAATTCGGTGTATCGCTCCATGCGCTCTTCCTGCTCCCTGCTCGTTCGACCGGCCCAGAGGATACGTGCATAGCCCACCAGGCTGGGTGCGTTGTGAGTATGCGTCACGGCCACTACCAGGCGCTCGGACGTCACCCCGGAATCGCCCAGCTTACTCACCACGCGTTCCTTCACCGCTGCTGGCACTCCGCAGTTGTCGAGAACCACGATGGCAACCGGATCCCGCTCTCCGATCACCAGGGCCCGCGCCCACAACTTCGTATCTATTCCCTCGAATTCCGCCGTGCGCCCGCCGTAGCCTGCCAGCACCACGGGATGAGTGGGTGTAACGTCCATCTTGGCCACACCAACTTGGACCGGCACTTCCTGCGCATCCGAAACCGCTGCCGCCACCAGGAAGATCATGCCGAGGAGACGCACAATCTTTTCCGAACCAGATGCATACCCCTCTTTCATGAAGAAGCCATCCTGACGATGGCAGCACGGACAGGCGAGATATTTCAAAAGGACAAGCCCGGGCTTTCCGGGGAACGGGCCACTTCGATACCGCCGATGCAGTAACCGGTAAACTCCCGCAAGCCGTCGCTGAGAAACCAGAATCTGAGTATGATTTTCCAGCCGCGAAAAGCGCCCGGAGCGTCTTTCGTGATGGACCACCGGTGTGAGGGCAAGGTTCTCGGCTTCACGGATCATCGCGACCTCCAGGCTCCCCCGGAGGCCTCGCCCTTCCTCCCAGAGTGACGCCGCGGGAATCAGGCATCCGGTTTCACCGCAAAACACCAGAGGGCCTTGTGGGTTCGCAGAAAGACATTGCCACCAGAAACGGCCAGCGAAGAATTGGTTTCTTCGTCGACGTCACTCTGCCCGACCACCTCCAACCCCTCGGGGGAGGCCTTGAAGACAACGGTATCTCCAGCCTGGCTCAGGGTGTAAATCAACTGTCCGGACAGAATGAATGAGCCCCATGACTTGCCCGCTCCCGGCAGCCGTGCTTTCCAAATCGTCTCGCCCGACTTCATGCTGTCGCAAAAAACAACTCCCCCTGAATTGTGGTAAAAGTGATGCCCACCAACCACGACACCCGTTCCGATCCCTCCGTTGTGCCGGACCTCCTGCCAGAGGCGATGAGATTCCGTCACATTTCCCCTTCCGCCCACTCTCACACCGATTGAGTTCCCCTTGTAGCC
This sequence comes from Roseibacillus sp., assembly GCA_002721695.1. Lineage (GTDB taxonomy): Bacteria > Verrucomicrobiota > Verrucomicrobiia > Verrucomicrobiales > Akkermansiaceae > Roseibacillus_B. The sequence goes on along the minus strand of PBLI01000068.1, from coordinate 16,698 downwards.
ACCCATCGCAACCACGATTCCATCCGAGTAGACTGGTGAAGTATACACCAGAGGATTGAGCCCGGAGCACGTCCAGAGCACCTTCCCGTTCCGCGGATCAAAGGACTTCAACTCCATCGGAAAACTCATGATGAGCTCGGTCCCCGTCCCAACTTTCACCACGATGGGAGTGCTGAAGGATCCAATGACCCCCTCATCTTCACGCCCTTGGAACCCGTCCGTCCGCTTGCCGGGTTCCCAGGATGTTTCCTTCCACTCCCAGCGCGTCTCACCAGTCCCCGCATCCAGGCCGTAGAGCACTGCGTTGGTCGCCGGTCCGTGGTAGTGAATGACCAGGTCCTCGAAGAGGACCGGCGAGGTGGAGTTTCCCCACACGTGATCGATCGCCCCCAGGTCACGCTGCCAGAGCTGTTTCCCCTCCATGTCATAAGCTACCACTCCCGCCGACCCGTAGGACGCCACCACAATCCGTCCATTCGTGGCGGGCGATGCGGAACAGTAGGGGTTTGCGCGATGCGTGCGTTCCTTGGCCTTGTAAATCACTCCCCGCTTCCAGACCTCTTTTCCAGTTTGGCGGTCGAGACACATCAACCCACGCCAGCTCTCGCCAGTCACCGCCTGAGTCAGGAACACGCGCTCCCCGTGCACCACCGGGGTCGAGTTCCCCCGCTCGGGCAGTTCGATACGCCAGCGCAGGTTTTTCTTCGGGCCCCACTGGCCGGGAAATTGCGTTTCCGAGGTCACTCCCGACCCCAGAAGGTCACCCCGCCAGGAAGGCCAGTTCTCAGCCCCGGCTCCCATAGCGATAACAAGACTGCAGAAGGCAGGATAAAGAATTGCTTTCATGGCAACCTGAGAGGCTAGGTCCCGCACGCGGAAACGCGAGGACAGATTCCTCGCCCTCGACACCCCAAGGCGGGATCCGCTAGCATCCGTCATGACCCGCGCTGCCATTCTTCTCCTTGGAAACCTGTTCGTGCTGGCTGCCACGAGCTGCCCGGCTTTTGAGCTGCCTGCCAACCTGGGAAGGGACAAGCTGGTCGCCTGGTGCGTCGTGCCATTCGACGCCCGCAAGCGCGGCCCCGCGGAACGGGCCGCCATGCTCACCGAGCTGGGCCTGAAACGCTGCGCCTACGACTGGCGCGCGAGGCACGTCGCAGAGTTCGAGGAAGAGATCCTGCAGTATGAGAAACACGGTATCGAATACTTTGCCTTCTGGGGTCGCCACGAGGAGGCCTTCCGACTCTTCCGCAAGCACAACCTCCATCCCCAGATCTGGTATAGCCTCACCAGCCCGGGGAAGCCCAGTCAGTCGGCGAATGTCGCGGCTGCGGCTGCATCCCTCGTCCCGCTCGCAGAGGAAACCGCGGAACTCGGGTGCAAGCTCGGTCTCTACAATCACGGCGGCTGGGGTGGCGAGCCCGCCAACCTGGTGTCCGTCTGCCAGGCCCTTCACGAGCTAGGCCACAAGCAGGTCGGGATTGTCTACAACTGGCATCACGGGCACGACCACATCAGCGACTGGCCCTCCATCCTCAAGCTGATGCAACCCTACCTCCACTGTCTCAACCTCAACGGGATGAACCCAGGAGCGAAACCAAAGATCCTGAACCTGGGCCAGGGCCGGCACGAACTGTCCATGCTCCGGGCCGTGATCGAGAGTGGCTACCGGGGCCCGATCGGGATTATTGATCACCAGAGTCATCTCGATACCAAGGAGGTCCTGCGGGACAACCTCGCCGGCCTCCTCTGGCTGCAGAAGGAACTGACCAGTCCGGGGTCGGGAGGCCTCAGGCCCATCCCAAGTGCGAGCAAGGGAGAACCGAGGTAGTTTTGCCGGACCGTAGCCCCGTGCAATGCAAACCGGGGCAGGTGTCGCTCCCCCGGCAGCAGGGTCCGGAGGATGGTCCACAGGCGCGACCCCCTCCCGCTTACACCTCCCTAGTTGGGATCATCGTCGGGATCACGGGTCCAAACCACGCTGCTCCCGTCTTCCAAGGTCTTCACCTTGCCACTCCCAGTGATGATGTCCGAGGGCGATTTCACCTCCACGTGTCCATCCGCGAAGAGAAGAATACCCTGCTGATTGTGACGGCCTGCGAAGGCCTTGGGACCCGCCTTGGGGGAGGCCGAGAAATTGGCCTGCGACCTGATCACCTTCTTGTCCTTCGGCATGCCACGCTCCAGGAAAATCACGGTATTGACCGGCGCCTGGATTGAAGAGAGCGTCCCCTGTGGCTTGTTGCCGGTATCATTCTCCCGACGCTGTAATCGGCTGTTCATGCCGACGGCATACATAGGCTCTTCGAGTTTCTTGTCACTCTTCGGGTAGGGGGCGCCGGAGACGTAGAGAGGGTAGGATTCGTCATAGAAGATGTGGGGCTTGCCCTCTTCCCCGATTTCTCCCACCGACCGGTAGCCCATCTGGGTTGGAAGCGCGTTATACCACACTTCCAACGCCTCTTCATCGGACGCGGCATCCCAGGTATCTCCCGAGCCGGAATAGTTTTCCCTCGGAAGGAGGCCCCCGTTGTCACTGGTGTAGGTAACAAAGGCCTGCCCCAGGTCCTTGATCTTCTGCGTTGCGCGGGCGAGGTAGGCCTTCTGGCGGACATTGTTCATCACCTGCAGGGTGATGCCCGCCAGCACCATCACCACGGCTATGGCGATGAGCAGCTCCAGCATCGTGAATCCCGCCCTTGAGGTGGCGCGAGTCGGAGGGCTCGTGAACTTCATGAATTTGAGGGTTTCCACACCTGCTGCCTGAGGCCGGGGGCGGCGTGGAGTGTCGATAATCTCCCCGAAATCAGATCATTCTTCAAGCCGGGTTTGCCATTAACCTTCTCTCCGGGCGCCTGAATTCAGGTATCTTCACCCTTCAAACTCACCCAAAAACGGTAATTCCTAGACGCCCAGCAGGCCCCCTGCCCTCAAAAAACCACGTGAATTCACAGGAAATTGGATTGTTTCCAGTCGAGTCGCTAAACAGGATCTGGCCCGCCTGAGAGCCCCTTGCCTGCAATGAACCCGCCTTCCCTCTCTGTTCACCCATCCGTGGCCCGCATTCGCCGTCTGATCCTGGGGGGCCTCCTTTTTCTAACTCCCATCTGGTCGTCCGCCCAATCCCCGGATCTGCCGGCCGTCTCAATGGCCCTCTCGCCCGATGAGGTCGGAGTGGGAAGCAGCTCCGAGCTGACCATCATCATTGATAATGCGGTCAACTCAGACGCCCTTGGTAATATCGAGTTTACCCTCCCACTGCCCGAGGGAGTCCGGGTCAGTGGCCCGGTGACTGAGTGCGGCGGCACCATTGCCGTTGAGGGGGACGGGAGCCTGCTGCGCGTGAGTGGAGGAGAAGTGCCTGCCAGTGGCTCCTGCGAGATCAGGGCCATCGTGACCCCATCGGAAGCAGGCCCCCATGATCTTTCCATCACCGACTTCAGCTCTGATGCCGGGCTGAGCAGTGTTGCAGGGGTAACCCTGCTTACTCCGGACACTCCCGCTCTTGGATTCAGCAAGCGCTTTGTTCCCGACCTTGTCCCCCTGGGGGGACGGTCAACCCTGGTATACACCATCGAGAATCAGGGCACCGAGGACATCCTCAACCTTTCAGTAAGCGACCTCTTCCCCTCCGGCATTGCCATCGCAACTCCCCCCGCTGTCTCAACCTCATGTCCTGGCATAAGTATTACCGCAATCAACGGGACTCAGGCTATCGAGGTTTCTCCCGAGGATCCCATTCCCCTGCCGGCCGGAGAAACCTGCACCCTTACCCTCGAGGTCGTGGGAGTCACTCCCGGCATTCACCTGAGCCTCTCGGAAAACCTCACTGCAAGGGGAGCCACCAGCAACGACGTTGTTTCCGGGGGCCGTGCCGCAGCCCAGCTTGAGGTAATTGATCCCGCCTCCATTCTAGATGTAACCTTCACAAAGGAATTCCTCGACAACCCGATCGCTCCGGGGGCAAAGGGCAGGCTCGAGTTCTCCATCACCAACAACAGCACGACTGACAGCATTACCAACTTGGAGTTCACCGATGACCTTGAGGCTACCCTGTCCGGCCTGGTCGCTACCGAGATCCCCACCCGGGGCGGCAGGCTCCTCAACGCGAACTTTGATGGCGCAACCGGTGGGCCCGTCATCGGCCTCGAGTGGGAATACCTCGACCGTATCGAGAATGAAAACGGAGCGAACCAGGGCTACCCTACCGACCAGAGCGGCAATGCCTGGAACTCCGTAGATTTCGATGTAGCGACCTCTACCATCGGCCCCTGGGAATCCGAGCTCGTCCCCATCCAGACTGGCACGATTGACGCCTTCCCCGGGGCCCCCGATCTGCTCCTCGGCATTGACGCCGCACCCAACGGCCAGAATCTTGTCACTACCTATCTGTTCCGCAATACATTCGAACTAACCGCCGAAGAGGTGGCCGAACCGGAATGGATCCTCGAATACCTCGTTGATGACGGAGGCATCGTTTACATCAACGGGACCGAGGTCTTCCGGACCCCGAGCATGCCCGCCGGGGCGGTGACTACCACCACCCTCTCTGGCCTCGGCAATGAGGCCACCTTCTCCGCCGTCGGGGTCAACCTCAACGGAGTGCTGGTCGAGGGTATCAATTCCATCGCTGTCGAAGTCCACCAGAACACCCTGGAGAGCAGCGATGTCGGGTTCCAATTGCAGCTCGTGCCGGGATCGCAGGCGCCCACCGGCGGCTTCACCTATGTCGACGACCCCTTCCAGGACCAGGAGGATCCGGATTACTCCTCCGGCCAGCTCGACCCGGTGGGTGGATTTACCGGGGGAGCCCTGCAGGTCCAGACNGGCGGCCAGGGATTTTTCGCCAGTTTCTTCAGCCCTCAAAGCTCGGGTGGCTGGACCCGCGATTTCACTCTTGAGGAAGCGGCCGTGGCCACCATCAATCTGCGCTACCGGATCAACCTTGCCGGGGATTTTGACAACGNGGAGTATGGGGAAGCAGTCCTCACCGTGAATGGGACGCGCCNGGGGGACGGCCCCGGCAATTCCCTGCTGAGGTTTGACGGNACCAGTGACAACCAGAACGCNCAGGACTCAGGGTGGCGGGTTGCCTCCGTCGATGTCAGCCTCGGGGCCGGGACTCACACCCTTGTCTTCGGGGCCTATACCAACCGATCCACCTCCGCCAGTGAGATCGTCCAAGCCTGGTTCGATGACATTACCATTGACGTTCCCGAAATCAANATCGAGCCCTGCGGACCCGGATCCAGCATCTCAGGCACGGACCTTCTCTCGATCGCCGGGGGCACTCTCCTCCCGGGAGAAACGTGTGCCTTCAGCGTGGAAGTCTCCGTCCCGGTGGATGCCCGCTTNGGACCACACCTCAANGTCACCAGCCGGCTGANTGCGGACGTCGGCGGGGTGGCAAGGGTGGCTCTTCCCGCCACCGACACCCTGAGCGTGGAACCCATTCCCCCNACCCTCGCCGCCAGCTTCGAGCCCNCCGCNATTCCCGGGAGNGGAACCAGTATCCTCGCNTTCACCATCGACAACCGTGCCAGCGCCCTTGCTGCCGGAGACTTGAACTTCTCCGCGACCCTTCCCGACGGCCTGTCGCTGGTGACTCCCCTCAATGTTGCAACGACGTGCCCCGACGGCGAGGTCCTCACCGGTCCGGAAGCCGGACAAATTGGACTGAGCGGCGGTTCCGTTCCTGCCGGCGAAACCTGCACCGTGACCTTCGAAGTGACCAGTGCGGTCCCCGGNAACTACCTCACGACCACGGGCGTCCTCAGCTCGTCCCTGGGCCAGAGCCCGGCTACCTCCGCCACGCTCGCTGTGCTCCCTCCGCCGCGATTCACGCAATCGTTTGCCCCACCCAACCCCAATGCCGGCCAGGCGGCCACCCTCACCTACACGATCGACAACTCCACATCCTCCCTGGATGCCCTCAATGTTTCATTCAGCAATTCCCTGCCGGACGGGCTGGTGCTTGCCAACCCGATCAACTACTCCAGCACCTGCTTGAACGGAAGCGTCAGTGGNGGNCCTGGTGCGCCATCNTTTTCCTTTAGCGGCGGCACCGTCCCNGCGGGCACGGTATGCACCGTGCGAGTGAACGTCGTCAGCCTGGAAGGAGGAACCTATCAAAACACCACCGGTGAACTCACCAGTTCACTCGGCAACAGCGGGGCTGCCAGCGATACCCTGGTGGTGACGCCCATTGTCTCGGTCAGCCTCACCCAGACGGCCTCCGCCCAACCCGTGGTGGCGGGATCCGGCAGCAACAACCTCGTTTACACCCTCACTGCCAGCAACAGCGGACCGTCCACTGCCACCGGTCTCACCATTACGGAGGCCCTCACGCTTCCTGCCGGCGTAGTGGTGGAAAGCATTGTCCCGCAGGAGGGTTCCTACGACGACAACGCCTGGAACCTGGGCACACTGGCCTCGGGCGCAACTGCCTCCCTGACGATCTCACTCACGGCGGNACCAACCGCAACCGCCGGCGCAAATGTCATTTCCAGCAGCGCTACCCTGGCCAGTGTAAATGAAACCAATTCATCAGAACTCACTACCGCCACGGTTTCCACTTCCATCATCACNAGGGTCGACCTCCAGGTCACCAACACGGCATCGGCTGATCCGGTGATCGCCGGATCGGGAGCAGAGAACCTGAACTACCTGGTGACCGTCACAAACCACGGGCCATCCTTCGCTACCGGGGTCGCAATCCGCGACACCCTCACCCTGCCTGCAGGAGTGATTCTGAGCTCAGTNGATGCAGGAGCCGGNACCAGCCTCGCCGAGGACCTTTGGACCGTGGGCGACCTCCCGGTTGGAACGACCGCCATCCTCCGCCTCCTTCTCACCGCCGGCCCGTCCGCGGCCGAGGGGGCCGATACCATCACCAACGAGGCCTCGGTGGTCTCCCTCGAGCAGACCGACGTCAATCCACAGAACAACTCCATCATTGCCAGCACCTCCGTCCGGAGGGAAACCGATCTCACCCTCGCAGTGACGGAATCCCGGGATCCCGTGCTGGCGGGCTTCGACCTGCCTGGCAACCTGATTCATACGGTCCTCGTCACCAACAACGGGCCGAGCGANNCCAGCGGCGTGGCTACCGGCCTTGAGCGCAATCTACCTGCGGGTGTGACCGTGACCGCCGGAAACCAATCTGACTGGATCATCGGCGACCTGCCCCGAGGCGAAAGCAGGACCTTCCAGATCGTCTACAGTGTCCCGGCCGCAGTCCCCGGGGGAGCAGGCAGCATCACAACTTCCGCAGCCCTGGCCCCAGGAAACGAACCTCGTATCAATCCTGCAGATGATCTCGCAAGCGAGGCAACCAGCGTGGTGAGCCCCTCGAGCGTCACTGCCACGGCCGGCGAAATGACCCTCGATTTCCAGACCGCCCTCTTCAAGCAGACGGTAACCATCACCAACAACAACCCCCTCGGGCTCCCCGCCTTCCGCGTCCTCATCAACGGGCTGCCCGACGGAGTGACCGTATACAACGCCCAGGGGCAATCGGATGGCCGGTCCTTCCTTCTCTACAACCAGACGCTTGCAGCTGGAGAAAGCGTGGATCTGGTGGTCGAATACTTCCAGGCCGATGCCTCGGGCGGATTCGAGGCTGATTTCGAGATCGAGCTCCTCGATGCCGTCGAAGTGGCAACCTCAGGTGCGGGTGTGCAACTTGAGCGGATCGACTCCCTTCCCAATGGAGACAAACTCCTCGAGTTCCTCTCCACACCGGGAGACTCCTACACCATTCAATACAGCCAAAACGGCGAGAACTGGTTCGATGTCCTGCCCGCCGTGACCGCAGGAGCCAACGTGACCCAGTGGGTCGACAATGGCCCACCCAAGACTCCCAGCCATCCGAGCACGGTCAATACCAGGCTCTACCGTGTCGTGCACAAGTCCAACGCCCGCTAACCCGCACCGCCCTGATCCATGAAGTTCCGCTCTGGACTCGCTCTTCTCTTCCTGCTCCTTCCCCTGGCCGACACCCCTGCGGGGGAGGACGCCCGGGGACCCAAGGACGCTCTCNCGCCCTCCTCCAGCGGGGCCTTGCAGCCCTCTCCGAAGGCCACCCTTGCCCCCTCTCCGAAGAGTGGNCTTCTGCCTTCTGCAAAGTCCGCCAAGACCNCTCTCTCCGTGACGCCACCGTCCTCCCCGGGCCGCTGGCTTTTCGGTGCGGGCCTCTCCTGGCGCAACATCGGCGCCATCGACTTCGATACCGGACGTAGCGATCTCACCATCCCCGGCCTGTGGCAGCCCAGTACGACCCCCGTGCCGGGGATCGGTGCCGCCACCGGTCCGGCTTCCCGCATCTATGACAACGGGTTCGTGCGCCCCGACGCACGGGCTACCCGCACGACCGACTACGGATACGACAACCTCAGTCAAATCCAGGGCAACCGCCTCACCTACAATGCGACCGGTGGAGAGCGCCGCGATGTCGAACGCTCAAGCGGGGGGAACTCCACCTCCTGGGACGCGGACCGGGACTGGAATTTCGCTCCCTACCTCAAACTCCATTATCAGCAGGAAGCAGGCAATGGCTGGAGCGTGGGGCCCTCCCTCCATCTTTCCTTCACCCAAATCAATGGAGACCGCCGGGGCCTGAACACCATCTCCGGGCGCGAGCAAAGGGATATTTTCGATGTGGCCGCCTCCGATGCCTTTGACATCACCGGCCTGAGCCTGCCCCGGCAGGCTCCCTACACCGGGGCGCCCGGTATCGTTGCCCCGCTTGTTCCGAATGAGCCGGTCGCNAACAGCCGCGTCCTCACGCCCACCTTGCGCAGCACGGATGTCGCNGTGTGGAACGACTCCATTTCGGAGCACCTCGAAGTGGACACCTGGAGCATCTCAGTCGGCGCGGAGGCCAGCTACCAGTTCAGGGATCGCTTCTACGGCACCCTCGGGGCAGGGGTGGCTCTCAACGTGGCCTCCTGGGACGCCGAGCGCACTGACCAGCTCTTCCAGCAGATCAACAACGCCGCTCCTGTCGCCATCAGCACGACCAGCGCAAGCAACCTTGGCAGCTCCGTGCTCTGGGGGTTCTACCTGCAGGGAAGCGCCGGCTACCAGGTAAGTGAAAACTTCGCGGTAGAGGCCAGGCTCCGCTATGACCATACCGAGGATCTCAGCGGACAGGTGGGAAACAGCTCATTCCGCGTTGACCTCAGTGGGTTCAGCGTAGGCGTGGGTGGCAGCTACACCTTCTGGTAGCCCATCTCCCCCCGGCAGCCGAAAGGACATCCCGCCCCGCTCTTCCTCAGGTATCNGCNNAACTGGGANTGNCTGTGCTACCCACCTCNAGGATACGAACGGGGTNCAAAAGCCGATCTGCCAGCCACGGGAGGACAGCTACCACCCCCGGCCACCGTAAATGATCTGCCCGGAGCCAGGAGACTATNGGCAAAAAAAGATCGCACCCTCGCCGCCCGGCCTGGACGCATTAGACCATGTCCTTCCATACGTGACCGTGCACATCGGTAAGNCGCAGGTCGCGCCCGCTCCAGCGGTAGGTCAGCTTCTCGTGGTCGATTCCGAGCTGGTGCAGAACGGTGGCCCAAAGATCGTAGACAGTAGCTACGTCGACCGCTGCCTTGTAGCCGAACTCGTCTGTCGCTCCCACCGCCGTGCCCCCCTTGATTCCTCCTCCAGCAAGCCAGACGCTGAATCCGAAGGGATCGTGATCGCGTCCGTGCGATCCCTGGGAGAAGGGCGTCCGCCCAAACTCCCCGGTGAAGACCAGCAGGGTTTCCTCGAGCATCCCGCGGTCCTTGAGATCCTTGATGAGNGCCGCGATGGGACCATCAACCTGCCCTGCCATCGCACCGTGCCCACGCTTCAAATCCCCGTGCTGGTCCCATGGNTTACCCCCGCCACCCGCTCCGATCCCGTAGCTGGCGCAAGAGAGCTCAACGAAGCGAACACCCCGCTCGACGAGGCGCCGCGCCATGAGGCACTGCCGCCCGTACTGGGCCTTGTTGGCGTCCTTGCTGTCGATTTCATACATCCTGCGGGTGGCCTCGGTCTCCTTGCTGATATCGGTAAGCTCAGGCACGGCTTGCTGCATGAGAAAGGCGGTCTCTGCGTTCCTGATCGAGGAGATGACCGCATCCTTGGCCGCTACCCGGTCTGCGAAGCCCCGGTCCAGGGTTCCAATCAAGTCNAGCGCCCGGCGCTGCTCGGCCTTGAGCATGGCTGGATTGATATTGGGAACCGCCTGTTTGTCGGTAATATTGAAGATCGACCCCTGGGTCGTGGCGGGCAGGAAGGCGTTTCCGAAGATNCTCACTCCGCCATGTGGAATGGAGGCCTTGTTCGAGCGGAGAACAACATACCCGGGAAGGTTCGGGTTCTCCGTGCCACATCCGTAGGTCACCCATGAACCGGCACTGGGATAGCCCAGGAAGGGAAAGCCGGTGTGCATGAAGAAGTTTCCCTGCGNGTGCTCGCTGAACTTTGCGGTCATCGAGCGCGTGATGGCCAGGTCNTCCGCACACTCCGCGATTTTCGGGAACATGTTCGTCATCTCCAGGCCGGACTGGCCCCATTTCTTCGACTCCCACGGCGAAGCCATGATGTTCCCGTTGGCATCAAACTGCGTGCGCTCTATCGTCATGGGCANCGGCTTGCCATGCATCTCCTTCAACTTCGGCTTGGGGTCGAAGGAATCCACATGCGAGAATCCTCCCGACATGTAGAGCAGGATCACCGCCTTGGCCTTCTGCTGATGATGCAACTTCGGCACTGCCGCACCCACCGTGGCAGCCGAGCCCTTGTTCAGGAGACTGGAGAGNGCGAGNGCGCTTACCCCGCTGGAAGTNAGCTTGAGAAACTCGCGGCGGTCCGCCGAGAGCATCGGACGGACCGGGTCGAGGACGGANGAGAGGGGCTCAGTAGACATAGATCAGTTCCTTGGAGTTTAACAGNGCGTGGGCAATCTTGAAATAGGGATCCCCACCGGCATTCAAGGCCTCCCGGCGGCTCGCGATGTCATCATCCAGCCTGGCAANCTGCTTTTCGAGCGTGGCGATCCGGGNATCAATCCGGCTCACTTCTTCCTTCTGCNCCTCGCTCAAGGACCCAGCCAGCATTTCCTCGGTTACGACCTCCAGCAGCATCCCGGANGAAGCGGCCGCCACTTCCCTCGGAGTCAGCGCCCGGTCGTAGAGGCGCGCCTCGAAAATGCGCCCCGACAGTGCCCGGGCTCCTGCCGGCCCCGTCCCGTGCCGCATTCCAAAGACCACCTGAGCCTTCCCCTTCTTATACTGCATGCGNCCCTTGTTGATCGACTGNCCATACGGTTTGCCATCCCGGTAGGCAATCGTTGTTCCATCAGCCCTGTAGACCATGATCATTCGCACAGGACGCTTGTCCGCCTCCTTGTCTTCNGGCCCGTTAAAGGGTTCGGTCCGGTTGTGGCGGTCACTCCCGCTCAGCCATGTGCGCGGCTTNACNTCCGCGTAGATCACACCATCAAAGGACTTNCCATCAGTGGTCTGCAGCACCATGGCGCCACCCCCCTTCTGGTCGGCATCATCGAGCTGCACCTGGACNTCAAGGGTAAACTCTTCCAAGTCGACCGGCAACGGGTTTGACCAAAGNCCNCCACCCCGGAGGAAGAGCGATCCATCGAGCACCTTCGCTCCGCCCTTGACCTGTCCATGCATGCTACCAACGGCATCCCTCGAATCCCCCTCAAAATCCCAACGCCCCAGNGGCTTCAGGTCTACCGCCACCACTCCTTTCTTTTTCTGCGCNTCATTGCGCGCATCGACCTCCCCCTGCAGCCTCCGAAGAACTGGCGAGACCGCTTCAACCCGGCTCTCCCTGAGAGAAGCGAGCGCCCGGCCCAGCTTCTCCTGCTCCTCGATCAATCCGGGCAGTTTGTCGCTCACCTTCCCGGAAAGGTAATCCAGGCAGGCGGCGACCTCCGCTTCGCTCGGCGGCCGCGCATACGCCTGCAGGAAGAAACTCTGAATTCTCTCACGATCGGTTTTCAATCCCGGATCTGTTTTAACCCGGTGACTCCACTGCTGAGCCGCTTTCCTCGTAGTATCACCGTTCATCAACATGAGCGCCTGGGCTGGCACATTGGTTACGTTACGCACTCCCACCGTGCTGGTGGGAATAGGATAATTGAAGGCGGTGAGAAACCGGTTGAGGCCGTTGCGTTTCTGCCCGGTATAGACCGCCCGCTGCCCGGCATCGTTGGCCGCCACGAAACGGATGGTGTCGAGAACAGCCTCCGCGTCGAGCCGTCGCGGCGTGTAGTAGGCCAGCTGCACATTGGCATCGTCCTTACCGGCATTGGCGGTAGGCTCGGAAGAAGCCGAGCGAAAGGCCCGGCTCATCACCAGCTGACGTACCGTCCGCTTCATGGACCATCCGTTTTCGCGAAAGTCCGCCGCCAGGTAATCGAGAAGCTCCGGGTGGCTGGGCTCTCTGCCGAGCCTTCCGAAATTATCCGCTGAAGCCACGAGGCCCCGTCCGAAGGCATGGTGCCAGAGCCGGTTCACGATCACCCGGGTGGACAACGTGTTCTCCTCGCTCACCAGGTCCTCGGCGAGTTCGAGTCGCCCGCTCGCCTGCTTGGAATAGAGCCTTCCCCCGAATACCTCGAGGAAGCCCCGCTCCACGGGATCCTCCTCCTTCTTGTAGTCACCCCGGGTCAGGAGTGGCTGGTCCCACGGCTCACCGTCCATCACTCCAGGAGCCCGCACCGGATTGCGGATTTCTGCTTCCAACCTGCGGTAGCCTTCCACGAGTTCACCGACCGCGGCAGGAAGGCTCGCAATGTCCATGGTCAGGAATCCTCTGCTCAACATCGAGTTCAGCAAGACCGCCTCGGCGTCACTGAGCTTCCCGGCCGCCCATCCCTTGAGGGCTTTCGCCAGCGCGTTCCGATAAAACTGTTCCAGCGTTGCCTCATCCCGGATCGATTCGGTGCCCGCCAGGGTCACTACCGGGAAGCCGACGTCCCGCAATGATTCGTCCCCGGCATACACCTCGAACACCCCGAACCACGAGCGCGCATTGCCTCCCTGCCGAAAGGTCGAATCTGACCCGGTATTAATGTGATAATAGCCCTTCTCTCCGTTCCAGTAACTATACTTGTTGAGATTCATCCAGCCACCCTGCGGACGCAGGCCCGGCGTGGGATGCAGACCCCCATGGGAAAGTGGGTAACTGCGCAACGTGAAGCGAGCGATGGCGCCCTCCCCCATTGCCCGGATCGAATTACGCCCGCCCTTGGCCAGGTGAAAGGCAGAACTCAGAGTGGCGTTGTGCTTGTCCGAGAGCATGTGGGAATAGACACCCGACGGGTAAATCGCCTTGAGAGCCCGCCCTCCTTCCCGCGCCACCACGAAGGATCCCGCCGGGCTTACCTTGTCACTGAGCCCGCTTCCGCTCCTGAACCACTTGTCGTAGGTTGCCTGGTCCCTCAGGTCAGCGTAGTAGGTCGCTCCTGCCTTGACCTTCTCGTTGTGGGCCAGTGCCGTCTCGTGGTTGCTCCGCATGGCAGCGAGTTCACGCCCAATTTCCGGGGGCTGCTTGCCACGCAGCTTGGCCATACCCGCCAACGGATCACTGTCCGGGATCTTGTCCAGCTTGTCGGCCTTCAACTTCGTGACCGCTTCGTCAATCTGTCCGCGCCAGTGAGTCACCAGACCAGCCCGGATCTTCTCCTTGAGCTCCCGGAGCTCCTTCTTGTGCATTTCACGAAATCGGGGCGAGTCAACGTTCACGATGGCGGGTCGGCTGCTCACCATGATCCCGTAGAACTTGTAGTAGTCCTTCTGGCTGATCGGGTCGAACTTGTGGTTGTGGCAGCGGGCACAGGACACCGTCAGCCCGAGGGTCGCCTTGGTAAGAACGTCCACTGCGTTGTCGGTGAAGGTAATCTGCTCATCGTAGGCATCGGTGACGCCGAACCCGTGGGGAACCATGCGCAGGTGCGCGGGTCCGATCGCACTCTCGTTGAGGCCCTTCTCCTCGTGCACTCGTGGGTTCTCCAGAAGGTCCCCGGCGATTGCCTCGCGCAGAAGCTGGTCGTAGGGCACATCCGCATTGATTGCCCGGATGACATAGTCACGATACTGCTGGGCGTGGGGCACACCGGGATCTCCCTCGCTGCCGTAGGACTCCGCGTAGCGGAACCAATCAAGCCAGAAACGCCCCCAGCGCTCACCATAGGCCTCGGAGGCAAGCAGTTTGTCCACCATGCCGGCATACACTTCCTCGCTCGGATTTCTCACAAAGTCCCGCACCACCGAAGGCTTGGGCGGCAACCCGGTCAGAATGAGGTGGAGACGACGCACCAGTGTGCCCGGATCAGCTTCCTTCTGGGCGACCAGACCGCTGCTCTGCAATCCCTCGTAGACGTATCGGTCGATCGCGCTGCGATTCCATTCAGCTGCAGCCGCTGGCGGAGGATTCTTCTTGGCAACAGGCCGGAAGGACCACCATTCCGCGCGCTTGTCTCGAACAGCCTCCCAGTCCACCTGGCTGGCGAGCTCCTCCTTGGTGGGTTTGCTGGATCGGGGATCGGGAGCCCCCATCCGGATCCAGTCCTCGAAATTCTTGATGATGAGCTTGGCCAGCTTCGGACCCTTCGAGGGCATGGGCTCGTAATCCTCCTCGTGGCGGATAGCCTTGATCAGGGGACTCTCGTCGGGGTTGCCCGGCACAACCACCCCGGAGGCCAAAAGCGGTTCGCGCCAGTCGAGAGCGAGGTCTCCCTTCTTCTTGCCCGTGCTGTTGTGGCACTCGTAGCAGCTCTCCGCAAGGACCGGCCGGATCTTGTTCTCGAAGAATTCGATCTGCTCCGAGCTCAGTTCCCGCGCGGAACCCGACAGGCTGGAAAGCAGGCAGAGGGCGGCGATGAAGAATCTCATGGATGGGTTAGAGATAGGTAACCCTGCCACGGCGCAATTCAAGCGCCAAGCCCACCCGCGGAATCACACGATCCTTCTATTTTCTAGGAGAATGGGCAATATCGGCATCCTCCCTTACTGGTATGGCAGCCTCCGGGAACCCTACCACTCGCCCGGTGTTCCAAATTGCTCGCGGGCGCGCCGCGCGAATTCTGTGCCCGCCGATTCCACCTCTGCCAGGATTTCTGTCGGCCGCTTCCCATGCGCATTCCGCGCCGCCGCGATCACGGTCTGGCATTCATTACTGTCCATGAAGCGCGCTGCCTCGAGCAAGCGACCTTCATCCTCGGAGGGGACCGCGAGGAACCCGTGCTTGTCGGCGTGCAGCAGCTGCCCCGGCACCACCGCCGTGCCAAAGACCTCCACGGGAACGTTCCATTCCACCGGAACCACGTGGGCATGCCCCACACAGAGCCGCCGGGCGAGTGCCTTGAACCCGGCGTTGCACATCTCATCGAGGTCCCGGATCGCCCCATCCGTGATGGTCCCCACACAACCCAGTGCGCGATGGGTATTTCCGTTCACCTCACCCCAGAAAGACCCGGCCACCCGGGGCTTGTCCAGGTCCTGCACCACCACGATCTTCGGTCCCGGAACCGAGGCGACATACTCCCGGTAGTCCGCCCAGGCACTGCTTACCTTCTTGTGTTTCTCGACGCTCGGTTCAACCTTCAGGGTGACTGCATAGCCCACCATCGTTCCCATCTGCGGCATGAAATCACAACACTCTTCCTGGTTGACTCCCTCACCCGCCACATCGCGCTTCGTGATCTGTTCCCAGCCGTTGTAAATCGTCGGGGTATTCCACCGCTTCAGTTCGAGGAGCTCCGCATGCGTAAGCCGGTCCATGAAATGACCCTCTCGCAGACAGTGAAGCCCATCAAGCCCCAAGCCCACGCGGCAGCCTACCTGCCTCGGGAATCAGCAGGGCAACTTCCCGGCCACGCACGCATGGGCTCCGTCGAACAGCTGGACCGCCTGGGAAACGGCTCGGGCGCTCGGGATCCGAAGGTAGGAAGCAACGGAGTTTCGGGCTCGCACCAGCCAGGACGTTTTTTCTGATGGACATCTCATTGCGCGAAGGAATGGCCGGCAGGGAGCGGTAGTCAGCAGCGCGGCTCCATCCGCTCCCCCGGTCAGATGAGAGCGACCGACGTCCCCTTTCGTCAGTCAGGAAAGGAAAAGGCAGGGTTATCAGGTTGCCTCTTGACCTCTCGTCATCTTGGCACTTGATAGCGCCAGCCCCGAATTAAGATGAAACCGAAAATATTACCTTTGCCCCTACTGTCGATCCTGGCCTGTGGCACATCCCTCGCTGCCACCTTCAGCGTCACGCCCGGGCAATCCATCCAGGACGCGATCGACAACGCCGCCGATGGGGACCTCATTGTGATTTTCGGCGGTTCCTACAGCGAGGAACTGACCATCAACAAGGCCGTCCATCTCACGGAGGCAGTCGGCGAGGACGTGATCATCAGCGGAAACGTGACCATTAGCGGAGTGAGCGACGCTCCCCCGTTCCGGGGATTCGACCTCGGGGCCGGGACCACCACCCTCACCGTCGAGAACACGACCGGGCTGGCCATCAGCGGCGTGACCATGGATGACCTGCTGCAATTTGGTGGAAGCGTCTACGTGAGTGACTCCACCATCAACGGTAGATGGTCGGTCGACGCCTACAGCTTTCCCAACCCCGACTACAATTTACAGCTTCCTGCAAATCACCCAGACAATAGCGGCAAATCACGGT
>PBLI01000067.1:17254-23443 GCA_002721695.1 Roseibacillus sp. | reverse complement strand
AGCCGCGCTCCAGCCGGTAAAGCCGGTAAAGCCGGTAAAGCCGGTAAAGCCGGTAAAGCCGGTAAAGCCGGTAAAGCCGGTAAAGCTGGCAACTAACACTACCACGCGAGAGTGGCCCATGCCGCCGGGAAGCTGAAATTCCCCCTTCCCTAGGCTCACCTGGACTGCCCCCGCAAAGTCAGCCAGCAAACTCGCAGGATCTTTTCTGCTGATCTCTCCAGCGCACGGATCCAGTTCCCCCGCTTTGGCGGGGCCCAACTGGGGACTCATATGGCCGCGCAGACCCCCCTCAACCCCCTCAATCCTCTCAACCAACCAGAACCAATGAATATAGACTACAACATACTAGCCAGCTCCGTCGACGGGGCATTGACCGTAAACTCACTGACCCAGTATCTTTTCTGGGTTGGATTTATCGCCATGGCGAGCGGAACGGCCTTCTTCTGGCTCTCGAAGAATGACGTCCTGCCCAAGTACCGGAGCACGTTGATCGTGTCGGGACTGATCACGGGAATCGCAGCCTACCACTATTATCGGATGGCAGCGGTCTACGATCCCGAAGCGGGCATATTTCCGACAGAGTACCGGTATATCGACTGGATTATTACGACCCCCCTCATGCTGATCAAGTTTCCCATGCTGTTGGGCCTTGGGGCGCAGGGGAAGAAGTGGCTCACACAGCTGGTGGTGCTTGACCTTGTCATGATTGTAACGGCCTACATTGCAGAGGTTTCCGAAGTGTCCTCCGGGCCCTGGTGGACATTCTTCATCGTGGCCGTGATTGCCTGGGCAGCCATCATTGGGCTTCTCTTCTCCGGGATCGGAGGCGCGATCGAAGGGGCGGCTCCACCAATTGCAAAAGGCCTTCGGCAGATGCGCCTTTTCATTGCGATTGGTTGGATCATCTACCCGGTCGGGTTCTTGCTGGCACTTTCAGGAAACGAAAGTATCCGGGAGATCGCATACAACATCGCTGACGTGATCAACAAGGTTGGCTTCGGTCTGGTGGCATACTATGCCGTCAAGGCCATGAGTGCAGCTGAGCAAAAGGCTGCCTAGAGCCTGCCGGATCAACCATTCATTGAAAAAGTTGTAACAGTAACGGGCCGGCGGTGTTACCGTTTCACCGCTGGCCCGCTGCGNCCCCGAGGATGTATTTTTTGCCTCCACTGCTTCTGTTCCTTCTGGCAGCTGGCGGTGCCCTCGCCACCGCGTGGGTGGACGCCTGGTGGTTCCTGCCCTTCCTGATCTCCGCATTCCTGATCGGCCTGCCCCACGGGGCCGCTGACTGGGGAGTATTACGAAGACTCGTCGCGAGGGGAAACCGGACACAATCTCTCATCGGCGTGGGGATCTACTGCGCCCTCCTTGCCGCTTCCGCACTCCTTGTCTTCGTTACGCCCCCACTTGGCCTCACTATCTTTCTGCTTGTTTCTGCTTGGCACTTCGGTGGCGCCGACGCTCATGATTTCGGGGGACACTTTCACCTCAAGGGAAGGCGCAAGCTCCTCAGATTGACCGCCGGATCCCGTGGAGTGCTGATCGTAACCTCTCCCTTCGTATTTCGCTTCGCTGACATGTTCGGCACCTGTGAGGCATGGTGCGCGATGCTGAACTCCTCGTGGATTTCCCCTGTCTACAGCGACATTTTCCGGGTGATCGTCGTTTCCTCCTTTATTCTTTCTGCCCTCGCTGCGGGCACGGTGATGTCCATCCTGCTTTCTGCGGGCAGGCCACGGGCCGCCGGTTGGCTGGCACTCGAGACTCTGATTCTGGTTGCCACCTTCGCCCTCCTCCATCCGCTTTTCGCCCTCGGGGCATACTTTTTGTGCTGGCATAGCATGCGCCATCTCTCCCACATCCGGATCCTGGGTGATTCCAAGGCCGGACTGGGCTGGCTCTATCGCCTCTCGGGGCCATTCTTCGTTCCTTCTCTCGTGGTCATCGGACTTCTGGCATGGGGAACCGGGGGCCTCTTTTCTCCGGAGAGGATTGCCATCATTCTCCTGATCTTTTTTGCCATCGTGACCCCGGCCCACCAATGGCTGGTCAGCCGGGAACTCCAGGCCCCGGTCCCGACGGCCTGAATGTTCTCTGCGCCCCCGCAGATTCTTGCCGGCATCCAGGCAATCTCAACTGCCACCCCTCCCGGTGCCATATTCTCAGGGTTCCCGGCTGCGAGGAGGCCTCACCGGGTATGTCGTCCTTGACCTTCGTCGCTTGCCGCAAAATGGTTCTTCCCCTTCTCCCCTCCGATGATTCTCCGCACTTTCCCTGTCCTCTGTTGCCTTTTTCTGCCCGCACCGACCCTTCCGGCCTCTGCTGAGATCAACCGGAACTACACCTACTGCTACTTTGAGAACGGGCACCCGCCGACCCTCGGCCCCAAGCGGCGGCAATTCAATGCGGCCTACAACCAGACCCGCACCAGCCCGGACATCATCATCGAGACCGGCCATTACAGCCTGCGTCTCGAATGCGACACCGTGCAGCTGAGCGGCTTCGACCCTCTCGAGGGCACGGACTACCTCTCCGCCCTCACCAATGATGTCACCACCTTTTCCAGTGCGAACCTGGAGCTCTCGGCGTTCATCGGAGACGCCGAATACAACTGCAGCGCCGCGGACCTGCAGGATAATGAGAACCAGTACTTCCGTTTCATCGAGGGCGGCCAGTATGTCCAGCGTTTCGACCTGACGCGGCTTAAATTCGTCTCCGCGACCGGGGCGGAGCTCATCGGACGTCTGGAGGTCACGGCTTGGCCGGACCACGTCACCTTCACCCTCGACTGTAGCGATGAACCGGGCGTGACGAGTACTACCATCCGCCTGACACCACCCGGACGGGAAACTCTCGCAAGCGCAAGCGCGGGCGGCGTGAACCACCTTTCCACCAGGCCCCATCGCGGGGATGCTTACGAAGGCTATGCCTCCCCCGATTTTGTCTCCGAGGCTCGCAGGGGGAACGGGGGCGCGCTCGCTCATTCCTGGGACGAGGAGATCGCCGGGATCCGGCTGGAACTACCCACTCCCAATTTCGCTTTCACCAATCCCGCCACGCGGAACACCGTCTACGAATACACCTTCCGGGCGAGCAATCCCACCAATGCGGCCGTGCAGGTTCCCCTCGTCTTCGCACCCAGCCATGCCCGCCACGTCACTGGCACCTCCATGGTCCTCTGTCGTCCGGATGGCAGCCCCAGCGGGATTCCAGTTCAACTCTCCAAGAACTGGCATGGCACCGCGGGCAGCACCCCACACGCCGGGCGATGGATGCGCGGCTACACCATGATTCCCCTTGATCCAGGTGAAACGAGGGACTTCCGCCTCCGGATCGTCTACGGATACTGGGGCAACGGGACGGTCGCTGCTGTCTCGCACTCCTCGCTCTCGCTCATCGGCTGGTCCACCCGCAGCACATGGAAATGGGATGAAGCAGCCCTCGGGGCCTGGGGGGAGTCGATGACCTACGACATTTCCCAGCATGCCGGTGGCGCCGTGATTGGCGATATCCGACCCACCTTCACAACTCCATTCAATGGGGGCACCGAACACAACTGGACCGAGAACGTCGGGGGAGGTGACTTCCTGAACTACACCAACAGCGCGAACCTCTATATCCCCGGCAAGCGACTCAAGACCTGTTACCGGTGGACCGGGCCCAACATCACCGAAGTCCGTTACTCAGGGGTAAGCGCGGACAACAAGATCAGGTTCACCTGCGCCACACGGGGCGTCGCAACCCTTGATTACCACCGTAGGTTTCACAGCTACCGCTACGAGTTCCTCGAGGATGTGACCAATCCCCGCCGACTGACCTTCTTCCAGACGGCAGCCGATTACTACATGACCACCACTTTCGCGGACTACTACCTCGGGAATGCCGGGGGTAAGACAACTGACCGCACAGCCGACCCCGGGGGCAATTCCTACAAGGAACCCTCGCTTCCCTTCTCCTCCGGGTGGCTCGCCATCAACGACCTCACGACCTCCACCGGGCACCCTCCCAATGGGTCTCGGGGACTCATTGCCATGTCCTCCACGCTGAACGGGCAGCCGCTGGAAACCCGCCTCCATCCCTACGGCCGGACGTGGGGCCAGAGCACGACCATCTTCGACCTGAGCAGCGAATCCGTGCGTCGCTCGTATGCGGCCGGGGACGTGGTCGAAGGAAAGCTTGCCTTTATCCTCCCCGCCAAGTCCCCAGCGGTCTACTGGGGCGAGGACAACGAATTCTCCAATCGGATTGCCGGGCACAACGAGCCCTGGCAGGCCGTCCACGACGAATACCGCTACAACAGCGAACTCGACCTGACCGTCGAGCGAGGCACCCTGAACCATAAATACCCCCTCGACCTGACCTCCACCGGTCAACACGTCCTCGCCCAGTTCTCCATCAACAGTGGCGGGATCGGCCACCTTCCCGTCATTGTCCGGAATGTCAGCCCCCAGACCACGGTGGAGGCCCAACGCTTCCTGAACGGCTCCTGGCAGGTCCTCGAGGGTGTCACCAGCCCCAGCCATGACTACTACCAGGGCTACTACAATGCCTCCGGCACCATCGACTATGCCTTCAGCCTGAAGCGCCCGACCCCTGATCTCACTCAACCTTGGAAGATCCGGATCGTGGCGCCCGGATTGCAGAGCGCCTACGACCTCTGGCGCCTCAACTACTTCGGGAGCACCGACAACGCCGGGGATGCGGCAGACGACCACGATGCCAATGGAAACGGCCTGTCCAACCTCCTTGACTTTGCCCATGGGTTCAATCCCACCGCCGCCGGCAGTTCCGGCGCTCTTCTCGAGGTCAGCAACCCGGGACCGGATGGAGTCATCACCAAACATGGCGGGTTGCGCTTCTGGACCGAACCGGGAAGCGGCCGCGTTTTCATGCGCTACGCGCGCCGGGCCGACCACCAGACCGTGGGACTTACTTTTACGCACCAGTTCAGCAGGGATCTGGACACCTTTGAAAACCTACCCGGCCCGGGAGAGATCATCGCCAAGGGAGCGGGAGACGACGGCATTCCAGTCGAGGCCGTTCAAGTCCCTCTCCCACTCGTCCTTCCAGAGAGTGGGGGCCGGGCACGCTACGGGAGAAACGAAGTCTCCCTCACGCCCTGAGCCCGGCCTCGATCTCAACCCGGATTCCTTCAGACCGATTAAGCAGTACACCCTCAGGAAAAGGGGAAACAGCTGCTTCCCGCTCACCGGAAAAAGTTTTTCTCTGCTCCTCTTCGTTACTCCACTTCACAAGATCCTGTTGATCAGTGTTTTATCTTGTTTTGAAACACCCCGGGGTGCTACCTCTTACGAGTTACTGTCCATCAGTCGATACGTTTTATGAGTGCACTTCGTATTCTCCTTCCGCTCCTGGTATCTTCTCTTCCTCTTCAGCTCCCGGCCCAGGTTGCCGCTCCCGATCTGCCATGCTGCATCGACTTCAGTAGCGACCGCGATTGGATCAGTGTCACCGGGCAGGCGGTCGAGGGACTCGGCTTGGCGACCCCGGGGCCAAGTGGTCAGGACGATGACTTCTACCTGACCGCCCAGGATGACTCAGGGGCATCCTGGGTATACCTGCAGGATCCCGGTGACGGGTTGCCCACTTGCCTCGGGGACTGGCGCAGCCTGCTTAGTCCCCAGCGCTGCCTTGAACTGTGCTGGGACGTCCGCCTGCTTACTGACGGAGACAACAACCAGGTCATTACCAAGCCCGCTCGCATTTCGATCTTCTCCGGCAACCTGCAGGCGACCTTCCAAACCTCCCTCGAAATTACCGAGGGAGGAGGCCCGAACGGAGGCTGGTATTCATTCTGTGCTCCTATTGCTCTCGCGGACGACGAAGGCAACCTCCCTTCCAGCGACCAGGGCCACTGGATCATGAATGACAGCAATGGCAATCCTGCACCCCCGGCGAACTGGAACACCCTGATCGGAAACATCGAGCGCATCGGATTCTTCGTCGATTATCACAGTTCCCAGACTGAGCGGTGGTGCTGGGACAACATCTGCCTTCAGGAACGTCCCTGTTCCTCTTCCCTGCCATGTTGCATCGATTTCAATGTTGAGCAGCTTGAGAAGCTCGACTCTACGNCCGTGATNGGACAANNCGTTCAGGGGCCTGGAGANTANGGTTTCCCGGACCNAGCGGNGAAGNGGACGACGGCTACCTGANNGCNNNGGATGC
>PBLI01000067.1:0-17247 GCA_002721695.1 Roseibacillus sp. | reverse complement strand
GCATCNTNNGTCTACCTGCAGGATCCGGGNGANGATAACCCGGNCNAATGTTTTGGACCTTGGAAAGACCTGCTTTCNCCGGNCCGCTGTCTCGAACTCTGCTGGGATGTTAATCTNATCNCNGATGGAGANNNCNNTCAGGTCATTGCAAAACCGGCNCAAATCANCATCTNNTCCGGGAACCTCNGGGCGACCTTCCGGACGTCTNNNAACATTNTTGAAAATGGGGGNCCNAACAACGGCTGGTATTCATTCTGCGCCCCCATNGCCNTGNCNGACAGNAACGGAAACCTGCCCTCGNATGANCNGGGTAGCTGGANCATGNCTGACNCGGATGGNAATCCTGNACCANCGGAAGNNTGGGACNAGCTNCTCTGTNACGTTGACCGTATCGGTTTCCCTGTCGATTACCATAGCCTTATCAGCGAGGAGTGGTGCTGGGACAACATCTGTCTACAGGAACGCCCCTGTCCCGAACCCTGTGAAATCAGCAATGGAAAATGGGACAAGCGCGAGGGCCCTGACGGCGAGCGGATCCTGACCTACAGCTTCGATATCACCAACAACACGCAGTATTCCGCAACCCACGGCATCCCCAGTGTCTCTGGAAACCTGGATATCCTCAGCGGGCCAGACCTGTTCAATCCCGCTCTCGGGCCGGGAGAAACCCGCCGCGTTACTCTCTCCTTCGGACCGATGCAACCGGGAGGCGAAATCTGCTTCGACTACATCCTCTACAACCCTGCCCTGTCCGACGAAGGCAACCAGGAGGGCGAATGCTGCCGCGTGGAAATCTGTCTCAAGGTGCCCTGCGTGTGCATCACCAATGAAAGCATCCAGTGCGTGACTCTCGATGGCCCGGGAGGGTTCATCATGAATGCAGTTCAATATGAACTCAACCTCATCAATATCAGCGGGCGTACGCTTCAGAACGCCTACCTCCTCTCTTCGGACCCCAGCGTGACCATCACCCCGTCCCTCATTCCCCTCGGAGGTCTCCCGGACGGAGCAGGGCAGTCCATCGGCCCCTTCAACATAATGGGCTACACCCCCGGGGAGGAACTCTGCCTTCACCTCGTCTTCCTCGACGGGGAAAACCGCGAATGCTGCTTCCAGGAGGTCTGTATCGAGATCCCGGACTGCCCGCCCTCCTCGCAGTTGCTCAGCCCCGCCAATGGCCTGCCGACCGAACCTTGTGACCTCCCCGTCGACCCGGAGACCGGGGAAACCACCGCCCCGCATGATTGCTTCGACATCTGTGACTCCGAACTCATCTCCAATGCCGATAACCCAGGCACCCCTCCGGGCTCCTACACGTGGACCTTCACGATCCAGAACAACACCCCGTTTGTCATGGATCACCTTCTGATTCCTGATCCCAATATATCCCCTTCCTCCGTCTCCTTTCCCGTGCCCCTCGCCCCGGGTGAAGCCGCCCGGGTCGAGGTTATCCTCGCCAGCCTGCCTACCGCAGGGGTGTGGACCGTCCCCCTCGTCCTCGTCAGCACGAGTGGATGCGAATGCTGTAGCCGGGGCATCCCCATTCAGTTACCGATCCGGTGTATCGAGATCATCGAGGACGGCCTCGTATGCGTGGGCCTCAACGCCGACGGCAAGGTCTGTTACGAATACAGTGTCCAGGTCCGGAATCCCGCCGATGAAGTGCAGGTTCTTGACGGCCTCTACTTCCTCTCGCCCAACCCCAACATCCAGGGACTCGAGTTCTCCCCGTATCAACACGATCTGAATGGACTCGCTGCGGGGGACACTACCAATATCTCGACCACCATCTGCGTCAATCCGGGGGAAACCAGCATCACCTTCTTTCTCAGCGTGCACAATGACAACTTCGAGGAATGCTGCGCGGTCAAGCGAATCCTCCGCCTGCCCGACTGTCCCGGGGTCGCCCCCGGAACCTTCCCTTCAATCGAGTCAACGCTCCAGCTGAACCTCGACCCGGACTTCAAAAACAACATGATCCTGCGGTTTGCTGCACCTGCCAACCTGAAGTGCGAGGTCCAGACCAGCACGACCCTCCGCCCGGAGGACTGGGTCACGATCCACACCGTGTTCGGGACAGGTCAGAATACCCAGGTCCGCCATCCCTTCAATCCTCGCGAGTCCCCGAAACGTTTTTATCGCCTGCTCTACCAGGCACGGTAATCCCGAGTCCTCCCGCAGCGCCACCTGGCACCCTGGCGACCATGGCCCGGATTGCTGCAAATAAAAATTCGCAAACCATGGACTGNCCGGGCAATCTTCAGCCGTTCAAGCCCCTGTTGCCATGNTTTNCCGCCTTCTTCTGATCCTCNTNNNCCTGNGCGCNCCCCTNGNTGCCCACCCGAATCACAATCTCCGNCACTGGGAGCAGGCCAGCCCGGACCCCGACCGNATTATCCTGACCTGGACCGGAGACCCCTCAACGAGCCAGGCGGTAACGTGGCGCACGGACGAATCCGTGGTGGAGGCCTTCGCCGAGATCGCGCCCGCACTGCCCATCGCCCGCTTTGACCAGGGAGCCAGGCAGCTTCCCGCCAGGACCGAGAAACTCACCCTGCCCGACGGAGGGAAGTCTTCCGTCCACTATCACTCTGCGGAGTTCACCAACCTCAAACCCGGCACCCTCTACGCCTACCGGGTTGGTTCCGGAGACCGCTGGAGCGAGTGGATTCAATTCCGGACTGCGACCCCCAAGCCCGCGAAGTTCTCCTTCCTCTACTTCGGCGACTCCCAGAACTCCGTGCTCTCACACTGGTCCCGCGTGATCCGGGCCGCCTACAGGAAGGCTCCCCACGCATCCTTCGCCATCCACGCGGGTGACCTCGTCAACCTCGCTCACCGCGACCGGGAATGGGCCGAGTGGTTCAAGGCGGGGGGCTGGATCCACTCCTCCGTTCCCACCATCCCGGTGGCGGGCAACCATGAGTATGGTGGCATCAAAATCGACGGGGTTGATCTCGGCAACCGTCTCTCCATCCAATGGCGACCCCAGTTCACCTTACCCGTTGCGCAGGGCCTGCCTGACGCCCTTGCCGAGACGGTCTACACCCTCGACTACCAGGGGGTGCGGGTCATCGCACTGAACTCCAGCCGCGAAGTCGAGGCCCAGGCCAAGTGGCTCGAGACCGTCCTCGCAGAGAATCCCTGCAAGTGGACCGTCGTGACCATGCACCACCCCATGTTCTCTTCGGGGGCCGGACGGGACAACGCCCGCAACCGGAAGGTGCTCAAGCCCGTCATCGACAAGTATCAGGTCGACCTTCTGCTCCAGGGCCACGATCATACCTACGCGCGTGGGCACACTCCTCTTCGGATGTCCGATACCACGAGTAACGAAATCAAGTCCCTCTACGTGAACTCGGTCAGCGGCCCCAAAATGTATGAGTTCCGCAAGGATGGCTGGAATACCTACAAGCGTGATGGCGTCCTGCTCGACCGCAAGGCCACCAATACCCCGTTCTTCCAGGTCATCGACGTGGAGGGAGATTGGCTCACCTACCGCGCATTCATGACCAATGGTGATCTCTACGACGCGGTCAAGATGCAGAAGCTACCCAACGGGAGCAAGAAACTGCATCCGTGGGATTCCGATCTCGGGAAAGAGCGCTAGTTCCTGCCCGCGAGAGGCCGGCTCACCCCCCAAGAAACCCTTGCCACCTAGCAAGGATCTCCTGCCCCCATGCAGGGCATCCCTGCTCCCTTCCCATTCGCGACAATTAATCGCTAATGTCCGGCAAGACGGCGGCAGCTGGCCCTTGCCGGAATTGCTACCATCAAACAACCTCGTCCTCGAGGTTTCGAAAATCACCGTCTGTAGATCACCATGAAATTTCCACGCATCTGCGCCTTGCTCTCCTTTCTTAGCCTTTCCGGAGTCTGCCTGGGAGCCAACGTTGTCAATGTGAGCCTCGAGGCGGCCAACGGTGCCAAGTGGTCGGAGTATGTGTCAGGTGCCTACGCCGAGCTGGGATCAAACTGGAACGGGAATCCCAGTCTGGACGGTCCTTATGAAATTGCCACCGGCAATCCGATTGCTGGAAGCAATGGGCTCACCGCATTCCCGGCTGGCAGTGCGTGGAACGATATTGGGAGCCTCACTCTGGATGGCACCGCGACTGGCGCAGGAGTGGAAAACTTTTCCATCACGGGAGCTGCTTTTGATTTCTCCGCTTACATGGCGGACAACGATGCCGTTGTGGGTGGATACGCAAGCGCCGTGACCTCTATCACCAGCGGAACGATCGAGTTGACGAACGGCGCGATCACGAATCTGAACTTCGAAGCCAATCTCGCATTCATTTATGACTTCTCGGCATTCGGCGTCGGACCTACTCCGTTCGCGGGGACTCTCACTGTAGACGAATCCAGTTTCGTTCTCGCGGTCGATCAGTCGTATCCCAACCCTGGCAATCCAGGTGGTCCTCCGGTACGTTACGTCTGGGATGCAACCGGGACCACTTCCGCTCTCAACCTCGTGCCCGAACCTTCCTCCGCACTCCTGGGCTCTCTCGGCATGTTGATCCTCTACCGCCGCCGACGCCGCTGAATCCCTGCATGTGCGATCCGCAGCTCTCTGGGAAAGCCTCCTTCTTTCTGGCTGTTTTCCTGCTCGTTGCGCCCACCGGCTCAGGCGAAGCGTGGGCCGAACCAGCGTCAGAGCCGGATCTCTTCGTTCCACTCGCCCCAACCGGAGAAGAGGAGCTGACGGCCGATGACGAATCGGTCTCGACACTCGACGAAACCGTCATTCAAGCCTCGAAGCTCGACGCCACCCTCCCCCAGACCGGGACGTCGGTAGGACGCGTGGATGCCGACCGCATCGAGAACCACCAGCTCCGCGACGTCAACGACGCCTACCGCATGATGGCCAATGTGCGGGCCCCGCAGGGACCTGACGGCGGCTTCGTCATCCGAGGCGTCAACTCGGAATCACCTGATGCAGAGAACGCCTCGGGGGTGCAAAGTCAATTGTCCTCGATCTTTGTCGATGGGGTGGCGCTCACGCAGCAGGGCGTGCGCCGCGGTCAGACCGGGGTCTGGGACGTGGCCAGTGTCGAGGTCCTGCGCGGCCCGCAGTCCACGCAACAGGGCCGCAATACCCTCGCCGGTGCAGTTCACCTCCGGACCCTCGACCCGGTCTTCAACTGGGACGGTGCTTCCCGGATCACCTGGGGAAATTTCAACCGCAAGGAAGTTTCCGCCATGCTCAATGTCCCGGTCAACCAGGCAGTGGCGATGCGCTTTACCGCCGAGCGGGCCGAGGAAGAGAGTTTCGTAAACTATCCTCTTATGCGCAACTTTCCCCGCTTCGAGGATTACAGGACGTCCGACACCCTGCAGCTTCGCGGAAAGATCCTCGTCGCGCCACCCCATTCCCCCCTCTCCTCCAAGCTCACGTGGTCTTACGTCGAGCGCTCACCCTTCCGCACCGGTGTTTTTGGACCGAATGCAGACCGCCGGGTGGGTAGTTTCGAGGACTTCGTCTGGCTCAGTGCCTCGCCCAATCAACAGGTTCGCGACGTGCAGAATCACTCCCTGGCGTGGGAGAACACCCACGAGATCTCGGACAGCATGCGCGCCACCGCTCTCACTACCTACACCCGCACCCTTCTGGGGGTGACCGAAATTGATGGCGGCAGCATACGCGAGGACCTCGAACAGGATCTCACTCAGGAGGTCCGCGTGAACTGGGACGATTCCTGGGGAAGAGCGGTGCTGGGAATATACGGTTCCACCCTCAGGGCGGAAACCACCGCCGGCTTCGAGCGTAACCGCAATAACCTAGCCCTTTTCGGGGAGGCCGACGTCCCCGTCCTGGAAGATTGGTTCGTGATCGGGGGCGGGCGGGTCAGCTACGAGGAATTCGACTTCTCCGCCTTCGCCGGGGGGAGTGACAGCGAGGAAACTGTTTTCCTGCCAAAGGCAGGAATCCGCTACGAGCTCCGTCCCGATCACACTCTCGGTTTCACCGTCCAGCGCGGCTATCAGAGCGGCGGGGCGGGAATCGACACCGATGGGGCCGACTTCTCCTTCGATCCCTCCTTCACATGGCACTGCGAGCTGGCCTACCGGAACGCCTTTCTGGGCGGGAAACTGAATGTCGCTGCCAACGCCTTCTACTCGAACTGGAAAGACCAGCAGGTAGTTCTCCGAACCATGAATCCTACGACTTTCCAAATCAGCGAACGCGTTATCAACGCTGCCGGGTCATCACTCTACGGCGCAGAGCTTGAAGTGGACTTCCAGCCGATCGATACGCTCCAGCTCTTCGGATCGATCGGGCTCCTTTCCACGCGCTACGACGATTTCAAGTTTGGGATCGACCCCACGATCGCATCCGGACTGGGGGTTCCCTCCTCCTTCGATTACAAGGGATACGATTTTCCCCAGTCACCGGAACTCAACGTCAGCCTCGGATTTCAATGGACGCACCAGAGCGGATTCTTCGTCGCAGCCGACGCGGCATACAACTCATCTTACTTCAGCCCGGTCCTCTTCGCCCCCCTCGGGTCGGGCGTCGGTGGTATCTCCGTCCAGGTTCCCCAGGACGAAGTGGTAGAAATCGATCCCCTGCTCACCGTCAACCTGACCGCCGGCCTCGAGAGCGGGAACTGGAAGTTCACCGTCTTCGTCGCCAACCTTTTCGACGAGCGCTACCTCATCGGGAAATCTCCCGGAGCCCGCCAGACCCCCAGCGGTCTTACGTTCATCGACGACTTCCTGGCTTCCGCCGGCGCGCCCCGTACCTACGGGACCGCCCTTGAGTTCCGTTTCTAGGCCATGAACCCCGTGCGCGTTGCCGTCATGATCCTGCTGACCCTGTTCCCGGTCCTGCCGACCGCCGGAGATACCGTGATCCCGCTGCGCGGAACCGAAGCGAGTGAAACGAGCGGGGATGGAATTGCCTTCGATCTTCCAAGACTGGACGGAATCGGAATGAACCCGGACGGGACCACCATTTTCAACCCCCTTTCCTACCCTCCTCTCCCGATCGACCCCGCCGCCCCGGAAAATCCGTTGCCGGAGGGAACGGAATTCGAATTTGGCACCCTCACTTATGACGAGGCCCTCCTGACCGGGGTCGGCGAGGAGTCCCTCCCTGTTACCAACGAGATGTTCGCCTTTGACTTCGACAGTTCTTACGGCCTCGCGCTCGGCCTCGAAATCGATGTCCGGCCCCCGGAGGCAGCAGGCTCAGCCCTTACTCTGCTTAACATCGAAGGGCCCGGCCTGACGTTCAGGGACGGATTTCCCACCACTCTCGACTTCACGGCCAGCGTGGAGTGGATGCCAACCCTGAACGGTTTCAGCCAAGCGTTGTTCCCCTACACCGGAACGGTTGAGGTTGTGAACGGAACCTTCACGTGGGCCTTGAGCGACGAACCAGAGCCTTGGTTCATCACCAATGGCAACAGAATCGAGTTCTCTTTCGACCTCGTTGCCACCGTGACCGCCCTCGCCCCTCCCGCACCTCCAGTAATTCCCATTGTCCGGGTATCGGCGGTCGCCTCGGGAACCGAGGCCATCGTCGAAATCCTCTTCGATGAGACTCCAAACCGCGCCTACCAGCTCGAGTCCAGCCATACACTTCGCGAATTGGAATGGCTGCCAGTCGGAACTGTATTCTCGGAGGGCACCGTGCCTGATCCCCAGAGTTTTCCGGTTGATCCCGACCAGCCCGCTTTCTTTCGTGTTCGCGCGCTGCCATGAACAACGAGGCAGGGGGCCTCTTGTTCGCCCACGCACCCAGACCGGGACCGGGACTCCGCAACCAGTCTTACTCAGTCTCTCCCATGGATTCTGAGACAACTGGTTCGAGGCGAGGCGATCAGGGGCCCCGGACTCCGCCGTTGTCAAAGCCAACCGCAGCGGGCATATTCAAGACATATGAAGGTGATCGGAATCTTTGGGGCCCTGTGGGCCACACTCGGCACCTTCGCCCTCATTGGAAGCGCAATCTGGCGCCTCTCCTTCCGCACCCTTGAGGCCCTTGAGAGCAGTCTCGGGATTGTCGAGTGGACCGCGATGGCCGGGTGGGTTGTCTTCATGGCCTACTGTGAGGGCTACAAGGGATTCCAAAAGAGCTTCTCTCCGCGTACAGCCGCCCGCACGCACCACCTCATCACCTCGCCCAACCTTCTCAACGCGCTTCTCGCCCCCCTCTTTGTCATGGGCTACTTTCACGCCGATCGCCGGACCAAGATCGTCGCCTACAGCCTCACCTTCGGAATCGCGATCCTGGTGGTCGTCATCCACTACTTGCCCCAGCCCTGGAGAGGAATAGTCGATGCTGGCGTCGTCGTCGGCCTGAGCTGGGGCCTTGTTTCTCTCGCAATCTTCATCGCCCGGGCCTTTGCCAGCGGGAAACCCGACAGCTCGCCCTGTGTTCCCCATCCAGCCAGGTAAACTTCGGCATTCAGATTCCAAAAGTAGGTCCATTCCGTGCTCCATGAAGACCCTCTGCGTCCAATTGGGCCCATGACAAAGCGGTATCACAGGGNCGCAAAATGGAAAAAGGGGCGCTCCCTAACCGCTGAANCATCATGGGGATTTGCAACATCCCGCCCGTGGTCCNGGCCGCGCACCNGCAAGTAAGCGCCCGGGGCCTCCCTGAGGNCACCACCNCGAAAAGAGAAACGGATCCCGGGAACCNCAGGCTTCGTGACTTGNTGAAAAAANAAAGTGCGCACGAGAGGACTCGAACCTCCACGATGTTGCCATCACTAGATCCTGAATCTAGCGCGTCTACCAATTCCGCCACGTGCGCTGGGAAATCGGGGCGGCAGANAAGCACCGGGAGAACCTGAATGCAATGCCTTTTGCACAATCCTGTCCCCGGGTGNCGTTTCATCGTTGCAAACTGACGCAAAGAGCCAACGATTCCCCATATGAAGACGAGTATTCCCACCCCCGGGCCCATCCTCCTCGCTNTCCTCGCAGGACTCCTCATNCCGCTCTCGGCCCGCCCTGACCGGGTCGAACCGGTGGGCTGGGCCCACGAGGGCAGCGACATCGCGGTCGACAAGGACGTCCGTTTCGGGGCGCTCACNAACGGCCTGCGCTACGCCATCCGCAGGAATGCCGAGCCCCCGGGCCGCGTTTCGCTCCGTCTCCACATCGATGCCGGCTCCCTTCACGAGGACGACGACCAGCGCGGGGTGGCCCACTTCCTCGAGCACATGGTCTTCAACGGCAGCAAGAANTTCCCCGATGTCGAGAACCTCCTTGGNCGCATGCAGCGCCTCGGAATCGCCTTCGGGGCGCATGCCAACGCTTACACNTCCTTCGACGAGACGGTCTACATGCTCGACCTCCCTAATCTCAAGAAAGACACCCTCAAGCTCGCCTTCGACGTGATGCGCGACTTCGGGGATGGTGCCCTGCTGGCCTCCGGGGAAATCGANAAGGAGCGCGGCGTCATTCTTTCCGAGAAGCGGTCCCGGGATTCCGTCGANATGCGCCTCATGGAGCAGCAGTTCAACTTCCTCCTCCCNGATTCCCTGATCACCCACCGCTTCCCGATCGGTACCGAGGAGGTCATCAAGAACGCCAAGCGTGACCGTTTCACTGCCTTCTACTCCGACTACTACATCCCCAGCAGGATGACCTTCGTGGTTGTGGGCGATATCGACCCGGACGAATACGAGGATCGCGTCGTGGAAACCTTTGCCTCCATGAAAAACCCCGCCAAGGCCGGGGCNAAGCCCAAGATGGGCAATATCCCNGNCGGATTCAAGTTCCAGGCCGCGGTGTTCTCGGACAAGGAGGTGAAGAGCGATGAACTCGCGCTCGGCTTCGTGCGCAAGTATGAACCCCGACCCGACAAGNCCGCCACCCGNATCGAGCGCATGCCGCTCAGCGTAGCCAATTCCATCATCGGCCGTCGCTTTGAGGTTCTCGCCAAGAAGGAGGGGTCTCCCATCGCCTCCGGAAGCGCCGGCCGCTACGAGTGGTTCAACTTCATCGAGTTCGGCTCGATCGATGTTACCCCGGTGGAAGGAAAGTGGAAGGAGGCTGTCGCCGTNATGGAGCAGGAACTGCGTCGTGCCCTCGAGCACGGCNTCACCGGCAGCGAACTCGATGAGATCAAGGCGCGCATCCGCAACGGGGCCGAGCAGGCCGTCAAGAGAGCCGATACCCGGCAGTCCTCATCACTCGCCATGGGCCTGATCGGCAGCATCAACAGCGGGCGCGTCTTCACGCACCCCGAAGAGGCCCTCCGCATTACCGGGCTCGCCCTTGAAGCCCTCACCCCTGAGAAATGCCACCAGGCTCTGCAAAGTTTCTGGAAGGACAAGGACCTCACCATCACNCTCACTACAAAGGTCGCNCCGCCCGANGGCGAAAAGACCCTCACCGCCCTNTATCGCGAAAGCACTTCGGCAAAGGTCGCCCCTCCCGAGCAGAAAGCCGCCCTGCAATTCGCCTACACCGACTTCGGCAAGCCCGGCACGATCACCTCAAGGAGGGAAATCGAGGACCTCGGCATCACCCAGCTCACCCTCTCGAACAACGTNCGCGTAAACCTGAAGAGCACTGACTTCCAGAAAAACTCAATCAGCACNCACGCGCGATTNGGCAATGGCAAGCTGAGCCAGCCCGCCAGCAAACCCAACCTCGACCTCTTCGCCGGCATGCTCATGAATGCAGGGGGNCTCGGCAANCACAGCAGCGACGACCTCCAGCGCATCATGGCCGGCCGCAACGTGGGCACGCAGATGGGAATCGACGACGACTCCTTCACTGTCAGCGGAGGGACCACCGCCGAGGATCTCGAGCTGCAATTGCAGCTTCTCTGCGCTGGCCTCAGTGACCCAGGCTACCGGGAGGAGGCCCTCCGCCAGTTCCGCAAGATGCTTCCCATGCTCGATTCGCAGCTGAAGTTTACCATGGGAGGAGCGATGGCGGANATGCAGGAATGGTCCCGCGGTGGCGATGGTCGCTTCGCCAAGCCGGACACCACGGTCCTGGCCAGGTATTCCGCTGGAGACGTGAAGGATTGGATTGGCGACGAGCTCGCCTCATCATACCTTGAGCTCAGCCTGGTCGGTGATTTTGACATCCAGAAGGTGATCCCGGTCATCCTCAGGACAGTNGGNGCACTNCCCAACCGNTCCAGCACCCGCCCCGCCCTCAGNGANNAGCGAAAGCTGAACCTGCCCGGGCTTCCAGCGACCAGACAGTTCACCTACACCTCCAAGATCCCACAGGCTGCCTCGATGGTGGGCTGGCGGATCCCGGCCGTGACTGAGGATATCCGGGAACTGCGGCGCCTGAACGTCCTTGCCTCGATTCTGGATGANCGGCTGCGCACAAAACTTCGCGAGGAGCTGGGCGCCACCTACAGCCCCCAGGCCCACGCGAATGCCAGCATGGTCTTCAATTACGGCAACCTCAGCGCCATGTCGNTCGGGGCACCCGCCGATGTCGCGAAGGTCACCACGATCATTCACGAGATGGGCCTCGAGCTGGGGGCGAAGGGAACAACCCAGGACGAACTCGACCGGGCCCTGAAGCCCATCCTCTCCAACCTCGAGAANACCCTCCGCAACAATGGATACTGGCTCAACACCGTGATGGCCCAGAGCCAGGCCGAGCCCTACCGCCTCAACTGGGCCCGGGGCCGCGATGCGGATTATGGCTCCATCAAGCTGGACGAGATCAACGCGCTNGCGAGGAAGTATCTCGTCAGGGACAACGCCGCCCAGGTCACCATCCTGCCCGAGAAGCCCCCCGGGGACGGTGACAAGAAGGACAGCCCGGANGAGTAGCCCGGAAGTGGCCGGGGAGAGCTGCCGGGATCAGCGCGAACTACAGCCCCTTGTCGGTCACCGCTCCCTCACTGGCAGAGGTCACCCTCGCGGCAAACTTGGCCAGAACTCCACGCCGATAATGCGGCTCGGGCTGAGTCCATTTTTCTCTGCGGGCGGACAGTTCGTCGTCCGGGAGGTTGACATTGATCTGGTTGGACACGGCATCAATCGTAATCTCGTCTCCCTCTTCGAGCAGCCCGATCGGCCCACCTTCGAAGGCTTCCGGCGTGATATGGCCAACCACGAATCCGTGGCTCCCACCGGAAAAGCGACCGTCGGTGATGAGAGCCACGCTGTCACCCAAACCCCGACCCATCACCGCCGCGGTGGGCCCCAGCATCTCGCGCATGCCCGGGCCCCCTTTCGGCCCCTCGCGACGAATCACGATCACGTCCCCCGCTACAATCTCGCCACCGAGGATCGCCTGCATGGCAGCTTCCTCCGATTCAAAGACCCGTGCCCGTCCGGTGAAGGCCTCGCCCTCCTTGCCGGAGATTTTTGCCACCGCACCAGTTGGGGCGAGGTTTCCATAAAGGATCCGCAGGTGACTGTCGGCCTTGATGGGATTGTCCAGCGGGCGCACGATCACCTGATCGGCAGGATACTCAAGATCCGAGTTGACCAGGTTTTCAGCCATGGTCCTGCCCGTCACGGTGAGGCAATCTCCATGGAGCAGTCCGCCCTCGAGGAGCATCTTCATCAGTGGGACCGTCCCCCCGATCTCCACCAATGGAGCCATCTCGTACTTGCCGCTGGGTTTCAGGTCGGCGAGGACAGGCACCTTCTTGCCTATCTCGGTAAAGTCGTCGATAGAAAGCGCCACCTCGGCAGCAT
Source organism: Roseibacillus sp. (assembly GCA_002721695.1). Taxonomy (GTDB): domain Bacteria; phylum Verrucomicrobiota; class Verrucomicrobiia; order Verrucomicrobiales; family Akkermansiaceae; genus Roseibacillus_B. The sequence continues at coordinate 4,600 of PBLI01000067.1, read as the reverse complement.
GTGCCATGGCGAGGAGGTGCAGCACGGCATTGGTTGACCCTCCCAGNGCGATCACCAGGGTAATCGCATTCTCAAAGGACTTNCGGGTCATGATATCACGGGGAGTAAGTCCCTTCTCCAGCATGTGGAGCACCGCCGCTCCCGCATCAAAGCAATCGCGCTTCTTGTCATCGCCGACGGCTGCCTGCGCTGAGCTGTTGGGCAGGCTCATGCCGAGCGCCTCGATTGCNCTCGCCATGGTNTTTGCAGTGTACATTCCTCCACAGGATCCCGGCCCGGGGATTGCAGCTTCTTCCACCGCCTGCAAATCGGCATCGGAGTATTCTCCGCTCGCGTGCTTGCCCACCGCTTCGAAGACGGAGACGATATCGAGAGACTTTTCTTCGCCCTTCACAGTGGCGCACCCAGGCAGAATCGTTCCCCCGTAGACAAATACCCCGGGGCGATCGAGGCGCGCCAACGCCATGAGGCAACCCGGCATGTTCTTGTCGCATCCTCCGATCGTGACCACACCGTCCATGCCTTCGCATCCAACTACCGTCTCGATCGAGTCGGCAATCACTTCGCGGCTTACGAGGGAATACTTCATGCCCTCTGTTCCCATCGATATTCCGTCCGAAATCGTGATGGTGCTGAAAATGACCGCCTTCCCGCCAGCCGCATTCACGCCATTGGCTGTCTCCTGGGCCAGGCGGTCGATGTGCATGTTGCAGGGGGTGACCTGGCTCCAGGTGGAGGCCACCCCGACCTGGGGCTTGTCGAAATCCTCCCGCTTGAAACCAACAGGATACAGCATGGCGCGACTGGGAGCCCGATNCGGGCCGTCCAGCACCCGGGATGAATACTTGCGCTTGGCGTCCTCGCTCATGGGCCGGACTGTTCCAGACCCTGCGCAGGCGTCAAGGGAGGAGAGCGTGATCCCCGGGGCCCGGCCTTCTCCTCNCCGGGGTCAGCTTCCGAACCCGGTGGCGCTCACCCCCCGCGGAAGGTGCACACCGGGGCTCAGCGGCAGNGAACCTGCCCAGTTTCGACCGGCCCGTCCTTGCCTTTNTCTCCAGTCTGTCATAAGGGCGCTCACAGAAAGAACGCAAATGAGCAGCCACCGTGTCCTTGTCGCGGACCCCATCAGCGAACATGGGGTCGCCCTNCTCAACGAGCACCCCGACATCAGCGCCGACTTCATTCCCGATCTCGGTTCCCAGCCGGACAAACTCCTCGAGATCATCGGCGACTACGACGCCCTGATCGTCCGCTCCCAGACCAAGCCGAATGCGGAGGTCATTGCCAGAGCAGGCAGGCTTCGCGCCATCGGCCGGGCCGGGGTGGGAGTGGATAATATCGACCGCGAGGCAGCCAGTGCCCACGGCGTCATCGTGATGAATACGCCAACCGGCAACACGATCTCCACTGCTGAACACGCCTTCACCCTCATGCTCGCCACCGCCCGCAACATTGCCCCGGCCCACGCCGAGGTACTGGCGGGCAACTTCAAGGCCGCCCGCAAGGCCTACGCCGGCATTGAGCTCAATGGCAAACGCCTCGCCGTGATCGGAATGGGCCGTATCGGAAGCGAGTTCGCCAGGCGTGCCCAGGCCTTCAACATGAAGGTGGTGGCCTTCGACCCGTTCCTCACCCGGTCGCGCGCCGACGAGCTCAAGGTGGAACTGGCTGAATCGCCCGATGCCGCCCTCGCAGGGGCGGACGTAGTCACCCTGCACGTCCCTCTGACAGAGGACACGCGGCACATCATCAACGCCAAGCGGATCGCCCTGATGAACGCGGGCGCACTCGTGGTGAACTGCGCCCGGGGAGGGCTCATCGATGAAGCCGCCCTTCAGGCAGCCATCGAGGATGGGCACATTGCCGGATGTGCACTCGACGTCTACGAGAAGGAGCCTCCGGAAGCGAGCCATCCTCTCTTCGCTCTCTCCCGGCACGCCACCTTCACCCCGCATCTGGGAGCCTCCACTGCCGAAGCGCAGGAAAATGTAGGGATCCAGGTAGCCGAGCAGATTCGTGACTTTCTCACCACCGGGGAGATCCGAAATGCGATTAACATGCCCTCCCTCGATGCCGCGGCCCTCGCGGAACTCGGGCCTTACCTTGCTCTCGCCACCGCCCTCGGCAAGGTCCTCGCCAAACTGGGACCGGCAAGCCCCGACTCGCTACGCGTCTCCTACCACGGCCCACTGGCCGGGAAAGACACCGGCCTGGTCTCCCGCCATGTTCTCACCGCCCTCCTCGCCGCCCACTGCAACGAGGGTCAGGTGAATATCGTGAACGCTCCCGCAGTCGCCAAGACCATGGGACTGGACCTCACCGAGACTACCATCAGTGCCGCAACCGAGTTCTCCGAGCTTGTGGTTGCGGAGCTTACAAAGGGCGACACCAGGTATCGACTGGCCGGAACCATCATCGGGAAGACACCCCGCATCGTCGAAATTGACCGTCTCTTCGTGGACACCGCAATAGACGGCCATTTCCTCATCGTCTCCAACGACGATCGCCCCGGAATCGTTGGAGCCCTCGGAATGGCTCTCGCGGAAGCCGGCGTCAACATCGCCAACATGTCCCTCGCGCGGAACAAGAGCGAAGGTTCCGCCCTGACCATCATTGAGATTGACGAGCCCCTCGCTACCGAGGTGATGGAGACCGTGCGGGCGTTGGCTGGCATTCTCTCCGCAACCGGGGTGACCCTCTAGCGGCGGTTGAACCTTGCCATCTCGCGCTCGGCCTCGCGCATCTCCACGCGCTTCTTGAGATCCTGACGCTGATCCGAGTAGCTCTTGCCCTTTCCCACGCCAAATTCCACCTTGACCCGCCGCCCCTTGAAATAGAGGCGCAGGCAAGGCAACGTGTACCCCTTTTCATCCGCAGCCTGGGCCAGCTTGAGAATCTCGTTCTTATGAAGGAGAAGTTTTCGGGGGCGCTTGGGAGCGTGCTGGAAATACTCTCCGGCCGTCTGCCACGGCTGGATGTCACAACCATAGAGGAAAGCCTCCTGTCTCTCGATACGCACGAACGCATCCGAAATGTTCACCTTCCCCTCGCGGATGGATTTCACCTCGGTACCCCGTAGCTGGATCCCGGCCTCGTAGCTCTCCGAGATATGATAATCGCGACGAGCCTTCTTGTTGGTGGCGACGTCACGATTTCTGGGCATGGCCGTTGCCCCCGCGGGCCTGGGCACAGTCTCAGCCGGCCGGTTGCTCCAACTGCTTGACTTTGCCCTCGATGATTTCCGTGAGCGCGATGTCCGCTGCTCCCATGCTGGGCACGGTATCAATCAGGGGGGCGCGGCCGGTATTCAGCTGCTGGACCCTCTTGGAGACCATGTTGATCAGAATCTGGGGATCGGGGACGATTGCTGCTGCCTGCTCGACTAGATCGCTTTTCATGGGAGTGCGAGAAGACCCAGGCATCGGAGACGGCTGCTCAAAGGGGATTACGTTATCAGCCTCCATCCGTGCGGTCTGGTTCCTAAAAAAGAAGTGAGATGAGAGGCCCTTCGGCCCCCCGGAGGTGAGCACCAACCATGGTTGGAGCCCCCATTCAACAAATTTCTGCCGAATCCGGGCTCTGGGGACAGATTTCCCCCGAATTCTCGGCATTTCCCTCTCCAGGCCTGCTTAAAGGAGTCGGATCCCAAAGGGTTTCAAAATAGCAACCAATCCGAAAAAGAGCACCACGGTCAGGGTGCAGTTGACCGCCAGAGCGAGGCCGAAGCCCCAGCCTGTTCGCAGCATCCAGGGCAGGACCAGGAACATCGGAAGGGTGGGCAGAACGAACCAGAAGGTTCCCTCGGCGTGATTGGCAATGCGCTCGGAATCCTGCCCCTCGACCCGCATCCAGATCATGGCCAGGACGGAAGTAAGCGGCAAGGCGATCAGGAGAGCCGAAACGCGGTCGTGGAACAGTTGGATCTTGGTCACGAACAGGATGACGAGGGCCGTGAGCGCGAGCTTCACGAAGTCCTGCATGGAGAAACTGAATACCTGGTCCCAGGGAACTTTACTCATGAGCGGCTTACGATTGCTGAGGGGTCAGCCTGCACGTTATAGTGCGTCATGCAAGACCTCCGCCTGCCTCTGGCAGCTTCCCTGCTCTTGACCGCCTGCTCCCCGGCCCAGCGGACCGGGGAGCAGGCCCTCCGCGATATCGCGAGCACTCCGGCGCGTGACCAAAAGCTCTCCCGGGCCGGGGCGCAAGCTGATGCACCCGGGGGAGGTGTCACCCTCGATGGAGCCCAACGCCACAGGATCGGGATGAAGATCTGGCAGAATGAATCGGGAGGGAAAGTGAGCGGACTCACCCACTGGAACGAAGGAGAGGAGTTTCCCTCCCTGGGAATCGGACACTTCATCTGGTATCCCCGGGGCTTCAATGGACGCTGGACCGAGACCTGGCCCGAGTTCGTACGGTTCGCACAAGGCAGGGGCCTGCAGGACATTCCTCCCGCGGCCCTGCCCAGTGCCCCGGCCGCAGGGGATGCTAAATTTCGACTGGCTGCATCGCTCTGACTGCAGGCGATGGAGCATAGGGTTGGCGTTGTTGGCAGTGATGGCGTTGGCAGAAATCGACACAACATCTTTGGAGGAGG
>PBLI01000066.1 GCA_002721695.1 Roseibacillus sp. | reverse complement strand
GGTCCCCACCACGAACTGTCCGTTCTCGGCAATCACGGGGTAACCTTGCTATTCGACCGGATCAGCCGCAATCCCAAGGGAAGGAATTTTCGCGGGGATGAGCTGAGAAGTTCCACCAAAGCGCCTCGTGATCTTGGGCCTTGTCCTCAGGTCGCGGGACGTGGCTGACGCGAGGACCCGGACGATCCCCGGTAACGGGGTGATGAAGACCCCGGGGAATCAAGTTTCCCGTGCCGAAGGTCATTCCTGAGATCCCTCGCGGGATCGGGCCCCTGCCCGGACTGGATGTCTCGGAACTGATGCATGAGAGCTCTCCCCGGAACCCTCCCGGCGTCAGGAGCCCACCCGCTCCCCCCCGGCGTAGAGATTGTAACGCGGTGGCCTCAGGAATCCAACCACGCTTTGGTTCGATTCGAGGGCGAATTCTACCGCAAGCGAGGAAGGTGCCGAGATTCCCGCCACCAGGGGAAGGCGCCCAGCCAGCGCCTTCTGCATCAATTCAAAGGAGAGGCGTCCGGACATCAGGACGAAGCACTCCGTAAGGGACACTCCCTCACGGAGGGCCCAGCCAAGGACCTTGTCGAGGGCATTGTGGCGCCCCACATCCTCCCGGAGAATGAGGAGATCACCCTTGCGATCGAAAATCGCCGAGGCGTGCAGTCCGCCGGTTTGCTCAAAGGTTCTCTGTGCGTTTCTCATCTCGGCGGACGCCCCGAGGAGAGCAGACTCGGGGAAAGTCGGGCCGGGATCCACGGGAGCATGAACCGAGGTAATCGCCTCGATGGTTGCCTTCCCACAAAGGCCGCAGGAGGAGGCACTGAACAGGTGTCTCGTCAGGCGGTCGAAATCGACCTCTACCCCGTCAGCGAGGAAGACGAGCACATGATTGTCCTTCGCCTCGACTTCGATCCGGGCGATTTCCTCGCGCGATCTGACAATTCCTTCCGTCCAGAGGAACCCAGCTGCCAGCTCCGCATCATGGCCGGGCGTCCGCATGAGCACTGCCACCGGACAGCCGTCCACCACCAGCTGCAGGGGTTCCTCCACGGCTACCCGGTCCATACCAGGAAGCCCGGCTGATCCCACCCGGGTCACTGCGAGCTCCTTGTCACCTTTACCCGGCACCGACGAACCATCGCCGGCCGCCCTCCACTTGGCAAGTTTCCCGCCAGCGCAGTTTCTTCCCCCGGATGCTACTCCCCGGCCCCCGCGAGACGCAGGAAGAGCCGCTCCTCGGCAGAGACCGACACCCGGACGATCCGGGTTTCAATCGCCCCTTGCACGCTCTCGACCACATCCGGGACGGTCGTCCAGGTCACAAGGTCGGTGGACTTCTCCACCCAGAGCGTGACCCCCGTGCGCTCCGTGTCCCGCATGAAGCGGATAACCACATCGTCGTCTTCGCGGGCGACCTCTGCCGCCGGGCCATCTGCGCGCCTGGGGTCCAGACCGAGGGCATACTCCAGAAGGTTGGGAACATCATCGAGGTCGAAATCCTCCAGGGGACCACTTCCCGCCGGCTCTCCCGGACCGAACTGAGCTTCCCTCCAAGCCGCATATTGCGCCGGGGCGCTGGACTCGCGCAGGCTGGGCGGAGCCCCGGTCCAGCTACTGGCCAAGGGCCCAAATCCGTCAACATCTGCCCGCGTCAGCGAGTTCCCTCCTCCCCCGGCACTTGCCGGCCAGGGTGCAGTGCTGAAGTAATTGACCAGGTCTTCGGTGACCGCTGGATAAAATCCGGGGTCACCGGGGGGCGGATCGTCCGGACGGTGGAGTCGGATGGAACCCCGGTCATTGCGCAACGGACCGTCCCGGAAGGGACCCACCAGAACCACCTGGTCGCTGATTCCATAAGCCGATCGGAAACCGGCCGCCGTGACAGGATCAAGATCCGGATTGAAGCCCACCACCACCAGGGACGCACCAGCAGCGAGCTGGTAGCTGGAGGTGAAGTCGAAGTCCACCCCACCGCGGAGTTTCCAGCGGTTCAGGTTCTCCATCACTCTCCCGGTATTGCACAGCTCGACATACTCCATCCTGTCCTCGTTCCCCCCTGCGGGGTGATACATCACCTCCGAAAGAATGACCGGCCCCCCCTGGGGGCCGCGGTTCGGCAGGCCCAGGGTAGGCGTAACCATGCTGACCAGGTAGCCCCTCCCGGAACCGTCCGGCCAGCGCCCGAGGGATTCACCCTCCCGGGCTCCGTCGAAGCTCACCTGGTCTACAAAACGGACCGGTTGTCCCTCCGCGTCTCCTTCAACCAGCCAGACCTCATCGCCATACGCACTGTTAAGCGCGAAGGAGCGCCCGGCCATCCACGTTCCGCGCACTCCGTCATCATCGAGGAAGGCGACGTCCATCTCGAAAGTCGTGGAACCGGTCACCCGCACGAGGTGACTCCCGTCGTAACCCGCGACCCCACCATAGCCGGAGATCGTGACAAGATCACCGCTACTCAGACCGTGGGGCACTGCCGTCGTGACGGTGGTGGGACTGGCAGCGACCGTGCCACGATAGGAAGAAACCGCAGAAGCAGCCCCGGAATTGAAGGCGCTTTCATCAAAAACGAGGTAACTCCCGCTTGCGAGCACAGTGGCAGCCGGGATCTTGAATGATTGCAAGGAACCTGCCGAATCAGAGAGAAACCAACCACCAATATTGATCTCTCCACCCGTGGTGTTGTGCAGTTCGACCTGGTCGACCGCCGGCAACGACGAGTGACTCAGCACCTCGTTGATAACCACCCGCTGATCCGGACCGGCACCCGCTGCCCCGGGTGTGCCGTGGTACTCGCTGCTCGGCCGCCAGCTGTCCGCCGCATTATAGTCACCGTCGTAAGCAACGAGCTCGAGGGAAGAGCCCACTCCATCCGCCCGCGCGGGCCAGTCGCCTGCGTCATTGAACACGAAATCGTGAGCAATCGCCCCCGAGGCCGTCCTCAGGATGATCCGCTCCCCATCGTTGTTGAGGGCGCCACTGAATGTTCCGGCCACTGCTACCCCCGGATAGCGAAGGCCAAACACATCCGGATCCCTCACAACCACCACGCGCCCACCGGCTGGAAGCACCGTATTCCCGAACCGGAGTTCGATCCCGTCCTCAAACTCCGCCCCGGCCAGGTTCACATTCCGACCCGAGACATTCTCGATCTCCACGAACTCGAAGAGGTCCGCATTTCCGAGGTCGGCCGGCAGCCCCACACCCGCAATCTTCTCGGGCCAGGTAGACGCCACCGGATGGTAATGGATTTCGCTGATCGCGAGGTCGGATGGCGTTGCGAGGGGCTCCGCGAAGAAAACGGCTTCCTCGATCGCAGACCAAGTCGATCCGCTTCGGGCCCGCGCCCGCACCAATCCACTTGCGGGAAGGTTGATCGAACCACCCGCGCTGACCGAAAGAGCCCCGGGATTGACCACTCCTCCAACCAGCCGGGGATCACTTCCGTCCAGAGTATAGTAAACCCTGGCAGAAGCCGACACCGTCAGGGAACGGCCCGCGGGGATCACTCCACCCCGCCGGGGAACTCCGTTCACCAAGAAATTCGGAGCCGCCACCGAGGGATAAAATCCACTCGAGCGATAGCGCCCAAAGACATTGCGGTTGCGCACGGGAAAATAGGAATTACGGAGCCGTGCCTGCTCCGCCAGCCACTCACCACCGCGGGTGTAGGGCGAGGCCCGCCGGTGATCACCCCAGCGGGCCGCCTCCGCAATGATCGCACGGTCCAACGGGGCGGCAAACTTCATCCAGCGCTCCTCGCAGGCCTCCGGGGTAAGCGCCCCATCAAAGTAGAAGTGCTTCTGCAGCCGGTCTGCAAAACGAAGACGGTATTCCTCCAGTCCATCCATCGTGCCACGGATCCCGAGGGGGTCGAGCGGCTGATTCGTGGCCCCCGGATTTTCGAGGATACGTTCCGCATCCCACGAAAAGACCTTCCAGGGCATCATCTCCTCCGGACGACCCCCGCCGAAGGGGCCTCCCCCGGCAGCACGCCAGTTTCCGTTGGTCTTGAGGTCACCGTTACCCCCAAAGCGGTTGATGATCTGGTAGTCTATGTAGGTGTCCACATCGAGGACCTGCTGGATGTCCTCCCAGTCTCGCGAGGACACCACTGACCGCATGGCGTTCCAGGCGCTGCTGTTCCCGTCGACATACTCCGAGCCGTTGCGGGCATCGAGCCGCTCTTGATCACCCCCATTGTAGCTCGCGTAGTGTGCCGCATCCTGACGTTCACATAGATTGTGTACTCCCCAGTAAAGACCATTGATAAAGAGGTGCACCATGATACCCCGCCCGGCGTCCTTGTGCCCCATGTCATACAGTGATTCCCTCGCCCACTGATCACGGATCATTGACCCGCGGCCCCGCTGCCCCGAATCACGATGGATCCAGGAATTGTTGTACCCCGCCCGGAGAACGAGGACATTGTAGGAATTGATGGGACTGTCTTCAAAAAGATCAGCCTGCAACCTTCCCTTCCCATACTCCGTCCGGAAGCGGAAGCTGAGCGAGTGCTTCGGGCTCGAGCTGGGGTTCCGACTCGCTCCTCCCTGTACCCTGATTCCGCAATTCTCACCCCAACCCCGGCGCCAGTCCCCCTCGGCCGGAATGAATTCCGCGGCACAGGCGCGCTCCCAGGCGAACCCCTTGCTCTGCGAGTTGGTATAGATCCCGTTACCGCCGGAAAAATCCCCTCGACTCATGGACACGGCCACGGTGGGAATATCGCGCATTCCCTTGAGCATGGCCTGCGCAACAGTCAGGCCGTCGTGGCCAACCGAGGGGGTCGTCGACTGCGAGATATCAGTATCCATCTCATAGTCCCCGGAGGTCAGGTTTCCCCAGCCGCGCGGTTGCCGCTGCTGGAGAAAGGTCGCATTTACGCGACCGGCGTCCATCCCGTCACCCCCGGTATTCCGGGTATCCAGCATGATGTAAGTATGGCTGTCCACATTGCTCGACTGCAGGCCGTCCTTGAGAGCCGCCGCACGCAAAGGGGTAGTACGCGAAATCGCAAGCGGACCGTTGTAGAGGCGGGCCGAGCCCGACTGGGTTCCGTCGGGCCCCAGGGGCGAGGTCCCGTCCGTGGTGTAGTATATCTCCGACCCCGGAGTGGCCGAGGTAATGGTGACCGAAACACGGCCTGAGTAGTAGCCACGGTCTGGATCAAACTTCGTGTCGGCCACCCGCGCCACTCCCCCGCTGTCGTTGGCAGAACCCGGGGTCGGCTCCTGGAAGTAAACGGATTCCTCACTCACCGGGTGCAACCCGTAGGAAATATCATTGTCCTGACCCGGGTAGTTCGAGCCCGCAGGACCGTATTCGCTGCTCACCACACCCTGCGGGGTAACGAGACCAAGATACTCCCCCCCGGCAGAGAGCGCAAAATTGGTATGAAGGTTTCCCTGCGCGTCGGGTGCATTTTCCCCGGAGGCGTAGACCACCAGGTATCCCCCCCCCGGCACGGTCGTTCCCGGGGGAAAAGTCCACTGCGTCAGGTTCCCCGGGTTATCAGTGAGATGCCAGCCCCCAAGGTCGAGAAGCGAGCCACTCCGGTTGTGAATCTCGATCCAGTCATCAGTTGTTCCAGCCACCTGTCCCGCAATGGGCCACCAGTTGTTCGGATTGCTCGACTGGCCCCCGTCATTGGCGGCCATGAACTCCGTAATCTCGAAATCGCCGGTGGGCAGAGTGGTGAATTGCTGCGTGCTGCCGGCCCAGGCTGCCCCGCTACTGTTCTCGGCGAAGGCGCGCACATAGTAGGTGGTGTCCGATAACAGCCCGGATACCAGGAAGTCGAATCCCGCGCTCTGCTCACCCACGCTCCGGCTCTCGTCCCAGGCCTCGGTGTCCGCGCCTCCGTCACTGGTTCCCCAGTAGAGAATCACGGTGGGAGCTTCTCCCCCCGTGGAGGTAACTTCTCCGGACATGCGGGCCGCACTTCCCGTGATATTGGTGATGGGCCCCGTGCTCACCGCGGGTGCCTGGTAGTCCAACGTCTGGAAACTGGTGGTGCTCGGCGCCCAGGACCAGCCTCCCCCGTTCTCCACATAACTCCGATAGTAGTAGGTCGTAGCCGCAGAGAGATTGAAGAGGCTGTTTGCAAAGGCTCCGGACTCGGCGCCCAGGACAACCGAATCGTCCCAGGCCGCAGGATTCGTGGCCCCGTCATTATTCCCAAAATAAATAGTGACGCTGGGTGACTCTCCACCCGTGGCAACCACTTCCCCACGCACTTCCGCCGAGGTGAACGCGACCGACGAGGCCGGAAGATTAATTACGCTGGGGGGGCCCGGCAAGGCGCCCGAGGTAAAACTGGCGGTTGACCCGGCCCACACCGCACCTCCGGCGTTCCTCGCAAAACTTCGAAAAAAGTAGGTCGTCCCGGGTTGCAATCCCGACAACTGGCTGGAGAAGGCTCCCCCCTGCGGGCCGAGATCCAACGCCTCGTCCCACAACCCCTCACTGGTCCCTCCATCATTGTTTCCCCAGTAGAGAATCACCTCCGGCGCGCCCCCCCCGGTATCAGTGACCTCTCCCCCGATCGTTGCCGAGGACGCACCCACCCCCGACGCTGCCGAGTTGATCACCACGGGCGCCACGGGAGGCGCGGAGCCGGCCGCCGCCCAGTCAATGGCCTGTCCGAAGAGCGTTCTCCCGTCCTCAGTGAGACTTCCGAAGGTCGTTCCCTTCAGGCCAAACATGACCCGCCGGGCCGGGGCGCTCCCTCCGCCCATGAGAGCGCCTCCCTTCTCCACCACGCTGAGAAACTTGTTGGAGGGGGTATCATCATCCTCGGCGAGATGGACGACGGCCGCGGCCTCGGGAGCAACCGACCAGAAAACACTCTCCGCCCCGGTGACAAGCTGCACTACCTCGCCCACCAAAAACCCCTCTGTAATCGCATGGGCCCCGGTGATCCGGATACTGTGATTACTTTCCGATTCATTCAACCGCGTCGTCACGCCGAACTCACCGGGCTGGTCGTTGTCCGTAATAACGCTCTCCCAATTGAGAACGGGAACCACGGAATCGTGAAACTTGCCTCGCACCGACCCCGAACTCACCGTGGAGGAAATGATGACGAGATCAAACCCATCCTCATCACCAGCCCGGCTCGCGCCATCCTCCACGTAGGTCACATTGGCCGCGCCGAAGCGTTCCTCCAGATAGTCCATCACCTCGTCATCAGCCTCGGCGGTGGGAGTGTTTGCACCACCAATGAAAAGAATCGCGGTCGCGCCGAGTGGGAGCCACGCACCAAACGTGAAGATCCAAAAGAGGGCCGCAGCCCGGAGGGGGAAAATAACTGCCATGGGGGTGGAGAGGGGGGCCTTGAGCGTAATACCTCGGGCGCTCGAACTCGACTGCCAAAATCCGCGCTTACAACGTGCCACGTTTCCTGATGGGACTTGGGGAAAAGGGCTTGCGGGCCACCATGTTTACCATTAACTAAACACTTAATGACCGCTTTCGGGGATTACACCAGAAAGAAACGCATCGCCCTTAATCTGCAAAAACCTGGACACTACTCCCTCCGCCGGGTTGCCCGGGAGTCCGGGATCACCCCTTCCTACCTCAGCCTGGTCGAGAACGGCAAGCAGGCTCCCCCCGGGGAAGAAACCACCGTACGGCTCGCCCGGATCCTCGGAGAGGATCCGGATCTCCTGCTCAGCCTGGGAGGAAAAGTAGCAACCGATCTCCAGCAAATCATCATCGCCCGCCCCACTTTATTTGCGGGCCTTCTGCGCGCCCTGGAGCATCACCCTGACGAGGCGATCCTGCCACTTGCGGATGATCTCCGGAAGGGCGGCCGGTGAGGAGCGTGGCCCCTTCCCTCTCAATTGGCCTGATCGGAGGCCCGTGCCCAGGCGCCCCGCATCTCTCCCATCGCCACGATACAATCATGCCATACTGCCGGCCATGTACTGATTCCGTAGCCACTTGCCACCGGCCCCAGCTCCGGCACGACCCAGAGCACGTTGTGCGGCCTCGGCCCAGCCAGCCAACAGGAAAAAGCCGCCTCCACGAAGGGCAGGTAATCAAGAAACTCCCGCGTCAGCCCGCCCCCTCCGTCTGTTACCGGAATCTGGCAATGGTGCCCGTTGAAGGGGCGGCAGTGAAGCAGGTTTCCATGCTGTAAGAGCTCCGGGCGATCCAGCAGGCGCTCCGCGAATCCAGCAGGGCTCAGGTGCTTGATGATGGCGGGATGGGAGTGGTCGACATTCATCCGCAGGACCTTCCCCGTTGCTTCACGATAGCCATCCGCGATCGCATATGCCTTTTCCGGGGTCTCTGTACACGTGTCACGATGAACTTCGAGGTGCGTATTGGCTTGCTGCCGTTCGTCTTCCTCCATCAGCAGAATGGTTTTTGTGATGGCTTCCTCCACCGGGGTGTCGTGATCGCACAACTGTACGTTGATGGTCTTTGCCCCGCAGGCCATCTGCGCCCGGATCAGGTCCGCATAATCCGCGGGGTCGTCGGCATCAAAGAGACCCGAAAACTCAAGGGAGTATTGGGCGAGCAGCTTTTTCAATTCGGCACTGCCCCGCCAATTGACTCCATCGAAGCCAGCCTCTTTCACTGCCGCCACCTTTTCTGCGAGGGACCATTCATTCTGCTCCGAAGGATGCTGCTCCAGGGTCCACAGATTCGCGACAAATCTGATCTCGGGCGCGGAATCACTCACGCCCGAGTAAACCCCGGGGCAGCCGGCATGACCAACAAATCCTTCGGGTGGGTCCCACCCATCGGATCCCACGCCGGAAACCCTTGACCCTCCAAAAAATGTCCCGCGGCAGTCGTCCTTGAGAAGAGACCGGCCCGGGCGTATTGTTCCCCCATGTCCTGCAAGTGCCTCGGTTCACGCTTCAGGATAATTATTACCCCGGCCCTCGCGCTGCTGGTTTCAGGTGCCGACGCCACAACTTACCGAAATTTCAAGATCCCATGTCTCGCGCCCCTGCTCACGCAGGTAAACCAGGAGGCTCCGGGGACCGTCAACCTGGCCTTTTTACGGGGCCCGTGGCGAGCCCCCATCCAACGCAAGGATATCGGCACGGTCCACTTTCCCATCACAACCGACGCGCCGGACGCTCAGCGCTGGTTCGAGCAGGGAGTCGCCTGCCTCCACGGACTGGTCAGCAGCGAGGCCGAACGAGCCTTCCGCCAGGCCCTTCTCATGGATCCCTCGAACCCGATGGTCTTCTGGGGCCTGGCTATGGCCAACGAACACCGTCCCGGGAGAGCCATCCTCTTCGCGGAAAATGCCCTTCGCCGGATCGGCAACACCACCACCAGCCGCGAACGGCTCTGGATCCGGACCCTCTCCAACTTCTACGGTCTGAAGCGGAACCCACCGACTGCATCGCGTTCCGAATCGACTCCCCCCTGGGAGCCGGACCCCGCCCGTCAGCGGCAACGCATCCGCGACCTCGAACATCTGGCCCTCTCTTTTCCTGATGACCTTGAGGCGAAAGCATTTCTCCTGCGCCGACTTGTCCTCGACCTGCACCGCGCCGGGATTGAACCGACCAGCTACTTCGCGGTGGATCGTCTCGCGGAAGAAATTGCCAGCCTTTCTCCTACCCACCCCTCGGCACACTACCGTATCTTTCTCTGGTTGCGGGAGAAACCCACCGAGGCCCTGACGCACGCCCGCTCCCGATCCGGCCTCGCCCCGGGCCTTGCTGATTCATGGCGCTACCACGCTGAAGGGTGGAGGGTGAGCGGACGGCCGCATGAAGCTATCACCCTCCTGGAATGCGCCCTTCGCGTCCACCACCGTGACATGGGCAACCATCTCCTCATGCCCGATGCAGTCGAGAATCTCGCTTCCAACTACTCCGCCCTGGGTGAAACCCTCATCTCGGTCGGTCGCCTCGTGGAAGCGCGCACGCTGGCAGACATGCTCCTCAGCCTGCCGCGCAGCCAGACTGGGACCGGCCTCACCCCGAACTCTTCCGAACTCCTCCTCCTCGGGCGACGCCTGCACGCCCAGGCGGAACTGCAGGCCGGAAGAGGAGAGGCTGTCTCCAGGCTCTTCCGTCCGGACGGACCTTTTGGTTCATCCTCCCGGTCCCCGCGGGAACTGGCCCAGTCCCATTACTGGCTGGGCCTCGCACTCTGCGCTCTGAAACGAACGGATGAAGCCAAACCCCTCGTGCAGTCCCTCGAGCACCTCGCCCTGGAACACCTCGATGATTCCTTCATCACCACAAGGCACAAGGGCCTGCGTTACTTCCACACTCTCTGCAGCCGTCAAGAACCCGGCGGGATCATCTCACTTCCCTATCTGCCTGCCGGGATTCATGTCCGCGCGTGGCAGCAATTAGGCAGGAAAGAGGTTGCTCGGCAGATTGCCCGCAATCACCTCGCCCAAACCCCGGGGGGACTGTTTGCAACCGCCCTCCATTGCTCCACAAGTTTTGAAGCCGGTAACCACGTTGAGGCAACCCAGGCCTTTGACCGCACCTTCCGCCAGAACGTCCTGCGGGCCGACCGCGAGCTGCAGTCCTTCCCCTCCCTCGCCAAGGTAGCCGTGGCCCTCAGCCTTCCGAGGCGTTGGACCCTGCCTCCGGGAAATCTTGAACCCACCGTTGACCCGGGAGAAGCCGAGGCACTGGGACCAGCCGCATGGACCCCTCCGCCCGCACCCGACTGGCGACTTCCAAATCATGCTGGTCGCCCCGTTTCCCTCTCTGATTTCAAGGGCCAGGCCGTCCTCGTGCACTTTTTTCTCGGCGTGAGCTGCCCATACTGTCTCAACCAGCTGGCAACATTCCGATCCGCCCAGGCGAGCTATCGCGAGGCCGGCATTGAAATGGTCGCCATCAGCAGCGACCCCGTGGAAACCCTCGCCCTGCGCATGGGCAACACCGAGAAGAAGACAGAGGAAGCCCGCATGGTCTTTCCCTTTCCCGTGCTTGCGGATCCCGGCCTTGAGACCTTTCGGAGCTATCATGTCTTTGACGACTTCGAAGGGGGCCCCACGCACGGCACCTTCCTCATCGGCCCGGACAGCCGGATCCTGTGGAGCGATACCGGCCACGAGCCATTCAACCACGCCGGCAGACTCCTTGCGGAAGCGACCCGCCTTCTTAAAAGCCATGAATCCAAGCCGCGGACCCAGCCCACCCCCGATCCCCCATTGCGGTAGTTTCCGTCCCGGAAATGATCCATTGGTCTCCAAAAGGTGTAACGTCCGCCCTTGAACATGCGTCTATCTACATTACCAACCCTGCCTCAACGGGTCCGGAGCTGAAACGTTCAACCCCCAGGGCAAAAAAACGTAAGCTGGTGAAATCCAGCTGTGCTGCAGTTGTTCCTGACCAAGATGCCTTCCCGTTTTCCCTCTCCCCGGGGCTCAGCCATTCTTTTCTGCGCCTCCCTTCTTCCCTTCCAGCTTCAGGGCCAGGCAGTCCAATTGGACTCCGATAGCGACGGTCTTCTCGACGCATGGGAAATCCAGCATTTCGGGTCCCTCAATCACCCCGATGGCGCTGCCAATCTCGATCCCGATGAAGACAACTGCACCAATCTCAAGGAGAGCCGGGATGGCACTGATCCCAATGACCAAGAGGACTGCCTCAGGACTGCCAATACCCTCCTCACGCCCGGAGAACTGGTAATCAGCTGGAACACCCGGCCCGGCAAGCGCTACCAGATCGAGATCTCGGATGACCTCCGGACCTGGAAGCCGGTCAGCAATGCCACCGGCACAACTCCTCTCAACTGGTTCGGCACAGGCGGACCTCTCACCGTCGACCTGTCAAATTCCAAGGCCCCGAGCGTGCGGGGTGCCGTCACCCGGGAAATCTGGTACCACGGAACCTCGAACGGATCTATCAGGGCACTGCGTCGGCACATCAAGCCTCAGCCGGATGCTGCCGAGACCCCCGCCGATGGCATCGAATGGCGCGACAGCCTGAAGGGACCGTCCAACCAAGGTGACTCTTACGGTACAAGATGGCGGGGCTTCATTGTCCCGGAACGTAGCGGGGTTCACAACTTCTACATCGCGGGCCGCCACCAGTGCGAGTTCTGGCTCGATACAACTGGAGACCCGGACGACGGCATCGGCCTGCAGAAACGCTGCTGGCTCTACAATCAGGATCTTACCGGGGAAGAAGACTGGGATTACCTTGCCTCACATGGAGCCACCGATACCCAGAAGTCCGCGGAGCTCAAGCTCACGGCCGGCCGGCGGTATTACTTTGAAATCTACCACAACCACAACGCCCAGTGGGATCACCTCGCGGTCGGTTGGGAATTCGAAAACAATGGGATAATCTCCGTCATCCCGGGGGACTGCCTCGAACCCGTGGAGGATTTTGTATCCAGCCGGGGCTACAGCGATAACAACGTCACTGAACTTCTCGCCCGGGATGAACGCAAGTTCGCCCGCGTGAAGACCTTCGGACCACTGAGCCCACTCGCCCTCGACGCCGATGGAGATCGTGTCGCGGACGAAATCGAGAATACCCTCAACGGCTACCAGTTCTTCCGCTCGGAAAGCGCCCGTCCGGGAACTCCTGACGGAGAATCCCTCACCCGGGCCGGCCAGGCCTCTCCTCCCGCTGATATCATCACGGTCGAAGTTGCTGATGACACCGGTCGCGAAAACAACGGAATCAGTGCGGATGGTATTCCACGAGTCAAGAACGTGGCCCGGGTCCTCCTCCGACGCAGCGGCTCACTCGCTCCGCAGAACATCGTCTTCTCCCTCCATGGACCAGCTGATCCCCGCAGCAAGGGCACACCCGGGAAGAGGGACTACGTGGTGGAACTGCCCAGCGGCAACCTGATGACCGCAGACCCGGCAAACGGATTATACATGGCAACCCTCCCATTTGGCAGCACCGAGGTGGCCATTGAAATACGCCCCCTCCAGGATGAGATCGTGGAATACCCCGAGGAGCTGAACCTGACACTCGAGACCCCCACCGGGAACTACACCATCGGAACTCCCTCTCAGGGCTCGGCCGATCTGGTGGATGCTCGCGATGACCCGGAATTCAACAAGTATTACATCGGCAGCTTCTCCCGGGATCCTGCCGCCAGCATGCCTACCAGCGCTACCGGATCCACGCTCCTCGTCCTCAATGGCAGCAATACGATTGCCACCATCAACGACTACTTCGAGAATCTGAGCTCAAACCAGACAAATACCCACGTCCACAAGGCCTCCCTCGCGGGCATCACCTACACCTCGGGTCCCATCGTGGAATCCATCACGGAGGATGGGACCGAGGACGGCACCCCACTCCTCGGTCCCATCAGCAAATACACCTACCGCATCGAGCCCCGGGGCGCCTTCTCGGTGCAGGACATCATTGATTCCCTGGAGTATGACAACCCGAAGCAGGAAGCCCCACCAGGCACGACTCCCCTTTATAATAACAAGCACACGGTCAATAATGGAGGGGGAGAGATCTGGGCCATCTACCAGCGGAGACCGGCCTCCGAGCTCTCTCCGGAAGAGGGAGGGCGCATCCCCTCTACTCCTCTGATCGAACCCATCGATCCTGACACCGAACGAGACAAACTTCGCCGGGAAGTCACCCGCTTCCTGACCCAGGCCACCTTCGGCCCTACCGAGGCCGACATCGAGGAGCTGCTCTTCGAGGTGATCGAGACGCACGGCGGAGACCGAATCGCGGCGTTTGACTCATGGCTGACCGAACAGTGGGCTCTCCCCCAGACCCTCGTCCGGGATCTTGCCCATGCCATGGACATGCAGGAATTCACCTGGCGCGGCTACTTTGATCCCGGGCGCAATGGCGCTGGCACACCTCCTCCGGTTGCTCCCGGAAACTGGCCCAGCTGGCAGTCGCAGGACATCTCCCTGTTCGATTCCCTCGACCGCACGACCTGGCAGAGCCCCGATGCGGACTTCCCCATGACCGGAGCACAGGAAAACGCCCTCGATAACATCCTCGGAAGCCCGGCACACCACAACCGGCGCCGGGCCCAGTGGACGATCATGGCCAACGCCAGGGACCAGCTGCGGCAGAGGGTGGGATTCGCTCTATCCGAAATAACGGTCATCTCGGAGAATGTCGCCCAGCTGCGTTCGCACCACATCGGCATGGCCCGGTGGGCCGACATGCTGGCCGAGAATGCAGACGACCACTTCCGGGAGCTCATCGAGGATGTCACTTATTCCCCGGTGATGGGAAAGTACCTCAGCCACCTGCAGAACAGCAGCGAGGCATCGTCCGGAGTTCCTCCTGACGAAAATTACGCCCGGGAGATCATGCAGCTTTTCACGATCGGACTCTTCGAACTCTGGGACGACGGATTCGTCAAGCTGGACCCTGTGCAGTTCAACCTCATTCCGACCTACGACAATAACGACATCAAGGAACTGGCCCGGGTCATGACCGGCATGAGCTGGAGCACCAACAGCGCGCTTCACACGAACTGGGACAATCCCAATCTCGTTCGCCACGATCCTCCCTCAGGATGGTACGACGACGCTGCCGGTAACACCTGGTATTCCTCACGCTACAACTACCCGATGACCTTCTACGACGACCGGCACGACCGTGGGAACAAGACGATCGTCGGTGGCGTGGTCATCAGCAACAACGCCGCAGCAAATGGCCGCTACCAGAACGAAGGCGACAAGGATCTCCGTGACGTCCACAACCTGCTGGCCGGCACCCAGCTAAACACCACCCCGAAGTCCTTCGCCCCGACCTGGTCTGGTGATCCCACCGTGAATCACCAGAACACCCCGGCCTTCATTTCCTACCGCCTCATTCAGCGCCTTGTGACCAGCAACCCCTCGGGCCCCTACCTCTACCGGGTGAGCCGGACCTGGCGCGAGACCAACGGCCAGCTCGACCAGGTCGTACGCGCGATCCTCCTCGATCCCGAGGCACGTAATCTGAGTATCTCCGAGAACAATCCCGAGTATGGCCGCAAAAAGGAGCCCATCATCGCATGGATCCAGGCCCTGCGGGCGGTGGGAGGGAGATCACGGATCACCTTTGACGGAACTGTGATCCCGGGCGACCCCATTCTTCTTCCTACTCAGAACCACGTCGGAACCCTGGCCCCGACAAGCGCAGCGGACCTGCGGACCTACGACTATCCCGCCGGCTCCCTCGCCAGTTTCGAGGGCATGGTAAGCTATGGCCCCGACGGTCGGATGATTCCTACCACCCCGGGTAAATTCGCTCGCCTGCCGGCTACCTCCTACCGCCTGCAGAACCTCGATAACGGAGGCACAAGTTCCCTTGGACAGACGCCCCTGAATGCGCCCTCCGTCTTCAACTGGTTTCTCCCCGGCTACAAGCCGGGCGGACTACTCGGCAGCTATGGGAAAGTGGCTCCCGAATTCCAGATCCTAACGGAGAGCAGCGCCCTGCAGAACATCAATGTATACTGGCAATCGCATTACAACGACAATGGATGGAGCGCCACCACGGTGGGAGGCAATAATGACAACTCGGCGCGGGCCGGCTATGGCACGCAGCGCCAGTACAGCAATGGGTCAACCACCTACACCGATGACAACATCATTCCCAACTACTACGCCTGGATCAATCGCTACCGGAACTACCGGGTTGACCCCGGGAATGCCATCGACGACGAGCTGGAAACTGACCTCCAGCTGATCGACGACCTCGACGACCTCCTCCTAGCCGGTCGCCTGAAGCTGCTCTACGCCCTGGATACCAGGGATGACGGAGCCCCGGTGCAACAGGGCTCCCTGCTTCATTACCCCGGACGCAATCCTCGCGAAACCCTTCTCCACTATCTGACTGACACATGGAGGGACACGGACGACTGGCAGATCCTGAACAAGATCCGCAACGCGTTCTACCTCATCGTTTCCAGTCCCGAATACCTGATCCAGAAGTAACCCGGCCGTTGGGCTCCATGAACGAACGAAAGAAACTCCCCCTGACTCGACGCGCCTTCATGGCCAAGTCGGCATGCTCGGCTATGGGCCTGACTGGCATGGTTAACACGCTCGCCCACATGAAACTGATGCAGGGAGCCCTTGCCAACAACTCCGGATCGCTTGGCGATTACAAGGCCCTTGTCGTTCTCTTCCTCTTCGGCGCCAAGGATGCCAACAACTTCCTCATGCCGGGACTGCTTCACCCCAGCCGGTCCAATTACGACACGCATCGGGGGGTCCTGGCGCTTCCCACCGGGGGGGACAACCCCACCCATTCCATCGTGGCATCCAACCTTGCCTCTGACCCGTCTGCCCCGGCAGGAGCGGAGTTTTTCGAACTTCATCCCTCCCTCCCCGACGTAAAGACCCTCTTCGACGGGGGAGACCTCTCCATCGCGGCCAACGTGGGTACCCTGGTGGTTCCCACCAAGGCTTCCAATTACGATGCGGTCACCCTCCCTCCCCAGCTCTTCTCCCATAGCGACCAGCAGAACCAGTGGCAGAGTTCCCTTCCGGACAAGCCCTTTCAAAGTGGATGGTGTGGCCGTATCGCTGACATTCTTCATCCCCAGAACGCCGGGAGCGAGATTTCCATGTCGGTCTCCCTCTCCGGCATCAACGACATACAGGCCGGCCTCACCCAGGTCTCGCCCCAGTATTCCATAACCAATGCGGGAGCGATCACACTGAACGGATACGGAAACAAGTATGCCAATGCCCTCACCAACTCCCAGGACAAGACCAGCTACAGGTCCAACACTTCCGCCCGGCGCCTCAAGGCCTTTCAGGACATCATGGACTATACTCACGCCCACCTCTTCGAGGAGAGCTATAACAACGTGGTCCGCCAGGCACGGGAAAACGAGGGTTACGTAGACGCCGCCCTCGAGGAGGCCGGGGCATGGCTGCACCCGAACGCGGTAGACAGCCGGGGAACGGCGTGGTCTCACATTCCCGCCACCTTCCTTATCCAGCACGGCATAGACCCCTCCACCGTCAACAGCAACAGCAGCAGCTCACTCAATGTCCTGCCGAATCTCGCCCGGCAACTTCTGAAAATTGCCCAGCTCATTGCCGGGAGGCGGTGCCTGGGCAACAAGCGCCAGCTTTTCTTCTGCAGCTACGGCGGACACGACACCCATCAGGACCAGGGCGGCTTCAGCGCCGGTAATGGATATGTAGCCGGCGACCTGGACACCAACATGACCGTCCTCAATCACGCTCTCAAGGCCTTCAATGACTGCATGCACGCTCTCGAAGTCCGGGATGCTGGACAGCAGGACGGCTTTTCCTACAACGACTTCCTCCTGGCCTCGCATTCCGACTTCAATCGCACACTCACCCCCAACGGCACCATCCCGGGTCCCTCCGGTTCCGACCACGCCTGGGGAACGCACGTGTTTACGATGGGTGGCGATGTAAAGGGTGGGAACGTTTACGGTTACTACCCCGACCTCGACCCCGCGGGAGTGTGGAGCACTCCCGGCAGCACACGTGGACGCTGGATTCCAACCTGCTCGGTGGAACAATTTGCCGCCCCCCTCGCCCGCTGGATGAACGTCGGCGACCCCGAACTATCGACCATCTTTCCCAACCTCGACCGCTTCAGCTCACCCTTTGGCAGCTCCTACAACCCCACCGATTACGACAGCATGCTGGCCAATCCAAACATGGACTACCTCGACGGAATCTGATGAGTTCGTCCGCCCGGCACCGGACCCGCCTCCTTGCGGCAGTCCTGCTCGCAATCGCANTCACANTCGCGGNCATCTCCCTCCTGCTCCTCCAGCCGGATACCCGGGANAAAAGGCCACCGGNCAATGGCCCAGCCCCGCCCCGGGGAGAAAAAGANCCCGCACCAGCAACCGGGGCCGCCCCCTCCACGGGGCCCTCACTCGCTGAACTCAAGAGCAACCCCCNCGCCCTCGATCCTGCTCCANTCGCATTAAACCTNGGCGATCACCCCTTTGCCAGGCAGCCGGATGGCACAATCCACAAGCTGGATGTGATCGCGATGGCGTCCTCCCTCAACAGCGGGGACCAGGAGTGCGAGGCTGACCTCGATACGCTTCGCCAGATTGTGGCTCATTNCTTTCGGATCTTCAGGCAAAACCCNGTCGCCGGAGAGAACCGGGAGGTCATCGCCGCACTCACCGGCAAAAACTCCCGCCGGCTCGTTTTCCTCGACCCGGCCCACCCGGCTCTCAACGAACACGGNGAACTCCTCGACCGCTGGAATACGCCCTTCCGCTTCCACCCCATCTCGCGCTCCCTCATGGAGTTCTCTTCCGCGGGCCCGGACGGCACCTTCGGAACCCCAGACGACATCCTCCTCGATGAGGAAGCCCTCGAGGACCGGTAAGAATCCCGCGCTCTCAGTCTGTTACCCTGATATTATCGATGGAAAGGCCACTGTAGCTTTCCTGGCTCGCGTCACTCACGAAGTTCCACTCAATNAGAACCGTCTCCCCGGCCGCTTCCTGAACGACCTCCACCGCAATGGTCGTCCAGTCGTTGTCGACGACGGTCATATCGATCGGTATCACCGCCCCCAGCAGGGAGAGGTCTGAAGAGCGCAGGAACCGCACCGAAGCGGAGTCNCCAAACCCGTCTCCATCACGGAATACCGCGAAACTCAGTTCCGCCTGGCCCACTGCACTCAGGTCGATGGGTGGAGACCGCAGCGATATATCGGACTCCGGACCGAAATCTCCCAGGTTCGTGCACCAGGCCCTCGCCGACCCCTCCGCCCCTGTCAACGGGCCCGTGGTCCCCGCCGGCGTTCCCAATTCCCAGGCCGTATTGCCTGCAGCATCGTTGACGAGGCTCGTCCAGTCCGCGGCTCCCTCTTCCAGGTCCGTGGAAAAGAGCACCACCGGCGGCGGCGTGAACTCCTCGATCACAAAGTAACGCTCCGGATCGCCAGGCCGGGCAAAAGTGAGCACATTCTCATCAGGTGTCGCCACCAGACTTTCAAAGCCTCCAAAAATCGGCCAGGAAGCTGGCGGCCCGCTGGGATCGGCCGAGCTCCGAACGTTGTAGCGCTTGCCGGCCGTGCTCTCCCAGGTCAGGACCAGGTCCTCTCCATCCGCCTCCAGCGCAAGCTCTATCCGCGCGTCGGTCAGGAGCGAGAGGTGTTCCTGGAAAACACTCCCGGGCAACGCTTCATCGTAAAACATGACCTCGTCGATAAAGCCGGAGAAAGCCTCCTGCCGATCCCAACGCCCGCCGATGCCCAGCTCGCTGCTCACGAGCGGATAAGTCCCACCCGCATTGGTGAACGGACCTATCGCGGTGAGCGTGGTCTCGCCCGCAGTGAGGTCCGCCACGTAATTTGTCCAGGTCACATTGCCCTGGCGCACGGTGTAGGAACCCGCCACGTAATACCAGTTTCCCGCGGTGAATTGGTCGAGGACCGTATTGGTGTTGGGGTCGCTGTGGGAGTTCCCAATCGTGCTCTTGATGCTCGTTCCGCTACTTGGAAGCGGCCCGCCCTGCGTAAGAAAATANCCACGATCATTTCCCACCCGGGCAGAGAGAATGTANCCCAGATTCCAGGCTCCCCCGCTGATCCCGGCATCCAGTGGAGAGAAGAGGATCTCGTAGGAGACCGCGCCCCCCAGCGTCACCGAGGGCGTATGCAGGTAGGCTCCCTCGGCATTGTCACTCCCCGGGCCCCGGTGCGTCCGCGCCGAAGCCGAAGATTCGTCAAATCCGGGAACGCCCAGCTGCAACTGTTCGAGCGTGCCACTTCCGAACAGTCGCGGTGCGAGATGAGCCTCCCCCATCCGGTCGTTCATGCGCTCCTGGTCGGTGCTCCCATCAAAATTGTAGTGGTGCAACAGGTTCGGCTGGGAGGAGGCAGCAGCCTGCCAGTCAGATACTGCGGCATGTGAGAGCGCACTCGATCCGATCAGCAGCCCTCCAACGATGAGACGANGTTGCCTTTTCATGGTATCTCATTCGCGCAAGAACCCGACAACCGCGCAACCGAAATCAGCCTCCTCACCCCTTCGCAGGACGATCAGGGTTCAGTCTTCAGGGGCGGTGAGCCAGGAGGGCTTGAGCTCCGCGAAGGTAATCTTCTCGCAGTAATCCCGCTCCCCATTCTCAAAAAGACAGAGAATATTACCGTTTTTACCTATCGCGAGATCCGAGTATCCAGCCAATCCCTCGTTGAGCACTCGGCTCGCAGCCCAGGACTTCCCCTCGTCACGACTCAGTCGCAGGGTCAGCTTTTTCCTGCTCCAGATTGAAAACCCTCCATTGTGATTCACCGCTGGATTCAGAAAGAGAATTTCCCTCTCGCTCAACCGGATCATGCTCGCCTGACAGGCCGGACAGGGCAGGTTCTTGTCCACCACGGGCCTGGACCACGTCATTCCATGGTCCGTACTTACCGAGGTCAGCCGGTAACCGAAGGAGTATTTCCCGGGCGCAGAAGTNCGCATGTTCATGAGAAGCGAACCATCACTCCGTTCGAGGATGGTACACTCGCCATGGCGAAACTCCGGGTCCCACGGGATGACTCCACCCGCGTGCCAGCTTTTCCCTCCATCGTCAGAGTAAATCACGCAGGATCCGCCCCGCCCCTCTCCCTTCACCTTGAATCCGGCATAGGAAGGGGCGATGAGGCGCCCCTCGCGTGTATGAATGCCGTGCACCGGACCGGCCCCAACCCCGACTGGCGATTCCCCGAACCCCTTGAGAAAATTGTCGTCCCGGTATTCCCGGGCCTTCGGGTCATCCGAACTCGTCACGAAGGGCGNCCAGGTTTTCCCTTCATCCTTGCTCTGGGTGTAGAACAGGCAGTCCGGCCCGTTGCGTGTGAAGAGCAGGTGGATCGTGACCCCGTCCCGGTCCATGATGGGACAGGCGTTGCCCACGCGGATCAAGGCATCTCCGCCCTCCTCGTGGATGAGAACCTGCTTCGACCAGCTCCGTCCCCCGTCTTCACTGCGCTTCATCAGCAGATCTACATCTCCATGATCACGGCGATGTGTCTTTCGCCCCTCCACGAAGGTCAGGACGGTCCCCTTCGCCGTCACCACCATCGTCGGGATACGATAGGTATGGTAGCCATCCGTCTTGCGACTAAAAATGTCCTTGCGTTGGACGAGGCCCTCCCCGGCATGAACGGCCGTGCTGCCGGACAGCCAGCAAAGAGCCAGCGCTACCCCCACGCCCAGCAGCCGGGACAGGCCCGGGTAGGGGCGGAGTCCGTAAAGGCAGCCTTGAGGACCGGGAACAACCTCGCTCCCCACAGCTCTTTTCCTCAAATGGCGACCGAACCTCCCGGCGCCAGGCGGATCCATGNTCGTAGTCGAAGCCATGCGCCATTACTAGCCTACCTCCCTTCGCGGGGAAGGATTCCTTTGTGTGACCTGCTTTGTTCTTCCGGGGAAAAAGACCCTCAACGGGACACCCGCGGCGCCCTCCCGTTCAATCCTGGTTCTCCAAGGTAGCGTGGCCGAATATGGGAACCACGACAGCCGGGCGAACAAGATTCCCTTGAACGAGGCGTGGATGGGCCAGATGGGACCCCGTCACACCGAAAACTCCCACGTCACTCATGCCCACAAGCTGGAGGGAANACTGTTTCTCACCGTCGGAGAGCTCAAAACCAATGTCGACCCTGCTTCCACCCTCCAGGTGGTCGACGNCTTGATCAAGANAGGCAAGGACTTCGATCTCCTCATCGTGCCGGGCATCGGACACCGGAGGGGACTCCCTACCTGCACGGGCGGCGCCAGGATTTCTCCGGCCGTCATCTCCTTGGCCTCGAACCAGTAGCCGCTGACTCCTCCACACTGGATTTTACCCGGAAATACGAACGCCCCACCCACCTGTTAGGTTGACCCCGCCCTCTCGGCATACCTTATATTTGGTAGCGCCTACACAATTCGCTTGTCTCCGAAGCCCTTCCTTTTCTTCATGAGAAACCCTCACTCCCTGCTCAGCGGATGAGGAGCCCTCGTCTCACCGGATCCGAATCCCCTCCCTACCAATGAAATACCGCCGCTCGCTTCTCTCCGCTACCCTCGTGCTTGCATTGGCCCCCTNTGCCCTCAAGGCCCAGGCAGTCCTTNTCGACNGGGACCAANCCTGGAACTACCTTCACCCGATTGCCGGTGCACTCCCCCGGACCTCGGGCACTTCCCCGCACCCGNCCGGCACCACGCCCTGGCATGCAGTCCAGTCCGAGTTTGAGGCCAGCTACTCCGGACCATCCTTCTCGGCCTCCGCTCCCGGCTTCGAAGGCGGTCAGGGCAACGCTCCCTTTGGCTACGGAACGATCGACTACATGGGAAATCCCATCCCCTCTCCCGGGGAATTCAGTTCTTTCGGCACTCTCCTCCCCGCCCCGCCCTCCGGTTCCCGCTACACGAATTACTTTCGTACTACCTTCACCGTTCCCGATGATGGGACCGCCTATACGAGCCCTGTCCTCCGCTACGTGCTGGATGATGGAGGCTTCGTTTACCTCAACGGACAGCTGATCCTGCAGGTTAACATGGGGGTCGGCATCCGGGATGCCTACATCACCCTCGCAAATGGAACGTTGGATACCGAAACCCAGCTCCGGGAAGCCGAACTCGATCTCGCATCCGGAAGCCTGACCGGAGGCAACACCTTCTCGGGCCTCCCAGGCAACGCCACCGTGTCCAGGCAGTTAGCTGAACTTCCCCCCGGCGAGCACACCCTCGCAGTTGCAGTCCATAGTGCCACCAACGACAGTTCCGACATGCTGCTTGCCATCCAGTTGCAGGCAGGGGAGCCCAAGTGCACGATGGAGACCACCGTGTCCAACATCCTCCAGAACGACGGAGGCACTCCCGGCAATCCCGGCGATGACACCNTCAGCTTCAGTATCAAGGTAAACGCTACCGGTGAGTTTGGCACNGCCTGGAAGGTCAACAACCCCACCAGTGGCGCCCACGATGCCGGCGGCAACTACGGCGACGATGTCACAATCAGCGGGCTGTCTGTAGCCGAGTTCACCGGTGGTTCCCTGACACTCAGTCTGGAGGACGCGGACGATCCGCTCTGCGCCACCTCGGTGACCATCACGCCGCCCCTCGCCATTGCCAGTGACCTGCGAAGCGGAAGCAACGTTCCGGTCAATACCGACCCGGGAANCGACTCCTCGGGCTGGGTCATCAACGNGCTTGAGCGCACCATGACGATGAACAATCCCGGAGGCGCGGTGCGCCGCATCACCAGCGAGCTCCTGGACCTTGGCACAAGCCGTGAGATCCTCTTCAGCGGCGTCCTGCAGATTGACGATTCTTCCAGCGGCACTGAAGACGCTGACTCCTTCAACGCTTACCTGATCCTCGACGAGGATCCGAACAACACGATCAGCCTCATTACCCCGCACGACACCCTCGTTGCCGACGGCATCCTCACCGGGGCCGAGCTCGCTCCCAGCCCCGGAAGCTATACCCTGGAGATGGNCACCACCATTCCCTCGGCCGCCAGCTCGGTCCAGCTGGTGATCGAGGCCCTCAACAATTCCAACAGCGAGATCTTCACCGTACGTGATCTGGTCTTCTCCCGCCCGGAGGGCAGCGGGCCGAAAATGCCCCTCGGCGTGAAGCGTGTCGGAAACAATCTCGTCTTCAGCTGGCCCAGCGGCAGCGGCCTGCTNTACAATCTCCGGAGTACAGCCGCAAATCCGGCCGAAGACCCCCTGAACTGGCCTATCTTCGNCGAGAACAGCTCGATTGCAGCCACCCCGCCAGAGAACACCCTGACCGTTTCCCTGCCCGCGGACCAGACCCGGCTCTTCGTTATCGAGTCCTTCCCCGCTCCCCCTGAAGCCGTTTACACGACCAACTTCGAGGCTGGGGCGGACCAGTGGGAGACTGGATCCGATGGGGCAGAGGGTACCGCATGGGAGCTGGGAAGCCCAACCAGCGGACCCTTCGAAGCTTTCAGTCCGGACAACTGCTTCGCCACCAATCTGAATAGTGACTACTCCTTCGATGCGGACNTTTACCTGCGTTCTCCACCCATAGACCTGAGCGGGGTCGGCGGCGCGACCGTCAAGTTCATGCATTACTATGACATCGAACCGCCCGACTCGGTCGCGCCCTTCACAGTCTACGACTTCGGCAAGGTCTCGATTGTCGATGCTACTGACAATTCCGAGCTCGCNGTCCTGATCCCCACCCTGACCGACTTTATCGACGACTGGGAATTGTCCACCCACGCCATCCCGGCCGAGGCCCTCGACAGGACGGTAAAGATCGAGTTCCGCCTCACCACGGACGACGTGGCGGTCTTTGCCGGTTGGTACATCGATGACTTCGAGGTGACCGTCCCGTAGCCGCAGGCCGGGCCCGGGATAGCGCGGAGGGGGAANGGTCGTGGGGTTCTGTCCTGCGCGCCGGNAGTATTGCTGCCTGCGGGCGGCGGAGGGCGGACCGGCAGCCCCCTGAAACACGGGGAAAACCCCGCCCGGCCGGGATCTCCCGTCCAGCATGGGGATTCGATCCCCCCTTTCACCTCTTGCTTGAGCCCCCACCCCTTCCCCCGCTAGGCTGCGGCTGCCATGATTGCTCGTAGCCTTTCACCCTGCCTGCTGGGATTCGCCCTCTCCTTCGCCACCCCGGAGCGGGCCTTCGCAGCTGAACTGACGAAGGACATCGCCACGATTCAGGCCGTGGGCGCGGAAGGGGCGGGAAATGCGGAGGCAGCAGCCGCCTTTCGGAACCTGGCCGCTGCGGATTCCAGTGCCATTCTTCCCCTGCTGCGCGCCATCGAACCCAGCAACCCCCTCGCGCGCAACTGGCTTCGCTCGGCCGTGGAGGTCATCGTGGAGCGGGAACTGACTGCCAAGCGAACCCTTCCTTTTGACGGTCTGCAGGCCTTCCTGTCCGACAGGAAGGAAGCCCCGGAGGCCCGCCGCCTCGCCTTCGACCTCATGCAATCCATCAATCAGGCGAAGGCAGAAAAGCTGATCCCCGGATTTCTCGACGACCCAAGCACGGAACTGCGGCGGGATGCGGTGGCGCTGCTCATGTCGGAGGGAAGCATGCAGCTGGCCCGGGAAGCCGCGGAAGAGGCCACTGCAACCTACCGCCGGGCTCTCACTGCCGCCCGGGACGTGGACCAGATCCAGGAAATCGCAACGGCTCTTACAGAAACCCTGAAGCAGAAAGTCGACCTGCCCCGCCACTTTGGATTTCTCACCAACTGGCAGGTCATCGGCCCCTTCCACAACCTGGAGCGAAAGGGCTTCGCGGAGGCATTCCCGCCGGAGACAAAAATCGATCTGAAGGCCAGTTATGCTGGCAAGGAAGGTCAGGTTCGCTGGCAGGAACTCATCACTGACGACCGCTACGGCAAGGTCGACCTCAACAAACCCTACGGCAAGCTCAAGGAGGTCACCAGCTATGCCTACCACCAGTTCGACGCCTCCCGGGGCGGGCCTGCCGAACTCCGCCTCGGATGCAAGAACGCGTGGAAGATCTGGCTCAACGGNAANCTCGTCTTCGGCCGGGACGAGTATCACCGCGGACAACGTATCGACCAGTACAAGATGCCCGTGGATCTGGAAAAGGGTCCGAACACCATCCTGATCAAACTTTGCCAGAACGAGCAGAAGGAGGACTGGACCGTGCAGTGGGAATTCCAGCTGCGCATCTGCNACTCCTCCGGAACCGCCATCCTCGCATCCAACCGCCCCAAGGGNAATGATCAGTAAAACAGCTCTCTCTTCCTCTCATCCCACCGTCATGAAAGATCGATTTTTCCTGTTCCTCCTCGTCGCCGGCACACTACTCGCAGGCAGTCTCGCGCAGGCCGAGTGGCATCGCTTTCGCGGACCAAACGGCAATGGCTACATCGCGGGCAACGCCAAGGTTCCCACCCGGCTCAACGCTGAAACCCTCGCGTGGAAAGCGCCCCTCCCCGGCCGCGGACTGGGCAGCGCCATCCTGATTGGCGACAAGGTCATCGTTTCCGCTGCCGGCGGTCCTCATCAGGACAAGCTCGAGGTAGTATGCTTTTCAAACAAGGACGGCGCAACCCTCTGGCGGCGGGCCTTCTGGGCCACCGGGCGGACGATGTGCCATAAGAAGACCTGCGTGGCCGCTCCGACNCCGACCACNGACGGCAGGAACATCTACGTCCTGTGGTCGTCCAACGATCTTCTCTCCCTCGATCTCGACGGAAACCTCCGCTGGATGCGGGGACTCACCCTCGACTACCCGAATGCCTCCAACAGCCTCGGGATGGCTTCCTCACCCCTGATCGTGGGGGACACCCTCGTCGCCCAGATTGAAAACGACTCGGAATCCTTCGCCGCTGGCTTCGACCTGGCTACGGGCATCAACAAGTGGAAGATCGACCGCCCCAAGGCTGCCAACTGGACATCACCGGTAACGATGAAGTTTGGTGGAGAGACCATCGTGGCCCTCCAGTCGAGCAAGGGCGTGACGGGCGTATCGGCCTCGACCGGGTCCGCGCTCTGGAACTTCAGCAGAGGCGCCTCCACCATTCCCTCCAGTGCCGCAGCGGGAGACACTCTCATCGTTCCCTCCCGCGGACTGACTGCCCTGAAGCCGAACGACAAGGGCGGCGAGCCAGCCTCCCTCTGGAGCCAGAAAACCCAAAAACCCGCCACCGGCAGCCCCCTGATTACCGGCACCCGGTATTTCTTCATCAACAGCGCCGGGGTTCTCACCGCCGCCGATCGCGTGACTGGCGACCGCCTCTGGCGCATCCGCGTCAAGGGCCCCTTCTCGGGGTCGCCGGTTTCCTGTGATAATGGTCACCTCTACCTCTTCAATGAAAAGGGGCTTGCCCAGGTCGTGGACCTGAGCGGTGAGGAAGGGAAAGTGGTGAGCGAATTCGACCTTGGGCAGACCATCCTCGGCACTGCCAGTATTGCCGGCAATGCCATCTTCATCCGGAGTGACCAGACTCTCTGGAAATTCGCGGCCACGGAGTCGGAGGACAGCTAGAAGGTCAGGGTCCCCCGGCCCATNTCATCCCCGCCAGCGGCTCCCAGCCCCCGAAGGCACTTCCTGAGAAACCCGCGGCCTGAGGAAGAGAGAGACTTTCCAGCCGCATGGGGATCTGCTCTCCTGCCATCGTAGCCATGAAGACAACCNCCTTCACCATCGTCCTCGCCGCCATTTGTGCCAGCCTCTCTCCGGCCGCGGAACTCCCCCTCTGGGCACCCGGTAAGGCACCCGTTACTGCTGCCCGGGACAAATTCGAGGACGGAAACGCCTTCATAACCGTCCACTCTCCTTCCGAACCGAACGGAGCCGCCATCGTAATCTGCCCCGGNGGAGGTTATGGCGGATTGGTCATGGGGCCTGAAGGGCACGGGATCGCCAAGTGGCTCAACCGGCACGGCGTTACCGGCATCGTCCTCCGTTACCGCCTTCCACGGGGACGTTCTCACGTGCCTCTTCTGGATGCCCAGCGTGCTCTGCGCACGGCCCGCGCGAACGCCGCGAAATGGAAGATCGATCCCGGACGCATCGGCATCATGGGCTTTTCCGCCGGCGGGCACCTCGCCTCCACTGCCGCCACCCGATTCGACGGGGGAGCGCCGGATTCCGCCGACCCGGTCGAACACCATGGCAGCCGTCCGGATTTCGCCATTCTGGTCTACCCGGTCATCACAATGGGAGCCCAGGGCCACGGCGGTTCGAGGCGCAATCTCCTCGGCGGCAATCCGGGAGCTGANCTGCTCTCTCTCTTCTCCAGCGAAAAACAGGTCACCAGCAAGACACCGCCCACGTATCTGGCCCACGCCAGGGACGACCGACCTGTTCCAATCGGCAACAGCCGGGTGTTTCACCAGGCCATGCAGGAGAACGGCGTCAANGGGGAATTGCTTGAGCTTCCTTCCGGCGGACACGGNCTGAACGGNTACCGGGGCCCGATGTGGGACGCCTGGCAGAGCGGATCTCTCAAGTGGCTCACTTCCCTAAAGGTCCTGCCACGCTGAAAGAACTGCCCCGACCCGTCATGGAAAGGAAGCGCCTTCTTGCGGTTTCAGGCACCTGCGCCCTCCTCCTGGCCCCCTCGGCCGGGGCGCAGCAACCCAACTACGACGAGAGCAAGGTCCCCAACTACACGTTGCCGGAACCGCTGGCCCACGGCCCCAACTTGACGCGGAGCAGGAACGTCTGGGAAAAAACCCTGAGGCCCCGCACCCTCGAACTGCTTACGCGTGAAATGTACGGTAGNCCCCCCGCTCCCGCGCAACCCCTCTCCTTCGCCTTCGAGATGGCGAGTTCAGTCAGTGATGCCGGTGACGGCACTGTCGTGAGGCGGGAGTACCTCATCACCTTTTCCCACCCTGGAAGCCCGACCCTCCGCCTCCTGCTCTACCTCCCTCGTGGCGCGCGCAGCGTGCCCACCTTCCTCGGCCTGAACTTCCGCGGCAATCACACGCTGGAGGCAGATCCACGCATCACCCTTGAGACNGGGTATGTCCTCGGCGCGCGAAGGCAGGGCGACAACACCGCCCTCGCCGAGAAGAACCGGGGAAGCGCCGCCGGTCGCTGGCCCGTCACAACCATCACGGATCGCGGCTACGGTCTCGCGACCGTTTGTTGCAGCAACATTGACCCGGACTATGACGANGGCTTCACAAACGGNATCCACGCCATGTTTCCCGGTTCCCGCGACCGCAAATGGGGAACGATCTCCTCCTGGGCGTGGGGCCTCAGCCGCATTCTTGACGTCCTCGGGCAGGTCCGGGAGGTNGATGCCCGGCGCGTCGCCGTAATCGGGCACTCCCGCCTCGGCAAGACCGCCCTCTGGGCCGGCGCGAGCGACGAACGCTTCGCCATGGTGATTTCCAACAACTCCGGATGCGGAGGAGCAGCCCTCAGCAAGCGGGCCTTCGGTGAAACGGTAGCCATGATCAACCGCGCCTGCCCGCACTGGTTCAGCGAAGGGTTCAAGAAGTACAATAACAACGAAGATGCCCTCGGATTCGACCAGCACCAGCTGATCGCCCTCATCGCTCCCCGGCCAGTCTACGTCGCAAGTGCCAGCGAGGACCAATGGGCGGACCCGAGGGGCGAGTTCCTCTCCCTCCTGCACGCCGAGCAAGCCTACATGCTCTACCATGGTGTCCCCCTCGGTGTGAACGCCCTTCCCGGACCGGGCGTCCGCGTCGGCAACCTCATGGGCTACCACCTCCGAGAGGGAAAGCACGATATCAATGCCGAGGACTGGGGCCACTACCTTGCCTTCGCCGACAAGTGGCTGAAAAAAAAGGAAGCCGCGTAAGGGCCCCGCCTCCCGGCCCCTCTTCTCCGCAGTCACCTGCCGCTGTCTCGCGGCCGTCCCCGGAAGCGGACTCTCACCATCCGCCTATCCCAGCCTTCCCAGCATGCGGTCAAGCGAGTCACTGGTCTGGTAGATCAACGCCTCCGGATAGTGGGCGTAGGGATGAAAATACTCGAAGGTGAGAAACCCGTCATAATCGATCGCATCAAGGGCCTCCATCACTGCCGGCCAGTTGGTTGTCCCATCCAGAAGCGGACGAAAACACTCCAGCGAGTGATCCGTTCCCTTCTTGGTGAACTCCTTGAGGTGAACATTCTGGATCCTCTTGCCCATGATCGGAATCCAGTGCTCCGGATGCTGGAAAAGCATGATATTCCCGGTGTCGTAATGCACGCGCACATGCTCGCTTCCGAAGTGGTCGACGAACTCGTTCATCTCCATTGGCGTCATGAGATACCCGTTGAAGAAAATATTCTCCATATTGAGGTAGATATTGAGTTTNTCCGCCTGCTTCGTGAGCTGTCCAACGGCCTCCTTCGCCCGCCGGTCGCATACGTCATTGGGCACGGGCTCGTGGTCATCCCGCCAGGGAATGTGTACCGCCCCGGGCACCACGAGGACATTCCTGATTCCCAGGTCATGGGCTGCCTGTCCGATCTTGCCCGCCAGCTCCAGCCCCCGCTGGCGCTTGCCTTCATCGTTACTGCTCAGCGGATAGGGCCAGAACAGGAAGGAACAGAGACCGCTGATCTCGATTCCAATCCGATCCGCCATCTTCCGGATCTCCACGAACTCCTTGGTTCCAGCCTTTGGAGAAAGGTCGCTCTCCAGGTCGTAGTTCAGCTCGATTCCGTCAAAACCTGCGTCCTTCGCCAGTTGGAGACATTCCTCGAGGGTCATGCGATCCGGATAGGGAAAGGCCCACAGGTTGATCGACTTCTTCATCTTGTCGAAACGCCTGGTCGACATCTTCCGGTCGTCAGGGGCGCCCTTCCGACTGCCCGCCGCCTGCCCGGCGGNNCCCTGCCCAGTGGCCACGAGGGCCCCAGCCGCCGAAAGTGCTCCCGCCTTNACCAGCTGGCGACGACTGAAGGAATCACCCGGACTCGCGCCNGGACGGGGATGCAGCATCTCGGGCGGTTCAGCTCTTTCTCGCATACCACAGCCTACGCCCCGCCCCGACCGATAGGAAAGAATGGTTTCTGCGGACCTTCCGGCGAAAGAGCCACGATGTGCAGAAAATCGTGCNTCCGGGGAGCAGGAACAGGATTNCACCTGNTTCATCTGAAGCCCTGCATATCTGACGGGGATTCCTCTTCCNTCCGAAAAACCGAGAACCTGTCCGTAGTCTCGCCACTCGAAGCCGGCAGGCCTATACTCAGCTTGAATCTTCNCGCCAGGGGGCGCCGTCCGGCCATCCGGCAGGGCAAGCGCCCGCTTTCGTCCCCGGTCCCAAGTCCCCACCCAACATGCTTTCACTAGTCCGGTCCTCCATCCTTNTCGCCGTCCTCTGCGCCATCTCCTGCCCCGGCGCAGAGAGGCCCAACATCCTGTTTCTCATCGCTGACGACCTCGGTTGGTCGGATGTGGGATGGCATGGATCTGAGATTAATACCCCGCACCTCGATGCACTCGCCCGCGCAGGGGTGATCCTGGACCAGCACTACGTGACGCCGATGTGCTCCTCCACGAGGGCCTGCCTCCTGAGCGGTCGCTACTCGACCCGCTTCGGCCTCGATTCGGCCACCAACAATCGCGTCTTCCCTCCCGGCATGACCACGCTTGCCTCGGGACTTCGTGCGCTTGGCTANGAGACCTGCTTGACGGGCAAGTGGCATCTCGGTTCCAAGCCGGAGTGGGGGCCCCGCCAGTTCGGCTTCGTGAAAAGCTATGGCTCCTTTGCGGGAGGGGTTGATCAGTACAGCCACTTCTACAAACGGGGGCCTTACCAGAAGACCTGGCACCGCAATGACCGCTACCTCCGGGAGGAAGGGCATGCCACCGATTTGATCGCCCGGGAGGCCGTCCGCTGGATCGAAAACACGAAGAAGGGCCANCCCTGGTTCATTCAGGTCGCCTTCACCGCCGTCCATGTTCCCATCCAGGAGCCGGAAGAATGGGTCCTTCCCTACGCGGGGAAAATCGCGAACGAGTCACGGCGCCGCTATGCTGCCTGCGCCACGCACATGGACCATGTCATCGGGGACATGGTGGCAGCCCTCGAACGCACCGCGCAGAAGGAAAATACCCTGATCATCTTCACCTCCGACAACGGTGGATCAGGACCGTGGGCCCCGAGCGGAAAATATCCCGGCACCTACCAGCCCAGCCCCGTCCTCGGAAACAACCAACCCCTCAGGGGAGGAAAGGGCACCGTCTACGAGGGGGGCGTGCGCGTCCCGGCCTTCATTCACTGGCCCGCCAGACTTTCCGGCGGCACTACTTTCCGGCACCCCCTCCACATCGTGGACTGGATGCCTACTCTCCTCGCTCTGGCCGGATACAGCTCCCCCACCACGCTTCCCCTCGACGGCCGCGACGCCTGGCCCCTGCTGGTCGGCAAAGAGCGGTCCCCCGCCCCGAGAACCCTCTACTTCAAGCGCGGCCAATCCTTCGCCCTGCGGCACGGGGACTGGAAGCTCGTCACCNCCGGACCATCCAAGGTNGAACTGTTCGACCTCGCGCGGGATCCCCACGAAAAATTCAATCTGGCCCCTGCAAATCCCGGTCAGGTCGCCCGGCTCCGGGATCTCCTCAACCGGGAGCGCAAAAAGGAAAAGGGAGCCGCCCTCGGCAAGCCCGTCGGCACGCCTCAATGAAAACAGCCGACCCGAAGGCCGGGGGAAGGGCCTCCCCCTGGCCCGGTCTTAGGCCTCGGAACCCGCCTTCCGACTCCTGCCGGAAAGGAAAACGACCCCGGGGACGATGGTCCGGAAGGGCTACTCGCCAAGGCAGTAAAGTGTCTCCTTGCTNCGCAGGAACACCCTGTTGNTNGNGNGAGCCAGGCTCGCACGGTGACTCCGCATACTCAAGTCTCCGAACTGCACCCGGTGCAGGGGGGTAAATTTCTTGGGATCAGCTGCCACCACGAAGACCTCCCCGTTATGGTCCTGGAAGTAAATCTTGCCGTCACCGCAGGTCGGCGAGGACTCGATCTTGGCCCGGGATCCGATCTCCCCCATCCAGAGAACCTTACCGCTCCGGGGCTCGATACAGGACAGGCGCTTGTCCTTGAATTCTCCATTCAGGACATAGAAGTAACCATCATGATAGAG
>PBLI01000065.1 GCA_002721695.1 Roseibacillus sp. | reverse complement strand
GCGTAACCACATCGACCGGACGGCCATGGGAATCATACATCGTGGTACAGCTCGTGCCGCCTGCCAGCACGAGGATGAGAACAGCAGCCAGGAGGGGGAATGGTCGTTTCATGATACCCGTTGGACCCGGCCGGGACGGCTGGTATTCACCAAAAAAAACCTTTCCCGGGCAGCCCCCTGCCCCCCGGGCCTGATTCCCAAGCTCCCTTGAGCTAGCAGGGCTGCCCCTGTTCTCCCCGGCTCCTACCGCGACTGTTCAAAAATCCACTCATGGACCTTCTCATCGCTGTAGACCTTGCCCGAGACCCCGTGCCCTTCGCCTGCGAACTCGGTGTACTTTACCTTGGACCGGGCCTCCTTGAGTGCTTCCACCATTGTCTGGCTCTGCCCCACCGGCACGACCTTGTCGTCCTCCCCGTGGAATACCCAGATGGGCACCTTCTTGTAATCATTCACTGCACCCGGATTCCCGCCACCCGCGATGGGCACTGCCGCGGCCCACATTCTCGGTTCCTGGGCCAGCAACTGAAATGTGCCGTAGGCGCCCATGGAGTAACCGGTAAGGTAAACCCGCTTGGGATCAACCGGGAGCTTCTTGATCAACTCCTCGACGATCTCCACCACACCGTCGGCCTTGCTTCCGATCCAGCCCGCCTGGTCGGGGTTCTGGGGCGCAATCACGAAGCAGGGACGTTTGCGGTAGTTGCCGTCCGCGGTGAAGGCACTGGCCGACCGTGGCTCTCCGGGTATCATTACATCACCACCCCTGCCATGAAGGTAGACGACCAGGGGATATCCTTCCCCCTTACCCCTCCGCAGCTTCCGCGCCCCATAGATCCGGTATTTGAGACCGTGCCCCTCGGTCCGCTCCCATTCCCCGGTGAGCAATCTCGCGAATTCCTTGTCCGCATCCCCGGCCTCGCCATCGTCTCCACCGGCAGGACCGGCCTCTTCCCTCTGTTTCACGTAGTCCTGGTCAGCCTCTGAAAGAGTGGCGAGGGGAATCGTAAAGATTCGACGGTCACGCTTGCGCCGGATGGTCACCTTCTCATCACGGGAGCTGACATACTCCGCAAGGAGGGTCCTCGATCCGTCGGCCGTTTTCCATTCCCGCATTTCCGCCAGTCCCAGGGATGCCAGGAGCAGGGTGAATACGAGGGCAAGGAGAGGTTTCATATCCGGAGAAGCGTGACCCGATTCCCCTCGTGTGCAAATCAATTTCATCGGCAGATCCACCCGCAACTCCCTTCTCGCAGACGTCTCCTGCTCTAAGGTCGTGAGAGCAGTTTTCCCGATCGCAGCTCCTCAGCTTTCCCAAGCCGGCCTCTGACCAGGAGACGCAGCGCCAGGTAATCATACCCCGCATGCGCGATGATGGCCGCGGCAAGATTACCCGTCGCGAGGACAGACCATCCGAAAAGAAGCCCCATCGACGTCGCCAGCACGACGTATTCGCGTGTCGCACAATGCGCCAATCCAAACAGAACGCTGGCTGTCACCAGAGCGGGCCAGTCCCCCCAACACCGCGCGAGCCCGCCCTGGACAAGCCCGCGAAAGAACAATTCCTCCCCGACCCCGGCCAGAATGGAGACTACCAGCAGGTCCATGCCCCGGCAGGAGCGGAACAGGGGTTGCAGGATGTTTTCCGCATAACGCATGAGTCGGCCCCAGGGCCCGACCGGAAAACGCCATGCGAGAAGCAGGAGCCCGAACAGGGCCATCGTTCCCACCACCCCCTTCCCCACCTCGAGCCACCCAATTTTAAACCACTCGCCTACCGGCAACCCGAAGAACAGTCCGAGGACTACCGCGAGCGCTCCCAGACCCCCCTCCACCACCAGGGCGAGGGCGAGTAGCTGGCCCCGCGTTAAATCAAGAGAATCACCCTTCAATGCTCCCGCAATCCCTCCCGCTTACCCCGGCCCGGCCAAAGAATGGCCAGCAATGTGACCCGGGGTTCTCCCAGCCTGCTCATTCCGCCCATCCCGGGCCTCTGCCCCTCGGCAATCCGGGAACTCCGGGCATTTCTTCATGAAGAACACCTGCCCGATCATGCGAAAATCCCGGTCGCCACCTTGCCGTGCACATCCGTGAGACGGAAGTCACGCCCGGCATAGCGGTAGGTGAGCTGCTCATGGTCTATTCCGAGAAGGTGCAGGACGGTGGCATGGAAGTCGTGCACGTGCATGGGATTTTCCTGCACGAGCATGCCGAACCGGTCAGACGATCCGTAGGCCAGCCCCCCTTTGACCCCGCCCCCGGCGAGCAGGTAGGAAAAGGCCGTGCTGTGATGGTCCCGTCCGGGCTTGGCCCCCTTCTTTCCCTCGGCGAAGGGTGTGCGCCCAAACTCACCACCAAACACCACGAGCGTGTCGTCGAGCAATCCGCGCTGTTTGAGATCCACAATCAGGGCCGCGGCAGCCTTGTCGGCATCGGCACAGAGCTTGCTGTGCCCCGCGTTGTGATCCTTGTGGGTATCCCAGGGCTGATTGCTTCCGTCACTGGTGTAGTAGACCGTGGTAAAACGCACTCCCCGCTCGGCCAGCCGACGGGCCAGAAGGCACGAATTGGCAAAACGGCTCCTTCCATACATCTCACGGGTGGCTTCCGACTCACCGCTGACGTCCAGCGCGTCACTCGCCTCCATCTGCATGGTGTAGGCCGTTTCCATGGCGCGGACCTCGGCTTCCAGTTCGGAATCCTCCCCGCGCACCCGCAGGTGGGCCTCATTCAGTGCCCCAAGCAAATCGAGCTGCCGACGCTGCGCTTCGTAGC
The DNA here is from genome assembly GCA_002721695.1 of Roseibacillus sp. Lineage (GTDB taxonomy): Bacteria > Verrucomicrobiota > Verrucomicrobiia > Verrucomicrobiales > Akkermansiaceae > Roseibacillus_B. The sequence goes on along the minus strand of PBLI01000065.1, from coordinate 30,665 downwards.
TGAACTTCAGGCTCCTGACGTGGGGTAGCAGCTTGTCGACCGCCATCTCGCGCGTGATGATGCTCGTGGCCTGGTAGCGGGCTGGCAGGAACCCGTTGCTCCACAAAGCGGGCCCTACCACGGTCTTGGGACTCGGCCGCAGGACTACGTAGCCGGGCAGGTTCTCATTCTCGGAACCCAGCCCGTAGAGCGCCCAGGAACCCAGCGACGGCCGGGTGGGCTGCACCACCCCGGTATGCATCTGCAGCAATGCGGGCTCGTGATTGGGCACATCCGTGCGCATGGAGCGGACGATGCACACATCATCCGCCAGCTTGGCGAGGTGAGGGACGCTCTCACTGAATTCCAGCCCACTCTCTCCGTGCCTGGTGAACTTGAAGGGCGAGGGCATGAAGCCGCCTTTCTTGCCCCGGTAGAGCTTACCCTCCGGCTTCTGGCCTTCGTACTTCAGCAAATCCGGCTTGGGATCGAAGGTGTCCACGTGGGAAGGCCCTCCGTTCAGGAAGAGAAAGATCACGCGCTTGGCCCTCGCCGGAAGGTTTCCCTGCAGGTTGTGTGCGGGATTGGCCGCAAACGCCGTTCCGGCCTTTTGCTGCAGGACCCCTGCCAGACCAACGAGGCCCGCCCCTCCGGCCAGGCGGCGGAGCATGCGGCGTCGACTCAGTCCGGCAGGGTAGGAATCAATCACGGTAAAGAAACGCGTTGCTGCACAATAACACTTGCGCGAATCCTGCCCAGTCCAGATCACCCTGCCCGGCAGACTCCCCGAAGTAGCCTGCACTGCGGGCCCGCTCCTCCTCGTCCGGGAGCCGCGCAAGAACCCTGCGGAAGATCAGGTTCACGCCTTCCTCCACCGTGGCATCCTCTGCCTGAGCAGCCAGCCTGGCAGCCCGCTCCGCGACAAATGGGCTGTTGAGGAGATACAATTTCTGCATCGGCGTGGTGGTCACCACTCTCCCGGCCGCGTGAACATTGGCGTCCGGGTAATCGAATTGCCGCAGGAACGAGTTCAATTCCTTCCGGCTGATACGCCCATACACCGTCCGGCGCAGGTTTCCCGGGTCACTTACCTTGAGAGAGGGTCCACCAGGGTCAGCAGAGGGCAATTCCCCGCTGGCTGCCAGCATGGCGTCGCGCATCATCTCCGCGCTCAAGCGTCGCCGGTTCATTCCCGCCAAGAGGGCATTATCCTCCCGCCGGGTGGCTGCCTGCCGGTAAGTGGCGGAGAGAACCATTTCTCGCACCAGAGCCTTGATCGACCAGCCTTCCAGGGAGAACCGTTCGGCGAGGTAATCGAGCAGTTCAGGATGGCTCGGCCTTTCCCCGGTCGTTCCAAAATTACTCGCCGACCTGACCAGCGGCGTGCCGAAGATCTCCCCCCACAGACGATTGACCATCACGCGGGCAGTGAGCGGATTGCGGGGATTCGCGATGGCCTCCGCCAGCTCCTTCCGGCCACTACCCCCGGTAAAAGCCTCCCGTTCGCCGTTCTCGGCCAGGATCGTGAGAAAACCCCGGGGAATCACTGGTCCCTTATCCTCTACGTTACCCCGCACAAAGACATGAAGGTCGCGCACCTTCACATCCTTCACAACGTGCAGGGTGTGCTCTGCAACCTTGCGCTTCTCAACGTCGGTGCTGGCAAACACCCCAGCCAGTGCATGGTAGTCCTCTGTTGTGATGGGGTCGAAGAAGTGATCGTGGCACCGGGCACAGGCCACCGTCAGGCCGAGCAGACCCCGTGTTACCGTATCAACCCGGTCCTCCCATTCCTCGGCCAGCACATCGAGCCGGCCGCGGGTGTAATACTGAGGACCGAGCCCGAGCAACCCGAGCGCCGCGAGATCCTTGTCTCCATAGTGATCCGCCGCCAGCTGCAACCGGACGAACTGGTCGTAGGGCAGGTCACGATTGAAGGCATCAATCACCCATCGCCGATAGTGGTGCGCGTGCGGATAGAAAAACTTCTCGTTGTTCCCCACCTGATGGGCCTGGTCTTCCGCAAACCGGACCACCGGCAGCCACATGCTGGCGAAGCGTTCACCGAACTGCGGGCGGTCCAGAAGCGCATCGACCAGCCGCTCGTAGGACCGCGGATCGTTGTTACCCACGAATGCCTCGAGCTCCTCGGCACTCGGGGGAAGGCCAGTCAAGTCGAAGCTGAGACGACGGATCAGGGTAGACCGATCGACCTCGGGCTCGGGCAGCAATCCGGCCGCCTCCAGCCGCCTCAGGACAAAGCGGTCGAGATCACTGCGCGGCCAGGACCGCAGCCTCACTTCCGGGGGTGGACTCCTGCGGGGAAGCTGAAACGACCAGAACTGACGGGCCTCCTGCCAGTCGATCTCCTTCTCCGCGCTCACCTCCAACGGCCCTGCCGCAAGCAACAAGGAAGATGCAGTTACCGCCGCCCGACTTCGCACAACACCATTACGGGCCAAGATCCACCGATCTCACAGCAAAAAAAGGCCTCTCGTCGGCCTAGGGGCGCTTCGCGGAACGGAGGTCCCAGCAGCGGACTTCCTCGTCGTTGCGACAGTATACCCTGCCATTGGCCAAGGCGGGATGGGACCAGACCAGGAGGCGTCCCGACACAGTATGGGTAGGGTCGATGATCCTTGTGCGCGCCAGCTCCTGATAGCCCTCCGGTGAAAGTTTGGCACTGACCATTTCCCCGTGATCATTGAAAATGAGCGTTTGCCCGGTCGGCTCGTGGTGGACGGTAAAGGCGTGCGGCCACGGCCCCCGGCCCGAGCCATCAGCCCTGAGGAGTGGCTTCGGCGTGGCCCAGATTCTCGCCCCGCTCTCCATCTCCACGCAACGAAAGAGACCGCGCTGCCCTCCTGAGTAGATGTATCCGCCGCTCGTCCAGGCCGTGTTCATCACGCCAGCCACTCCCTTGCGGAGGTTGCGACCCCAGGCCAGACGGGCGGACTTGCCGTCCGGGGCCACCCGCACCGCTCCCGACTTGTTGTTGAAACCCATCACGAAAACGAGATCCTTCCACACCCGCGGGGCACCGATCGCCATCCCATACTCCGGCTTGAAGGCTACGCTCCAGTGAACCGCACCCGTTTCAGGATCGAGCCCGTTCACGTTCTCGGCATCCCATACCAGGAGCTGTCGGTGACCGTTGATGGTTTCGATCACCGGTGTGCCGTAGCCGGCTTCCCGCGCTTCGAGCGCCCGCCACTTCTCCTCGCCTGTCTTCAGATCGAAGGCCACTACCGTAGTCCCGGGGCCTCCCACCATGCAGATCAGGAGATCCTTGTGCGCCAGGGGATGACCGGCCGTCCCCCAGTAGGGCGTTTCAATCCCGTATTCCTCCAGGAGATTCTTCTTCCAGACCAGCCTGCCGCCCTCAGCATCATAAGCGTGCAAGTGCCCTTCTGCTCCGAGGGTATAGACCATTCCCCTGTGTACCAGCGGAGTCGTGCGGGGACCGATCGCATAGGGAAACACCGAGGTGTAGTCCGCCTGATAGCTGTGTTCCCACAAGAGCTCCCCACTGCTCTCCTCCAGGCAGAGGACGCGTTCCCTGCCAGGGATGCGGGCACGCACGAAGTTGACATTGGTCCCGGGCTTCAGCTTACCGGGAACAAAGGGCTTCGCCTGGCGGTCCATGAGAAAAACCCGNCCCCCCGATACTGCAGGGCCGGCATAGCCACTGCCGAGGGGCACCGNCCAGAGNAGCCGGGGGGGGCTCTTCGCGAAGTCAAGTTCCACTCCTTCCTCCCGCCAGACCGCATCCCTCTCCGCGCCCAAATACTGCGGCCAGTCGTCACCCGCCGAGGGCAGGACACCCGCCAAAACAAAGGCAAGAACCAGACGTTTCATGAGCTTCTCTTCACCAGAATGATTCCCCTTACCAAGGGCCCGCCAGCCTGCCGGTTACTCCCGGCCCAAGGAGCACGTTCAGGATGGATCCTCGTCGCCCGAGCCTGCCTCCCCCTCTTTTAAGTTCGCGGGCTCCCCCGAGGGGCCCACGGCAACGCCAACCCCGGGCACTTCGATCCCCGCATTAATCACCTTGGTCTCGGCCCACTCATCTCCGAGGCGGAGGATAGGTTTCGGGTTATCCTGACGGGTCAGGAGAACAATCAACTCTACGANGGCAAAGAGCGGAATGAGAAGGGCGGCATTACGGAGCATGCCCGGCTTCCAGTTCCCTGCCAGACTCACTCCCTCCGNGGTGACGGCCTGGATCTTCATTGCACGCTTCCCCACACTCTGGCCCTGCAGGAAGGGCAGCGAATCGCGGGTCANAATGTATGCCGCGCACANCAGGAAGGAAATCGCGCTTCCAAAACTGACGGCAGGAAGAAGGCTGACCAGTTGCACGCCCAGCGCCAGNCCAACCCCAATCATCCAGTCAATTGNGGCNGCCACGATCCGNTTGCCCAGGCTGGCATCCGCCCCGGGCACTTGCCCNGGCTGGGGAGAGGAGGCTTCCTTCCTCTTCACACTCCCTGCGTCTTTACCTTGCTCCGGCGNCCNCTTGATCCTGACCTTGAGTGGTTCGAAAGGCTTNTCCTCCGGGGACGCACCCGAAGAAGCAGACCCCGGAGCCGNCCTCGTCCTCGTTGCATCCGGTGTGGGAAGGGCTGCCCCCTTCTCTTCCGAATCGGATGACGCNCTCGATTGACCTTCTCCCATGACACCGACACGGTCGGGCATCATCAGTCTGAGGTCGAGGGCAATCCGGCAACTCACCCCGGAATCTTCGCAAATCCGGCCCAGGTTCATTTTCCTGAAAAGGAACCTTCTAACAGGGCTCAATCCAGAGTAAGCCCAACGCCCCCTTACATTCTGCACGATGCAGCCTCCCAACGCCCTCGCCCCCTTTGCCCTCGCCTGCTCGCTTCTCCTCGCCACCGTGACGCCCGTCACCGCGGACCGCAGGAAACACCAGGACCCGAACTCCGGCACGAAGACCGACGCCCCGGCTGTCACACCGGGCCAAGCCAAGGCATCCAGACCGGACGCCGGGAAAGCAGTCAAGAAAGGCTCCGGGGGGGAGAACAAGAAGGGCAGGAAAAAGTCTCCCCCGAAGCAACCCATCGCCCCGCCTGACTACGCCCGGTGGGAACAGCTCAACATGGGAAACCGCAGGATCTCCCGCGATGGCGGCTGGCTTGTCTTCGATATCAGAAGGGTGGACGAAACCAGCACCCTCCATCTTCATCGCATCGATGAGGGAAAGACCGTGGAGGAAGCGACATTCCCCCAGGGGGAGCGTCCGGTCTTCTCCAACGACAGCCGGTGGCTGGCGGTGACGATCGGCAAGACTCCCGAGGAAAAGAAGAAGGCCAAGGCATCGAAGACTCCACCGTCCCCTCCGACGATCCGGTTGCGTTCTCTTGCCGATGGCACGACCACCGAGTTCAAAAGCGTGGGAGCAGTGGCATTCAGCAACGACAGCTGCTTCGCAGCCATCGAGGTGATCGGAAAGACGATGCCGCCCCGCCCGGGCACCCCTCCAGCCAAACCTTCCAAGGCCCTCCTCGTCCGCAATCTCAAAACCGGCAAGGACACTACCTTCGGCAATGTGACCCGCTTCGCCTGGAGCCGGAAGGGCGCACTCCTCGCTCTGGTCGTGGATTCGCCGAGCATCAGCAACTCCCTCCAGCTTTTTGACCCCGGAAAGGAACTGCTCAAAACGCTTGAGAGCCACGATCAGGACTACGTCGCCCTGTCGTGGCGCAAGGACTCCTTCGACCTCGCGGCAGCAAGGCAGATGAAATTCGGGGATAAGGAGGACATCGCCCACGCCCTCCTCGCTTTCCGTGATCTCGATGACCCGGCTCCTCCCAAAGGACAGGCAATCTACGACCAGAGCGAGGACCGCTCTTTCCCGGAGGACCACTATCTCACCTCCAGCCTGGCCTGGTCTCCTGGAGGAAGTGCTCTCTACTGCACTGTCAAAAAGTGGGAGAACAAACCCAAGGATTTTCCCGTTCCTGCGGAGACGAGACCCGCGGAGGAGACAAGGAAAGCAGACAGGAAGGAAGCGCCTAAGAAATCCGAACCCAATGCGGGCAAGAAAGAGGAATCCGAGCTTGAGGCGACGGCAGAGAACGGAAAGTCCGGGGACGGAAAGGAACAGCAAAAGACTCCTCCCTCCGGGAAAACCCTCCGCGCCACCCTGAAAACTCCCTCCAATGTGGAAGTCTGGCACTCACGGGACACCACCATCATGCCCCGCCAGAAGAAGGAAGCCTCCGGGCGGAAAAATCCCAGCCGCCGGGCCATCTGGTGGATCGAGCGCGGGCAGTTCCAGCAGCTCGAAAGCGAGCTCACCGAACGCGTGATGCTTTCTAAGAATGGCCGCCGGGCCATCGGACTGGATCACTCACCCCACGAGCGAGCTGCCATGTTCGGACCGCGTCTCTACGACGCCTACGCGATCAATACCGTGAATGGAAAACGCGATCTCATCCTGGAAGGAGTCAAGTTCACCCTCTCCATGAGCCCGAACGGGCGTTTCCTGCTCTTCCTGCGTGAGGGACATGTCTGGAGCCACGATCTCAAGTCCGGAAAACAGCGGAATCTCTCCGGGAAGCTGGACACCCGGTTCACGGACGGACAGGACGACACCCTTGCGGTCGAGAAGCGTCCCTTTGGAAACGGCGTATGGTTGACCGACGGCTCTGGAGTCCTGCTCTACGACCGCTACGACATCTGGCTCCTCGACCCCCAGGGAGGGCAGGCCCGGAGACTGACCAACGGCCACAAGGGCAGGATCCGGCACCGCATCTCCCAGGCCAGCCTGCATCCGGACAACGAAGGCATGCTCGACCCCCGGGATCCCCTTTACATTGCCCTCTACGGAGAGCGGAGCAAGAAGTCCGGATACGCCCGGCTCTTACGCGGGGCAGGCAAGCAGCCCTCTGACAGACTGGAGCAGCTTATCTACACCGACGCCATGGTTCTCTACCTCGAACGGGCCCGCGACGCCGAGGTCTACACCTTCACCCGCGAGCGTAGCGACCAGCCCCGGAATCTCTTCCTCGGTGGGCCTGCGCTCAAGTCCCCCTGCCAAATCACGAACACGAATGAGTTCCAGAAGAGCTACAGCTGGGGCCGCTCCCGGCTGATCAACTTCAGGAACAAGCAAGGTGTTCCCCTCCAGGGGATGCTCACCTACCCTGCCGGATACCGGAAGGGTCAGAAGTATCCCATGATCGTCTACATCTACGAGAAGCGCTCCCAGGATCTGCACCGCTACTACAGCCCAAGCGAGAAACACCCCTACAATCCCTGCGTCTTTTCTGCCGAGGGCTACTTCGTCTTCCAGCCAGACATCGTTTATCGCCCGCAGATGCCCGGCCTTTCCGCGGTCGAGTGTGTCATCCCTGCGGTGGAAAAAGTTCTCGAGAGCGGCATGGTGGACGCCGAACGCGTCGGCCTGATGGGGCACTCGTGGGGGGCTTACCAGACATCCTTCATCGTGACCCAGACCGATATTTTCTCAGCCGCGGTGGCCGGGGCACCCCTCACCGACCTGATGAGCATGTCGGTGAGCGTCTACTGGAACACAGGGGGAACGAACGCCCGAATCTTTGCCCAGTCGCAGGGCCGNATGAACAAGCCATTCTGGCGGGACGCGGAGAACTACGCACGCAATTCACCGATTCACGGACTCGACTCCCTCAACACGCCCCTCCTCATCGCCTTTGGCGACAAGGATGGGGCGGTCGACTGGGACCAGGGNATCGAAATGTACAACGCGGCACGCTGGGCCGGAAAGGACGATGTCGTGCTCCTNGTCTATCCCGGCGAGAACCACGGGCTGCGTAAGGAGGAAAACATGGTCGACTACCACTACCGCGTGAAGGAGTGGATGGCCCACTTCCTCAAGGACAAGACCGGGCAGAAATGGATCACCGAGGGCAAATCCTTTCTCGATCGCGAGAAGGANAAGAAGAAGCTCCAAGAGAAGAAGTAAGAACGNCAGGGAGTCCGAGAATCTCCTGTCGCCCATGGCCGGATGCAGTAGCCTGNANCATGATCCNACGTCTGANCTTTNCNGCGCTCTTTCTCTGNTTGGCGACGCCACTCGCAGCGCAGCTTTCCAACGTCCCTGCGTGGGAAGCCCAGAAAGCTCCTGCCGGCTCTCCTCTCCCCTGCGCCATGACCTTGCGTGCCAACAACGCGAGCTACATTCGCTCCGTCACTCTCGTGCGGCCCGAACCCATCACGACCGCGGACGAACTCACCGGGATCAATCCTCACCTCTCCCGGCTCCTGCCCGGCTTCACACGGCTCCTCAATACAGCCGAGGTGTCTTCCCGCTACTCCGAGCTCTACGAGCGCAAGCTCCAGGGGATCCGCAGGGGAGAGCTTCTGACCAGCCACAACTACTTTGACTGCCAGACCGTCCTTCGCCTCCGTTACCCCTCCACCNGCCGCCGGGTTCTACTCCTCCAGGCCGACATGGACGTCGTGACCGATGGCTCNGACCCGCTGCGGGCNTCCNCGCTGGCCGACTACGACCTCGCCCGCAGCTCCGACTGGTATCTCCCGGANACCTCCTACAGCTGGGCCCGCGGAAGCTCCCCGAAGCAAAACCCCTTCCTTCAATACTACCCGGAGGCCCTGACGAAACTACAGGAACTCCGNACGCAGCTCGTATCGGAAGCTGAACGTGACGGGGGTGTGGTCTGGCGCGAGATGCTCAAGACCTGCGATGCCCAGATTCACCGGCTCAGGATGCGCGGGATGGGCCGGGGCACGCGCACCGGCCTGGGCACCCGGCGCTACCTGCTCGCTACCCGCGATCCCTTCGTCGTCCTACCCGCGCCGTGGGTAAACCAGAAGGCAGAGTGGTCCCCCCGGATCGGCGACTACGCCGCTGTGATCTACAAGGACCGCATCTATCCCGCAATCCTGGGCGACTCGGGNCCCTCCAACAAGGTCGGAGAGGCCTCTCTCCTCCTGGCTCGCCAGCTCAACCCAAGAGCCGACGGGAAAACCCGTGCCGTGAGTGACCTTGCGGTCACCTACCTCTTCTTCCCGCGTTCCAGCGGCCCGAGGGGCGAACCCGATCTCACGGCCTGGCGCGAGAGCGTGAGAAATCTCCTCGACCAGATCGGTGGCATCGGGGATGGCACGTCGCTGCACGACTGGAGCACGCCCGCTCCTTGAGGGGGCTGGGCGCCCACTGCTCCGTCCACTCGCCTCCCTACTCAAACAGGTCCCGCCCGCCTTCCGCCAGCTGTTCCTCGCGAAGGTATCCTTCATCCTCGACCTGCCCCGATCCCTCCGCACCCTGCACCGCGAGTGCGTCGCAACGTTCGTTTTCAGCGTGCCCGGAGTGTCCCCTGACCCACTGCCAGCTCACCTCGTGCGGTTGGCGGGCCCTATCCAGACGTTTCCAGAGATCCTCGTTGCGGAGCCGCTGGCCGCTCCCCCGCCGCCAGCCCAGCTCCTTCCACCTTTTCAACCAACCAAGGGTCAGGGCATGCACCAGATACTTCGAATCAGAGAAGAGCTCCACCCGACAGGGCCCCTTCAAGGACTCCAGACCCAAGATTGCGGCATACAGCTCCATGCGGTTGTTGGTAGTGCGGGAGAAGCCACCACTCAATTCCCTGCAGTGCGATCCTGACCTCAGGATCACNCCGTAGCCTCCNGGTCCCGGATTGCCCCGGCAGGCGCCGTCGGTATAGATCTCCACCTCCTTCAACAGTTCGGATGTTCGGTCATTCCCTGGAGTAGTCGAGGAATATGAAGCTCGGATCGACAAGCGACAGAGCAGCCCACACACTCCCCCCGATGGCCCTGGAAGAAATCGCCCTGCGCCTTGATGAGCGCCAACTTCCACCCCGTGTTGCATCCCTGATCGGAGACGCGGANAAACGACTCGACCACCTTTTCGAAACAAATCGCAACCGCCGCGTTCCGCGCTTCCTGCCCAGCGATCCTGTCCTGCTCTTCCGCGTACTGCGCTTCCTGACGGAAGAGGATATTCCGCCAGGCAAGACNTTCTGCGAGTGGGGAAGCGGTTTCGGGGTCGGGGCCTGTCTGGCTGCGCTTCTCGGATACAGATCCTACGGGCTGGAAATNGAGAATGACCTCGTCGTGCTTGCCCGGAANCTGGCCGATGATCATGGCATCACGGTCGAGAATCTNTGCGCGAGCTACTTCCCGGAAGGATACGGATCCTATCCTGCACAGGGTGGCGCTGANCTCATGATCCCCGAACCCGACTCCTGCTGGGGCGAAGCCGTAGCAGCCGTCCCGGCCTACGAGGGAATGGANTGCGAGGCGGATGAGATCGACCTCTTCTATGTCTATCCCTGGCCCGGCGAGCAGGAGCTCATGCACGACCTCTTTGAAGCGGTCGCTGCCGATGGAGCCATCCTGATCGCCTACTATGGAAACCAGGACATCGCAGTCTATCGCAAGGCCCTGGGGGACGACTGGGACTAGGCCGCTGGGAGGAGATTACTCTAGCGGAAGGGATCAGGAGCTGGATTGGCCTCCGGGGCACGGGGATCCCCTTTCTGTTCCTGCCCGCGCAGCACCAATCCAACCGCCCCGTCAAGGACCGCGTGGTGTGCCTCCGACTTGAGGTGCATCCCTCCTTCCAGGAGATAAAAACCAGCCGCCGACCGTGGGAGATTCTCGTAGAGACCGGTGAGCTCCCCACCTCTGATGCGGGACAGTTTGATGAACTCGGGNGCAGGCGGGCCGGCCCGCTGAGCGGGATCGTGAATGATGAGATGATCCGGGGCAGGCCGCCCCTGCCCGTCGACACCATAACCGACCGCGGTGACCCAGTGTCCCCCGATCCGTTTGGGCGNCCCCTTGCCGGGAGTCTCNCGATACCATCCCACGTTCAGCCANACCGCGCTGCGCTCCGCACTCAGGATTTTCTTGATCCAGCTGAGCCTTGGCTGGAAGAAGCCGGTGGCGTAGCGGTGGTCGTGAGGCCGCCAGCCCTGGAACTTCAGGTAGTAGTCTTTCTCGCCCCGCTCGCGGAGATAGGTGTCCACTCCCCGGGTCAACTGTTTGACCGTGCACCCCTTGGACACCTCGATGTTCATGTAGGAGTGCGAGGCAAGTTTGCGCACCAGATCATACTGCGTGAACTCCTCCCACCATTCGTANTGNGGCCCGAAGAGAGCCCACAGGGAATTGGAGACTGCAACCGGCCCGCAATAGGTCGCGCCCCTGCCCGGGAAGTTTCCTTTCGGGTCCGTCTGGGTAAGATCAGGAATAGCATTCCTGGCAGGTTGCAGCACCGCAGGAAATNCCTGCTCCGCGCGCAGTNGAAGNACGAGCACGGCAAGGAGGCTCAGGAAAGGCAGGAGGCATCGAAATCGCTGGCNCATCTCGGTCACACACTCAAGCACGGGAGGCGGACTGCTGCCAGCGCGGGATTAGTCCCGGTCCACCCGAACGCGGTAGTATCCCCACGNCGCCCGGCCCAGGGCCCCCCGGTCCAGGAGGTAGAGCCGCTGGCCATTCCCCGGGACACGCTGCAATGGAGTCCAGTCCGGGGAATCCAGACCGGAATCGTAGAGCAGGGTATAGTCCGTTCCGAANTGGCTCCTTATTGTCATCACGGCATGCCCCCTCTCGAGCGAAAAAGATGGNTTGGAAATCCGGAATGGCTCTTCCACACCCCTCCCCGTCAGGCCAATCGCCACCGGGTGGGNATCNGCGTCGGTAGACACTACCAGCGCAGCTCCCGCNCATCCGACCCGGGCCGGAGTATACCGGATCGTCAGTCCACGACTCTCGTCCGGTGCAAGGACGGGCTCNCCGGTATCGNCAACGATGGCAAACTCCGCCGCCGCCGGTCCCCTCACTGATAGAGCAGTGATTACTACGGGAGCATTGCCATTGTTTGTCACCTGGACCCCGGCATCGCTACTCCCCGCNGCCACCTGGATCGACCCGAAATCAGCAAGCTCGGCCGGCGAAAAGTCGAGCGATTGCTCCGCCGCATCAAGCAGGGACGCGGCATCGATTACCAGGAGGTTACCCACATCCTGGCGCACTGTTGCAGAGCCATTGCCTGCCATCTCATTGACGATCAGGTCCGGGCGCCCATCCCGGTTGAANTCNCCCGCCGCCCCGCTGTAGCCGAGAATGTCGCCCATATCCGAGCCCTGTTTCCCATGGGCACCCTGGATCAGGGCAATCCGCATCTCAGCCGGGCCCGGCAAATTGGCCGGCCGGAGGTCAATCGCCTGCGGCCATCCCCCCGCCTGCCCGTAAAACACGTGGATGGACCCGGCATCCGATCGCCCTTCCGGTTCATCATGNGGGCTGCCTATTGCCAGGTCGGCGTGGCCATCTCCGTCAAAGTCCCCGTGAAGCGCCGTGTCNCCTGCGATTGCGCGGGGCACCGCCCCGCTGACAACCGTATGGTAAAATCCATCGGCAGGAAAATCGAGATCGATGACCCGCCCGCGCAGGTGGCCAACATTGTAGATCACATAAGCACGTCCGGCGTTGTTCCGGCCGAAGGGATCGCCTACCAGGTCCCCGATCATCAAGTCCGCAAATCCGTCCCCGGAGTAGTCCAAGCCGGCGAGAATTTCCTCTCCAAAGGAGGTCGCCTCCATACCCCCGTCGATGCTCGTGAACTCACCGATTAGAGGAGCATCCACCGCGAAGCGATAATTGTCCGGCCAGGGACCCGGCGGAAAGTTTTCATCCCACACGATGTAAACCCTGCCATTGCGTGCGCCCCCTACGAATTGCCCCGTCCCGGGGGGAGCTCCCGGCAGGCGGAGGCCTGCACCCACCCGGTTGAGCGTAGCCGCCAGGAGGACCTCTGCCCGGCCGTTGCCATCAAGATCTCCAACCTGCACGGTAGCCCCGAGATGAAATCGATCCGCACCTCCCGGGGCATCGATGCGGGCCACGTTACCGCGCAGCCCCACCGGGAGCTTCGCATGTTCAAGATGTGCAAGGTCGACGACGTCCGGACAATCCAGGAGATGTGGTCCCCCGCGGATGACGAAGGCCGCTCCCTGGTTCTGCACGATGCTGGCTCCCTCGGCGTCTACTTCGTCGGAGCCCACCACCACGTCTGCAATCCCGTCACCCGTGATATCGCCCGTGCGGAACCAGATTCCCAGCCGGTCATAGTCCTTCGGTCCGACGAAGGTAATAACCTTGATGCCCGGCGGGGGGGAACCCAGATCCAACCGCTCCAGCCTATCAGCCTGGACCCGCCAGCCGGGGGAGCCCACCACGACGGTGACGGCCCCGCACCCGGCACGGGGCTGCCGGGGAGATGCGAACTCCAGCGAATGGTTCTGCCGGCCGATCAGGAGATCTCCCCTGCCGTCCCCGGTCAGGTCATCCATCCAAATTTCCGAGCCAGTGGACTCATAGGGCTGGAAACCAGCGATCCGGAGCAGGCCCCGTTGGTCAATCGACGCGTCCAGAGTCCCTCCTATCACGCCATTTCCAAAAACCACCGTGACCTCGCCCGCCCCGATCCGTTCAAAAGGGCTGGCCCTGAACTGAGCGAAGGCCGCCTCACAGTATCCATCCCCATCACAGTCAAATCCTCCGCACACCGGCACTCCCATGTTCCCACCATCTGTCGGCCCGTGCCCCAGAATACGCAGGACACCCGGAGGCCGATCAGCAAGATCAAGAGTGAGCGCAGGTGCGCCGGCGAGGGCGCCAGCGAGAATCAACTCGCAGAAGAGAAACGATCGAAGGGGTGCGATCATCATCGGGGGAACCGCCTCGGGTAAATCCAGAGCCGGGGGAGCCCAGAATAGACAGGACGGGCCACGCCAGGGCAATCCCTCAATCCAGTTCCGGGTTGATTCTCTCCTCGTCCCTGTCCCCTTCACTCCCGGGCCGCAGATGGGAAGACCTCACAAGCCACGTCTATATCGTGGTTCTCACCACCCCCTGCCTCGTGATCCCGAACCGTAGACCTTCAACTCCGCAGAAGCCTCTCCCAGGAAAGGAATCCGACCTCATGCGTGGTGCTCCCCGCACATGCAAAATCAGCCAGCACCTCCCCTACCACGGGAGAGAACTTGAACCCGTGGCCGCTAAACCCCGCCGCCACCGTAACACCCGGGTATTCCGGGTGCGGCCCCAGCATGAAGTTTCCGTCCGGGCTGTTGGTGTAGAGACAAGTGCAACTGGTGAGCAGGGGCCCATCCGCAATGGGAATCCACCTGCGCAGGATTTCCCGGAGATCTCCCACCTCCTCTTCCGTCACCGGCACCGCCGGGTCATCCGCGCCCACCAGTTCCAACCCCGGTTGGTGGAGCGCAATCTTGAATCCACGCCCTCCCGAACTCGTCATTGGAAATCCGTAATGACCAAAGGGAGTAGTGGTCTCGATAAACCAGCAGGGAAAGACGCCGGGGGCGAGCAGTTGGGAGGCGTGCTCACCAGCCGGATCCAACCAGGCAAGGACCTGCCTCGTCACCGTGAGCCCGGCACCCAATTCCCGGAGCAATGCTCCTGACCAGGCACCCCCGGTCAAGAGAAGGTGCCCCGCCTCCACCGTCTCACGGGACGTTCGCACGACCACGCCGCCTTCCTCTGCACGCCAGTCGATGATTCCCTCACCAGTCCGAATCTCTGCACCATGCGCGCAGGCCAGGTCAGCATGCGCCCGCACCGCCAGTTCCGGCACGATGAACCCGGCGTTCTCCTCGTAAAAACCGATATACTGATCCTCCACGCAAAAGGCTGGAAACCGCTCCTCGACTTCTCGGGCGCCCAGCAACTCGTGCGAGAGGCCGTGTTCGCGGGCAGCTGCGGCAGCCCCCGGCACGATCGCCCCGTCCGGCGGACCAAGATAGAGCCCTCCCGTCCGGTGAAAGATCTTCTCGCCCCCGGAGCCACCGCAGGATCTCCCGTTCAAATCGTCCCACAACTCATAGGATCTCCGAAGCAGTGGCACGTAATCGGGGTGCTCGTAATAGGACTGTCGAATCATACGCGAATACCCATGATGGGAGCCTCGCGCATGCGGCAGGTCGAACTGTTCAATCCCGACTACCCTTACACCTCGCCGGGCGAGGTGATAGCAGGCTGCCGAGCCCATCGAGCCCACCCCGGCCACGATGACATCATAGCTCTTCAACGGCATGATATATGAACTCTCCGGCCGGGGCCTGTCACGTTCAACCGGGATCGCCCCGTTTAGAGCACAGGACCTTCAGCCCTTGATGTCGTCAAGGGCCGGGAACTCTCTTCGCCAGGAGACCAAATCAGCGTGATCAAGGTCACGGAAGAGAACCGCCTCCGAATCGCCCGCTTCGGCGAGAACCACTCCGTGGTGATCGACTATGCGCGATCCCCCGGGATAGCGAAAACGGGGATCACTCCCCACCCGGTTGACTCCAACCACATATGCCTGATTCTCAATGGCACGGGCGTCGAGCAGGACCTTCCAATGGCGCAGGCGCGCATCCGGCCAGTTGGCGCTCACGGTAAAGAGATCGGCACCGTTGCGCACCCCCTCCCGGAAGAGCTCCGGGAAACGCAGGTCGTAGCAAATCACCGGACACACCGTGAAATCATGCCACTGGAACATGGCCAGGCCTTCGCCTGGCTGGTAGTGATTCGACTCGTTGTTGTAGGAGAACGTATGGTTTTTCTGGTAGAGCGCCACCGGCCGTCCCGAGGGGTCATAGACCGCGATCTCATTGCGTCCCATTCCCGAGGACGCGTCCTTGCTGACCAACCCTCCAATCACGTGACTCTCATACTGCCACGCGAGCGACGACAGGAACTTCTCCACCCCGCTCTTCTTGTCCTCGGCCACCTTGGCAACGTCCATACTGAAGCCCGTCGAGAACATTTCCGGCAGGACGATCAGGGATCCCGGTGAGACCACCGACCTCGTAAGAAGCCGACGCACAGTATCGAAGTTGGCCTCCCGGTCTTCCCACGCGATATCGTACTGCAAGGCTATGACGTTCATCTCGACTGCTCGGCGGTCCTGATCACCCTTCCCGAGCCCGATCCCCCGCTCCCGGGCCCGAGCCTGGTCGTTCCCCCCAATCCGGTCGAGCCACTCGCAGGAACCCTCCCGGTGGCACTCACTACCAGCGTGCCCGGAATACTGCTACTCCTGATGCTGTGCGGAAAGGGGACTCGCATGATCGCGGACGTCGTCTGCTCCTAACGCGAAAGCCCGCAGTAGTGTTCCCACCAGCTCGGATTGAGGTCAGCAAATGGCCCCTTCAGCTTTTCCAGCTCACCCGCCGGACCGTGGACCTCGATCCGAATGATCTCAACCAGCTCGAAAAGTTGCTCCAGTTCCGGACCCACGTTCTCGACGTGAGCAAGAGCACCTGCCGCTCCGAGATAGGCTTCACGGCAGAACAGCTCGTCCCCACACATCGTAAAGTCATAGTAGAGAGCCGCCTCCTCCTTTTCCACCTTGGCAACAAACAAGGGAAGCAGTGCCTTCACCTCCTCGGCCCTGCCCTCGTGGATCCGAAAGTAAGGATGTATACTGACTACGCTGGTGGAATCGGCCATAGGGCGAGGCTCGGAAGATAACCCCGGGGAAGCAAGGGAGAAAGGGCCGCCAGATGCGGACCTCCCAAAATAAAACCGCGCCCCCCGAAGGAGAGCGCGGTGCAAGAAAGTTCGTCAGCAGGAAGCCGCTCAGGCAACCATGTCTTTCAGGTTCTTGAGCGGACGCACCTTGACCACCCGGCGAGCGGGCTTGGCCTTCACCTCCATCATCTCACCCGGCTTAAACGGGTTAGGACGGGTGGTGGCTTGAGTCGCCGGCTTGTCCTGCACAACGATCTTACACAGTCCAGGGATCGTGAACTGTCCCGGACCGCCTTTACTCACTCCCTTACTGATCTCACCACTCAACGCCTCAAGCACGGAGCCTACGTCCTTGCGGGCGAGGCCGGTGGCTTCTGCGATGTTATTGAGGATCTCCGTCTTTGTTGCTGCTTTCTGGGCCATGAATGTTGTTTCTATCGGTTGAGTTTGAATGAAACTTCGCGCCCGAACCCATGAATTTCAGGGGTTTCCGTCAAGCATTTCGCCTCCCCGATCGTGAATAATATTTTATCCCGCTCCCTCAAAACGCCCTGTGGACCGGCTCACGCTATCCACGGTCACCCGAAAATGAGAGTCTGCGTGAAGAACCGGGCGGGGATTTCCCAGCCCCCTCACTTAAACGTTCTTCGTCAGGGGCTGCCCGATCCTGTCCCCAACTTGAGGGGGGGTAGAGACATCGGCTCTAACAACTCGTAGAGCCCCGGAGCCGCCTCACACGGGCCTTCCCGCCTACCCGGCTCCAGAAATCAGGTCCCCAGGTTCACCAGCCCTCCCCCTTCCGGGCTTTGCCGGGAGTATTCCGCACCCGTCACGAAGGGCCGCCCCTCACTCCCTGCCCTGAGCCCGGGCCGAAGGGGCTGGCTCCCCACGGGTCCCGGACCCCGGGCCTCCAGATAATTTAAAATTTTGGCATCCGGAAGGTTCCCGGAAGCAGCAAAAAAATTCCCGAGCGGTAAATTCAGCACCACCAAAATCGCCTCCGTGGGGGCACTTTCGCAGTTTTTGCTGTCAAAAAGTGAGCCCCAGTGCACTGACGAGCTGGAAATCATACCGCCCCCGCCCGCGCGCCGGGGAGCTGTCGTACGTATTGCGCGCGATCAGCCGGACGCTGAGCCTGTCCGAAAGGGCGTGATCAATTCCGGCCTTCGAGGTCACCAGGAAACTCGACCAGTCCGAAGCCTCGGCCAGCCACGAGAGATCACCGAAGAGACGGGTTTTTTCGCCCAGCCCATACTCCCCCTTCGCAGCAAGGTATCCAGCGAGGTAACTTGCCCCCCTGCCGCCCTGCTCCTCCATCACGGCCGATGGCCCCGCTTCCATCGAGAGCTGGATGCGCTTGGTCTTGAACAGATGCCGCCCCCCGTAGGGAGTCAGGGCAATCCTCCAGCCCAGATCGGCGAGTGCGTCGTGATCAAAGTCGCCCCGCAGACCCATGAAGCCTTTGCCACCATACTGGCGCTGGTAATGGGCGTCTGCGGACAGCGCTCCGGAGCTGGTCACCCCCTCGGTCTCCCCGTAACTCCCGAACACTCCCGCCGCGAATTCATCCTGCGGAGTTTTTCGCTTGAGCTCGAGGCCCGCATGGACCGCCCGCGCTTCGCTGTTCCCCTCAGAAAGGCTGCCTCCCAATAGCCCGGTGATCCTCCACCGGCCGGCCTCCACCTCCAGCTGATCCAGCGCGGATTTCAGGGAGCCCTGCTTGAGATCTGCGGGCAGATGATTGTAGCCGAAGCCCGCGGTCAGAAGCAGGTCCTTATCCTCGGTTTCCTGTCCCGCTCCATAGTATACCGCGTTGGCAGTCAGCCGCAGCGACCAGAGCCCCGAAAGGCGGGATTCCACTCCCGCCTCGGCGCTGATGGTGAAATGATCGAGGTCTTCAGCTTCAAACAGAGCGGTCAGGGACTGGAAAAAGCGGATGTCGTCGGTCACCTGGTAACTCATCCGCTCGTGCAGACGCACCGAACTGAACTCCCCTGCCTCGCCGCTCCGGTCCTGCCAGGTAAATCCCGGCCCCGCCTCCAGGCGGAGCTTGATCTTCTCTCCATCCGCCGCCCGCCAGCCAAGCAGCGGCGTCAGTGCAAGGCGCCAACCTATGCCCGCCGGAGGATCGTGGAGAAGCTCTTTGTTGAGACCGGCATAGAACCGCCCGCTGAATTCGCGATTCAGCTGGAGCTCCGCCTTCAGGCGCTCGGTGGAGCTCACTCCGCCGTCCGCTCCGTAGGTCGCCGCCAAGGCAACCTGCGTCTCCCATTTTCCAAGCGTCCGCGACACCTCCAATCCGGCGGTCGCCCGCAGAGACTCCGAGTTCCCCGTTGCCAGAGTGACGCCCACGTTGCCGCTTCCCTGCCAGCGACCGGCCTCGTTCCCCTCAGCTCCCAGGGTGGCGGTCAGGATCCAACCAAGACTGAAGATGCGACAGATGGCCATGGGGCCTCCTTAGTGCCCCGGATTCGCCTCGTCAAGAGGCTGCCCCCTACAGGCTTTGCGATTGTCCATTCTCCCTTTCGCGACGAGGCTTCCCGTATGAAGGTCGAACGAACCAAGTATATCATCTGGGCTGCCAACATGGGGCGGGCACTCGCTTTCTACCGCGACGTGCTTGGTGCAACCGTGACCCGGGAATCGGATGTCATCAGCGAGATCGAGGTGGCGGGAGCCACGATTGGGATTCACGGGGGAGGTGGGGGCAAACGCACCTGGACCGGGATGAGCTTCCAGGTGGCCGACGTGGTGGCAGGGGCTCGCGAGATCGTGGCCGCAGGCGGTCAACTGAGTCATGAGCCAACCAGCGATGAGCCCGGGGAACCTCCCCACCTGGCAATGTGCGTCGATCCCGAGGGAAATGAGATCATGCTCAGCCGCAACCGCGGCTGAACAGGGGGTAGGGCACTGTCCTCTCTGCCAAATACCCTGACGTATTGCCCGGCTCTCTCCCTGATGCCGCGACGGGAGCCGGCGAGGCCCAGCACTCCCGCTTCCTGCAATCCGGGATTGTTTGAATAACTTTCTCAGGCGGGACGTTTCAGAGTAGGGTTCGCTTAAGGCTTTCCCCGCTGGACCTGCCTCCTCGTGCTCAATACCAGATTTCCACCCATCATGAAAAATCCTACTCCCGTCCTGTCCCTCCTCCTCGTAGTGAGCTCGATTTTGCTGCACGCGGCCGAGGAGGATCTCTCCCACATCCGTGCTCTCTACGCCCAGGTCGAGAATGCCACTCCTCTTACAACAAAACACCTCAAGTTCGGCGACAACGGCGGCTCCATTGCCGGAAGCCTGACGAAGACAGTCTACCCTGGCGGGTTGACAAAGGTGCATTCCACATACGTCCCCGGCGATCATGATGAGATCTCCCAGACTTTTTACTTCGGGCCCCGGGGGCTATTTTTTGTCTACGAGTCCTCCATCCACTGGAAATTTGCCCCCCAGAAACAGGACGACGGTTCAACCACGACCGATACCCTCATTGAATCAAGATTCTATTTCAAAGACGGGGCCTGCATCAGGCAGCTCCAGCGCTCCCTCACAGTCGGGACCAATAGTGCCAAGAAACTTCCTGAGCTGATTCAGAAGGTGAAGAATGAACCCCGGACGCCCGCGGCGGAGGCCGGGGAAGTTTTCCGAACAGCTCTTGCCCTCCGGGGAATTACGACAAGCGAGGAAGCCACCCGCTTTTTCGACCAGCACTAGGTTTTCCCTCGTTTCCCGGGAATGCCCCCTCGGGGTAACCCTGTCCGGAGACTCCTGCTAAATGAGTTGGTAGAACGCTCCCAGTCGTGTTCGTATTGCGTGCGTGAGCCTGCATCGCCTCTCTCGCCTCTCTCTGCTGACAGCCCTGCTCGGGCCCTTCCCTCTCGCCCTCGCTGAGGAGAAACCGGAGGGTGACGGGGAAAACAAGCCCAAGGCAGGCCACTCCCATCAGGGTGAGGCCTTCAACCAGGGTCCCCGGCATTCCGCCCTTCCCATCGCGGGAACCGGACAGGTTTCCTTCCCCATCCAGTGTTCCTGGTCCGAGGGACAGCAGTTTTTCAATCAGGGCGTCGGACAGCTTCATGGCTTCTGGTATTACGAGGCCGAGCGCACCTTCCGGCAGATTGCCTCCCATGACCCCAAATGCGCCATGGCCTACTGGGGCATGGCCATGGCCAACTGGGAAAACGAGAAACGGGCCAAGGCCTTCATCAAGAAGGCCAAGGAACTCCGGGACCATGCCTCCGAGCCCAATCGCCGCTACATTGATGCCCAGGCGAACTATCTCGACGGAGAGCCCAAGGATGCGAAGAAACGCAAGCAGGAGCTCATCAACGATCTCGAGGGCATCATCCACGATTCTCCCGCGGACCTCGAGGCCCGCGCCTTCCTCTGCGTCCGCCTCTGGCAGTTTGGCCGCAGCGGCCTTCCAATCAACAGCCATCTCGCGGTGGATGCCATGTTGCAGCAGATCTTCGCGGTGAATCCAATGCACCCCGCGCACCACTACCGCATCCACCTGTGGGACAGCAAGAAAGCCACGGTAGCGCTGGACTCAGCAGCCAAGCTCGGCCACACCGCTCCCGGAATCGCGCATATGTGGCACATGCCCGGCCACATCTACTCCAAACTTAAGCGCTGGGAAGACTCCGCATTCGCGCAGGAGGCCTCCGCCCGCATCGATCACAACTACATGATCACCCGACGCGTGCTGCCGGATCAGATCCACAACTACGCCCACAACAACGAGTGGCTTTGCCGGAACTGGATCTATGTGGGACGCGCCTCCGACGCACTGGGGATGGCCCAGTCCCTGATCGCGAACCCCCGCCACCCGAGGTTAAACACCCTTGAACGGGGTGGGCGCAGCGCCCAATACGGCCGCACCCGGATCATCGAGGTGCTCAGGCGCTTCGAACTCTGGGACGAAGCGCTCAAGCTGGCCGGCACACCCTACCTCGAACCCACTACCAGGAAGGAGGAGCAGCTGAAGCGTCTCCGCCTCCTCGGACACGCCCACTTCGGCAAGGAATCGCTCAACGGCGTGCAGGCAATCGACCAGGAAATTGCGGGGCTGCTCGCCACTGCGACGAAGGCCAAGGAAAAAGCCGAAAAAGAGGCCCGCGAAAAGGCCGGGAAAGAGAAGAAAAACGAAAAGGATACCAAGAAGATGGTAGAAGAGGCCGGGAAGAAGCCGGGGGAGTGGGTCAGCAGCCTTGAGAAGGCCCGGAACTCGATGAAGTGCTTCATCGCTCTGCTTGAAGGTGACCACGAAACCGCCAGGAAGAACCTCGGCTCGGTGCAGGGTGACAAATACACCCTTGCCCGCCTCCACCTGCGAGCCGGTGACCAGGAAAAGGCTCTCAGTCTGAGCGAGGAAGCCGTAAAGCGTGGAGAAAAGCAGGTCCTTCCCCTCCTCGCCCGTATTGAGATCCTCCACACCCTCGGCAAGAAGGAGGAAACGAGGAAGACCTTCGATCAACTCAGGCCAATCTCAGCTTTTCTCGACAAGAGTTCACCTCCGGTGGCGCGTGTCATGGACATCGCGAAGGAACTCGACCTGGGCGAATGGCAGCCCGAGCCCACGGTGCGGGATGACGTGGGCGAGCGCCCTGACCTCAATACCCTTGGTCCGGTGGCCTGGACGCCCCCATCCGCCCGTGATTTCACCCTGCCTGACGGCGAGGGCGCGTCGATCACCCTGCAGGACTTCGAAGGCCGTCCCCTCGTGCTGATCTTCTACCTCGGCTACGGCTGCCTGCACTGCGCGGAGCAGCTCGACAAGTTTGCCGAGAACGCGGAACTCTTTGAGAAGGCCGGCTTCGGGGTTCTCGCCATCAGCACCGACAGTGAAGCCGATCTCCGGAAGTCGCGGGAGAAGTGGGAAGAAAAGGGAGAAAGCTTTCCGTTTCCACTTCTGGCCGACCCGGCCATGCAGGCCTTCCGCCAATGGGATACCTACGACGATTTCGAAAAAGCGCCCATCCACGGAACCTTCGTTATCTCCCCAGGCGGCAAGGTCCTCTGGCAGGATACCGGCGCAGACCCGTTCATGGACTGCCACTTCGTGGTGAAAGAAGGCAGGCGTCTCCTGAAAATTCACGGGAGCGACCTCTAGCCCGCCCTCAGTCCCCGGGCCACCGGCACCGCCCACCGCTCTCTCAAGCCACCTACTCGTGAGGAAACGTGGTGGGTATCACGGTAACAGGCGTGCTCACCTTGTAAGGGGCATCGACCGTGCGCAGCGGTGGGAAGGTGACGGTCACGTAGGACGCACTCCAGCCGCTCTTCGGGGGCCGGGGAGTGATCTCCACCCTTTCGGCTCCCTCCAGCGGAGTCGCGGCCCACCTGGCCTCACGGAAATCACGGGTGGCCGAGGTCGCGGTCCAGAGCTCGGCCTTGCCTTTCCCCTGCCAGCTCACCTCCATCCTGCCCTCAACAACTCTGCTCTCCAGTTGCGGGAAGGACTTCCCGTTGAGAGTAGAGAGCAAAAAGGCATTCAAGGTGGGCAGGACTCCCAGGCCAAGCCCGTGCCCCGCGTTGGGAAGGTAGTAGATCGCCTTCGGGCCCTTCAATTCGGGGAAGTAGAGCTGGGCAGAATCCACCGTCCAGTAGGGATCATTGGTTCCCAGCAGCATGAGCTTTGGTTGCTGCAGCTTCTCGATATACTCGAAAGGATCGATCACCTTGCGCAGGAGTTTTCCCCTCGGTGTATCCAGCCGCTCCATGATCTTACGGCTGGTGTAGGGCCGGATCTTGCTGCTGAAGGAGCCATAGGACTTCTTCTGGTGCTGCATCTGCTCCGCCATGTTGAGCACGTCAATGACCGAGGGCGCGAGCGCGCAGACCCGCTCGTCCACCGCCGCGGTCAGCCAGGTTGTCCAGCCTCGCTTGGAAGCTCCCCCGATCACAAACTGGTCCAGCTGGCAGGACTGCCCAGCCGGGGTCCTGATCTTCCCCTCCCTCGCGAGGGCCTGCAGGGCGTCCATCGCGGAGGTTGCGCTCTTGACCATGGGCAGGAGCAGAGGCCAGTCGTCATCCCCTCCCTTGAGATACCGATCGAAGGTGTGGGCAATGAGGTCGTCCTCGTAGAGGTTTTCGTAGAGTGGCTGACTGGGAACCTGCAAAAGGAGGGCCACCGGGGCCCGCAAGCTGAGCGCATTGGCGCCAATCATGCGCCCCTCGTCAGACTTGGGGTCGGGAAGCCCGTCCCGATTGGATCCCCCCTCGATCAGGAGCACTCCACGCTTGTGGGAGTCAACCACCGGCGGCACGAAGACCGTAAGCCAGTGCTTCCACTCCTGGCCCCGCCACTCCTGCGAGGTGAGCCGGATTGAGGAGACGCGCAGGCCCAAGTCGGTAATCTCCTGGCGCACCTCGTATTTAAACGCCTTGTTCTCACGGTCGATGTATTCCTCCAGGATCCCTCCCTGGGCCGGAAGAGAGAGGAGCAGGGCCATGACGGTGGGTACTGTGCTTCGATGCATCGTCCGCAACGCTACGACCGGGACCCGCCCGCGGCGAGGAGAAACCCGGAATCAGGGCAAGTTGGGAATTTCTGCAGAAAGACTCCCCCGCAGCCTATCGCGCCGAACCCCAGACCTTCTCCAAGGCGTCATGAAGGGTGGGGTCATGCTGCTGGAGTTCGGCACGCACAAACGGATAGAAATCGTTGCGGTAAAAGTAGGCCTCGGTGCCCTCCGCAAAATATTCCTTGTGGTTGGTCGCGCCGTAGTGCCTCACCGTTCGACCAGTGTAGAGGAGCACCTTCTCGTAGCTCTTCTCTTGCATCGCCTTCCTGTAGGAATCGACTACTGGCCCGTAATCGAAGCCGAGAACCTGGTCGTGGTAGGCATGTGCCAGCTCGTGAAGAACCACGGCAGGATGCTTGATGAGCTGCCCTCGGGAGATGAGGGCTTCCGCCTGTGGAATGTGCACCTTCTTGACAAGCCTCGGGTCGTGTCCATGGCTCCGCAGCCAGCCAACGCTGGGATGGTATTGCATGGCTCCCAGCGACGGATGCCTGTACTCGATCCAGATCTCGCACTTCTTGAGTCGTTCAAGCACGTCACCCTGGACAAGGAGGGAAATACGATTGAGATGATCCCCTAGCATGCGCAGGCACCTCGCGCCGGTCTCGGCGTGCTCCCCCTCCAGGAGGGCGGGATCAATATGCACGGTCCAGCCCTCCATCTGCTTCACCACGGGATCGAAGCGAACGCCTTTCTCGATCACCTTTTCCTTCGGTCGCCGGTCGGTCTTCCTCCGGTCACCCTGCGCAAACAACATGGCCCCGAGGGCGGTTGCCAGGAGAAGGGGCAGGGCAAGGACCTTTGAGCTCATCTTCATTCTGAAAAGGTAACGATCGAGACCCCGCGCGCAAGATCGACGGCCGCAAAGTTCTCCATCAATTGCGGGAGGCTCCCGGGCATTCACCCGGTCCGGGGTGAAGTTTCCCGAAACGGTCCCGCCAGAGGCGGATCTCCTGTCGGGAAGTGTCACGCTTGGAGGCCCGCCCGTGCTCGATAACCACTGTGACTCCGCGAAGATCCATCGTGATTCGGAGGAGGCGGAAGACAGGCTCGCGACGCAGCCGGAAGAAACAGTGCAGGGGTATGTCAGGATGCCCTGCGTTCCAGAGCAGGTCAGCTGGCGGAAATCCCCGAATGTCCGCCAGTGCTGCGAGAACCATGCGGATCAAACGTTCGCCATACCTCCGCTCGAGCCGTCTGGCGGCAAACTTGCCCAGCTTCTCGTCGAGGTAGGCCAGCATGGGATTGCTGCGCGCCTCCGCAATCTCTACCAGGATCCTCTGCTGGTGAATCGCCATCGCAGCCTGCAACTGCTCCCTCGTGATCCGGCCATCCTCAAACTGGGCGACGAGGCGGTGAGGAGGCGGCAGAACGGACGGCAGCACGCCGTGCAGTTACAACCAGATTCCGAGGGGCGCAACCCGGTTTTGCCAGGAAGAAGGGAACGCGGGACTCTACCGTCTGCCGAGTCCTAGCTCCTTCTTGCAGTATGCGATGCTCTTCTCGATGTCCTCTCGCTGGTCGACCCGGCCCGCCTCGCGGGGCTTGCCCTTCTTGGCGAGCGCGAGAAACTTGTCGTAGCCCTTCGGTTTCCCCCTGGGCCACGCTTTCCAGAAATCATCGCTCCCTGTCTTCAACTCGTAATTGAATCCGGAAATTGTCTCCACGTTCACAGCCGCGTGGGGGCAGAGCTCGGCAAACCGCTTGAAGAACGTCCTGAGATCGGTATCGCCGGAGCCCATGGCCGTCCACTGCACGGTCACGCCGTTCTCACTTTCCCACACCGCCGAGTCACGCAGACTGGTGGTCAGGACATACTTACCGATGTTCTCCAGCGCCTGCACCGGATCCTCCATGGTCCACAGAGCATTTCCGGAATCAAAGTTGGCGCCGACGTAATCCGGGCCGGCTTCCTCGATGAGCGACTTCAACTCCAGGGTGTGCATGTCGCCCGCATGGTTTTCCATCGCGATCCTGATTCCGGCATCGAGGCAACGGGTGCGATTGCGCTTCAGCACCTCCACCGTATCGGCGATCCGTGCTTCGATCCCACCCTCCGTCCTGCGATCTTCCCGGGCCCCCAGGACCACGCGGAAGGCAGGTGAGCCAAGAGCTTTTGCCGCCCGGATGCCAAGCTGGAGATGTTCGTCGGCCGTGCCCCAGGTATCACGGAATTTCTTCGAGGTCGGACAGATGCTCCAGCTCCCCAGGAGGATCTTCACGCCGGCATCCTCACCCTTTTTACGGAGGTCCTTCAGGTAGGAGTCATCCATCTTCTCAAATGGCCCGAAGTCGGTGATGAACAGGGTGTCACACTTGAGCTTGGCCGCGTAATCGATGAGAGCAGGCGCCTTCCACTTCATGGCCCGCACGGCGAAATTGTCATACCCGAGGGCCAGTTTGCGATGAACCCGGGGATTGTCCGCCCAAGACCGTCCGCCAGCGAAAAGAGGGGCTCCCATCGCTGCCCCCTGGAGAAAATTGCGCCTCTTCATGTGGCCATCCAAATCTGAAAGTGGCCCTCGAATCAAGCCATACCGGCTCGTCCCCTCAAGAGACGCCACTTTGACGATTGAAAGCCCCTCCTTCTTCGCCCATTACTTCTTTTCCATGCGTCTCCACGCCCTGTTCTTCATCCTCTTGAATACGGGTGTCACGGCCCAGCTTGACGACTGGTCTCCCGTTCCCGTTCCTCACGAGGAGGGCTGGCAGGGAGGCAAGGGATTCGGATGGTATCGGGCCTATGTCAACGTCCCGGCCGACTGGAAAGGCAGCCGCCTCCTCCTCATGGTGGAGTCGATCAGTGACGTCGATGAGGGATTCTTCAATGGATACAAGATCGGGGCAAATGGCTCCATGCCACCCCTTTACGGAAATCCCTCCAGCAGCGTGCGACGGCCCTTCGTGATCGAACCTGACCAGGTTCGCTTTGGCGAAAGCAATCTCATCGCCTGGCGCATCTTCAGCAAAGGAGGCAAGGGAGGGATCCTGAGCGGACCGGTCCACCTGAGCAGGGTGGACGACGCCATCGACCTGAGCGGCACCTGGCTCTTCCGCCGCGGGGACGTGCCGGGCTGGGCCCGGTGGGGAGACGATCCCGGGGCCGAGGCCCGTGCATTCACCCGACGGGCTGGCAAAGAGAGGGCGGGACACCGTGGCGTCATTCCTGCCGACAAGGAATGGCGCCGACGCATGCTGTCCGCGGTTTCAAAACACTTCGAGGGCAACCAGAATCCCTATGCCCGGGCAGATGACAAGGGAGATCCCACCCCTCCGCACAAGGCCCTGGCGCATTTTCAGACGGGCAGGGATCTCGTAGTCGAAACCGTCCTGAGTGAACCGCTGGTCCGGCAGCCGCTGTATCTCGACTTCGACGAAAGGGGCCGGCTGTGGGTCGTGCAGTATATCCAGTATCCCAATCCGGCCGGGCTCGAGGTTCTTACCTGGGACAAGCACCTGCGCAAGGTCTTCGATCAGGTGCCTCCTCCTCCTCCCTTCACCGCTCCCGGGAAGGAGAAGTTCCGTGGGAAGGACAAGATTACCATCCATGAGGACACCGACGGAGATGGGGTCTTCGACAAGCACAAGACCTTCCTCGACGGGCTCAACATGGTTACCTCCCTGGCACACGGCGACGGCGGAGTCTGGGTCCTTCACCCCCCTTACCTGCTCTTCTTCCCGGACCAGAACGGCGACGACGTTCCTGATGGAAACCCGGTGATACACCTCTCCGGCTTCAATCTGGAAGACACACACTCGATCTCAAACAGCCTCAAGTTCGGACCTGACGGATGGCTCTACGGGTGCACCGGCAGCACCGTCACGGCCCGCGTGCGGGTCCATCGCAACCCGAATGCCCCGCGGCACGCCTTTCTGGGTCAGAATATCTGGCGCTACCACCCCGGCATGGCCCGCTTTGAGCTCTTCGCTGAGGGTGGCTGGAATAACTTCGGGGTCGACTTCGACGACCAGGGCCGCCTCTACTCAGGCACAAACGGCACGCAACAGGCTGTGCACTTTGTACAGGGAGGATACTATCAGAAGGGTTTCGGAAAGCATGGGCCTCACACCAATCCCTACAGTTTCGGCCACTTTTTCGGGATGCCCATCGAGGGTGAGAAGACCCGGCTCGTGCATCAGTGGCTTCGCTACTCCAGCGGTGCAATCCCGGGACTGCAGGATCGCCTGGTAGGACCAAACTCACTTGGAAACCGGATTCATGCCATCCGCATGGAGGAGCATGGCAGCACCTTCAGGACCGTGGAGGAGGAAACCCCCTTGCGGACCGAAGACAAGTGGTTCCGGCCGGTCCACTGCGCAGTAGGGCCCGACGGGGCGATCTACGTGGCTGACTTTTACGACGCCCGCATCACGCACGTCGACCCTCGCGACAACTGGGACCGAAGCAATGGACGGGTGCACCGAATTCGCTTGAAGGGTGCCAGCACTAGCAACCCACAGGATCTCAGGGGACTTGCCAGCAAGGACCTCGTCGCTTTCCTCGGAGACCGGAACCAATGGGCCCGACGCACCGCCCGCCGCCTGCTCTCCCAGCGCCGCGATGCATCTGCCACGTCACTTCTTCTTGA
Organism: Roseibacillus sp.; assembly: GCA_002721695.1. GTDB lineage: Bacteria > Verrucomicrobiota > Verrucomicrobiia > Verrucomicrobiales > Akkermansiaceae > Roseibacillus_B. The sequence goes on along the minus strand of PBLI01000065.1, from coordinate 2,041 downwards.
GAAACTGAACAACGAAACGAACCCCCAGCTTGCCCTCGAGGCCTTTTTCACTCTCCGCACCGGTGGCACCCTCCGGGTCCCGACTGTCGCCCGCGCGCTTCGTCATGCCGATCCATTCGTGCGAGCCGCCGCTATCCGGTCCGCTGGCGACCTTGAGAGCCTCGCCCGCGATGAGGTCCTCGTCCTCCTCCGCAAACTCTGTATCCACGAGACACATCCCGAGGTCGTGTCTCAGCTCGCCTCTACGGCCCAGTTGATCGGGACACCCCAGGCCAAGCTCATGATCGCAGAACTGGTCCGGCGGGGCGAATTCGCAGACGACCCCTTTATCGCCCAGCAACTCTGGTGGGCGATGGAATCGCTGGTGACACGTGCGCCGGAGCTGGCCGCGGAACTTCTTGCCTATAGCGGTTTCTGGGACGCCCCCCTGTTTGAAAAGGCCCTCCGCGAGCGGATCGGTCGTCGCTACATGGCCGAACGCAGCTCCCGAAGTCTACTGATGTGCGCCCGCCTTCTTGAGAAGGCAGCCGGAAGCAGACATCTCGACAGTCTCATTCGCGGAATGGAGAAAGCGCTTGAAGGCACGTCTCTCGACCCCGTCCCCGCGGAACTCGACGCTGCCCTCGCCGGCATCTGGAGGAACCATCGCGCCACCGATGACGTCATTCGCTTTTCTTTGCGCCTCAAGAGCCCCCAGGCCCTTGCTGCGGCCCGCCCCCTTGTCGAGGACCCTCGAACTCCGGTTGCGCAGCGCCTCGCCTTCATCAAGGCGCTCGGGGAACTCGCCGACGCTCCCTCAGAGAAGGTTTTCCTCTCCCTCTTTAGCAACGAGGCGGAAGACGGGCAGATCCGCCTCGCCGCTCTCAGCGCCCTGCGGCGCTATGCGGGTGAGGAAATTCCAACTGTCCTCCTCGCGCGCTATCCCACCCTCGCGGGGGCCCTCCGTCAGACAGCCCAGTCCCTGCTCGCGGCGCGCCCCGCCTGGGCCTTACAGCTGCTGGAGGAGGTGGAGCAGGGGCTCATCGAGCCATCCTCAATCGGTCTCGATAGCGTGCTCCTGATGGCGACCTACGAAGATGAGCGCACCGAGGCGCTCATCACCAGGCACTGGGGCACCCTCAGGAAACCGGACAAGGTCAAGGCCCGGCGTATTCTCGACATCAAAGGCATGCTCACCGCCGGTGCCCCTGCAGGCAATGTGGAACGCGGACGTCGACTCTTCAGTAGCAAGTGCGCCCTTTGCCACAAGTTCGGCAACGAGGGGCGGGATATCGGCCCCGACCTCACCGGCTATGAGATGAAGAACCTCGACTACCTCATTCCTGCCATTGTGGACCCCAACCTGGGCATCCGCGAAGGCTACGAACTGGCCACTCTCACCCTGCGGCCGACCGAAAGTGCCGCCGCAGTGGTCCTGACCGGGTTTCTCCTCGCTACCGACGAACGCACCGTGACGATCAAGGACCTCGCGGGCAACAGGACAGTGGTGGCCCGCACCGACCTCGCAGGCGAATCCCGGGCTCCGATCTCGGTCATGCCCGAAGGCCTCCTTGACAACATGAGCACACTCGAAATTCGAGACCTCGTCGCCTATCTCCAGGCCAAGAACTGATCTTCAAGCCCATCGAACGCCGGGGGGGTCCTTACCCCGCTCCATGCATGATCAGGCGGAATCCCACGATCATGATAAAGGCATCCACCACGAGGTGACTGAGCCAACAACCGAGAACCGTCCCCTGCCACTCATACATGAGCGTCCAGATCAGGCCCCCCAGGCCAACCAGAAAGGATAGAAACAGAGCAAGAGGAAGTGGAAAGAGAACGGACATGAGCACCAGGTGGTGCCCGGTGAAGGCCACCGCCGCAATAAGATGCCCCGGCCAATGCCCGACCATCTGGCGCAGATGGCCATAAATGAACCAGCGCCAGTAATATTCCTCCATCGCGGAGTGCAGGATCGTTATGAAGGTGGCAACCATGAGAAAACGCCCCCTGGTGGCAAAGCCCAGCCCCTCTGCCTTCTCCACCAGGTTGGGGCTGT
>PBLI01000064.1 GCA_002721695.1 Roseibacillus sp. | reverse complement strand
GATTCGTTCATGTAGATCACAGACGTCGCAGCACCTCAAACCTTTCCTGATTCACCTATCCCGCGCAGCGGCTTCCAAAGCGTATTGCGCTCACCGCAAGGCCGGAATGTCTTCCCGGATTGGAGTTCGGCGTCGGCCCAGTTCCGGTTGAGTCTACCACTGGCCGGAAGCCGGTGATCGCTCCCACGCCGCGGATTCCGTTACGCAAGGTAACCCAGCAGAAGAATGTAATCAGAGAGCCCTTTCCGGTTGTGCTCCGGTTTCCGGATCTCCTCTACCTGCAGCAGTGCAAGTGATGACCCGGCCAGCTGGTCCAGCCACCCTTGCGCGCGGACCTCACCAGGTAATGCCTGCGAGAACAGGAACGAGAAGGATGCAGCATGGGATACGGAACCAGGACCTGCCTCCCTCCCTCCGGATCTTCTCCTCTCTTTTCGCGGGACGAAAACGAGCGCCGGGGATCGCATCACCGCCTGTAGGGTAGCGTCTTCCGGACTGCCCGGCCCGCTCCGGACGACCCAGTCCGCGAAAACATCCCCAATGCTCCACACTCACTCTATCGGGAGATCGTCTGATTACACATCCTCTCCAGATCGATACCTCATGTGGGGATTTCCACCGTGAATGCGCTTGCCCTGAGAACGGGCGCGTCCCTACCTTTGGGCCGCCCATCCATGCCGGTCCCTGCAGAAAAATCGCAGGGGGTAGCTGCTCCGCCCCGGCATGCTCCAGATCCCCCTGCTCATGCAATACCCCGCCGCATCGTGCCCTCCCCTGCGCCGCGCTCTTGTGATCGCATGCCTCGGACCGCTTGCGATCCTCCTGTCCGCTGCCGCAAACCCCGTGATCAATGAAATCTTCTATCATGAGGACCACGGGGCCAATCCGGAGAACCCGCTTACCGAATGGATTGAAATTTACAATCCTGCTCCCGAGGCCATCAGCCTTGCAAACTGGGCCTTCGAACAGGGTGTTGCATTCAAATTTCCTGCTGGAGCCAGCATTCCTGCCGACGGATTCGTGGTAGTCGCCGCCGATCCCGCCACCTTCAGGGCCAGACACCCCACGGTGGATAATGGCGCCAACATTTTCGGCCCCTGGGTCGGGCGCCTCCGCAACGGGGGTGAAACCATCGAACTGGAGGACGCTGCGGGCTCACGTGTTGACCGCGTTCGGTATGCCGACGAGGGCGACTGGGCCGTGCGCACTCGCGGGCCATTGGACCGGGGGCATGAGGGCTGGACCTGGGCTGCCGCCCACGACGGGGGTGGATCTTCACTGGAACTGATTGACCCCGCTCTTTCCAACAATGAGGGGCAGAACTGGGCTGCCAGCCAAGCCACGGGTGGCTCTCCCGGGGCAGCCAACTCGGCCGCCTCGAGCACAGGTGCACCCATGATTCTCGACGTCCGCCATGACCCCGTCATTCCCCGTTCCGGAGAGACTGTGATCGTTACGGCCAAGCTGTCACACGCTCCCGCGGATCAGAGCGTGGAGCTCTTCTGGAGAGTGGACGGGGAGCAGGCCTGGAATCTGCAGGCGCTCATCGAGGACGACACAGGGCGTCTCTGCTCCGAAATCCCGGCCCATTCCGACAGCACCGTTATCGAGTTCTACATCCGGACCAGCGCCGGTGGGGAACAGCGCACCTGGCCCGGCCCGGCCCAGCCCAGCGGAGAGCAGGAGACCAACGCCCTGTTCCAGTTCGATGATTCCTATGAACCGCTTGCGAGGTGGGTCCCCGGGGCCCAGCCCAAATACCGCATTATCATGACCGAGGCCGAACGGGCTGAGCTCGCCGACATTGGTGATGACAACGAGTCCCCCCGGAACGAGGAACAGAGCAACGCCGAGATGAATTGCACCTTCGTCGTGGAAGACGGCACCGGCCTCGCCCTGCGCTATCTCGCCAGCGTTCGCAACCGTGGGGCAAGCTCCCGCAACCCTCCGCCCAACAACTACCTCGTCAAGTTTCGCAGCGACGAAGACTGGAACGGGCGAAACGACATCAAGTTCAATGCGCGCTACCCGCACTCTCAGGTCTTTGGCAGCTGGTATTTTCGTTACGGCGGAGTGGAAACCGCAAACGCAGCCGCAGCGCTCCTCCGGATCAATGGGAGCGACCTGGCCCGGAGCGGCGGAAACATGTACGGATCCTACGCTCGCGTGGAAGGCTTCGGCAGCGCGTTCGGCCAGAACCACTGGCCCCTCGACCCGGACGGGAACTTCTACCAGGTCCGGGATGACGACGATAGCGGCGAAGAAGGAGACCTCCGCTACGAGGGAGCCAACCCGGACAATTACCGCAATACCTACTTCAAGCAGACCAACCAGTCTGAAGATGACTGGAGCGACCTGATCGCCCTCACCGAGGCCCTGAACAATGCTCCGGATGAAACCTATGTGCAGGACGTGGGCGAAGTCCTCAATATTGACCAATGGCTCTCCTTCTTCGCCCTCGACACCCTCGCCGGGAACCGGGAAGGCGGCCTGATCACCTCCAAGGGAGACGATTACGGACTCTACCGGGGGATGAACGACCCGCGCTTTCTCCTCGTCCCTCATGACCTCGACACCGTCTTCAACATGGGCAATGTCACGGTGGATACCGACCGCTCGATCTGGAGCTTCGCCGACCTGCCCGGCCTCTCCCGCTTCTTCAGGAATGACGTTATCATCCAGCGCTACTACGCCAAAATGCTGGAACTGCTCGACGGCAAATTCGATCCGGCCGTGATGCACCCCATGATTGACGAGCTGCTCGGGGACTGGGTTTCCGATGGGGAGATCGAAGACGCCAAGGACTGGGTCAGCGGACGCGTGAGTGGTGCACGGGACCAGATCCCCGATGACTTTTCGGCCGACTGCCAACTGCCGGTCCGGGACGGATTTTTCCGGACTACCGACGGGGCGGCGGAATTCAACGGAGCCTTCCGGGCCGGACGCGCCCTCTCCGTCCTCCTCAACGGAGTGGAGGCAAACCGCAACCAGCAGGCTGGCACCTGGAACATAGATCTGACGCCCTCGGACGAATTTTTCCTGCCGGGTCTCAACCGGGTCCTCGTCCAGTCATTTTCCGGACCCGCCGGCACCGGCGAGGTCGTCGACTCCACCTTCCTCGACGTGTGGAACGACACGGGGTCAACCACCGACGTCTCCGGCACCCTGAGGGGCGAAATTCCAGTGGGAAACCTCAAGCTGGTCACCCGCGACTCCTACCTTCCCACCCATCCCGTGCTCGTCCGGCTCGAGTTCCGCAATCCCGACGGCACGCTCAACCGAAACATGTGGGAGACCACCGCCACCCTGAGCAGCGACGTCCAGGGAGTCACCCTCACTCCCGACACTGTCACCATTCGCAACGGTCTGGGCTCGGCTCTTGTCTCAATTGGAGGTGGTAATGACGGCATCCAGGCGGAGCTGATCCGGCCGGGCGACGTATGGAAATACCTGGACGACGGTTCCGACCAGGGGGTGGCCTGGCGCAACCGGGAATTTGACGACGAATCCTGGAGAAGCGGGCCCGCCGAGCTCGGCTACGGAGACAACGACGAAGCGACCGAAGTACGCTTCGGCCCCAACGAAGACAACGACGACAACGATGAGGACGAAAAATACATCACCACGTATTTCCGAAAGAATTTCACTGTCACGGATGCTTCCCAGGTGGCCGCACTCACCTACCGGATCAAGCGGGATGATGGAATGGTCGTGTATCTCAATGGTAATGTCATCGGGCGTGATCACGTAGGAGAAAATCCGGACTACCTCACGGAGGCTCGTAATGGCTCCAGCCAGGAAGATGATTTCCTCGAGCCCGGGGATCTGGATTTTGCAGCGGATGACATTCATACCCTGCTCGTCGATGGCACCAATACGATTGCCGTGGAGATCCACCAGGATGATAACGAGAGCTCGGATATCAGCTTTGACTTTGAACTGACCGCCACGCTGCCGGCGACAAACCCGGGTGACCTCACCATCACGGCCAATGCCGCCCAGCAGGAGGCTCGCAAGTCCCTTGTCAGTCTCTACGACAGGGAGATAATCGAGGTAAACGGCCTCCTTCCGGGCACCGCTACAACCTGGGACGGGATCATCCGGGTCACGGCCGATACGATCGTCCCACCCGACCACACCCTCACCATTGAGCCCGGCGCCCTCATTCTGGTCGACGGTGACCCCGTGAGCGAGGGAACCGAGGGCAGAGACCTCATCGTCCAGGGCCATGTCCAGGCGATGGGAACGGACACCAGCCCAATCACCTTCACCTCCTCAACCTCCAATGCCCCCTGGGGACAGATCCTCTTCGACAATTCCCAGTCCGCCCGGTTCAGCTTCAGCAATATCCACCGGGCGGGGCACTCCCCCCGGGGCGGGCATACCGGCCATGGCAGGGTTCTGCGAATCATGGGATCAAGTGTCACCTTCGAAAACTGCACGATTTCCGACAACCCGGGCAAGATCGGCGAAACCGACAATCAGGGCGGCGCCGATTCCGAGATGATCTTCCGGGAATGCCACTGGGCCCGCTCCGTGATGGGAATCGAGACCTTTGATACCGGGGTTCTCATGGAGGACTGCTGGATCACCGACATGCTTGGCCGCTACCGGGAGGATGGCGTAACGGATGACAACGATGCCATCTACCTGCATGACGCCGGAACTGGACAGTCCATCGTCCTTCGTCGGCTGATCGTCGCCAACTGCGATGACGATGGGATAGACACCCTCGATGCGGATCTCGTTGTCGAGAACTGTATAAGCCGTAACGTCGCTGACAAGGGAATGAGCATGCTGGGGGGGACTGCAACGGTGACCAATAGCCTCTTCACCGCATGTGATATTGGATTCTCCGCCAAGAACGACGCGCGTGCCATTCTCCAGTTTTGCACGATTACCGGAAACACAACCATCGGCCTGCAGGCCGAGAACAAGAATGGAGATGATGACCCGAGCTTTTACGAGATCACCAATTCCATCATCTGGAACAATGCGTCCGAGATCCGGACTGACTACGATCCCGCCGATATCACCACGTTCCACACCCTGATCGGTCAGCCCTGGCCCGATGCCACCGCCCAGGACCCCAGCAACCTGAATGCCGATCCCCTCCTTGTGGATCCCGGTAACGGCAACTACCACCTCACCGCTTCTTCTCCTGCCCGGGACGCCGCCGATCCCAATCTTCCCGGGGATCCGGATGGCAGTCCCCGGGATATCGGCCGCCACCCCTACGACCCCGTCTTTGACGGAGCTGGATCTGAGATCCGCTGGTTAGCGGCCAACGGCCCCTACCGGGTTACTGAGGATGCCACCGTCCCCTCCGGCAACAACCTCGTCATCGAGGCTGGCACCAATGTCTACTTCGAACCCGGTACCCGGCTCACCATCAACGGGTCGGTTCGTATCGAGGGGACGCCAACGAGCCGGGTCCAACTGACCAGCGTCCCCGGGGCCCCTTATGAGGAGGATCCGGCCAGCGACGGACTTCCAGACGGCCCCCCGAAGTGGGACGGCATCAAGATCGTAGATTCCATGGATCCCGCCAACCGGATTGCTCACATCGACATCCGCAACGCCCAGCATCGCGAGGGATCAATTGGCATTATCCGCTCCCAGTGCGTGATCGACGACGTTCGCTTCAGCGGAACGCATATCCGCATGATCTATACCGACGATGCCTCTGTTATCATCGAGAACTCAATCTTTCCCGATATGTTTGCTCCCAACGAACAGGCTGCCGCCCTCGGTCTCGACAACATCAGCGAACACATCAAGGGAGAAGGGGAGATCCCCTCCGAGGGACGCTACATCATCCGCAACAACCGCTTTGGAACCAACAAGGGCCACAATGACGTGGTTGACGTCTTGAGTGGACGACGACCCGGCCCGATCGTGCAGATTCTGAACAACTACTTCGAGGGGGCCCGGGATGAGGAACTGGATCTCGGGGGTGACATCTACATCGCAGGCAATGTCTTCACCAACATCTTCAAGGATGACGAGACCTCCGACCGGGGGTATGCAAATGGCATTTCAACCGGCGATGGCTTCGAGAACACCACCAACATGCTCGCTCGGAATATCTTCTGGGACGTGGACCACGCCATCAATCTCAAGAATGGGGCCACCACCATCTTCGAATACAATACGGTCTACAAGGTGCACCCAGACTTCATAGACACCTTCGACAATCCCAACATTGGCTCTGTGATTAACCTCTTCGTCCCGGGTGACAGCTCTCCCACCCCCGGCGGAGGAGCCTATGCCGCTGGAAACATCTTCTCCGACATTCCCCGCATCTTCAGCAATGCTGACAACCTGACCGAGGACACCACCTTCCGGACACCCCTCGAGTTTTTCCACAACCTCGTCGACCCCGGGATCACCGATATCACGGTGGGTCCGGAGCATCCCGGAGAAACCATTTATGACCTGGGGACTGGAAGCAGTCCGGGCGCAGCCCTCTTCGCGGACCCCGACAGCGGTGACTTTGCCCTCCTCCCCGGCTCACCCGCCCTCGGTGCTGGACCCTTCGGTGGAGATCTCGGTGCCCTCGGCACGGACCGGATTCGGGTCACGGGCGAACCGCCAGCCTTCACCACATCGGACAGCGCCACCCTTACTGTCGGCGGCCCGGGCTTCTTCGGTTATCGCTACCGGGTCAACGACGGACCCTGGAGCGAGGAGCTCGATATCGGTAATCCTGACGGATTCGTTGCCAGCAATCCCACCGAGCGAAGCGCCGAGATTCGCCTCAGTGGGCTGGACCGGGGGACTTATACCGTCTTCGTGGAGGGCCGGGACTACGCCGGGGTCTGGCAGGACCAACCTACTGCCTCGCACTCCTGGACTGTGGACGCGAGCCTCTCCCGCCTCGTCATCAATGAGGTCCTCGCCGACAACGGCGGGGGCCACGAACACGAAGGTACCTTCCCTGACCTCATCGAGCTCGGCAATCCGGGCTCCGGCCCCGCCAATCTGGCTGGCCTGAGTATTTCGGACCGCCCCGATGCACCCGGCAAGTTCGTCTTCCCTGCCGGGACCACCATCCCGGCCGGTGGATACCTGCTCCTCCATGCCGATGCCGCCAACGGCACCTCCGGTATCCATCTCGGTTTCTCCCTGAGCGCCACCGGGGAGGGGGTGTATCTCTTCGACACCTCCGCCCGGGGACACCGCCTGATCGATTCCATCGAGTTCGGGCCCCAGGCCCCCCGCTCCTCGATTGGCCGCCTCCGTGGCAGCGAGAAGTGGGTTCTCAACGTTCCTACGCCTGGCGTTGCGAACATTGCACAAATGGAAGGAAATCCCACCGGCATCCGGATCACCGAATGGCTCACCGAGGGCGATGTCCTCTACCGGGATGACTGGTTCGAGATTCACAATCCCGATCCCCTGCCAGTTCCCATCGCGGGATTCAGCGTGAGCGATCACCCAAACAATCCACAGCATCATATCTTCCCGCCCCTGAGTTTTATCGCGGGCGGGGGCTACCTCAAGATCATCGCGGACCGCGATGTGGCAGCCGGGCCCGATCACGCTCCCTTTGCACTCGACGCGGACGAGGACCGCCTCTCTCTCTTTGACGCCTCCGGACGCCTCCTCGACGAGGTGATCTTCGGCCCCCAGGCATCCGATATCTCCCAGGGACGCTGGGACAGCTCCCCCACCGGCCTCGATCACTTTCTCCTCCCCACCGGAGGCCTCCCGAACAGCCAGGCAGGTCAGGCCAACATTCCCGGTTTCGAAAACGCACTGGCCCTCCTCAACCACCTTCGCATCACGGAGATCATGTATGAACCCCGCGGGGGAACACCCTACGAATTCATCGAGTTGAGAAATACCGGACCAGTCGTTCTCGACCTCACCGGCCTGCGCTTCACCGACGGGATCTCCTTTACCTTCCCGGCCCTCACGCTGGGCCCGGGTGAAGAGATTCTCGTCGTCGGGGACCTGGCCGCCTTCGAATCCCGCCATGGCAGGGACCTCAACATTGCCGGGGTGTTCAGTGGTAATCTCAACAACCAGGGTGAGGCAATCGTCCTCTCCCTGCCACTTCCTTTCGACGCAGCCATCCTGCGCTTCGACTACGATCCGGGGTGGTGGCCCTCCACCGCCGGGACCGGACGCTCCCTCGAACTGCACGATCAAGTTCCCCCGGCCCGTGACTTCGACCTCAAGGGCAGCTGGGAAGCCAGCGAAAACATAGACGGGTCCCCCGGGGGTAGTGCCATCCTGGTTCCCTCCGAATTCCAGTCCTGGCTCGCCTTCTACGGGTTGACCGCCCTTGAGGATGGAGATGGCGATACCCTTCCGGCCCTCATGGAATTCAGCCTCGGCCTCGACCCCCTCCTCGACCTGGGGGTAAACGGTCCTGTCTCTCTTCCGGACGTGACCCACTCGCCGGACGGGAAAGCCATAATCTCCTTTGCTCTCCCGGTCAGCAGCACGGCCGCCGATGGCTATGGAGCGGCAGATATCATCTACACCGTAGAAAGCTCCAATGACCTGGTGAACTGGGACCCTCTCCTCACCAAGACCGACTCGACGTCATTCACCGGCGAGGGAACCATTGTCACGGACCCGCCCTTCAACGGTCGTGTGCGTGCCCGTATAACTGATGCTCCGGCGGCCCTGCTCAGGCGCTTCCTTCGCCTGAAGGTCGAATACGCGCCCTGATCATTCACCCCGGTCCTCCAACAGCCCCACTCAGCCTCTTAACGGCGTTTGCGGTTGTTCCGGCGGTTCAGCTCGCGAGCACGCTCGGCCTGCTTCTTGTTGAATTCCCTGCGCTTCTCCTCCAGCTTGTTATCTGCTTTGGCCGTGATCCGGGTTGCCTTGTAGACCGTATCGGCCTCTCCCTTGCCGTAGCGCAGCACACCGCCCGCGACCGAGACCTGCATGCCGGGCCTGAGCTGTCCGAGGGTCGCTCTCTTGCCGTCCACCAGGATTCTCGTGAAACTCGTGACCTTATAGGTTTTTCTTCCGATGGTCACGCTGTCTCCGCCCACCTTCTTGATGGTCGGGAGCTCGGCAGCAGCCCCCTTCCGGGTCAGTGGAACGACTCGCCGGTTATTCTTCTTGTTGCTTTGCGCAAACGAGTCGAGCGGAAGGAGCATGGCCCCTCCCAGCAACAGGAAGGATACACGGATCATCTTCATCTGGGTTCTTACTACCGTTGCCCTGCTGGCCTTTCAACATCCGATTCCAGATCCAAGCGCCTTCCTTCCCCGGTTACGATTCAGGACCAGGGTTTTCTCGCCATGATTGCACTGCGGTCGCCCCCGGTTTCAAAGTGACTCACGTCCACGAATCCAACCCTCCCCATGTAATCCCGAATTTCGCCCGTCCCGTAACACCGGCCTTTCGTAATGCTCACCAGAATCGTGGAATACTCTGCCACCGCCCGCGGACCCGTCTTCTCCGCGTTGAGAAATGCCTCGTGAGCCACGAGAAGCCCCCCCGCAGGCAGGGCCGCATAGGATTTTGCAAGTAGTGCCTCTACCTCCGGAACATCCCAGTCGTGCAGCACGTTGGAAAGCAGGTGAACGTCGTGATCCGCGGGATACGGATCCTTGAACATGTCGCCCTCCACCACCGCGACTCGTTCGCCGAGGGCCCGTTCCGCAATTGTCCTCCGCGCGATTCTGTCGACCGGTTGCTTCTCAAAGACCGTGGCTCGTAATCTACTGTTTCCCGCTACCAGACAGCAGGCATAAACTCCAGAACCTCCCCCGATGTCGAGCAGGCGCTCGCTCCCATCGAGGTTCAGCTCGTCAGCCAGCCTCTGACCCAGGAAGACCCCCCTGCAGTCCATCGCCGCGGTGAACATCTCCGCAAAGTCCTCTGACTCCATGGACTCTTGCCAATCTGCATCCGCCATCCCGCTCTCCCAGTTGGCCGGCCTCCCGGTCTTCAGGACTGTCAGCACTTCCTTCACCACCGGGCGGTCTACGAGGGAGGCAAAGTAGGACCCCAGCGACCACGGCGACCCCTCGCCGAGATGCTCACGCGCCAGCTCCGTGGCGGAAAAGCGGTCTCCCCTCCGTGTAACCAACCCGTTCACACAGGCCAGCGTCAGAAGCACGTCGGCTGGCCGCTCACAAATCCCGCAGTGCTCACAAATCTCACCAAGACTCGCCTCGCGCTCTGCCAGCCAGCTGAACAGGTCAAGGTGCACGATTCCGCAGGCCAGGAAGTCGGCTGCGTAAATGCCGTCCCGGTAGCGCAGGAGTGCCGTGGGATCGGTTTGCGGGCGCTGCGTCAGGTCCATGGTGCCCATATCCACGGAATATGAGGCCAAGGGACACCTGCGGGCAAGACGGGATCGGCAGGGATCCTGCGAAAATTTTCCAACACCGCCCCGCTGCCGCGCGCAGGAAAAACTCTCCTTCAATCTTGCTGTGCTCTTCCCTGCTTCCGGCGCATCATGAACGGTCCGATGATGGCCCAGAGCAGCGGCGGCAGTCCCGCACTCAGCACGAGGGCAGGCACTGGGTGCTCGTGCGCCCACTGCCCGATCGCAGCAAAGGTGAATCCCAGGGGGGCACTGCCACATGCCAGAGCGAGAACGAAACGACGGAAAGGCATCCGTGCCATTCCTGCCAGACAGGCGATCACTTCCGGCAGGAGCGGCAACCACCGCGAAAGCGCTACCAGCCATCCGCCTGCCTTTCCGCCAAAAATCGCCTCACCCCTCGACAGGTCTTCCCTGCCGGCGATCCACTCAGCTGCCGGACGCCCGATTTTCCAACATAGCCCGTAGGCCACGATCCCGGATAGCATCGATCCCGTTACCGCAAGCCCTCCTCCCAGCCAGGGTCCGTAAATATAGCCCAGGGCCGACATTACAACCGTTCCGGGGACTGGCAGGACGAGATCCGAGACCAGCAGGAAGATCCCACCCGCCCATGCCCACGGCGGCCCAAGCTCCATGAGCCAGTCGACCGTCTTCTCCAGATCGAAATGGTCCGTAAACTGATCACCCCACAGCAGGAAGGGCACAAGCACGAGAGCAACCAGGAGCAGGAAGAGCCAGATAAGACGCACGGAGAAACCGGATTACCACTCGATGCTATCCTCAATACCGGCCGGTGTCACGAATTGCGCTCGCGAAGCCTCCGCTCTCCGCGCTACAGTCTCCAAACACGAAATGTCCAAGCCCAGACCTGATCCGTTCGAACTCTCCGAACTTCCCGCCCTCGCCCGCCTGGTGATCGAGAAGGCCAAGTTCCCCATGCTGGCGACCCTGGACGGTAATCAGCCGCGCCTGCGGCCCGTCTCGCCTGTCCGGGTGGATGGCTTCACCGTCTATGTCGCCAACCTGCGCAGCTATCACAAGACCGGAGAAATCGCGGCCAATCCGAAGGTGGAGCTCTGCTATCTCGCTCCCGCGCACGACCAGCTCCGCATTACCGGGGTCGCTCAACCCCTCGACGAGAGCGAGCAAACCCTCATCGACGAGATCTGGGAAAGCAATCCCCTGCTTCGCCAGTATCTCGGAATGAGTGACAATCCCGAACTCATCATCTATCGCATCGTTCCCCACCGCGTCCGCTTCATGAGGGAATGGGCACTCAATTATCATGAAGTGCCCCTTCCTATTGATGCCGCATAGGCCGGGCTCCCTCCTGGGAAGTCTACACCCATCCCTGGTTCGTCTCACCAAGCTGGGTCAGCTTCTCCCCCCGGAAGCGAAGGGCATTCTCAACGATCTCAATTTCTTCCTCCGTCAGGATCCAGTCTCCCCCTCCCGCCGTCTGCTCGATCTGCCCCGGCTTGCGCACTCCGACAATTGCAGAAGTGACCTCGGCCCGGTGCAACACCCAGGCCAGAGGCAACTGCGCCATGGGACGCCCTGCAGCTTCCGCGAGAGGCCGGATCGTCTCCACGAACTCCAGGTTGAGCTCCAGCTGGGGGGCCGTGAATTTCGGATCCCGGCTTCGGTGATCCTTGTCCGACAGGGCCTTGGCCCTCTCCCTGGTAAAAGCTCCCGTCAGCAAGCCCTTCATCATCGGGCTGTAGCAGACCACTCCAACCCCATGTTCTCCGCAGTAGGGAAGCTGCTCCTGCTCCACCTCCCGGTTCAGCATGCTGTAGGGAGGTTGCAGGGAGGCAAGCGGGAAGATGGCCCGCAACCGCTCCATCTGTGATACGCTGTGATTGGAGACTCCGATTTCGCGAACCTTTCCCTGGCTCCTAAGGTCCATCATCGTGCTCCAGGCCTCTTCGATCCCTTCATCAGGATCCGGCCAGTGAATCTGGTAGAGGTCAATACAATCGACTCCCAGCCGGCGAAGACTGGCCTCACACTCGGCCACCACACTCTCCTTCTTCAGACGTCCGAAGACCGTTCCGTCTTCCCGCATGATTCGTCCGCACTTGGTCGCCACCACCGGGCGCTCCGCGGCCCCCAGCTCACGCAAGGCCCTGCCTACCAGTTCCTCGCTGGCTCCTTCCCCATAGATGGCGGCGGTATCGATCCAGTTCACTCCCAGCTCAACTCCCTTGAGAATCCCCTCGATCGCCTCCCGCTCGTCCTGGTCACCCCAGCCGAACGACCAATCCCCCCCTCCGATGGCCCAGGTTCCGATTCCTATCGTAGTCAGCTCCAGCTCAGTGCTGCCCAAGCGTCTTTTCTGCATGGAGCCAAGGAACTGTTCCGCATCCTAACTGTCAACGCTTTCGCTTTTCCCCACCCCGCCAATCTTCCACACTACGGCAGTGCCTCACCCCACCAAACGCCCCAACGAAGTCATTCGCCGCAAGCAGGTGGGCAAAAGCCTCGTCTATCTCGAACGCTACTATGTGGAATCCGGACGGCGCTACTATATTGAAGCCCTGGGACCTGACTACCGGATCTGGAAACGAACCCGGGGCAGCGAGGACCGGGCACTCGAGATCTATCAACGCCACCGCTTCTGGGTGTGGTTCATCGAGGCCCTCTGCAACTGGCTTCCCGCTACCCGCTTCATCACCTGGATCATGCAAAAGACAATATGATGCCCGGATCAAATCCGGGAACTCTCCTTGAACCCCACCACGAACCACCTCCCATTCCATGCCGCTAACCTTCTTCACGCACAAGGCCTATGATGCGCACAAGATGCACGACGGGCATCCCGAACGACCCGAGCGCACCCAGGCAATCCTCGCCCACCTGCAGGAAGCCGGGCAGCTCGCCCAGTTTGACCAGCGCAACCCCCGGACCGTAAGCGAGAACGCACTCAAGCGGGTTCACGAACCTCTCTATCTCCGGAAACTTGTGGAGAATGCACCCACATCCGGCCTCGTGATGGTCGATCCCGACACTCATCTCTCCCCGGGCTCGCTTCCCGCCGCCCAGCTCGCCGCTGGTGCGGTGGAAGAGGCAGTCGAACTCGTTCTCTCCGGCAAGAGCAAGCGGGTCTTTTCCTGCGCCCGTCCGCCTGGTCACCATGCCGAACACGATGCTGGCATGGGGTTCTGCCTTTACAACAACGTCGCCGTCGGTGCAGCCGCGGCCCTTTCCCACCGCGGGATCGAGCGGGTCGCCATCCTCGACTTCGACGTACACCACGGAAACGGGACGGTTGATATATTCAAGGACAACCCCGGGGTGCTCGTCGCTTCCAGCTTCCAACATCCGCACTACCCTCACCGCCTCTTCGACCTCGAGCGTCCCAACATCGTCAATACTCCACTTCCGGCCGGCACTGACAGTCCCGGTTTCCGCAAGGCCATCGAACGTGACTGGCTCCCCGCCCTCGACCGGTTCAAACCACAACTCCTCTTCGTCTCCGCCGGGTTCGATGCCCACACTGATGACCCGCTCGGGGACATCCACCTCCGTGAAGAGGATTTCAGCTGGGTCACAAAACTGATCGTCGCCTCGGCCAATCAGCACAGCGAAGGACGCATCATTTCCACCCTGGAGGGGGGCTACAATCTTGATGCCCTCGCCCGGTCCGTGGCGGCCCATCTCGCAGCACTCGTCTGAGGCGGCCCCCGCACCGATGACTAGGGTTTCGCGGCACGGGGGGGCTGCCCCTGGCGGACCAGTGCATTCACACACCGGGCGAACCCATTCATCACAACCGCGGCAGCTTCCGGACCGCAGGCATTGGCCTCGCCATACTGCGCCCTCTGCCGCCCGTAGGCATAGGGTTTTCTGGTATCCCACTGGCGCCTCGGGATGAGATACCCGATTTCATCATTGGCGAGACCAAACAGCATCCACTTACGGCCACCCACGATCTGCATTATTGTTGGCTCGAGATCCGCTTGCGGGAAATCCGCAGCGGGGTCCGCTGGATCCTGAAACTTGCCGTAAACCAGTTCAGGGTAGAGCTCTCCCGGAATGGAGGCCAGCAGGAGCTCTCCCAGCTTCAGGCAGGCCACCTCGCTCTCCACGGTGATGACCTGGTCGGAGCTCCTCGGATTCATCTCCTTGCCTTTCCGGTAGGGATTTCCCGTGGAAGCGAAACCTGCCCGGCGCAGCACCCCGATCGAAAGCGCTAGCCGGTAGAGCTTGTTGGTCACCGGCAGGTAAATCATACGGGCCTCGACCTTCATCGGCGTGAGCTTGATCGGCCGGGCTGCCGCCACGGCTCTTGAGGCTAATCCCGCCACCTCCACGCCGTGCCTCTCGGTATATGCAAAGGTCGTCGGCCCGGCTGGGGGAGCCATCAAACCACCTACCGCCCCGGTGAAGTAGGCCACCGGGCACGCATGGACCCTCTTCAACTCCCTCACCGTCGCCCAGGGAAAGTCAGCCGTGATCAGCTTGTTCTTCGCGCCCATTGCTTCCGGATGGGAATTCCACTGCACCAGCACACCCGCCTTCTGTCCTTCCTTCGTCCAGAAAACCAGCACCCGCATCACCGCGTCGAAGGCAGCAGGCTGGCGCGAATCCTTCAGTAGACTCCTGTCCTCAGCCGTACCAAAGGACACGGTCACCTCCCTGGTCATCCTCGTGGCCGTATCCTTCACCAGCTGCGCACACTTGTCCACGACCTCTGCAACGTAGTCGCCGTTCACTCCATAGGAAAAATGATTGCGCCCCCACATCCCGATCACATCAGGGCCCTCATGGTTATGAGTAGAAGACACCAGTACATAGGAGAAGCCAGGTAGCAGCTTGCGGATCTCCTGCACGGCCGGATACTGCAACCCGACCAGGTCCACGGAAACCAGTGCGATCCTCGTGCCGGCCTCCTCAAGAACCACACACCTCGCCATAAGCGGGTCGTGTACCCCTGCCGCCTGCCGACCCGTCCCATACCCAGCAAGCCAGACCTTCTTCTTGCCCCCGAGCTTCGGGGTAATGTCCACCTCTCCGAACCCGACATCAAGGGCCAGGGCACCTGTCCCGGTGGCCAGCAACAGAGTCAGGATCAACACCCTCATTCCCAGTATTTCTTGTTCGGCTTGCTCCGGAACTCAAGCCCGTCCTCGCAATTACTTCTTCTGCCACCGCAAGTGCCGGTGCAGAAAATCGTAGGTTTTTGATCCATTGATGGAATGGGGGCCCACGAACCACTCGATCTCGGTCCGGTCCCCGATTCCCAGGCGTGCGGCATAGAGAAACCTTACCTTGGCGAACTCGTAGGCCACCGTCTTGTCAGGAGCGACCCCATCGAAGTGACCACGCTCTACCATGAAGGGACGCGGACAAATGAGAGCCGCCATCTCGTAGTAGTTGAATGTGCCTCCCAGATCGAACTCGAAGATCTCATATTCTCCCTTGTTGGCGTAGCTGTAGCGCAGCGACAGCGGATCCGTAGCTGCATTTTTCCAAACCCACTCGTTGAAATCTGCGGAGCAGATCGAGAGGCAATACCGATCCACAAGGGGAGGGATACGCATGGCCGACTTTCCTCCGTAACTGAGACCGTAAAAACCGATCCGTTCAGCGTCGATAAAAGGCAGCCCTGCCAGCCATTCCGTGATCTGCCGATGCTGAGGCACCATCACCGAGAAAAGGGTGCATCCTACCGCATTGGCCTTGAACTGGAGGATTCGGAAAAGGTCCCACCCCAGGTAGAGATTCTGGGGAGCAAAGGTCACGAAGCCACGCTCCGCCAGTCGGGTCGAAAAGGCCTTGTAGTAATGGTACTCCTCTTCCCCCACGGTCGATTGCGGACGCCCCTCCAAACCGTGCTGGCATACCACCACCGGCCGCTTTTCCGAACCATCGAGCTTCATGCCCCTGGGGAGCGTCAGAATTCCATAGGCCTTCACCCCGGCCTGCACATCAAGAACTACTTCGTAACTGATCGTATGTGGCCCTTCCTGATAGCTCCGGGTGTGCGCATTGGGGTCCGCCAGCTCCTGCAGGCTCGCATGCTCACCGATCACCTCCTTCCTGAACCTCTCCCGCAGCGGCTCAATACTCGCTTCATAGTTTTCCACACTATCCAGTTTCACCACTTTGAAGAGGTCCTCCCGCACGCGCTCCGAGTCGACGAGAACCCGCTGATTGTGACGATCAATTGCCTGCACCTGCTCCGCGTGACGGCGGGCAATGTTCTTCGCGTTCTGCAGGGGCTTGAACGCCGCCCAGCCAAGATCACGATCCACGAGGGTTTTCTCCGGGACTCCCACCCCGACCTTCTCCAGCAAGGCCCGCCAGCTCTCCCGGGGAACTGCACGGTCCGTGAAGCGCAGCAAAACCGATTCATTACCGATGAGTTCGGCCTCAAGCCGCACTTCCTCATCTCCCGGTTCCAGTAATTTTCCCGGCTTACCCCGCTTGCCTGCCCCTTTCCGCAATCGCTCCGGTAACCCCTGCTGGTCTAGACGGAAACCATACTCCGGAAAATGGCCCGTCTCGATCACAAGCGGCCGGGGAGCGATAAGACGAGCGATCTCCGCATCCGAATGGCCACGCAGCAAGCCAAAGATCGTGCGGTCCGCAGGCTCATCCCACACCCGGTCCCGGGGCCCGAAAGACCCACTTACCAATGCCCCATCCAGACGTTCGTCAAGGGCAGCGGCATAAAGGGCGAGCCGACCTCCTTCTCCCCAGCCAACTACGGCCAACTTCCCGCTCCTGCTTTTCCCGGACCGGCTGGGGTGGTCTCTCCGAAAGCAATCGACCGCCGCCAGAACCTTGAGCACCTCATAGCCCGCGAGGGTTCGCCCCAGTTCCCAGGCCGGGCGGTGCAGCCATTCCCGCATGGGCATGGCATGGTGTTCCGTCCGCCGGATCAACACCGGCACCAGGACGCGGCAACCGGCCAGGGCCATGTCGGCTGCAAAGGGGTGCGTGCGCTGGCTACCTTCGTGCGGCTCCATCGCGCCCAGTTCTTCCGGATCCTGGTCCGCATCCGGCAGCGCGATGATATCCACAAGCGGCGCGCTTCCGCTCGGCTCAAAGAGCAGCCCCACCGCCTCCGTGTTCCCGAAGGTCCTCCAGCTCACCTCATTAACCGTATAGTTCTGCCCATTGCCAATCGGGCCCCACCGACGACCCGCGTAGCGAAACGAGTTGTCCTCGGGATTCGTATCCCGGGGAAGTCCAAGAATCCGGGCCAGCTCCTCCCGGGTTCCTCCTTGCCTCTCCTTCAACTCGGCCGCGATCTCACCATCCAGAAACCGGTCCACTCCCTCTACCATCTCAATGGAGAGGTCTCCTTTCCTGTCCAGAAACTTTGTCCCGGGAAGGGCCTTGCGTTCAGGCACTTCCGTCAGCACAGGCCAGGCAGGTTCCTGCGCGAAGACTGTGGCAGCAAGGGAGAAAGTAGCAACCAGCAAGGCTCTCATGCGACGACGCTAGGGAGTGCCCTCTCACATGGCCAGCATTCTAAATGCCCTCCGGAACCCATCAGCCACCGGCGCCCTCAAGCCACGCCCCCCACCGCGTTCCGGGAGGGGAGGGTGTCAGCGCAAGAGCACCGGCTGGCCGGCTCTTCAGGGGGCCTACTTCCAGCCTTGTCCGCCCGTGCGGGCGTGTGAAGCGGGCCATTTCGAGAGCCACCCGTCCCATCGTGTAACGTGGATTCAGCTCTACCACCGGCTTGAAGCGTAGTGCATTCTCCCGGTCGCGATAGAGAAAGGCATCAACTCCCACTGGTCCCGCATAGCCATGCCTCTCCACAAGTTCGCCGAGGCCGGGCTCAAGGACCTCCTCCACGAATTCCATGAGATGCCCGCGCCTCGGGGATCCCTCAAAGAGCGTCCGGCGCATGTCCTTCCCAAGAAAATCCGTGAAGCGCTCCGCTACGGTGGCGGCCCGGAACTGCCCCCTCACCGTATTATCCATCACCACCAGGCCACGCCGCCGGACACCCTTTGCCCCCACGTCATAATGGAGGGAGAAATCAATCACCCGCCGGAGCCACGGCTCAGCGACCAGCCCCCCGTGCCGGAAAATGATACCCTCGATCCGCTTCTGAACCGAATCCGGAATCCCCGGCGCAGTCCGGACAACAACGCGATCTCGCCCCGCCGTGCTGAAGGGTGCCTTCAGCACACATTCCTCCTCACCCGAGCTCTCCATCCAGCCACGCAGCTCCTTTACCGAAGTGACCCATCGCCCTGCACAGGATTCCGGGCAGAGGAGCGGGTTCCTCGATCGCGCGAGGATTTTCCGCAAAAAGGTAGCGTGGGTCGCCTTGGAAAAGAGCTCCCGTGGAGTCAGCACGCATTCCCCTGCCAGCGCATCGATCACCGGTTGGGCATCGGGTGTCCGGGCCCATGGTCGCAACTCGTGCAGCTTTCGTTCGGCAACCTCACTCACCCGCTCGACGGAGACGATCTCCGGCAGCTCCACCCCCGCCTCCAGCAGACTCTCCAGGAAACCGCTGGACGGCTTCTCGGGCACGAGAACGACATCTTCCCTCCGTGCGAGGAAGGCCGGTAGCATTGCCAGATCACGCTCTACCTGCCGGACCGCCTGCGGCACCTCCTCAGGAGAGCGAACCAGGCTCTCCTCCGCTACCGGATTGAACCAGAATACATTCGGGGTGCGCCCCTTCGACTGTGCGTAGAGCCGCAGCTCCCTGATGAACTCCTCATCGAGCCCCGCCTGCCGTCGCCCCTCCTCGTTGAATGAGAAGGTGCCCTTGGCCCGGGCTGCCGAGAGCGGCAGGTGCAGGCCCGAGACGAAGGTTCGCCAGTCCGAATCCTCCCGCTTCCACTTGCGGAACCACTCCAGCCCATAGCTCACGTGCCTGATCTCATCCCGGTAGATTCTTTCCAGGAGGGCCGCTGTCCCTCGATCTCCTGCTTCCGCGAAAACCCGCGCATACCCGCGGGCGTAGTCGAGGTTGGCCTGCTCAAAGGTCAGCGAGAGCCTGGTCACATAATCCAGTGGCGTGGACATGCTGGAGACCGCACTCCAGAAGAAACCGTTCACGGGAAAATCACCGAACTGCACTCCACACTCGGCCATTCGCTTCAGATAGAGCTTGGTGTGCATTTGCTCTTCTTTCAAAGTCTGCAGAACACCCGCCCGGAAATCAGCGGGAGCATCCGGGAACTTCAACAGGACCAGCGCCATCAACTCCGTGGCGAGCAATTCGTGATTCGCAAAGAAGTGGAGAAGTTTACCACACTGCCGGTCATCCTCGATTCCGGATGCTCCGGGAAAATCTGCCCGCACCCCATCACGCCGCAAAGCCAGGTTCTCCGGGCGACCTGGAACATCCGGGAGACGAATTGCCCTGCCCCGGTCTTCATCGGTCACTCCAGCAGGCGGAGGAGCCAGTTTCTCTTCAAGGGAGGTCGCGAACAGAGCCCTCTCCGCTACCTCGCGCAGCGTCATGCCCTAGCCCAGCAAAACAAGGTCCCTCTGTCGAGAAAGGGCGCTGGATCAATTGTGGCGGGTGGCCCCGGAGNCCTCCGTGCGANAGCAGGCACAACCGGGTCTCNCTCGCCNCGCGGAGGAAAGCCGGGAGCTCCATCCGNCCGACCGGATCCCTCTGCGTAATTCCGCTCATTCCTCGACGAAAACCACCTCTCCCCAGCGCAGCGGCAGGTGCATGTTGACCGCGCCCTGCGGGCTCCAGACCCAGTTGTCCTCCGGATGCTCCTGTTCCTCCGGGTTGAGACTCTCTGCGATAGGCGTCCCATGCGGAGGAATTCGCACATAGCTGCCATCCACGATCTCATGGTTCCACTGCACCCGCGAAAAATTCACTTTCCAGGTATCCCCGTGACCGGGGGGGGTGGCACGCCCCTTGTTGTAGCGGGCCAANCCGNCCCACGGAAGGGCCACTTCGACGCACCAGCCCTCGTCCAGGTCGTTGGGGTCATTGAGGGTCCCCCGGACCTGTACNGCACTCTGCAGGCCCGGCAGGTTGCAGCCGAGGATCGGCACCCCTCCCTCCCCGTAGGGCTTAGGCAGGCTCAGNTCCCAGATGCTGCCCAGAGCATTGATCTCGAATTCGTAATAATCCAGCCCGTCACCATCCGGATCAATGAAAACCTCGAAATCGTTGTCTTCAAACATCACCGCATTCTTCTCAGTGATTGTGCCCCAGACATGCGGCTCCTCCAGTTCAGCACCCACGTAAAGGTACTTTTCGTCCCATGCCATCTTGACCCTGGTCCGATAACGCGGGGTGCGTTCCGGATCCCCTGTGATATCAACAAAATTCTCGCTCCACTCTGCCCCGGACCACCCGGGATCGGAAAGCGATCCATCAATCACGATCTCTTTTTCAACCCGGTGGCAAAGATACCGGCGGGGAGCTACTGCTGGACCGCTCATGACCTGCGAACCCACTTCAAAGTTTCAGCTCGAGTAGTGCCGTTGCGGCCGAGGACACATCGGCCCGCTCCGTGAGCGAGTGCCAGAGGGACTGCATGCTCCGCTCCACCTTGCCCTTGAAGACCTCTTTCCCATCCGCTTTCACAGTCACCGTCTGGTCGAGATCAAGTAATTGGTCATGAAGGCGCAGGGTGAGAGCCTCCAGTCCACCTGCATTGATCAAGATCTCCTGGCCTTTCACCTCGGCCCTCACAGTCTGCCCACCCCTCNCGGCTCCCCCGGGAACCGAGAGCCAATAGAAGCGGTCATGGGTACGACCACTCTGGTGCCACACGATCTTCTTTGGCCAGGGATTCCGCCTGCGCACGATCATCCAGGGCAGGGCCTCCCGGTCATCACGATTCATCCAGTGCCCATGCTGGGGGTAGATCTTCACCTTGTGGTCGTAGCCCNCCGGATCTCCTTCCCGCAAATCAGTAAGTTTCTTTCCCCACTCGGCAGCCACCCGATTGCGCCCGTAGGCCGCATCCTTGCCACCCATGAAGATCATGAAAGGCANATTCCGCAGGCCCAGTGGGTTGGCATTNTTGGGATGCCCGGCCATCATGGCGGCCGCGGCAAAGCGATCCGCCATTCTTGGTGCAAGCTGGTAGACGCCATCCCCGCCCGCCGAATATCCCATCAGGTAGACCCGGTCCGGGTCTACTCCACGACTCACCACGAAGTTGGCAATGAGCCGGTCAAAGAGCTCGTCGATATGCCCCTGGTGCCAGAGGTTCCAGGTATTGGTAGGCGCCCGTGGAGCCACCACGATTCCCTCTTCCGGCTCGTAGAGGCGGATCTGATTGTGCCACTGCTGGTCATTCACCCGGGCAGGCGCCCCTCCCCCGCCGTGCATCGAGATCCAGAGCGACCGCCTGCCTTCCTCCGCGCGCCCGAACGTGCGCTCGAGATACTTCATCTCCTTGCCCGCGGCCTTCACCACCTTGCCATCCATTTCACCCCTGCGCACATCCGCCAGTTCCTTGCGCACCGTTTTCCAGGTCAGCCTGGCCGCCTCGTCAGCATCTTTCCTCGAAAGAGGCCCTTCCGGAACAGAAAGATGCCGCTCTTCGGGAAGCAGGGCCAGCCAATCCATCACCTCCTTCAATCGCGCGCTCCCCGTTCCCAGCTCANTCCAGACCAGATCCACCGTCNCTTCTCCCTCCTGCATGGCCTTGAAACCCTCCCAGCGCGCTTCCTTGCCATGAGTGACGCGGAAGCGGTAGCTCACTCCCGTCTTCACCCTGACCGAGGGCATGTCGTTGAGATCAGTCGTCCCGGCTTTCGTGGTCACGGTCTGAAGAAGCTCCCCGCTGTCGCCGAGCAACTCCACCTTGCCGACCAGACGCTCACCACCCTGCTTTCCCCAAAGCCGCAGGTAGACGGTGGCCTCCTTCACCTTCGCGTCCCCCGCCCTGGCATANCGGCCGGTCACATTGACCGCGGCTACTTCCCTGTCGCGCAAGTTCCAGACCATCGGGAAATGTGATCCNGTCTTCTGCCATGACGTGGCCCATATGGCGTGCCGCCAGTCATCCGCAATGGCCTTCGAAGCATCGTTCACGAACCAGGCCCGGTTCAGCCCGGCCTTACTGTATTCGTCTGCTCCGGTGAAGTACCAGGTCCCCCCGTCATACACTTCCACCCAGGTATGATTACCCCGTTTGTTGCTCCACAGAGCGGTNCCCGCCACCCGCGCAGGGACACCNACCGCNCGGCACGCGTCCACCAAGATGATAGAAAGGCCGGTACAGGTGGCCTTGCCGAGCTGGATCGACTCCGAGGGGCTCTGGTTTGGCGCTTTCCGACCCGTGTTGTAGTGCACCTTGATCAGGTTGAAGAAGTTCTTGTTGATCGCCTGCACTGCTTCCGTCGAGGTTTTGCAGTCCTTCACCAGCTCCCTGCACTTCTGGTAGAAATCCGTNCGCCAGTCTTCCCGCGTTTCATCCAAGGANGCATAGGGAACCACATCGTTGAAAAACACCTCCTCGGGCAAATCCCTGGCCCAGGGGAACTCCTCCCGCGCCTTGAAAGCCAGGGCNAGATTCTCCAGCAGAAANCTGCCCTTGAGATTCTTCAGGTCCATCGGCCGCATNCCTTTCACCAGGAAGNCTGCNGCTCTTTCCCCGACTTCACCGTNCTTCTCCCGNGCTTCTTTCACAAACGTCGAGATTTCCGCCGCGTTGTCTCCCGCAACCGCAAGATACTTCTCCCACTCTGCTTCAGCCCCCCCGGGGACCATGAGGAGAAGTCCCATCACGACACGGATTACAAAGCTCTTCATGACCGGAAACTAGCGATTGCCATGACCCGGGCAAGAACCTAAGGATCCGCGTCCCGCCTTACTCCCCACCCGCATTCCTTTTCCTCTGGATAAGAAAATCAAGGCGGCGGAGCTCCTCCACCGCCTCCNGCAAATCAGCGGAAGTGAGATCATAAGACGACTTAGCCGCCACGAGACCTTCCTCTGCCGCCTTGTGGGCAAGGTCATCCTTTTCCCTTTTCTCCTTGGCCTGCACGACCCGTTGCTGCGCCATGTCTACGAGCCGCTGGCTGGATTTGGCTCGCGTCTCGTGACGCCGCTGGGTGGCACGCGCCTGGCTGACGATTCGCTCCGCATTCTGCTTCTGCCGTTCCGCATTGCGGACGTGTTGTTCCCCGCTCCGCCGCTGGGCGGCATCCTGAGGGGGGATGGCGGATANCTTCTCCCTGGCTTCTTTGACCTTCGTCTTCGCCTGTTCCACCATTCTCATCTTTCTCTCGATATCTTCGCCCGCCTGCTGCACCATCCTTTGATCCTGCTCGACCCGCCGGATCTTGTCCCTTACTTGCGCCTGCATGCGGTTCACATTGCCGGCCTCACGGGAAGACACGGCCTTCAGGCGGGTCGCGATCTGCTGGGAACGGATCCACTCGGCCTTGGCTTGATTCATGGCAGCTTCCCGCTCAACTCGCTTCCGCTCCATTGCTTCCCTCGACTCGTCGAGATCAACCAGGGTGGCCTCATCGCCAAGGGCGGCCACGGCCAGGGGGCGCCCACCACTCGACACGATCCAGCGCGATCGGAACAACTCAATCAGGGGCTCCGCCCTGCCCTTTTGCAACTCCACCAGCTGATCCAGACTGATGTGATAATTTCGATATGGTGAATCGTGCAGAATGACTCCCTTCGGACCCGTTTTCACCTTCTTGCAACGCAAGCGGGAGCCATTCTTCAGCTTGAGCGTCCACGCCTCCGGGGCGTTCACCGGCCTGCGCAGAACCACCGCCACCGCCTCCGTTCCTACCAGGAAGGACTTGCGACCGAGCAAAAGCGAGTCAACTGTGACCCGTCCATCCCCTACTGACATCACGGTGCCCTCCATGAAATCGCCATCCTTCAACAAAACCCCCTGGCGATCGAAGCGCAACGCCTCGGCATCCCGGGATCGCAGCGACTGAAAAAAAAGCGCCGAGGTATTCTGGACCGTCAGGAGCAAGTCGTCACGCTGGCCGGTAACGCTCACCACTCTGCCATCCATCCTGATGACGGACTCTGCCAGAAAACTCCCATTACTTGTCAGCACACCCATCCCCGCAATCTGCCAGGGTTTGCCAGTCACCCCGATCCGGGCCTGCGCAACATCTGCCAGGGCCACCTTCCGCACGGTTCCGGACTCTTCAACGATCTCGAGACTTTCCCCACTCGAAGTATGAATAGTCCCCGTAATCGATTCCCCGCTCGCAAGATTGATCTCCCCGGCACCACCCCGAATCACGAGAAGCGCCAGCACCATCGCCACCGAAAACCTGGACAGCCCAGCCATCAATACCTTTCCTAGCACATCGCGGGAAGCACGCCAAAGAAATCCAAACCCGGAACGCCCTAGTTTCCCTCCACTTGCAGCTTCCTGACCATGGCCAGCGCCCTCTGCGCCGGCTTCAGCCCCGGCTCCAGTTCCAAGGCCTCCAGCAATACTTCCGCCGCCGCATCGAGGCTCCCGTAACTCGCGAGCATCGTTCCGTAGTCGAGCAGGTACTCCGCCCTCGCCCCAAGCTCGATCGCCCTCCTGAAGTGCATCTCCGCCCTCTCCGGCTGCCGCCGCTCCTTGTAACGGAGAGCAGCCCGGTGGTGCCGCTGCGCCACCTCCACGCCCAAGGACACACGACGCTTGCCACTTGCCCGTTCGTAGGCTGCACCGAAATAGTAGAGAGCCTCTTCCGGCAGGCGTTTCTCAAAATATTTCGCCATGAATTCCAACGCGTAGACCGGGTCCACCGGCTTTGTAAACCAACGTCCCGCAAGGGGCGGGGCGAAGGCGTGGCGTTCCTCCTCATCCGCCATCCGCAGGGCCTTCAGGTCCGCCCCAACGCGATCGACCTCAAGCGATCCACGATAAATCCCCATCACTTCACCATCGCCTCCAAGCAGGAACGCGGCAGGCAAGTTCAACGGAACAGTGACGTCAAACAACGCACGCTGAAACTCCCCTATGTGCCGCAGGGACTCCTCCTCAAGAATGCCCCATTCGAATGGCCAACGAAGGGCGGTGATCATCTCCGCTGCCTTCGCCCGCCCCTGCGGCCCATCGACATTGAGCGCGGCAATCAATGGCAATCCCGTCACCCGGTATTGTCCCGCTGCCGCAACCACGTCTGCNAGCTCCCGTTCGCACCGGGGACAACCCTCCGACCACAGGATGACCAGCTGGGCGGCCCCCTGNCCGGCTACNAANCTACGCTCCCCTCCCGGGCCCTGATANGCGAGCGGCGGAAGNGGNATCTTGGCCGGGAGGTTGACCTGGGCACTCCCTGCTCCCGGCGGAGGAACGGNAAGCACCCCGGNAGNGATCTTCCGTGCCGNTCGCTCGATCCTGGNGGCAGTGCCCAAACCCTGCTTGAGGAGAAANGCTCCNCCGGCCTCCAGTCCGCTAAACTNCTCCCGCGCTCCTCCCGGCCANCGNACGTAGGCCGAGCTGACCGCCGCATTTGCTCCGAGCCCGATGTGCAACCACTTGCTCGACTGTGAGAGGAATAGATCACCCGCCTTCANGGAACGCACAAGGCGCCCCTTCGCCCCGGGAACNATCACCTCCACCATCGCCCCGATGGCATCGCGATTGCAACTTGTTCCCTCCAGCCTCAAAGCCAGGAAATCATCCCGNTTNCCTTTTCCCGGTTCGTGCTGGTTCGACATCAACNGCAGGCGCGGGGCAGTTCGGTTACGATACCATAGATCCAGATCACCATCCTGGTCCCAGTCCACCACCGCGAGCCCCCGCCCATCACCCGGATGATCGAGCCCGGCAGCAAACGAGACATCGGCGAAACTTCCATCCNGCACGTTCAGCAGGCACCGGTTCCGCTCCCCACCACTCCAGGACCGGCCATCCCGCACCATCTGGAGCAGGGTCGTCCAGNCACTCNCATAACGCCGGACATCGGCTTGCTGCTCCGGCGACACGACCTGCCGCCAGAAGAAACTTCATAAATCGTCAGGCTTTCGCCCGGTCAGGAAACCGTTCGCGATCACCAGGTCCTCCCAGCCGTCATTATTCACGTCAACAAACCCGGAACTCCACGACCATCCTCCAAGATGAGCCCGACTCGTCACACTGAGATCCACGAAGGTTTTCTCTGCTGTCCCCGAGAAGAGGGTATTGCCGCGTGCCATCCGCTGCAGACCGCGCACCAGCCCCGGCTCCGCGCCCTTCTTGAAGATTTCCTGNCGGCTTATCCGGNTGCCGGCCGCCGAGAACATGTTCCCCACATAGAGATCNGGGAACCCATCCCGGTTGTANTCACTCCANGCCACCGACATCCCCGAGGCCATATCCTCTACCGCCAGCGCNGCGGCGACCTGCTCAAAGTNCCCACCATCATTGCGGTAGAGACAATTTCNCCCGAAGTCGTTGGCCACATAGAGGTCGAGATCCCCGTCCCTGTCGTAGTCCTCCCAGGCCGCCGCAAAACTCCACCGTCTGTTGTCTTTTTCCAAGCCCACCTNCGAGGTGGCATCCGCAAATCCAAAATCCCCGAGGTTTTTCANCAGGACATTGCGCCCTCCGTTCTCCGCGTCGTGGAACGGCAGGGGGGAGTTCGCCTCGAAACCCCGGCGGCCCGCACGATCCCCTGCGCTGTACACGCAAACATAGAGGTCGAGCAANCCATCATGGTCAAAATCGGCAGCACTGAGTGAGAAGGGATACCTCGCTCCAGGATGGCCTCCCCGCAGGGCGAAGANCCCNTCCCCGTCATTTTCCAGNAAGACCACCATCGCGATGGTTGCCAGNACGAGGTCCTGGTCACCGTCATTGTCAAGATCCACCAGGAGAGCACTTCTGGTATCCTCCAGCCAATCCACTCCCGCCTGCGCCGACACATCCACCGCCGTACCATCNGCCTGCTGGAGATAGAGCCTGTTCGGCAGNCTCCCCCCGTCGCAGACATACAGGTCGTCCCGGCCATCGCCATTCACATCTCCCACCGCCAATCCGTGGTGCCCGGTGAGCGAGAAATCACCGAGACGCGTCAAGCGGGCAGCCCAGTCCTCGATTCCACGGTTCACCTGCAGATCGAAGTGCCCGTTACTCCCCAGCACGGGCTGAGAAAGGTCCTCGAACCCCTCTCCCACCTTCACAAGAGATTCCTCGTAGTGCCGNACCTGGAGCGATGACAAGCGGGGGGGGCTGTCCCGCGTCCAACGCGTATGCCACAGCGCATTGACCTGCCGCCGCGACCTCCCCTCCCCATCCANGCCACGCACCTCCACCATAANCTCCGCCTCAAGTCCCTGCTCCCGCTCCTGCAGTCCTACGACCTTGAACTTGAAATCGCGCTGCCTGTTTCCNGGGTCTTTTCCCAGCCAATTCCCGNAGGCTTCCACAAATCCCTCCGTCCCCCGGTAAGTTTCCACCGCCNCGATCTCGCCCGGCGGCCTTATTACCTGGATACCTCCATGACTCTCCCCGGTCTCGACATCGACCGGCCGCAGACNGGAGCACACGAACTCTTCCGACAACACGGCTGCACGGTGCCCNTCNATCAGTTCCCGGATCCGCTTACCGACCACCTCACTCTGCCGCTCCGAGCTCCACTCTTCCCCCGGATCGAGGNAGGCNACCTGTTCCTCAAAATCGGGGGTAACCGGCGAAAGTGACGCCGCTCCTTTCGAGCTCTCNTCTTTCCCCCNCGANAAGGAGGTCTTTCCCGGGCTCTCCACCCGCACCTCCAGACCGACCACTTCGTCGTTCAGGGCCAGCACGAGGGGGCCACGTTCGTTTACCACGAGGCCCGCACCTGAATTCCGTCCAGTCTCCGCTTTCCGGTCACAAGCNGAAAGAGCCCAGCACAGAACCCCCACTGCGAGGCAGAACCGGACCTTGACCGACATGGCTAGAAAACAAGCGCGGGGTTTACAGGGNAAGCGNCTCGTCCGCCTCCGCAAAGCGGTTCGCCGGGACACCCATTCGCTGCATCATNCCCAGATGCACCCGCGAGAGGGATGTNCTTCGCTCCGGCCTGAGATAGCGACCGGTTTTCATCGAGCCGTCACCACCACCTGCCAGCAGGATGGGCAGGTCCTTCTCTCCATGCTCGTCTCCGTCCGCGATACTTGAACCATAGACGATCATCGACCGCTCCAGAACGCTTACTCCGTCCCCGTCCTTGAGCTCCTTGAGGCGCTTGAGGAACCAGGCCACCTGGGCGTGATGCCACCTGGTCACCTCGTTGTACTGATCCAACTTGCTGCCCACGCTGTCCCACTTCGTCATTCCGTCATCATCTTCCGTCCGGCCGCTCGCATTCTTCCAATGCGAAAGGGCATGCCAGGTTCCCTTCACTCCGGGAAGGAAATTGAAGTACCTGTTGCTCTGCCCATGATCCAGCATGAAGGTCGAAACGCGTGTGGACCCCGACCAGAACGCCAGGGCCATGAGGTCCAGCAACTGGCGCACATACTCTTCGTGACTGGCTGGAATGCCCGGCCTGGGCCGCTTCAGGGTATCAGTCAGCCCCCTGTCAGCGGCCATCCGCCTGCTCTGTGTCTCAGCGAACGCAAGGCGCTTCTCAACCGCCCGCACCGCCTCGAGGTATTCGTCAATCTTGCGCCCATCCGCCGCACTGGCCCGGCGCTTAAGCTCCTTCGACTGGGCCTGGACCAGGTCGAGGACACTCTTGTCCACGAAACCCTCCCTCGCCCGACGAAAGAGCTTGTCGAAAATCGCACGCGGGATCGTCTCCCGCACGGCTGGCACGGTCCGGNCCGTCCACGAGAGACAATTGCGCGGCAGGCTGCCCGCAAAACTGCCCTCGCCCACCGTGCTCAGTTCGAGAGAAGGCAAGGGTGACTGCCCGGCGAGATGCCGNGCCACCAGCTGGTCCACCGAAGGCCCTCCCACGTCGTTCCTGCGCCCGTTGAATCTTCCCCCGGTCAGCCAGGTGGCCGTCCCGGCCGCATGGCCATTCCCACGCGGCGTCCAGAGGTTGCCCGTAACGATGAGATCTTCCTTGTGCTCCTCGAGTGGAGACATCCACTCATTGAGCTGCTCCAGCTTCCCATCCTTACCCACCTTGCGCGGCGCCCAGGACCCCTTCGCCGAGCCGTTGGGGAAGTAAAGGTAGGCCAGGCGGNTGGCCGACCGGCCCCGGCCCCCTGCCGGGGNAGAGGNGGCAGGAGCCCCGATACTTTCCAGGGTCGGCAGGCAGAGGCAGGCTCCTGCTCCTCGCAAAAAGGCGCGGCGGCTCACGGAGTGCGTTCTCATGGGGTTGGATTCTCGAGAGNGGACCCGGCCCNGGCGGGCAGGCGTCTCGTGGTGAATGGATAGCTCCTGAGCACTTCCCNTAACATGTCGCCCATGGGATAACCAGCCGGTTTGATCCTGGCCGCGATTTCGCGCACNGTTCCCTCGTCGTANTACTCAAGCTGCCGACTCAGGGCATACGCCAGCATCTTGCGGACGACCTGCGTCCCGAGGTCATCAAGGCGCCACTCCTTCAGGGCGANCTTTAAGCCGGACGGCCCGCGGAAGCTCGCCCCGTTCGGCAGGGTTCCGCGATTGTCCACCCGCGCACGCCACTGCCCGAACTCGGNGTAATTTTCCAGCGCGAATCCCAGTGGGTCGATCTGCTCATGGCATCCGGCGCAACGCGCCGAGCGCCGATGCCGCTCCAATTGCTGGCGAAGATCNCGCACACCNCCGCGCCCCCCGTCATCCACCTCGATTTCCGGGACATCGGGTGGCGGAGGAGGNGGAGGTGTCCCGAGAAGAGTTGTCAGAATCCAGGTCCCGCGCAGCACCGGGCTCGTGCGATCGGGAAAGGACGTTGCCGCCAGCACGCTCGCGTGGCCGAGGATACCTCCTCTCCGGCTGGTCTCCAGGGAGACTCTCCTCATCTCGCTTCCCTCGACTCCCCGAATGCGATAGAAACGTGCCAACTCTTCGTTGAGGAAGGTGTAGTCCGAATCAATAAGGCGCTCCACTGGCGCATTTTCCAGGATGAGCGAATGNACAAACCAGGCTGTCTCCTCCCGCATGGCCTTCATGAGCGACTCCGTGCACCAGGGATTGTCGATGGGGTCCTTCCGAATCCGCGGTCCCACATTGTGCGTCCCCAGCCATTCTCCCGCAAAAATCGAGCCCAGGGCCCGGCTGCGGGGATCAGCAAGCATGCGCGCAACCTGGTTGTTGCGCTCCTCCGTGTCCGAGAGCTTCCCCGCCTCCGCCAGCGCCAGCAAGGTCTCATCCGGCTGTGAGGCCCACAGGAAGTAGGAGAGTCGCGAGGCGTAATCAACAGGGGAAACAGCNGAATCTTCACCCTCCGGCCCCCTCTCCTCGACTCTCAGGAGAAAGTGCGGTGAGACGAGGACGAATTTGAATGCCTCGGCGAGGGCGTCATCTTCTGACCGCCCCGCCGTCCGCGCCTTGCGGAACCGGCCCTCCACTTCTGAGAGCTGCNCCTTGCTGGGANTGCGCCGGTAGGCGAGACGAACATACCTGCGCAAGGCCTCCTCGGTGCTTCCCGTGCCTCGCAACTTNGCCCAGGCAGCACTGTCCGCTCGGGCAGTATCGATCACCAGTTCAGCGGAGGTCAGATAGCGGTCGAGGAGCGCCGTAGAGAGGAAGAGCGTGTTGGCGCTGTTGGAAAAACCACTCGTCCCACTGAAGTCCACGGGAAATTGGTCGGCCGGCCGGAGATCCAGTCCGACCAGGTCTCGAANCGTNCGGTTGTATTCTTCCCGCGTCAGTCGCCGGGCCGGAAGAAATCCCGGGGTGCGCACCGCNGCATAATCGAACTGGTCGATCTCCTGCCGGAGCCAGGCTCGCAACCGCAGACGATCGTCATCCCTCGGCTGTGGTTTCTTCGCCGGAGGCATGTCTCCGTTCCGCACGCGCTCCGCCACGTTTTCCCAGAGCAGACGGTTGCGAACGAGGGGTCGCTGCGCAAGCGCAGTCTCGAGATCGAGATCACCTTTCGCGCTGGCCGAATCGTGACAATCAAAACAGAAGTTCTCCAGGGTCGCCACGATGTGGCGGTCGTAGTGGAAGGTCACCCCCTCGAGGTCACTGTGCTGTTCCTGAAAGTCGGCGGGCGGCGGGGTGTAGATTTCTCCATCCTCCTCCAAGGTCACATCTTCCGCAGGGCCTTCCCCATCTTCCTCCCGCTCTTCCAGCTCCCCGAGGAACTCCGCTATCATCTCATTGACCGCCTTGCGCGGATTCCTGACGCGCCAATCCAGTTCCTCGGCCATTTCCGCCGCCTCCTCCCTCGCCCCCTCTGCCTTCGCCCACACGATCTCCTGTTTCGTGATTTCATTCTCAATCTTCCACCGTTCCTCCATCAGCGTCTTAAGTGTCGCTTCCGCCTTCCCTTCCCTGATTTTGCCCTCCTCGAATTTCCAGACCAGGTAGTCGAGGGCCGCCTCATTGGCCATCTCACCCACCATCAGCTTCGCCCACGCCACACCATCCCCCCGGGCTTCCCTCCACTCCGCCCGGAGGTCTTCCACCCGTTCTCCCGCTTCTTCCAGCGCGTCCTCGTAGCTCATCCTCCTCGCCTCCTCGATCACCTCGAGGAGACGAGGAGCATGCTCCTTGAGGAAATTCTCGTCCTCCTTGCCGATTTCCCGGGCGGAACCAGGTCCGGCAGGCAACAGCAGGCAGGAGACCACGAGGAGTATGGCCCGCAACACGATCACTCGCTCACCCTGACCTGTTCCCGCCTCGAAGACAACGCCTACCATCAGCACCACTTCCTTCGGGAGGTCCTACCCCATCCCAGTCACCTGCCGCTTCTCACTGTTGTCCTGCTTCCAGCCACCTTCCAGGCTCCGATCACTTTACCTTCCAGTTTGGATCAGGTTCGTGCGCACGATCCAACAGGTCGGCAGCCTGCCTCGCCAGATCAGGAAGGCGCTTACTGTGATCACGCTCCTCTCCGGGGTCGCTGGACACATCATAGAGTTCGATCGGGCCCGTAAACATCGGCTTCCTGATGGCCTTCCATTTACCGAGACGTATCGCCTGGGCTGATCCTCGCTCATAGAATTCCCAGTACATTGTCGAATCGCGTTTCCAACGCTGGGCGCGCGGCACTCCCCGCAACGGGCCCGCGAAGCTGTCGCTGTCGATATCCCCGGGCGCATCCACGCCCGCTAATTCCGCAGCAGTAGCCATGACGTCCCCGAAATACCAGTGTGCGTCGTCTACCGAACCCGCCTTGATCGTACCGGGCCACCACGCGATGGTGGGCACCCGGATGCCGCCTTCCGTGAGGTCCCGCTTTGTTCCCCGCAGTGGCCCATTGGAATCAAAAAAGTCCGCCTTGTGCCCTCCCTCCTGGTGCGGCCCGTTGTCCGAGGTAAAGATCACGAGAGTATTTTTCTCGATCCTGAGTTCTCTGAGCAAGTCGAGCACTCGCCCGGTGTCACGGTCAATGTTCCGGATCATGGCTGCAAACCCCTTCTCCGGCTCCGGCCAGTCCTTCGCCGCAAACTCTCCGAGATCCGGCACTTCCATCCCCTTGTGACCCGCTTCATTGTTGGCGTGGGGAACATTCAGGGAAAAGAAGAGAAAGAATGGCTTCTCCTGATGTGTCCGAATGAATCGTTCGACGTCCTCGATGAAAAGATCAGGAGCATAGTCCACCCGCCTGATCGCCACCCCCCGCCCACCCTGGGGCACGCCTGGTTTCTGAAACCTCTTCCAGCGATGTGCCTGTTCGTTGGCAAGGTTCTGCACCATTCCATTCCGGATCAGAAAATCAGGATAGAAATTGTGCGCGTGCCACATGTCGACATACCCGAAGAAGTGATCAAACCCGACATCGTTGGGATTACTCAGCTTATCGGGAGTGCCCAGTCCCCACTTCCCGATACACGCCGTCTGGTAGCCCGCACCCTTGAGAACCGATGCCACGGTCGGCCTGCCAGGGCGCAGAACGATCGGCTTGGTGGAATTCCCCCGCACTACCGTCCGTCCCATGTGCCGGCCTGTCATCAGGACGCTACGCGAGGGCGCGCAGACCGTGCAACCGGCATAAAACTGTGTGAAACGCATTCCCTGCCCCGCCATCTCGTCGAGACGGGGTGTCTTCAACACTTTCTGCCCAAAGCATCCGAGGTCTCCATAGCCCAGGTCATCAGCCATGATGAAGATGATATTCGGTTGTTTACTATCCGGCTCTCCCGGCGCCCTCGAGGCAACAAGCAGCACGAGGAGGAAAGCAGCAATGAAGAGTGACATGTGCTTCACGAGCCCGATGTGAGACCCGGCGTCACCACGCGGCAAGGAAAACCGCTGGCCGAACCCATTCGTGCCTCTGACTCCCCGACGACTGAGGGGACCCCATGCCAACCGAATCCATTGCCGCTGAGCCTTCTCTGAATGTTTTCGGGAGACCAGCCGGCCCGGTCACATCTTCGGTCCAGATTGGCAGGTTGCCAAATCGCCAGAATTGCCCAGAATTCCAAACATCATGATGCCTCGCCCCGCTCTTTCTGCCCTTTCCCTGTGCCTCGCCTTCGGAACCCTTGCGCAAGCCAGGGATCTTCCCTCCGTCCAATACGAGAAGTTCGCTTCGGATTTTGTTTCGCCACTCAGCATGATCCCATACGGGAAGGGCAGCCAGGCCTTCCTCGTCGTCGACCAGGCAGGCGTCATCCATTTCCTGGACGAAGAGGGCGGCAAGCCAGGGAAAGCCTTTCTAGACCTGCGGAAGTCGATTGTCCCCCTGAAAAAAGGCTTCGACGAACGTGGAACGCTGGGCCTGGCTCTTCACCCGGACTTCTCCGAAAACAGGAAATCCTATGTCTACTACAGTGCTCCCCTCGCCAAGAAGGGCAGGACCGGATTTGATCACACCGCACACCTCTCTGAGTTCACGGTGAAATCCGATGGCACTGCGGACCTCGCAAGTGAGCGAGTTCTCTTCACGGTGGACCAGCCCCAGTGGAATCACGACGGTGGGAACATCGTCTTCGGAAAGGATGGGTATCTCTACATCGCTCTCGGTGATGGCGGAGCTGCCAACGATCTTGACCCCAAGGGCAAGCCCGAGGGAGGACACAGCAAGGGAGGAAACGGCCAGGCCCTCGACCGCCATCTCGGCAAGATTCTGAGGATCGATGTCAACTCCGGGGAGACCTACAGCATTCCCGATGGCAACCCGTTCAAGGGGAAGTCGGCTGGTCTGGAGGAAATCTACGCCTGGGGCATCCGCAACCCATGGGGCATGACCGTCGACCACAAGAGCGGCGACATCATCGTGGCCGACGTGGGACAGAACCGCTTCGAGGAAATCAACCTCGTCAGCGCCGGCAACTTCGGCTGGCCCGTGTATGAGGGCTATGCGGCCTTCGACCAGCAGAAGCCCAGCGAACCAGCCACCCTCAAAGTCACGGCCTCACCCAAGGACTTCGTCCACCCTGTCATTGCCTATCCCCGCCACGATGGGTTTGGAAAGGCCGCAGGCTACGGAGTCAGCGTCACGGGTGGCCACGTCTACCGGGGCAAGGCCCTTCCCTCCCTCGACGGCGTCTACCTCTTTGCCNACTGGGCCCAGAGCTGGGCCGGCGGCAAATACGGTCTTTACGCCGGGATCCNGGAGAACAAGACCACCTGGAAGATGGCGGTCCTCCCCGGGGCCAAGACTCCCGCGGGACCGATCTCTCGAATGATTGTCGGCTTCGGNTACGACCACGATGGCGAAATCTACGTCCTTACCAACACNGGCAAGGGACCATCCGGCAAG
Organism: Roseibacillus sp.; assembly: GCA_002721695.1. Taxonomy (GTDB): domain Bacteria; phylum Verrucomicrobiota; class Verrucomicrobiia; order Verrucomicrobiales; family Akkermansiaceae; genus Roseibacillus_B. Next base: position 42,402 of record PBLI01000064.1, on the reverse strand, counting down.
AATGGGGANATCTGGAAAATCGTCCCGGCCAAGTAGTAAGGCTGACGCCCAACTCAATCAGGTCTTCGCTTCTGAGCGAAGAGCCAGTCCCACATCTCCCGCGATTTCCAGCAGNCGCTCCAGGCGTTGTGCCCAACGCCCTTGAGCTCCGTGAATCTGGGGGCTCCACCGGCCGCCTTGATGGCGGCAATCATGTCCGTACTCCGGCTGATTCTGATCACCTTGTCCCTGTCTCCATGCCATGCCCAGATAGGCAGGCTGGCAATGTTCCTGACCCGGGATTTATCACCTCCCCCACAAATCGGAACAGCCGCGGCAAACAATCCGGGCCGCCTTTGGATGGCATCCCACGTGCCGTAGCCACCCATCGATAATCCCATCGCATACACGCGATCCGGGTCGATCTGCAGATTGCCGTTCGCCATGTGAGCATCGATGACTTCAAACATGAGACGCATCGAGTCCGAGATCTTGGGCATTTCATGTTCAAGGGAGGACCACGCCACATCGACCCAGAGCTTNCCCTTGGGTACCTGCNCCGCCAGGAAATAGCACGGACGGTCAGAAAACAGGCCTGCTTCCGCAAAGGCCTTGATCGCACCCGCGTCCCGGATCTGCCCGAAATTATCCGCACCGCGTCCCCCTGCACCATGGTAAAANACGANCAGTGGGTACTTCTCTCCTTTTGCAANCTCGTCAGGNGCCCGGAANCGGTAGTTGAGAGCAGCTCCTTTTTNCCCTTTCCAGACCTTGGCCAGATAGGGAGCCCCCCGGTCCGGGACCTTCGATCCGCCAAATACGCNGGGAGACCAGAGCANTANAGGGAACAGAAAGAGCAATAAGAGCGGCTTGGTCACGGCTTGGCGGGTCTTGCTACGATTGTGGAAAGGTTCTTCTTTCCCTCCGCACGGAGAGAGGCTTTCCTCTTCACAACTAACCATGGCNAGGATCCTGGCAACCNTAATCCGAATCTCTGCCTCCGCTTTCACACTTGCCCTGCTGCTAAACCATGCCGCCATGGCCGAGGAGAGCGCAGCTGCAGCTAAGGAGNAAGCGTCGGCGAGCTTCTCGGTCCAGCCCCGCGTCGCCTTTCCCGCTCCTGATTCCGCCACCATCTCCTGGCAGGCTGCCACCCNACAAGCCATTCTCTACTTCGGGGAGAAAGAAGATAAGGTGCTCGGAGAGAAGCGTGCGCTCCAATCCANGGACGGTCGCTTTGTGTCGAGGCTTAGTGGATTGAAGCCAACTACGGTCTACCGCTATCGCATCGCCCTGGTTGAATCCGGGAAACATAGCCTCAGCGAAATGTTCGAGTTCGATACGCGCTTCAATCTGGCGCCATCCCCCGTATCCGCTCCGCCCGGACAATCCGAGAAGGTGAGTGCCCTCTGCGACCTCGCCCTCGGCGCAGCCGCTGACCAGAACGGCTACCTCCTCGTTCTTGGTCTCGTGGACGGGTCGCTATGTGCCGCTCTCGCGGCCAAGTCCCGCTTTCACNTTATTGCGGCAGATTCCGACCCCCTCGTTCTCTCCACCGTCCGCAANAAACTCTACCGGGCCGGCGTGCTGGGACACCGCGTCTCGGTAGTCCACCTGGATTCTCCCGAGCGCACCAGGTGGACCGATGGTCTGGCCGACCTCATCCTCTCCGAGAAGGNTGCCCCACCCGTTTCCGATGCGGAGTGCCTGCGTCTGCTGCGTCCCGACGGAGGGGCACTCTTCCTGCCTGCCCGCCGCGCTTCCCCCCCATTCCTNGAAGCCCGTGGAACTTGGGAAAAGGCCGGATCGCTGACAGTTTTCCGTAGGCAGGAACTGGATGGAGCCCGCGACTGGACCCACCAGTACGGGACTGCNGGCAACGCATCCTACACGGGAGAAGAACTGGGTGGCGAGAGCGCCACCTCGGGAATGGCCGTGCAGTGGATCGGTCATCCCGGCGGAGACTTCGGCATCGACCGCAGCCCGCGCATGCCTGCNCCCCTGGCTGCCAATGGNCGGCTCTTTCACCAGGGCATGAATCGGCTGGTCGCCCTCAATGCCTACAATGGAGCCGTCCTGTGGTCCTACGAGATCCCGTCCCTCCGCCGGGTCAACATTCCCCACGACTGTTCAAACTGGTGCGCAGACGACGATCACGTTTACCTCGCCATCAGCAACCGCCTCTGGATGCTCGATGCAAGGACCGGCGCCCTGCGGCACGCGCTTCACCTTCCCAGGCAGGAGCGTGAAACCCACGAATGGGGATTCGTGGCCCAGGAGAACGACTACCTTGTCGGTTCCGCGGTGCGCACCAACTCGACTTACCGCAAATTCTGGGGGGCCATGCACTGGTACGACAAGGTGGGCGCGGCAGCCCTGATCGCACAGGTCTGCAGCGAACGTCTCTTNGGATACCGCAAGTCAACCGCCGAAGGATCCTGGACCTATGGCCGCGGCCTGATCCTCAATCCCACCCTCTCCCTTCACGACGGCAAGCTCTACTTCCTCGAAAACCGGTCACTCAAGATTCCNTCCGGGTCCAATGCCCGCGTCACCGACCGCAAGCTGTGGACCGACCTCACGGCCGTGTGCCTCGATGCCGGGACCGGAGAGCTCATCTGGGAGAAGCCCGGCCCGAGGCCGGTTCATCTCAACGAGAAAATCGGTTTCGTGCAGGCCGCGTATGGAATCGCTACCGACCACGGCTACCTCGCCGTTCTCTCGGAAGGAACAGTCAATNAGGCTGGAGCCTATCAGAAGACCGGCATGTTTCGCTGCACCAACTATGGCGAAGGAGGCTCGGAGGTCTGGCAAACTGAAAGCCCCTGGGGAGCAGACCACCACGGACTGCACTTTACCCACCCGGTAGTCACCGAGGACCGCCTCTATTTCGCTCCGCATATTCACGACATCAAGACCGGCAGGCCTCTCGGCAAGGGCTACGGACCGCGTCGTGGNTGCTCNACGGTAGTAGCCGTCAAGAACGCCCTCATGTTCCGCATTCTAGGAGAGGGCAACTCCCCGCTCGGGCTCTGGAACAAGGATACGGGATCCGTATCGCGCTTCATGCGCCTNCGCCCAAGCTGCTGGCTCAACACCATCCCCGCCCAGGGCATGCTCCTGATTCCAGAAGGCGGGGCCGGATGTTCGTGCGGTGGATGGATGGAAACATCGATCGGATTCAAACCGATCTGGAAGAACAATGAACTTCCANCCACAGATTCCGAGTAANATCCAATGAACAAGTGCATCGTCAGAACCAGCCTGCTNCCCATCCCGGCAGCGAATCTGGGTTTACAGGTCTTCTGGACCCTTGTGCTTGGGACCATGCTCCTCCCCTCCATCATCTGTGCNTCCGACTGGCCCACCTACCGCCANGATGCCCGTCGCAGCGGGGTGAGCAGCGATANCCTGACTTTCCCCCTCAGGCCGGCCTGGCGACACGAGGGGGGCACACCGCGGCAAGCTTGGAGCGGCCCGGCCAAGTGGGATGCCTATTCGGGCAATGCCGGCCTGCAATCGATGAGAAACTTCGACCCGTGCTACTTCGTTACCGTTGCAGGCGGNCTGGTNTACTACGGCTCCTCACACGACAATGCAGTACACGCTCTCGACGCCGCTACCGGCAAGGAGCGCTGGGTCTTCTTCACCGAGGCTCCCGTCCGGCTGCCTCCAACTATTCACGAGGGCACCGCCTTTGCAGGGTCTGATGACGGAACGCTCTACGCCCTTGAGGCAACAAGCGGAAAGATGATNTGGAAAGACCGCGGCGCACCAGAGGACCGCCGGATCCCGAGCAATGCCAGCCTCATCTCGCTGTGGCCGGTCCGCACTGCTCCCCTCGTCACCAACNAGGCCCTCTATTATACNGCTTCCCTGACACCCTGGGAGTCGAGCTGGCTCATCTGCCTCGATCCAAGGACCGGTGATAGGAGATTCACCCGGGAAGTTGGAGGAGTGACTTTTCAGGGCGCACTTCTCGCCAATGTCAATACCATCATCGCGCCCCAGGGCCGCTCCGCACCACTTCTCTACGATATAGCCACCGGGCTCCCAGCCGGNACCATTGGCCATGCCGGCGGAGTCTTCTGCCTCGTCACCGAGGACAACGAGCTGATCACCGGACCAAGCTCCCAGAAGCCCAAGGACAGTCAGCTTCTCCTTACCAACGCAGAGGGAACCAAGATCGCAACCTTCAATGATACCTCCCGGGCCGCCATCGCCCAGGGCGTTGCCTTTCATCACACCCGGAACAGCCTCAAGGCTCTGCCACTTGGAGCTGCCAGGGAATCCGCCTCGGAATGGAGCGTGAAGTCTCCCGTTCCTCACGAATTGATCGTATGCGGCAATGCCGTGCTGCTCGGACATGCGGGCGAGGTGCATGCCTATGCCCGCAAGGATGGCAANCTCCTCTGGAAGACTTCCATCCCCGGAGACGGACTNGTCCACGGACTGGCTGTCGCCAACAAGACNCTCTACGTCTCGGACAGCCGGGGGCAAATCTACGCCTATCGCCCGTAGCACGCNTTGCAAACCAGTAACCGCTCTCTCACCATGCTACGCTTCTTGTCNTTATTCGCTCTCCTCACGGCACCTCTCTGGTCTGCCGAACCCGCAGTCACCCTCAAGAATCACATCCCGCCCGAAGCGAATACCCCAAGGGAGGCNCTGCGCGNAAATTTCTCCTACCAGGCCGCCCTGCGCGCGGCAGACCACTTCGCCATGGACTGGCAGGCGTCACACAGCTGCATCACCTGCCATACCAACGGAATGTATCTCATTGGACGGGCTCCAACCGGCGCGGAGGCTCCNGCCTATCTTGAAGTCCGCGAATTTGCCCGGGGCTTCATCGCGCCCCACGTCNATCCGGANCCCGATGCCCCCAAACCCCGCAGCCGCCGACCAGGCACGGAAGCCATGGTCGCAACGACTGCCTTCCTGGCCATCAGCGACATCCAGGTAGAAGGGCGCCTGAGCAAAATTACCAGGCAGGCCTTTGACCACGCCTGGGACCTCCAGGCCGAATCAGGAGAGTGGAAAAAGTGGGCTAAGTGCAACTGGGGACCATACGAATCCGATGACCACTTTGCAGTCTCCCTCATGGCCCTGGCCCTGGGCATGGCGTCGGGTGACGACTACGTGAACACCCCGGCCGCAGTAGAAGGCAACAAACGTCTCCTCGCCTTCCTNCNGGAANAGCCGCCCGTNTCGCTGCACCAGAAAGGCATGCTCCTATGGGCCTCGGGCTACCGGGATGATCTCGCCGACAGGCCAACCCTGCAGAAGTGGCAAAAGGAACTCTTCTCTGCCCAGCGGGAAGACGGCGGCTGGGTCCTTCCGGAACTGGGCGACNANNGCTGGAAACGCTCGGATGGCAAGGAGCAGTCTACTGANCCGGATGCCTACGGNACAGCCTTTGCCGTGCACGTCCTGGCCGANTCCGGCATTGCGACTGACGACCCGCGACTTTCCAAGGCACGCACCTGGCTGAAGGCGCAGCAGCGTGCAAGCGGCCGCTGGTACACCCGCTCACCCCGCAGGGATAACAAGCATTACATCTCTAATGCTGCCACCAGCTTNGCCCTCCTTGCACTGGATCCGGAGAGGTAAGCAAAAGCCGGGGGCCTCCAACCCCTTGNAACTCTCTCCTTGNCCCCAACCAGCGGGAGGCGGNTTCCAATCACGCCANAATTTCCCTCACCACGCGCCCGTACACGTCCGTAAGACGAAAGTCCCGTCCCGCGTAACGGTAGGTGAGCCGCTTGTGATCGAGGCCGAGCAGGTGCAGGATCGTGGCATGGAGGTCATGGACATGGACCTTGTTCTGCACCGCACGGAACCCGAACTCGTCCGTCTCCCCGTAGGTCATTCCACCCCGCACCCCTCCTCCTGCAAGAAACATGGAGAACCCGTAATGGTTATGGTCGCGACCATTTCCATTCTCGGACACCGGGGTNCGTCCGAATTCCCCACCCCAGATCACAAGGGTGTCCTCAAGCAGACCACGCCGCTTGAGATCCCTGAGCAGGGCCGCAATGGGCCGGTCAATGTTGCGGCAATGCTTCTTCCCGAGTTCATTATGATTTCGATGGGTATCCCANGGCTGTCCGTCGCCGTAGTAGACCTGCGTGAAGCGCACCCCGCGCTCCGCCAGCCTNCGGGCCAGCAGACATCCGTTCGCAAAATGCCCCTCCCCGTATTCTTCGCGCACTGATTCCGGNTCGCGGGCAAGGTCAAATGCCTCGCTAGCCTCGAACTGCATTCGAAAGGCCGTTTCCATCGAGGCCAGACGAGCCTCCAGACTGGCATCCGGGCCCCGTTGCGCNAGGTGGCGTTCGTTGATTTGCTTCATCAAGGCCAGCTGCCGCAGCTGCATTTCCGGGCTGAGGTCTTCATTGCGCAGGTTGGGAATCATCCTGTGCGGNTCAAGACTAGCATGGTTGACGTAGGTGCCCTGGTATTGCGCAGGGAGGAAGGCGCTGTTCCACAGCACGGAGAATCTCACCGGCCGTCCCGGGCAGAGAACGACATAGCCCGGCAGATTGGCATTCTCCGTACCCAGACCGTAGAGAGTCCAGGCACCCATGCTCGGCACCGTCGGGCTGATTGTCCCGTTATTCATCATGAGAAGGGCCGGACCGTGATTCGGGTTATCCGAGTGGAGAGAGCGCAGAACACAGATATCATCAATGACCTCACTCACGTTAGGAAGCAATTCGCTGACCGGAATGCCGCTCTTCCCGCAAGGCGAAAACTCAAACGGGGAGGGAAGGATTCCGGCCGTCTTGCGCTCGGTGCGCAACTCCACCTCTCCGGGGCGATCACCCTCATGCCGCGCGAGAGCAGGCTTGGGGTCGAAGAGATCTCCCTGGTAGGGCCCTCCGTTCATGAAGAGGTGGATGACTCGTTTGGCCCGGGCCTGTTCGTGTGGCTGCCTCCCCCCGGACGCCATCAGGTTCGCGAGNCCCACCGCACCCAGACCACCGCCGGTCTTCTGCAACCAGCGGCGACGTGAAATTGGATGCGCAATTCCCTCCATGATCCTAGTCAACAAAAAGAAACTCGTTGCTCCCTAGCAACACATGCGCGTAGTGCAACCAATTNTCGCGCCGGGGTGCACCGTGGCCCGAGAGGAATAACCTTGCAAGTTCCACCTCTTCNGNAGTGACCGGCCGACCATACANTAATTCATGCGCTAACTGGATACGCGATTCGTCGTCGGCAGGGGCCTCGTCGTGGAGCCGGGTCACCAGGGCCTCGGCCTGCCTCCGGAAGAACTCTCCGTTCAAGACAAACAATTGCTGCAACGGTGTGATGGTCTTTTCCCGGGCCGGNCTGTGCGCGTCAGGATCCGGGAAGTCGAATATCTGCAGGACGGGCTCCAGGTCACGCCGGTCAATCTTGCCGTAAATCGTCCGCCTCCGATTCTGGGAACCAGTCAGCTCGAGGGGCGGGCCACCCACCGTAAGGTCAAGCCCTCCTCCCACTGCCAGCATCGCATCCCTCCAGAGCTCCACTTCCAATCTCCGCCGGTTCATNCGCCAGAGCCACCTGTTGTCCGGATCCCGGCCTGCCATCTCGGGGCGGTGCCTACTCCGCTGACGGTAGGTCGCTGAGGTCACAATCTCCCGGTGCAGCCACTTCAACGACCACCCGCTCTCGATGAAACGCGCCGCAAGGTCATCGAGCAGACCCGGGTGAGTGGGGCGCTCGCCCTGGACACCAAAATCACTTGGGGTGTTCACCAGGCCGCGCCCGAAGTGCTGGAGCCAGATTCGATTGACCATCACCCTCGCGCTGAGGGGTGCCGCTTCTTCAAAAAGGCAGTTTGCCAGTTCCAGCCGACCGCTCCCGCGCGTAAAGGGCTCCGGATTCTCTCCGGACAGGACTCGAAGGAATCTCCTCTTCACCACCGGGCCCAGGGTGGCGGGATCACCGCGCACCTGCAGACGGAGGTCCCTCGGCACGCCAGCCCTGTAGTCGAGCCTNGTTCCAAAATCGTCTTTAGCTACGACATGAATGCTGGACTCAATCACCGCAGGTACGAGGTGGTCATAATGCGGCGTGGAATNCTTGATCTGCCGGATGCTCTCCCCGAGCTTGCGGAGCTGTGTCTCCCGGTCCCCCGGAGGAGACTTCGACTCCTTCAGGCCCTTGATCTCTCTCTCCAGCTTCGCAACTTCCTTGCGTGCCTCGTCAGCTANTTTTGCGAGCTCTCCTTCNACGCTCGGCCGGTCGGCTCGGCGAACACTCGCAAACACCCCCGCGAGGGCATAATAGTCCTCGGTGTCAATCGGATCCGANTTGTGGTCGTGACACCGTGCACAGGAGATCGTCAACCCAAGAAATGTCCGCCCGACCGCATCGACCCGCTCTTCCCACTCTTCCGCCACAATCATCCGGATAACCTCCGGAGCCAGGAGGAGCTCCTTGTGATACACTGGACTGACTCCCAGGAACCCGAGCGCCGGGGTGTCTGTTACTCCCGTCTCGGCCATGAGATCGGTTGCCAGTTGTCNCTTTGCGAACTGGTCGTAGGGCATGTCCTCGTTCAGGGCACGTATCACCCAGTCACGATACCGGTAGGGATTACCGTGCGTGACGATCCAGCGTTCCCGNACATCNGTGTAGCGGGCNAGGTCCAGCCACACACGNGCCCAGCGCTCCCCGTAGTGGGGGGATGCCAGAAGGCGATCGACCAGGCTGGCATAGGCGTTCGAAGACTGGTCAGCGAGGAAGANCTCTACCTCTGCGGGAGTGGGCNGNAGACCGGTCAGGTCATAGCTCAGCCTTCGAATCTGCACCCGGCGGCTGGCCTCCCCGGAGGGCTTNAGNCCCTGCTCCCGCAGCCGCGCCTCTACAAAGTCATCGATCCGGTTTTTTCTCCACTCCGCCCGGGGGAGAGAATCTGCCATTCGNAATGGCTGAAACGACCAGAACTTCCTGCCTTCCTCAAAATCGACAGAACTGCCCGGCTCTTCCCCTGATACTCCAGCGGGGAAAAGGAACATCACCACCAACAAGGCACTCAGGATCTTATGGTAGAGGATCTCCATCAGAACTGGACAAGAAAGTNCAATCCGCCGTTCAAGTTACAGGTTCTCGTGAAAAAGGCAGGATTCCCAGCCCAAATGAAGGTCACCCAACAGCACCTCGTCTCCCGGCCGCNNCACCACCAGCTGAAAAAATGGGCTGGGTAAACACCCTGNCCTGAACGCGTCCCGNCCCCCGATTTAGAGTTTGGCGAGNCAAGATCCATGCCTAGACTGNCNCGTCNCCGTTGCGGCTCCTCTCGCTACAATCCGCGACCAGCAATCCGTGGTCAGCAGATCGCCAATCACACGGGGATCNTACTATGAAAGCAGTTGGCGTTACTCCCAGTCAGCGAAAAGTCGGGATCCTCGACCACTCCGTGCCGGAGATTCACCACGACGANGAGGTCAAAATCCGGACTCTCGATGTNGGCATATGCGGAACCGACCGTGAAATCTGTACTTTNGTCTACGGGGATCCGCCGNCAGGTTCTGACTACCTTGTCCTAGGGCACGAAGCGATGGGCGAGGTCGTTGAAGTTGGCACCGGCGTAGAGGGCCTCAGGGTCGGGGACTTCGTGGTTCCCTCCGTCCGCCGCCCGTGCTCGGATGAGAATTGCCANCCCTGCCGGGAGGGCCTGCAGGANTTCTGTTCNAATGGAAACTACGTGGAACGCGGCATCAAGCAATGCCACGGCTTCATGACCGAGGCGTTTGTGGAGCGGGAGCGGTTCCTCACCTACATTCCTCCCGATCTGAAGGACCTCGCTGTCCTCATGGAACCTCTCACCATTGCGGAGAAGGGCCTCGCCCAGGCTTGGGCGGCCCAGAAACGCCTTCCATGGGTCCGCCATCACGAAGACGGAAAACCCACGGGAAAGGGNCTCAACGCAGTCATCCTGGGCGCCGGACCNATTGGCATCCTCGGGGCCATGACCATGCAGGCAGCAGGCTTTAAGACCTATGTCTATAATCGCTCCCCGGCTCCAAACCCCAAAGCCGAGATCGTGGAGGCGATCGGAGCGAAATACATCTCATCACAGGACGTTCCGGTCAGTGATCTCCCGAATGTGGTTGGNTCCATTGATCTCGTCTANGAGGCGATCGGAATATCCTCCGTGGCCTTTGATGTCCTCGGGGCCCTTGGTGTGAACGGCGTGTANATCTTCACNGGCATACCGGCACCCGGCGANCAGATCCCGGTCAATGCGGACCAGCTGATGCGCAACGTTGTTCTCGGGAACCAGGCGGTGATCGGGACNGTCAACGCCGACGATGCTTCCTTCAAGGCAGCTATCCGGGATCTGGCCTACTTCAGAAAAAACTGGCCGGAGGCAATCGNCTCCGTCATCTCCAAGCGCTACTCGATCGACTCCTGCCGCGAGCTCCTCCTCGACCGTGCGACCGGGATCAAGAACGTGATCTCGTTCGCATAGTTNACTGCGGGTGCNGGCTTTACCGNCCCNTCAAGCTACGCAACGGTTTNCCNGCCGGGGCCGTCTCAATGTGACTGATGAGATTGTTGATCTCTNCGATATGGCGCTCCATCATTTTCCGCTCGCGGTGTCCACGGAGCTGGCCCTCCACTTCCCGCAGACGGGGAAGCAGCGGCTTGGCTGCACCTCCATACTTACGCAGGATCTTGAAACAGCGCATGACGCGGTGGCGCTTGCCCCAGCGATCCAGGTCCATACTCTCCAGNCACAGGGACATGCCCTCTTCGATACGGTGATTGGCGAGGAGTTCCAGTCCCTGTAAGCGTATCCCATCCGAGAACATCACCCCGCTGGGAGCANGCTCGACAATTGCTCGATGAACAGCGGGCAGGAACGGCTTCACTTCTTCATAAGTCAGCTGGCCGTAGAGCGAACCTACCACGCCCCNTGCNCGGGCATCGGGATTTNTCAGAAGACGCTCNACNGCCGGCCGNAGCTCTCCGAGATCAGCACCTTCCACCGAGCGAGCCAGGAGNCCCTCCATNCCGAGGACTCCNCCACGGCAGAACAGNCAGAAGGCNAGGTAGCGTTGNGTCATTTCGCCGGGATCGGCCNNGTCANTNCGCTCGATAAGTTTCAGAAAATCGGGCACCACCTCCATCACCGGAGCACCCACNGCTGCGAGAGCCTGAGCGGCCTGCACCCGCAACCAGAGGTCATCACTCCAGAGAAGCTCCCGGAGTTCATCGACCGCCGGAGCTCCCCGCTTTCCGAGCCTGATGAATGCCTGACACGCCCCATAACGCCCCTCAAACTCTACCGCATCGAGCCGCTCAANAAGCGTNTCGAGGGGCAAATCCTCGTGCTCGGCGAGAATCCCGGCCGCCCGTTGCCGCACAACCGGGGACCAGTTTTCCAAAGCCCGCAGCAACTGCCCACTTGAGAGAGCCTGGTAGGGCCCGTGACCCCTGTCCCAGTTACTGAAACCCCGGCCGGCCGAAATTGTTTCCCGGAGCAGTGCTCCGGTGAGAGCATTTTGTGGATTCACCCCACGCCCGGTCATGAAGAGTCGTCCCTGCGGGACAAGATAGGAGAGCAGAAAGGCTCCAGTACAATCCCAACTGGCATACTTATGCTCAGCCCCCGAGCTGCCCGCCCCTCCCTGGTAGGAAAACCTGCCGTCGTGCCCCCGGTTCAGGTCAAAGAACCAGCGCTGCTCCTTGAGATAGGCCGAAACCGCCTCCGGCCCGGCCCGCACCGCGCCCAGGGCGCCCCAGAGATAACTGAAGTAGTTTCCCGTATGNCCCCGCTCCCGTTCNCCATAGGAAGCCACTGTCATACGGGAAAAAAACCTCGCTCCCGCCTCGTGATCCTGCACNTCGAANAGGAGCGCCGCAATTGAGTTCTTTCCGTTNTCGTCGTGAAAGCGGGCATCAGGAGGGTGGTCACCATAGGGGATGGATCCCTTGCCGATATAGAACCCGAAGAAGCTATTCCCTCGCTCGATAGCCTGCTCCACAACGGGCTCAACCACTCCGCACTTCCTGCCCAGGACCAGGGATAAATGGCAAACCAACCCAGCCTGGTTGAGCGCGCCGTAGCCCCCGAGGCGCCCATGTGTCTTCCCGTCGTTCCACTGCGGCCACGCCATGGTATGCCCCCAGGTGCCTACCCCGCTCTGCCCCTGTGCGAGGCGCACGGTGTATTCCCGGATGGCGGGAAGAACTTCGCGATCACCGGTGGCCAGATAATATTCCGTGAGAAGGAGATTCGTATAACCCCAGTGCCAGGAGGCCATGGCTGACGCCGGTGACATGTCAAGACGAAGATCGGTGGGCCCAAGCCGGCGGGCGTAGTCCCGTACGATTGGCATGTAGTCTTCCTTGCCTGACGCAAGGAGGGCGAGAACATTGATCTTCCCATCAACACCCTCCTTCAAATTGTTGACGATATGCGCGCATCCGGCATCGATGATCTTGGCTGACTTCTCACAATCCCACGGAGAACGATCGTGGTAACTGCCCAGGATGCGAAGCTGAATGGTAACCGATTCGGTCTTCCCCTCCCGCCAGCGCAGCAGACTGAACTTGCCACCTTGCTGAACGGTCTCCGCAGCGGTCACTGCCGCTCCGAAAGACTTGCGGGCATCACCGGAAAACGGTTCACCATCCACGCCGAGAATCACATCACCCTCCTGAAGAACTCCTTCCGCGGGCGAACCGGNNGCCACCGCCGTAATCAAGATCTGCCTGCTGTCGGTTGTTTCNAGGTTCCATCCCCAGATCCACCCACGCGCACCTGTGGGCCCGAGGTTCCAATCATGCTTCGCATCATTGCTACCCCCATTCGTGAGGTCAGGAACCTGCGGCCTGACGGGAGCAGCACTGAGGCCACCTCCCGCCGTGAGCACAAGGCCTATCAGGATCTGGAGACATGGGTTTCGCATCACTCCAACCAGGATTTCGATCTTACTACGTTCGTATTAGCTCGTACAGTTCAAGAAAATGCCAATAAGAATTGGATGCCATTTATGGCCTTTTAACCATTCACACCCACCTCTTTAATTCATAACACTCTAAAATATAGTATTTTATGCGCAATCTCAAGATTCCGGACAGCCCCTGCCGGAACGTTCCCTGTGATTTTGCCCGTGAACTGGCTAAGCTCCCTGCCGATGCCACGCCTCCTGCTCCTCGCCCTCGCCGCAGTGGTAGCCCAGCCGACCGCTCGTGGCGCGGAGCCCGAATCCCAGTCCTTTGGAGACCGCATCGCTCGCATGGTAAACCCCGCCGTACGCCGGGCCGACAAGCGCCTCGCCCGNATTGAACGGGAACTTCTCTCCCTNCCCGAACTCTACAATGGCCCGCGCGGTTCCCGNTTCGGCTTTCATAGTGAGACCATTTCAGACCAGGAAGAGCCCCATTACCTCCAGATCGACCTGGGCGAATCCCGGTCNATCGATGCGGTCATTCTCATNCCCGCCCACCTCCCCACCCTCGGGGCTGAGGGAGAGGGCTACGGATTCCCCCTGCGCTTCAGAATCGAGCTGTCGGAAACCCCCGGCACCAACTTCCAATCCCTCGCCGAATATACCACGCAGGACTTCCGNAATCCCGGATTATACCCCGTCAAGATTCCCGCAGGAGGAGNGCAGGGCCGCTTTGTGAGGATCACTTCCACCAAGCACGTCCCGGCCAAGGATGGGTTCATCTGGGCCATGGAGGAAGTGATGGTTCTCGCGGGCAACTACAATATCGGTGCCAACAAACCGCGCTCCGCCAGCAGCGAGCAGGCGCTGTTTCCCAACTGGTCCGCCCTGCGTGTAAATGACAACATTACCCGCTTGGGAATACCGCACTCGACTGACGCGAGCCCTACTGATGGATTTCTCAGTGCCCCCTCTGGTGATGGTTCCGTTCCAAAGTGGATCATTATCGACCTCGGCGAACGCCTCCCGATCGATGAGATCAGGATCATCCCAACCTCTTCCGAGGATCCCGAGGTCGTGGGTGGCCGGGGATTCCCGGAAAACTTCGTCGTGGAACTCTCCAACGATCCTGATTTCGAGACGACCGTCTGGAGNTCGAGCCCGCCCCGCTACCCGCTGGGATACCCATGGAACGCCAGCTTCGTCCGAAGTTGCGGAGGCGAAACCGCACGCTACCTCCGGATTGTCTCCAGGGCCCTCTTCGCGCGGGGGAACCTTCACAGCCTCGCCTTGGCGGAAGTGCAGGCCTATGCGGACGGGGAGAACGTCGCCCTCTGGAAAAACGTACGGGTGAGTGACCAAAGCACACGGCCTGATGCCGTCCGCTGGTCNCCGANGTACCTTGTCGATGGATACTCAAGCTCAGGCCGCCTTATCGAAATTCCNGAGTTCATTGACCTCATTATCGAACGCGGAGAACTGGAACTGGAACGGGGCAAACTGCTCCTCGAGCGNGAGAATGGCATCGAGCTTGCCTCNGCCAGCGTGACGGCCGGCGCAGGAACGATCGGCGGCGTGGCGCTCTTCGGATGGATCTGGATGATTTTCCGGCAGCGTTCCGTTCGCCGCCGGGATGCTGAACGCCTGCGTGAGCAGATCGCCCGCGACCTCCACGATGACATCGGNAGTAATCTGGCCGGCATCGTTCTGATCAGTGAGGTGGGAAGCAACAACAGGGAGGCCAGTGGAGAAATCCGGGAAGATTTCAGGGAAATCAAGGANACCGCTGAGCACACTTCCGATGCCATGCGCGACATCGTATGGCTTATTCACGTCGGCAGCGCCACAACGAGGGATCTTTTCATGAAAATGCGGGAATCGGTGGGCTTGATTGTAGGCCACCTTGACACATCCATCTCGGCCGCACCCNCTTCCTTCAAAAGCCGGCCTATCGACCTGCAGGCCCGACGNCACTTTTTCTTCGCCTTCAAGGAAGCCCTTAATAACGTGAGGAAGCATGCNCAGGCCTCCAGCGTGGAGGTTCTTTTTGAGGTGACACCCAATCGGGTGACCTTTGTAGTTNCTGACAACGGTAGCGGATTTGAGCCGGATGAAGTGGACATATCAGGCCACGGATTAGAGAATTTTCGACGCCGCGCCGAACGGGTGAANGGAGAATTCAAAATCGACAGTATTTCTGGGCAGGGAACTACCGTAAGGTTTTCCGCACCTCTCAATCGAAAGAACCAATGACTGCAGCAANCACCGAAAAAATCAGGGTCTGGCTCGTGGAAGATAATGAAGTCTTCCGCCGCAACGTTCAGCGCGTTGTGAACGGCTTGGATGAAATGGTTTGTGACGGAAGTTTCGATTCTGCGGAGACTNCCTTTGCCGCCCTGCAGAGCCAGCCTGCCCCGGATGTCATCCTGCTCGATGTCCAACTCCCCGGNATCGATGGGATCGTGGCCCTCGGCCAGTTAAAGGAGTTTGTTCCCGATACCCGCGTCATCATCCTGACAGTGTTCGACGATGCNGATAAAATTTTCCGCGCAGTCTGCGCCGGAGCCTCGGGCTACGTGCTGAAGGCCTCTGGGACTGACAAGATCGGGGATTCCATCCGCNANGTCATGGGTGGAGGAGCTCCAATGACTCCNCAGGTCGCCAAAAAAGTCCTCGATGCCTTCGCTAATTCGGAGCTCATGCCCGGTGCAAAGGGTGATTATGGTCTTACCGCCCGGGAGCAGGAAATCCTCCGTCTCCTTGCCGAGGGTCTGCTTAAGAAGGAAATCGCNGATGCTCTGAGCATCAGCGTGAATACGGTTTCGACCCACCTGCGCCGGGTCTACGACAAGCTCCACGTAAACACCAACACCGGAGCCGTCGCNAAGGCTCTTCGGGAGGGNATCATCTAGGAATGATGCCGCTACCNGGAGGGTAAGTAGCAACCGGAAATTCCCTTTCCGACACCCGGCTATACTTACCCTTCCCNATTGTNTTCNCCTTGCAGGGCAAGGCCGGNTTACNCCTTCAATCGTTCATCACGATTCCTTGCTGGCNNTGAGAGCAGCCAACTCCCGTAAATAGGTGAACGAGTAAATTCCTGTTCCATGTCCATCGGCAAAGTGAAGCTGCAGGGCATACCCTCCGACCGACTGGTAGCGGATCAGCGAGAAACTGCGATCGCTGTATGTTACCTGTGGCTTGATCACCCGGCCGGTCGCATCAGGTTCCCCCTGACAGCTAGCGCAAGGACAACCGCGTCGCAGGACTTCTATGTCGAGGTAACTCTCTTCCCCGTCCGCCCAGACAATGGCCAACTCGTTCCCAACTACGGCGATATTATTAATTTCCAGCATCAGTCTAATCCGGAACGACTGGTNTCCTGCGCGGACCGAAGATCGAAGAGCCTACCCTCACCACGGTCGCGCCTTCCTCGATGGCAATCTCGAAGTCGTGACTCATTCCCATGCTCAACCCCGGCAGGGAGATCCCNGTGCCTTCCTGGAGCTCGTCCCGAAGGGTCCGCAAGGCGCGGAAAGAAGGCCGGGCCGCTTCGGGCTCCNCNACCACCGGAGGAATCGACATGAGCCCCACCAGATCAAGATTCGGCAGCCTGGTGATCTCCGGGAGAGCCTCGCACAGCTCTCCCAGCGAGAAACCACTCTTGCTCTCTTCCCGGGCAGCATTGACCTGAAGNAAAATNGACGGTTTNCGATCCATTTCACCGGCGATCCGGTTGAGATGGCAGGCGAGGCGCAGGGAATCCACGCTGTGGATGGCCTCGAACAGGGCAAGCGCCTTACGAGCCTTGTTGCGCTGAAGATGACCGATGAAATGCCACCGGAGGTCGTCCGGCAGCTGGGTAATCTTCGCTTCTGCCTCCTGCAACTTATTCTCNCCAAGCAGGCTGTGCCCCGCCTCAACAACTTCCNTNATCACAGGGGGGAGCCCAGGTCTTNGTCACNACCATCAGCTCGACTGCGGAGGAATCACGCCCCGATCGCTCAGCTGCCCGGGCCACGCGCTCCTGTACGGCACGCAAGTTGGCACCGATCTCCGTCATGCTGAGGANTCTCCCGGGAGTATTAACGCTCGGGTGGGAGAATTCCAGCCGTGCGTGCCTTGTCACTCTGCTCAACGAGATCACCAATTATGGCAAGCGTCTCACGCTTGACCGGATCAAGCCCGCTCGGCCAGAGCGGGGTGTCGTCGAGGGCATCCTCCTTGTCCTTGGCGCGGCNCATAAAGGCCTCTGCGTCTTTCTCNCGATCAACTTCCGGAAGTTTCTCGGAGTTCAGGTCATCGAGAGTCAGCCGGAAGAACTTGAAACTTTTCTTATCTCCCGTTTCCATCTCGGCGAAACGTTTCCGNCGCTCCTCGTTGCGCGTTTTGCGACGCTTCTCCGAATCGGACAGCTCCGTTTCACGTTTTTCGCGATTAAGCGATACCGCATTCTCTTCGATCCGTTTCTTGGTTCGAGCCACATCCTCAGTGATGTATTGGAAATCACGGGAAAGTTTGACCCGCGCCTCGTTCCGCTCCTTCAGGACGGGGAGAAAGAGTCCTTTCCGGTCAAGCGGNCGGAAATCGGGCGCCTTGCGGATGAGATCGTGATCAAGAGGATGCTTGAGGTAGGCCTCGCCGACCTCGAGGGCGTCAGTGANAGAGGGAAGTATCACATCGGGCTCCACACCCAGCTTCTGGGTAGAGCTGCCCGAGACCCGGTAGAACTTCTGGATGGTGGTCTTCAGGAATCCGGCCCGGCTGTTGTCTTCGAAAAANCGGAAATAACGCCCGATCTCCATGGGCTGTTGCACCGTGCCTTTCCCAAAAGTGGATCTGTCACCCACAATCACAGCGCGATTGTAGTCCTGGAGGGCACCGGCAAGGATTTCACTTGCAGAGGCACTGGACTTATCGGTGACAACGGCGAGAGGGCCTTTGTAAAGTGGTCGTCGGAAGAGGGCCTCCTTCGATTCGATCCGCCCAATCGTATCCTTGATCTGCACGACCGGTCCACGACCAACAAAGAATCCGGTGATCCGTCGGACTTCTTCCAGAGATCCACCTCCGTTCCGCCTGAGGTCGAGCACCAGCCCATCCACCTGCTCCTTTTTCAGGCGGGTGACNAGCTTTTGCACGTCCTTGGATACACTAGGGATGCCGGTTTCGAAATCCACGTAGAACGAGGGCAGCTGCAACCAGCCTATCCGGCGCTTACCGGTTTCGTGCANCAGGTCGATAACTTCGGCACTCGCCAGCTCGTCTTTCAATTCTACCCGCCCGCGCGTAATGGTGATGAATTTCACCTCGCCGGGNGCTCCATCNGACGGCTCCACCTTCAGCCGCACCTGAGTGNTGACCTTTCCACGGATCATTTCCACCACGTGATCAATCTTCATGTACATGATATCGGTCACCTCACCCGAGTTGAGTGAATCGACCCCCACGATGCGGTCATTCAGCTTGAGTTCCCCCTGCTTGTCCGCTGGACCACCCACCACAATNCCCATGATCTTGGTGGCACCATCGTCCTCGGCCTGGAGGAGAGCCCCGATCCCCACCAGCGAGTTCGACATGCCTGAGCGAAACCGCTCCATCTCGCGGGTGCTCATATAGTCAGTGTGCGGGTCGTGGGCCGCAGCNACTGCGCTCAGGAAGTAGTTGGCGACATCTTCTTCATCTGCCTCTCCGATGCTGCGGTGGAAGCGGTCATAGCGCTGGACGATCTTGGCCGCCGGGCTTTTCTCATCCGCNAGAGGGTTCTTCTTTCCCTGCTCTTCGGCGAGGCGTTTGACGGCATCCCGACGAAGGATCTCCGACAGGAGCGCNTCTTCGATCTGACGCTTCCAAATCTCTTCCGCTGCCTGTTGGCTGGCGGGCCAGTCNGCTTCTTTGCGCGTGCGCATCACCACCTGGTCNGAGTCAAACTTGAACGTCTCGGTCTTGAGGAGTTTCTTGGCAAAAGCCACCCGCTCNCCCACACGCTGGGAGAAGACCTTGTAAATCTCATTAGCTGGCTCCATGCACCGACCCTTGATAAGAAGCTCGTGCAGCCTTCTCCCGTATTTTTTTTCAAAGGCATCGACATCCTGCTGGGTGAAGTAGAGCCGCGCCGGGTCCAGGTCCGAGAGGTAGTCCTTGAGGATCTTGGCACTGAGATCGGCGTTGAACTGGATGCGCGCGTAGTGGCTGTTCTGCAACATTCCCGCCATCTCGCGACCAACGACGTTGAAGTCNGTTTTTGCAAGAAGGGGCAGAGAAGAANAGCTCAACAGCGCGCCCANGGCGGCTGCGACTAGGGATGAATTACGAGCCATTNTTAANAATACCGTTCTATGGGAGACAGGAGCCCGNCCAGATTCCGTGATTCGGGTTGATTTGTCGATTCCTTTCCCTTTTCCGGCCTGCGGCGAGANCTNAGAAATNCTAGCCCTTTTTCATTCTGCGCTCCATCGCCCTGCGCTCGCGNAGCCAATCCTGGAAATAATCCTCATCCATCTCGGATTCNTCCGGCAGNACCGGAAGAAGACCCCATTGGTTTATTTCGTCCAGCGCCGCCGGGCGCCTGCGCAGGGAAGCCGTCAGTTCGAGATGTTCCATTCCGCGGCGCACCTTGANCTTGATNTCATCCGCNGGCTTCTTGGACTTGATGTAGTCGGCNAACATGCGGGTGGGCGCCAGGTCATTGAACACGACATCGTCCACTCCGACTATGAGGTCGCCCTCTCTCAATGTGGCAATCGCAGCTGCAGTTCCCTTTCTGACATCGGTAATCAAGACGGCCGGTTGCATNACGCCCTGCTCATTTTTCCAGCGCGCGGTGTCCATCTGGATTCCCAGGTAGCCCTGNCCCGGGAGAGGCTGTTGAAGAATGACCAGAGCCTTGAGNACTTCGCGGCTTCGCAGCCTCACCTCGGGATTCTCGACCTTCCGNTAAAACCGGTAGAGCGATTCAACGCTCCCCCCAAGATCCTTCTTTCCCCACTCCAGCAGCGAANTTTGTGCCGTCCGCCGCGTCTTGTACTTTTCGTCCCCGAGGGCGGCAACAATTGCGGGGGGCATCTTCGGGAGCCGGTCTTCCAGAGGCCCCGCCCCGTCACGCTCCTGAGCCCCGGCTGGCAGGGAAAGTCCCAGGGCCAGANAGGTCACGAGCACGCCACAGCGATTCGGCATGAGGAACTCCTAAACCCCGATGAATCAAAACGCAACAGCCCGGGACGTAAAATGGCCGGGGTAATCCCCGGCCAATTAACGTTCATTTCCGTGATCAGGAGGGCTCAAGGCCGCCTATCGCCCAAAAACGTTCTTCTGGGGAACCTCGATGGTATCGCGCGGATACACCTTGAGCAATTTATGGGCCCCCTTGTTCAGATCATAAATGTAACGCTTGCCGTTGCGATAGAGGCTCACCCTGTTGATAGCCCCGAACTCGGTGGGACCACCCGCCGACATGACCGCCTGATAGAGNGTCATGTTCCGCTGNAACGGCTTGGGGCCGGGGGCCCGGACTTTTCCTCCCACCGTGATTACCTGGATAGTCAGGTTGTCACTGGAATCAGCAATGATCTGGATGGTAGGGCTGGTGTAAATCTCAGCCTCACGGTATGCTTTTTCGATGAGGCGGGCCAGGACATCGGGCTCCACTCCCGCAGCCTTGATCGCACCCACCTCCCACATGGTGATNTANCCCTTGTCCGAGACTGGGTAGGGGCCATTAATCCGGCCCTGCTCACCGACTGGAACTCCCTGNATTGTAATACGAATGGCTCCCCCGGCTTCGATCTGGGCCTGCAAGGATGCCGGCACGACCAAAAGGAGGAACAGAAAGAGCGCTTGTAGGATTTTCATGATNTTATCAGGAATTGGAGGCNCGCCTTGGCGGANATTTTGANAGCGGAGAGGAGAGCGGGCCTAGTANAGCCCGCCGTCGTCATCCTGGGAAGAAGGTGAGGCTGCNGCACTACGGACCCTGCCAGCCGATGCGCCGCCCGGNGAGGCANTNGGAACCGGATCGGCATCTGCAGTCGGTGCGTAGTAGGTGTAGTAACTCGTGTAGTACTGATACTGGCTGTCACTTCGCACGTCCACGTTGTTGAGCACTACTCCAATCACCTGACCNCCCACATTCTCAACCGCCTGCTTCACGCGGAGGAGCATNTTGCGAGGCAGCTTNCGGTGCTGGACCACGATCATCGTGAGGTCTACCTCGGAAGCCAGCACAGAGGCGTCACTCACACCAAGAATGGGTGGGGAGTCAACCAGAATGAGGTCGAAGCGCTGTTTCACGTCCTCGATGAGCTCGGACATCCTGCGGGAGTTGAGAATGCCTGCCGCATCGGCCGGGAGAATACCGGATGGAAGGAAATAGAGGTTGTCGACCGGCGTCTGCAGGATGACGTCCTCAAGCATCAGATCAGTGGTAAGGTAGTTGGTCAATCCCACCGAGTTGTTGATGTCAAAGAAGGTGTGCAGACGGGGGCGACGAAGGTCGGCGTCAATCATGAGCGTGGTATATCCACCCTGTGCACAAACATAGGCCAGGTTGACCAGCGTGGTGGACTTNCCTTCACCCGCGCCACCAGAAACAATGGTGATCGCATTGTCCTCCGGATTCTTCCGGTTGAATTCGATGTTCGTTCGTAGAATTCGGTAAGCCTCGGCGTCGGGGCTCATGCCGCTCTGCTTGTGCAGCACGCCCACATCCTTCGGAATGACTGCCAGAACGGGCACCTGCAGGTAACGCTCAACATCTTCAAGGCTCTTTACCGAAGTATCGAGNTATTCAAGGAAGAAGGCGATCGCGATCCCGAAGATCAGGCCCACCGCTGCTCCCAGTCCCAGAAAGAGGGAGACCTTGGGGTAAACCGCGTCCTTGGCCTGCTTGGGATCCTCCAGGATGGTGATCGGATTCTTGGGAATCTTGAGCGCAATGCGCCGGGCCGAGTTGGTGATCTTCATCTGGGACAGCATCGCCTTGGCAGTCTCGTAATCCTGCTTCGCTTCGACGTAGTCCTGGGACTGNAGAGCCTTGTCGACGGCATCGAACCGGCTTTCCTCCACGACCTTGCGGAGGTTCTCGAGCTGTCCGTCAACGAGCTCAAGCTGGGTGCGCAGGAGATCCTTGAGAGTAACCACCGCGGCCCGGAGATCTTCCTCCAGTTTGTCCTGCGCGATGAGCGCCATCCTGATGTTGGGGTGTTTCCTGCCGAGTCCCGAAGCTTCCATCGTGGCGATACTGCGCTTTCCTGCCATCCAGGCCCGGTGCAGCTCGGGCACCGCACTACCAGGGAGCTTGAGGCCTTCAGCAAAGTTCATGAGCTCCTCATTCTTGAGGCTGACGAGCTGGTTGATCTGGTTCTCAAGCTGGCGCTTCGCCTTTTCATGCTCGAACTGCTGCATNACAGCCATCTTCAGGATTTCTTCCTCGCTCTGGCCCATCCGGCCACTGGGAAAAACCCCTTCGATGTAGGGAACACCAACAGCCTTCACGATGGCATGGAAGTGTCTCCTCTTGTCTTCCACCAGNTCCTCCTGCGAACGCACCTCCGCTTCCAGGGCGTCCAGTGCTTCGCTCGCCCGGGCACGCTCGTCGGAATTACGAACGAGCTGGTAAGACTTTGCGATCTCTCGGGCCACGAGCTGGGCATCCTCGGGCTTCTGGTGCCGGATGCGGATCTCAATATGGTCGGTATTGCGGATCTGTTCCGTCTTCAGGATTTTCTTCACCCTGAGGAGAGCCATATCNCGGTCATAGCCACTCCACCGCGTGNTCAGATCCAGCCTCTCCACCACGCGTGCAAGAGTCTTTTCTGATTCGATAATCTTGAACTGGTTCTGGATGTAGGAATGCGATGGCGAGGCTCCCGTCATAGGGGGGCCGGCCGCGCCATTGAGGGGGTCCAGTTCGATGTAGGAGTGGTTCACCTGCACCAGNGCGGTGCTCTCATACTGCTTCGGGATCACGTAGGTGATCACGGCAGCGGTCATGAAAATCAGCAGGAAGGTGAGCAGAATAACTCCGTAGCGATTCTTGAGCACCTGCCAGTAATCGACGGCATGGAGCGACGCTTCGCTGGCAGCGGGCTGGCGATCGGGATCGTTTTGCATGACCTGGGGGAGTGGGGGGTTGAGCTATTGGTCCGGTGCGAACCGCGGGGGGAGGCGTATAGACAGAAAACCCCCGCAATGGAAGCAGACATTGCGGGGGACGATCTGTTCGGATTTTTCGAAAGGAAACCCCTAGAAAGAGGACTGAATGCCTAATTGCAGGCGAGTCCGCTCATAGTCCCGGATATCGGCATCGGAAGCGGAATGGGTGTAATTCAGAGAACCAGAAATATAAATGTTTTCGTAAAGCTCGTATTGGGCTCCACCGTTTACGTTGATGATGCTCTCATCCATGCTGCTCGGAGCTGCCGGATTACCGCCGACCTGACCGTCGTAGCTGAACAGGATCAAGTTCCCACCACCATACAAACTCAGCTTGGGAGAGACCCTGTAGCTTCCCTGGAGGCCCAGGCGGAAAGTCCCGCGCTCCTCATAACGACCAAGGACGGGGAACTGTCCGCAGTCGTGGGTGGAAATCCAGCGATTGCGGTCCTCCAGTCCGTAGCGGACAAACGCACTGATACTGGTAGATTCCGTAACGGCCGTCTTGACCCTTGCTTCGAGGTAGGGAGAGGTATTGGAGGAGCCTCCATCAATTTCCTGCACCTGAACACCACCGCGCAGGACAACCACCGTGGTCGGACTCACCCGGTGTTCAGTTCCAACAAGGAAGTAGTGCGAGTTGGAATCCGAGACCACATCGTTATCCTGATGCTGGTAGCGATACGCTGCCGTCCACACAGTGGAGGGCGCCGTGCGATACCGGAACTGGTGGTAGAAAAGGTGACGCACGTAGTCGCTCCGGTCAGCCTCATCGAAGGTTACTCCACTCAGCCGGTAGCCGGTATTGGTGCCAAGACGCTCAGTCCAGCGATAGCCGACACTGTTGTCGGAACTGTAGCGGAAGTAGCTTCCCTGCCGGCGGTCAGTGGCCAGCCCGTAATCGTAATCGGGCTCCTGCTCGTAGGTGATGTGGTTGCGACTGCGCAGACGAAGGGTCTCGTTCACCCGGTGGACGAAGTTTACGCCCCCACGGACTTGCGGGTAGAAGTCCTCGATCACCCTGTTCCCGGCCGGCCCAACACTCTGTTCGATGGGATCAAGATAGTAGGTGGCGCCCAAGCGGCCCCACAGGTCGACAGTCGTCTGCGGGGTCTTGCTGACAAAGTTGGCCTGGACGAAGCCGGAGAGGTACAGGGCATCGTCGGTATCTACCCCGGCGCACTCGGAAAATATGGGCGCGGCATTGGAATCCCAGCCGATATTAGCTCCGGCAGCAAATTCCAATGGAAGCGAATCTTCGGGCTCATCATCATACGGCATGATGTTGTAGAGGCCCTGCGCCGAGAGAAGCCCGGCAGAGGCAAATCCGATTACGGAAACTATAAAGGTGTTTTTCATACGATTCTGAGGAGAGTGATTTTGATATCGAGTCCGATCAATTCACTGTGCGCGTGCGTTTATCGATCGGGCATCCATCGAGGAGTCGACTATCTTTGAAGACCCGGGGTAAAGCCGGGCCGGGAAGTGGTAATATCGACATTGGGGAAATCCCCTGGCGTGCTGATGGCGGGAAGGATAGGAGGGTGGATGGGGGGCAAACCTGGAATGAGGTAGATATCATCAACGGGATTCTTCACGTTCGGGGAAGCAATGATGTCCTTGGCTCCCTTTGCTCCCTTGGCGCTACCGCCCACGGGATCATTCCCCGTTCTGGCCAGACCCTTGGGGTCGAGCTTGGCGAGCACGGCCTTGATCTGTGGCAGAGCGTCGGGGGCAACCGCTATGGCGCAGGCCGTGATTACGTTCATCCGGTCGGGAGCGGATTCGATCGCGGTGGCGACGATCTGGCTCACCAGCTTGCCGTCGGCCTCCGTGGCGACAATTGCCGCTTTCACAACCTCACACGCGCAGGACGAGTGTGCCGCCGTATGACGCCCAACGATCTCAAGCACATTGTCGGGCTGGGCGGAGACCTGCTTCGTTACGGTCTGCGACAGCTTGGTGCAGTCAGCTTCTGCCGCAAACGAGGCGGAAGAGACGCTCAGCGCGCACGCGAAAGTGGCATACTTGAGAATGGTTTTCATTGGGGATGCTTCTTTATTTTTAGGGAACTGATTCCTGGCGAGTGGAGCGGGTAAAGGGAATCGAACCCTTATGGCCAGCTTGGAAGGCTGGGGCTTTACCATTAAGCTATACCCGCTGTCTGGAAGAAGTTTTAGCCCTCGGTTTTCGGAGCGCCAAGGCTTTTTTCGCTAAATTTAGAGGGTTCACCCCGGACACCTTTCCTTGAAAAATAGAGGATTTCCGCACTTTTTCCGCTTTCAGCAGCAACGACTTCACGCTAAGTAGCATCCATTGCTCAGGGCGGGTGTAGTTCAGTGGTAGAATGCGAGCTTCCCAAGCTTGAGGCGAGGGTTCGATTCCCTTCACCCGCACCAGAGCTTTTGCCTGTTTTTCAGGCAAATTCACCCCGTTTTGNCCGANCCNCCGGGCTACTTCCCCCGGCTGGGTAGGGAACNAGGGGNAGCCCCACAGGAANATCTCATGCGCCGTGGTGGGATAACGCCCGGAGGGCCGGAATCCGGAGNCAGGCCCAACCGCCCATCCAACCCGCCCAAATCTCTATTCTCTATTCTCTATTCCTTGCCCGGGGGCACACTNAGGCAGGGCGAGCCCACCCGCACAAATCGCCACTTGCGCTCAACAGCGCTTGAGATGCCCACCCTTCGGCANGCCAGAGGTTCTTCCCCCGGATCGTTCCCGGCACGCCAGAGGGCAAAGGACCCTGATTCCAGCACCTGAACTCCGTGCAATGCTCCATCGATACCCAGAGCCTGGGTCAGCTTGCCAGGCCCCGAACACAGGTCCACCTTCTCCTCTCGGCCTCGTCGTCGGCGCATGAGCGGCAATCCGCGCAGGGGCTCNAGGGCCCGGAAGAGGACGAAACCGTCCCGCTCTCCACCCTTTACAAGCAGGTTGAAGAGCCAGTGCAGGCCATAGTTGAGATAAACATAAGCCGTCCCGGCGGCGTGTTCCTCAATGAANCGGCGGGCAGCGGGGCGAACATGCGTGTGGCAGGCCGTATCGCCAGCTGCATCATATGCTTCCGTTTCCACGATCACGCCCGCACACCCCTTCCACTTGACCCGGCACCCGATGAGCTCCCGGGCACAGCGGGTGGGTTCCCGCGCAAAGAACGAGGGATCTAACAATTCGCGATTGGTCTTCATTTCCCGGGGTGGCTCAGAAGGCCTGGGAAAAATCTACATCCCACTGGGATGATCGATGAAACGAGCCGGGAGACCGAACTTGCCTTCCAGCANATCCACCACCGCCCGTACCCCGAAGGTTTCCGTCAGATAATGCCCACCATAAAGAACATTGAGCTTCAACTCTTCCGCAGCGGTATAGCTCCAATGCGGCCCCTCCCCGGTGAGGAAGGTATCAATCCCCGCCGCGCGGATCGCCTCAACCTTCTCCCCGCAGCCACCCGATATCACTCCCACCAGTCCCGCCTCGAACTGACCGCCGGGGCAGAGGTGCGGCATGCTGCCAAGCACATCACCGCATTTTGCTGCAAGATCCTCCCTTGATCCCGGGAAGGTTCCCTTCATCCCCAGGAGAATTCCTTTCCACTCAAAAAAAGGCTCCACGTTCTGCAGCTCCAGCGCTGCCGAAAGGCATGCATTGTTCCCGAGGACGGGATGGACGTCGAGGGGGATGTGGGCGCTGTAAATGGAAAGCCCCGCATCCATGGCGGTCTTGTACTTCTCGAACGTGGCCCCTGTCACGGGCCGGGCACCGCTCCAGAACATTCCATGGTGAACGATAAGGAGATCCACGCCAGCTTGCACCGCCTTCTTCACCACGGCCAGGGAGGAATCCACCGCTGCCGCCACCNGGCGGACCTCTCCCCTCCCCTCCAGCTGCAGGCCGTTCANCGCCGCGGGATAGTCCGGCACCTCGCTGAGGCGCAATTCCTCATCGAGAAACGCTACAACTTCCTCCAGAGCAACCATGACTCAACTCTCCTTGTTCTTCCCCNCCTCGCAACCATCGATCTCACAAAATTGGGTCAACTCGGCGCAGAAGGCAGACTCCCAGGCAAGGCTTCGGTCCTCCCAGGGCACCTCCAACCTGCTCGCGTGGAGGGCATGTCGCGGCAGGTGGAGACGCTGGGCCAGCTGTTTGCTCCAGCCAGTTTCAATGAATTCGAGGTAACACTCCTCGGAGGGNCCGTAAATCTTGTCACCTACCAGAGGATATCCCAGATGGGCCAGGTGCACCCGGATCTGGTGCGTACGTCCGGTCTCCGGGTCTGCCCGGACTACTGCGAAGCGCCCATGCTGGTTTTCAAGGCGTCGGAGGACTTTGAATTCCGTGATCGAGGGCCGTCCATCCGGGTGGACGGCCTGCTTGATCCAAACGCGGGTCTCGGCAACTTCCCCCTTCCTGAGGAGAGGCTCCTCCACTCGGGCCTCTTCCCAGTCCGGCCAGCCGCAAACCACCGCCCTGTATTGCTTCCGGACTTCCCGCCTCTCCATCGCCCTGCCAAAATGCCGGGCGGCGACCGGCGTACGCGACATGAGGACGAGCCCGCTTGTTTCACGATCCAGCCGGTTCAGGATGCTGAGCGTTCCATACTCTTCTCCCCGGGTCGCGAGCCACCGGTTCACTTCCCCGAGAAGCGTGGGCTCGGGCTTCTCACTGGTTGGATGCACAATAAGGGGCGCAGGCTTTTCCACCACCACCCAGTGCCGGGACAGCTCAACCACGTGAATGTCCGTGCAAACGGCAATGATCTCCTTCTTACCCGCCATGTGACCTGGCGAGAGACCCACAAACGGAAGGTTCCAACAATCCTATAATCGACTCAATGCCCCAACAGTGTCCCCTTCTTCCGGTCACCATTTAACACTTTGCCAGCAGCCCGGTGGATCCTACTCTCCGTCCATGCCCCAAGAGTCTATTGTGGCCAGCATCAACAGGGATAAGGAGTACACCCTCGCGGGACCAGCCACCCTGGAAGGCACTTCTCTCCACACGGGGGAGAAAGTCACCATGACGATCAAGCCCGCTCCCGGCGGACACGGCTTCAAATTTCGCCGGATCGACCTGCCGGACCAGCCGCTCATTGAGGCCGATGTATCCCGCGTTGAGAAAGTGGAACGCGCTACTACCCTCGCCTCAGGATCGGTCCGGGTTCATACCGTCGAACACGTGCTCTCCGCCCTCAGCGGAATGGGAGTGGACAACGCTCTCATTGAAATGGATGCCAACGAGCCGCCCATCGGCGACGGGTCGGCCCGACCGTTCGTGGAACTCATCAAGAAGGCCGGGCTGGAGGAGCAGGACCACCCNCGCAAAACCTGGGAAATCCGCGAACCGCTCCACTTCGACAGCAAGAATGGCTCGCATATCACCATCGTCCCCTATCGCGGGTTCCGGGTCTCCGTTACCAACCTGAGCCGACTCGGAAAGTTCACCCAGCACTTCTCGACCGAAGTGACTCCCGAGGTCTACGACAAGGAAATCGCCTCCGCCCGGACCTTTGCCTTCTACGACGAAATCAAGCCGCTCCTCGACGAGGGCCTGATCAAGGGCGGTTCGCTCGAGAACGCGGTGGTAATCCGCGAAGAAGAAATCCTCTCCAAGGAGCCGATGCGATTTGAAAACGAGTTCGCCCGGCACAAGGCGCTCGACCTCATCGGTGACCTCGCCCTCTCCGGCAAGCGCATCACCGGTCACGTCATCGCAGTGGCCCCGGGCCACGGACCCAACACCCAGATGGCNGGCCTCCTGAAGAAGGAGTATGCGCGCATGCGCTCAATGGTTCCNCCCTTCAAAATTCCAGAGAACGAAGCAGTCCTNAACACGAAGGACATCTTCAAGATCCTNCCTCACCGGGCCCCCTTCCTCCTGATCGATAAGGTGATGGACTTCTCCAGCGAGCTGAAGTGCACCGCCGTCAAGAATGTCACCTACAACGAGCCCTTCTTTACAGGACACTTCCCGGACCATCCGGTCATGCCCGGTGTTCTGCAGCTGGAAGCCATGGCACAGGCAGCCGCCGTTCTCGTACTGCGCCTGCCCGATAACGAGGGGAAGATCGGTTACTTCATGTCTGCCGACCGGGTTAAGTTCCGCCAACCGGTCGTCCCCGGGGACACTCTATTCATCGAAGCCGAAATCGTGAAGTTGAAGCGCAGCGTCGGAGTTGCTGCCTGCCAGTGCCTCGTCAACGGCGAGGTCGTGTCCTGTGCGGAACTGAAATTCGCGGTGCTCGATGCCTGATTCGCGAGAAATCCCCCTGTCTGCTTCTTCCCTCCGGGCTCTCATTGTCCTCCCCGCGCTCCTCCTGCTGCCGGGCTGTCATGTCTTCTCCCCCCCTGCCGAAAAGCAGCAGGCCCGGGCAACCGCCGCTTCCCTCCCCTCCACCCCTCCCCGGAAGAAGGTCATTGATCCCGATCCTGCCCGCCCCCCCCGGCCCCAGCGACTGCACATGCGGGTTGACTCGGGAATCTCTACCGGCCTGATTGCCATCATTCTCGATCCCGGCCCGCTGCCCCCTCGCCGCTCGACTGCCACCTGTGCACTCAACGGCAGTGTGACCGTCACGGTCACCACCGGGAATGATGGCACGACTACCTTCAAGATCGAGAGCATCAGCCTTGCCAACGCGAACGATGGCCGACTCAGGTTTTCCTGGTCTCCCCTCATCGGCAGCATCAGGACCCTGATCCCGGCCGGCATCCTCACCATCAGGGATCATACCGTCCCGGCCTCCATCCCTCTCAGGCAGGACGGTCGCTTCTCCCAGCCCAACTGCCACTTCAGCGTCGGCGGAACCTGCCAGGTTCAGGGCAGTGGGATCATCCTCGCAAAAAAGGTCGGCAGAACCGTTGAGGATCTCACGATCAACAAAACCGAACCCGTCATCCTGGCGGGTTCTCTCAGTCGCCGGGACGGCAAGTGGATCCTCCACATTCCAGCCGCAACCATGAAGGACCGCTTCAACATCGACGACGACGGCACCACGCTCGATCTCCAGTTCACCGGCAATATCACCGCAGTGGCAGAGTGAGCCCCACACGGCTCCGCGACTCGTCCGATCCTGCACCTCCTGCCGGTCAGGCGAGAACATCCTTCACCACGTGTCCGTGCACGTCCGTCAACCGTCGCTCGATACCGTTATGGTAGAAGCTGAGGCGCTCGTGGTCCAGTCCGAGGATATGAAGTATGGTAGCGTAAAAGTCGTAAACGGTCACAATATCATCCACCGCCTTGTAGCTGAAGTCATCGCTTGCACCGTAGCTGAAAGGGGCCTTCACCCCCGCACCCGCAAGCCAGGTGGTGAAGCCGCTGGGGTTATGATCACGTCCACTCGCCCCCTTCTGGAAAGTCGGCATGCGCCCGAACTCGGAACAGAAAACCACGAGGGTATTGTCGAGCAGGCCACGCGTCTTCAAATCCCTGAGAAGGGCCGCGGTAGGTTGATCCAGCACCGGGCCATGCACGGAATACTGCTTCTCAATCGCCTTGTGTCCGTCCCAGTTGCTCACGCCCCCCCCGCCGGTCTGGTAGGCCCCGTTGAAGAGCTGGACGAAACGCACCCCCTTTTCGATGAGACGCCGGGCCAGGATGCAATTGCGCCCGTAGGCCGCCCGGAGGTCGGCCACCTTGCTCCCCGCATCAGCGGCTCCGTAGGATTTTAGCACGTGGGCGGGTTCCCTGCTCAGGTCGGTCACCTCGGGAATACTCAGCTGCATCCGAGCCGCCAGCTGGTAACTGGCAATCCTGGCCGCAAGCTCGGTATCTCCCTCATGGTTCCGGAGGTGGCGCCTGTTCTGTCGCTCGAGAAAGGCTCGCGTGGCCTCGTCCGTCGCCTTGCTTATTCCCTTCGGCACCGTCAGGTTGCTCAACGGCTTTGCCGCGTTGAAGGCCGTTCCCTGGAAGGCTGCGGGTAAAAACCCCGGACCCCAGCAGTTCACACTGGATTGCGGAGTGCCCCGGACATCCGGGATGGCCACGTAGGCCGGCAAGTCCTCAGTCTCGCTCCCGAGGGCATAGGTCGTCCAGGC
Source organism: Roseibacillus sp. (assembly GCA_002721695.1). Taxonomy (GTDB): domain Bacteria; phylum Verrucomicrobiota; class Verrucomicrobiia; order Verrucomicrobiales; family Akkermansiaceae; genus Roseibacillus_B. Next base: position 11,333 of record PBLI01000064.1, on the reverse strand, counting down.
CCCTGCACTGGGGAAACCATCCAGGGTGAAGCCCGTGCACATGTAGTTTTCGCCCGGCCCGTGCGTGTTGGTCTTTCCCACCATCGAATGAATGAAGCACATCTCATCCGCCAGCTCCCCCAGTTGAGGCACCAGTTCCGACACCATCTTTCCGCTCTGACCCCGCGGCTTGAAGTCCCACGGACTCCTCGTAAGGTTGCCCTGCGCTCCCTGGAAGGTGATGAGCTGGTCCCCCCCGGGCAATGGCTGCCCGTGCCGCTTGATGATCTCCGGCTTGTAATCGAAGGTATCGACCTGGCTGATCGCTCCCGAGCAGAAGATCATGAGGACCTGACGGGCCCTCGGCTCAAAGTGCGGCTTGCGCGGTGCATGCGGATTGGCGGCGTCGATGACAGGACGAATGGGCGTCTTTCCCGGGGCACTCTCCCGCTCGGCGGCCAGCAGGCCATCCCTGCTCAACAGGCTCGCAAGCGCAATACTCCCGAGCCCGCTCCCTGTGTGAGCCAGAAAGTTGCGGCGGTCTAACAATTGACGGGAACTGGTCATTGGGACCTGGGGTATCGGAAGGCCCTCTGGTTCAGCGGAAGGCGTTGTCCGGCTCGGGAGGGCCATCCGTATTCGTCGGGGGTCATACGCGATTCAAAATACAAAAAGAAATTCGTTGGTGTTCAGCATGGCCCGACAGAACGCGACCATCCCATGCCTGTTAACAAAACCGAGAGCATCCGCCACCTCCTCCCTGCTCGCTGGCCGTCCGTACAGTATCCGGTAGGCCTCCCGCACGGCGCTCTCTCCTTCCCCGAGGCGCTCCGCCATCTTGCCCGCCTGCTGCATGGTGAAATGGCTGTTCAACAGGTTGAGCGCCTGCAACGGGGTGGTCGAGCGGCTCCGTTTCGGGATAGCCTGATTGCCATCCGGACAGTCAAAGGCGCCAAAGACGCTGTCCTGCTCCTGGCGAATCTTGAACATGTAGATCATGCGCCGCCACTCCTCCGGGCCACACTCCTCCTTCGCATGGTAGTGCACCACATTTTCCCGATCCACCTCGAAGAGATAAAAGCCCGGACCACCCATCCGGCGATCAAGCGTCCCAGCGGCCGAGAGAATGCCATCACGAATTGCTTCCGCCTCCAGGCGCCGCGGTGGAAAACGCCAGAGCAGGCGGCTGTCCGCATCAATGCTGTGCGCATGTGGGCTGGGGCCGCTCGCCTGCTGGAAAGCCTGCGAGTTCAGCANCAGGCGCATCGTTTCCTTTACGGACCAGTTCCGGGACACGAATTCGGCACTGAGCCAATCCAGCAAACCGGGATGCGTGGGGCNAGTCCCGTTCGCCCCGAAGTCACTGGGCGTATCGACCAGCCCTGTTCCAAAGACAAACTGCCAGAGCCGGTTCACCGCCACACGTGCGGTGAGAGGATTTTCGGGACTCGCAATCCAGTGTGCGAGCGCCTCCCGTCGCTCACGTTCCGGGGCATTGCGCGCCAGCCCCAGGCTGGAAATCACGGGAAGGGCATCGGGCCCCACCTCTTCCCGCCTGGCCATGGGGTCTCCCCGATAGAGACGATGGGTGGCGCCGGGCTGGGAAAACCTCGCCACCCAGGACTTCGGTCCTGTCTCCAGATCGGAAACCTGCCTTCGTTTCACCTCGAGAGCTGTCAGTAACGCGCGCGCCCGCTCCGCCTCCTCCTTGGGAAGAGCCGCAATAAACGCCTCGGGATCGGACTTGCCTCCGAAGGGTTCGCGATCTCCTGAGTGCGCAACCTGCTTCCACTCCGTTCCATTCCGGGAGAGCTCGATCGTGTAATCGGTGGCGACTCGATCCGCAAACCGGCCTTCCCGGTCGCGGGCCCACTCGATGCGATTCACCTCGAACTCTCCTCGCAGCGCAATCTGCACCCAGCCCNTGCCATTCTCATTGGAAATCCAGCTCCGCCCATTGCCATACTTCCCATCGTTGATGTGCTCCAACTTGTGAATCTCATACCCGGGAAGATTCCCCGACGAAGTGGCCCTGCCTCCCCGGGCCACATTCTCGCCCTCCGTGGTAAAGACCTCCAACTCGTCGATGCAGGGCTGCGAGCTGTTGGTTCGCCTGATTGTAAAGCGCACGAACTTCGCGATGGTGGCGGGGAAGGAATCCACGTTGCCGCGGGCCGTCACCGCAGGCCGCCTCGCAGGCTTCACTCCCGACCTGGCTGCCCGTTTCCGCAGTTGCTCCACCCCGGCCTCCAAGCCAGCCACTTCCCGCCGCAGGGCGATCACTTTCTCTCTTGCCTTCTCATCCCGGGGAATCTTCAGGGCACGCTCGCCGAACCCGACCCCCGCAAACACGGCCTGCAGGGCATAATAATCCTTCTGCGCCACGGGATCGAACTTGTGGTTATGGCACCGCGCGCAACCCAGCGTCAGCCCAAGAAAGGCCGTCCCGGTNGTATTGATCATGTCNGCCAGCTCATCCTGGCGNTGCATGAGAGTGAGATTCGGGTCCGGGCTCTTCACGATATCGTGGGGCCCTGCCACCAGGAAACCGGTCCCGATGTCCGCTCCCAGCGCATCCCCGGCCAGGTGCTCCTTCACAAACCGGTCGTAGGGCTTGTCCTCGTTGAAGGACTCGATCACGTAGTCCCGGAACCGATACGCCGTCAGCCTCTCACGATTCGTTTCAAACCCGTTGGTCTCCGCAAAGCGCACGATATCGAGCCAATGCCGNGCCATGCGCTCCCCGTAATGCGGACTGGCGAGGACCTTCTCCACCAGAGCGCTCCACGCCTCGGGAGACTTGTCCCGCAGNAAGNCNTCCNCTTCCTCGGGAGACGGNGGCAGCCCCAGCATCACAAGGTANAGNCGNCGGATCAGGGTCCGGCGATCGGCNCGCGACGAAAACNGCAACCCCTTCGACGCAAGGGCCTCCNTCAGATAGCCATCCACGNTGCCGTGCTTGTGCTTTCCGGCNACNGGNTGAAACGACCAGTGGTCGGTGCTCAACCTTGCTANCTCTTCCTTGCCCGGGAGCTTGGCCCCCTGGTCGATCCACAACCCAATCTTCGCCACGTCCGCTTTCGACAACGCGTCTTTCTCCTTCGGAGGCATCGCTTCCCCGGGGTCCTCCCGACTCACCAGCCGGAAAAGGTAGCTCTCTCCCCGCTTTCCCAGGACAAAGAGAGGCTCCCCGGAGTCTCCTCCCCTGCGGATGCCCGCCGGGGTGTCGAGGCGAAGATTCCCTTTCTGCTTATCCGCTCCATGGCACTGGTAGCAGTTCGCTTCAAAGATGGGCCGGATGTCCTTCTCATACTCCACCATTTCAGCGGCCAACGCTCCGCTGACCGGCAGAAGAAAGACACATACGCTGAATCTCATGCAATCAGCCCGAGCTTAGAGCGGACCCAGCCACAACTCAAGGCGACGATAGGGTGACTTGTCCACGTCCAAACCTCCGCACCCCGCCTTCTGCCACGTCCTCAAATACAAGGGTCTGCGTCCCATCGCCGTGATCGACCGTCGCCCCCATTGCCTGATCGACTCGACTCCAGCTGACNAGATCCTCGCCAAACTCCGCCGCGATCTGCAGGTCCACCGCATCCACCCGGACCCTCACGAACAACCGGAGCCGCCCTGCGTGCATCTCAGCCCGGGGCAAGAACTCCGCGCGCAGGTTCTTCCACGGGTCTTGCCCTGCCGCATAGCTCCAGAGGTTCTCGAACCCATCTCCGTCTGCATCACCCAGGGGGCCCGAAACTCCCGTCTGCGCTATTTGCTCTTCATTGAAATGTTCCCGCTGCCAGCCCTCGAATTGTGATGCAAAGACAACGTCCGCCGCATTGGGGTTACCCCCTTCCTGTCTGCTGAGCGCCCAGCCTGACACCATTCCCCAGGACGCAACGTCTGCCTGCGCATCCCGGACCACAAGGGAGTAGCCTCCCCCATCCGCAGCCGGATACCAAGCATCCGTGTAACTGAATGCCTGCACCACATTGCCCGAGGCATCGCGTAGTTCAATCCGCTCTCCACCGTTCGACAGGGCATCCGGTGCAAACTCACCCAGAATCGGGAAGCCCTCTCCATAAAAAGCCTCGAAGGCCACCCGGTTACGGACCACCAAGGCAAATTCCCCCGCCGCCAGGGTCGTGTTTGGCGGGACGACAAAATCAATGCCATCCGCGAAGGAAGCACCACTGATATCCAGGGACTTGCCACCGATATTCTTGAGCTCCACGAATTCGGTCTCATCGCTCCCCAGCGGATTGAAGTGCAACTCCGTGACCCGGAGAGACTCGACCGGCTGTGGCCCGGACGCGTTACTGGTGATCGTGAGAGGCACCGTCGTAATCAGGTCTCCACTGAAGTCATAAACCTCCAGTTCCACTTGGTTCACACCCGGAAGCACCGGAAAGGAGACCTGCCAATTCCGGTCGTCACTCCATATGAGCGGCAACGGCTCCGGGCTCCCCGCCAATCGCATCTCCCGCACGTTGATCCACCCCTGACCCGTCACCCGCGCCAAGGTCCCGTTCACGGTGATGTCGCCGGGCTCCCCACTCGTAACCCTGAACGGGATCTGGGCCGGCAATTGGCTCAACGCGTGGTTCCCCCGCGCCGAAATGTATCCTGCCTGTCCCGAGAGATTGTGGCCCATCACGTCACCATAGTGGGCCAGCCAATCGTCCATGTAGCCGACACCGAAAGTCGTACCCACCAGATGATGGATATGCCCCCAGTAGAGCCGGCGCACGCGCGGAATCTCAACAACCCGTCGAAGATTTCCGTTCATCGGAAACATCGACGAACTTGTCCCCGCACTGAATACGAAGTCGTTGTCCCACGGCAGGGCCACCACGGGCCCACTTCCACCTGGTGCATACATGCGGATGTTGTGCTTCAATCCTCCAAGAACAAAGGTGTCCCCGATCCCGCACAACACCATAAGCGCGGTGTAGCGCATCCACTGATCGACATTCATGACCGACTCGATCCTGCGATCCAGCTCCGCAGAAGGCAGCGACATCACTTTGCAGAACTCCATCAACGCGCTGTAATCATCCCGCCGACGCCCACTTCGGATCTCAAAAGAAGTGCGGTAATCTTCTTCTTCGTCCCCCAGGTCCCGGATATCCGTCCCAATGTGCTGGAAGGGCACAGGCGGCTTGAATCCCTCCGCCCCTCCCTGGCTCGTCACCGGATCATAGGTAATATCGAGGTTGAAGACCGCTCCCTTGTCCCCGTCCTCAAATTGTGTCTCCATGAAGAGCGCCCCATAGCGCGCCATCTGCAACATCGCGAGCCCACTGTAGGTCGAGCTGGGCCCGATCATGTGAACGAGATCATCATACATGCACGGCACCCCCGCATGATTGAACATATGCTTCACGTAAATCTCGTCCGGCCGCCGCCCCACCGGCGAACGCGCCGAGCGATCCGCCCCCACCGAGCCGTGAACCCCTCGAAAGAGATCATCATCAGGAAAGGCAATACTGAAACTCTGCACGGAGCTGCCGTCACGCGCCCGGCCGGCTCCACTTCCCCGCAACCGAACTCCAACGTCGTAGGTGATCTTCTTCCGGTTATAGATGGCCGTCCCACCCAGGCGCTCATTGCTCATCAGGTTCAAGGTGCTCAGCAGGAAGTTGCGATCCGATCCCAGCATGATCAGCCGGATCTCCTGCAGGGGCAGGTTGGTCCCCTGGTTGTCTTCCACCTGAATCAAAGCCCGCGAATCCGGGCCTGCAGGCGGCGCCATCGAGCGGATCCCACGAACATCAAGGGCCTCAACCCAGAACTGGATAACCGTCCCCGCACTGGCCCCTGGAAGCTGACCCACACCCTCTCCATCCTCATCCACCGAGAAGCTAAAGGTCTGCACCGGGCCTTCCGCGTAGCGCGCCTTCAAGACAATGTCCCCCAGTCCGTCGGGGTCGGCAACATGAGCACGCACCTCGATTCCATCGTTCACCGCCGGCACCGGGGGATGGTGGCGCAGATCAGAGAAGGTTGGACCGATATTCAACTCGGCCCGGGAATTCACCGCCCCGGGAGTACCGCAGCGCTCTGGCCGGGCCAGCTGCGTCGTCCGTGCCAGACGCTGATAGTAGCACCGCGAATTCAGCTGATTTGATCCCGCCATCCAACGCACCTGAAATGATACTTCATAAGTCTGCGTCCCGGAAATGTTCGTGTTGTTCACGAAAGTAGTTTCCAGGTGATTATGTCGCGTGTCGGTCGCACCCGTCGCCACCAGCCGAAGCACCTTGTTGCCGCCGTTGCCAGGCTCGTCAATCACCTCGCTGTGTCGATGATTACCGATCATTCGCCAATGATTCGCTCCCGAGCTGAAGTTTCCATTTTGAATCAGCTGCTCGCGCACTCCGTCAGGATCCCGAATGACGCTCACGTCATCAATGAGCACCTCTCCCGCCTGTAACATCCCCAACCGGAATTCGTTCCAGACCGTCAGGCCATAGCTCTGCCCACCGGTCTCCCGATAGCTTACCAGCTCCCAATCCTCCTTATCGCCCTCCTCACTTGCCTCCCACGACTGCGGGTTGCTGTTGTCAGCACGCGCATCCCGCAGCTCGAGACTCGACCCCCGCCCATCGGCCAGATCCGGCCAACGCCCACCTTCCACGTATTCAACCTCATCTACTGGATTCTCAAGCTCGTCCTCCAGCCGGATGAGATCCCGCCCGTTGTTCAGACGATTGCGGTAGTCTCCCACCACCCGCTTCGCAAGCGCGGGATACTTCTCCACCAGCTCAGCAGTATCCTTCGCTACTACCAGGAAGCCTCCCGCTGGAATCCTGGTCCCCTCTGCGAAGTTGAAATCGATGCCACCATCGATTGACCAGCCGGTGAGGTCCACCTCTTGCGTCCCCTTGTTGAACAGCTCCACCCACTCCTCATCCCGCTCTACAATAGGCTGCGTTTCAACAGGGGGAGCGAGCTCGCTGACCGCGACCAGCTGCAACCCGAATACGACATCGCTGTTGCCGGGATTGTCCTGGTGCACCTCCACCGAGATCCGGTTCTCACCCACCACCAGGTTTGCTGCCGGCAATTCAAAGACCCCCTGAAGCCTTGCGTCTCGAATCGAGGTGCTCGCCAGGGTGGTCGCACTGATCGGCCCCCCCGGCAGATTGTAGCGTTCCACCTCCACTCCGTTCAGGTAGATCACCGCGCCATCGTCGATGATATGCGACATTTCCAAACTCAGGCTTCCTCTCAGCTGCTCTTCCGTCAGCGTGAACTCCCGCTCAAGATAGTAGGTCACGATCTCGTTCTCCACCGGGCTCGGAAACTGCGTCCGAATTGGCTCCGGGAGATTCCCCAGTTCAAACCCGTGAAGCCCGGGCCCGCTGAACCAGTCCACCCCGTCAACCAAGTGGCGCTGCCCCGCCCAGCTCCCTCCCAGGTCATCCCCCGTATCATTGTAGCGCCAGCTGTCCGAAAACCCGATCAACTCGCTGCGCTCCACAAGGGGTTCTCCTGCCGCCACTCCAGGATCCTCCCGGAAGTGATACATGATCTCGTTGATCACGATGTCCGAATTGATTGAGAAGGTATTCGTCGATCCAAAACTCGATCCGTCCGGGACGAGATGTCGTCCATGCGCCGGCGACCAGGCCCGAGGCAAGTCATCGGCCCGCGCGGCCGCGAGCAACTCCAGCCGTCCGGGAGAAAACACAAAGAGCCGGTCTCCATTCTCCGGCCGGAATCCGAGTAGCGCCTCATCCAGCACCAGGAATCCGTCGGGCCCGATTACCTGCGGGCCCGCCAACATGACACTGGCGTCCGTCACCCCCACCGAGGCAATTACCATCCCACCAACTTCCATCGGCCCGCTTGAACGGTTGGCCAGCTCCATGCGAAACACATCCTCCCCGGTTCCCGAAAGTTCATTAATGACCACCGGAACGTCTCCCTCCGCTGCCGCAGCTGCCAGCGACAGGCTCAGCTCCAACCCGAAGATGATGTCGCTGCTGTTCGCCGCCTGCTGATGCACTTCCACCGAGATCCGGTTGCTACCCTCCACCAGGTTGGCCGTCGACAAACTGAACGGCCCCTCGTAATCCGCATTGCGCACAACCGCATTCGAAGTGGTCTCCGACGTCACCGCCCCTGCACTCATGTTGAAGCGGGGGCCAACCTCTGCCCCATTGAGATAGAAGATCGCCCCGTCATCGATCACGTGCCGCATCTCCAGGAGCCTCACCCGTGCAACCTGCGCTGCCGACAATTGAAACTCGGTCTCAAAGTAGTAGGTGATGAAGTCATTCTGCCTTGTATCCGCTAAGGGTGTCGCGAGCGCTTCCGGGAGCGACGCCGGGGTCGTCTCAAACCCCAACAACCCCGCACCCTCTTTCCAACCATCTATGCCGACAGCATGTGTGCTCCGCGCCCAATCCTCCGGAAGAGCCACTCCACCCTCGTTATATCGCCATTGCCCATCAATCGGAATGATAACCAGCGCCGGCTCCACCTCCGAGCCATCAGAAAAGTTTGCCGCCCCTGGCGTTCCTCCCACCTCCCTGCTCGTCGTCCAGCTTGCCGGATGTCCGCTCATCGTATCCTCGTCAGCCTTCGCCAGAGTTGCTCCCGACCCGTCCGGACCAATCGGCCAGCGTCCCCGGTCGCGATAATCTACCCGGTCCATGAGCCGCCCCGAATTGTTTCGCAGCCGAATCTCTTCTCCGTCGTTCGCCAGTGATCCGTCCCAGGGGCCGAGCGCAGGGACCTCCATCCTGCCCGGGTCACCCGCGACCACCAGGTAGCCGCCGGCCGGAATGACCGTCCCCGATGGAAAATCAAAATCCACCCCGCCTCTCATGCGCCAGTCCGAGAGGTCGACATCGATCGCCATCTGGTTGTGCAGTTCGATCCACTCCGGATCGAGAACTCCCGCCGGATGATAGTGAAGCTCGTTGAACACCACCACGCTATCCGCTCGCACCAGTCCACCCCAGGCACAGGCAAGCAGAGCCACTGCAAGCGCCTGCCTGACGGGTTGCCGGGTTCTGGAATCGGCGGGCATTAGGGAGTAAAACACAACGCTCGCCCAACCTCCGGGACGGCGCAAGCAATCAGTTAGGGGATCGTCACCTCCACATCATCGATGTACCAGCCCTCATAGTTCTCAATATCATCGCTTCGCAAGCGCCACTCGATCTTGACCGCCTTCCCAAGTGCCTCCGCCGGCAGGGCCTTGGTCACCTTCTGCCAGTCGTCCGAAAATCCGGTGATATTGGTCTCGATCACCGCCAAGACCTCATTGCTGCCCGCATCCAGCACAGCAAGCTGTGCGAAATCAAAGACATCTGGATTGGGATTTTCAATCGCCTTGTACTGCTGATAGCACAGGGTCGCTTCCGCAGCTCCCGACAAATCAATCGCCGGAGAACGGAGCCAGACATTCGCGTCCACTCCGTAAAACGCATCAAGGTTCGTTCCAAAGCAGTTGGCTCCACTGTTCGCCATAACCGGCCCCACATTACTGGGCGAACCGTGTTGCCACGCCGTTCCAGCCAATCCTTCTGATCCCATCGTCCAGTCATCCACCCCTCCGTCGAGGTGGTCCGTGAAGACCGCCTCCGGCGGCGCGGGAAACTCCTCCACCACAAAGAAGCGTTCCCCGTCGTCCGGGAAGGCAAAGCTCACCGAGTTTTCAGGGAACGTGGGTTCCAGGTTCTCAAGGCCGTCATAAATCGGCCAGGTGACCGGGTTCCCCACGAAGGGATCCTGCACACTTCTCACGTTGTAAATACGCCCGACCTTACTGTCCCAGGTGAGGGTGATCTTGCCATCGGGTGTGCGTGCCACCTCCAACCGAGGCCGCTCCGGGGCGGCCCCCGCTCCGTAGAGCTCGATCTCGTCGATCGCGATGTCGTTCGGCGGATGCGGGGCGGGAATCACAATCCTTACCCCGGTCGCCACGAGCGCTCCACCGCCGTTCACTCCGATCTCATATTGATGACGCAACCACTCCGTGAAGAGCCCCCCGGGAGAATTGTCCGTGCCAAGCCCTCCGGTGTATTCGAACTCAGCGATGGTCGTCCAGTCTTCATCGCCCGTTTGCGCGTCAGGATCGGCTACATCCGTAAACTGCAGAACGTAAAAGCCTACACTCCGGTCATCGCACTGCCCACCACAGGGATCGGTTCCCCCGAAGGAATCATCAAAGGCCCCATTCCCGTTATCCCTCCCCCAGGCTATCGCGGTAAGCGCGGTGGGACCCGGCAAGGCGATCCCGAAGAACGCCGGCGAGACTCCGGGGCCGTTGATGTGACTACTGGAGTTGCCATAGAATCCATCATTCAGATTCGCAATCTGGTGGGTCGGCACAAACTGGGAATCCGCGCTGCCAAAAGGCACCCCACCATTGCTCGCAAGTGCAAGGTTGTCCGGCACGGTGGCCCCGGCGGGAGGCGGATTCTCATCGAAGTGATCTCCATCGTTTCCGTCCCAGGTCACGGTGAACCCGGGCGCCTCGTTGATTCTCACCGCAGCCGGCGGAGGCGGAGTGTAACGTTCGGCGTAAACTTCCAGTTCATCGATCGCTGCACCATCAGGTGTCAGCAAGCGAATCCCCGTCGCCGCCTGTTCCACAATATTGAAACGGTGCCGCAGGTGGGGATCCTGTGGATTGCCAGCCTCATACGTAATTTCTCCAACCGTTACCCAATCTCCATCTGCCGTGGTCTCGTCGGGCTCCGCCACGTCGGTCAGCTGCACTGTGAAGACTCCCAGCGATCGGTCCGTCTCCACCCCGGTATTGTCCCGGCCAAAGGCAAAACTCCGGATCGTGCGAGGAAGAGCTCCCAGGTTCAGTCCCACAAAGTTATCCCCCGTGCTACCGATCCAAGCGCTCTCATCCCCAAAGGTCTGATCATTGAGCGCTCCCACTGACCGTCCACCCATCGTGTCCTTCGCAAAGGGCACGCCCGGCACACCGAGGTTGTCGCTATCGATCACCCCTCCATCTTCCACCGGACTGAGCTGGGCTACCGCGACCGCTGATCCATAGATCTCAAACTCATCAATTGCCACGTTGTTGGCTGCGCCGGGCAAGATCAGGCGCAGACCGCCCGCTACAAGCGGCCCCCCGTTTTCCTTCACCTCAAACTCATGCCGCAACCATGGCGTAAATTCGCCCCCCGGAGCAATGTCTCCTCCCACCGCGTCATAGGTGATCGTCGCAACATCCGTCCACGTTCCCCCGCCGTCACTGGTATACTGCAGGATGTAGTCACCCGGGGACCCTCCCAACCCTATGCCTCCCGCACCCCAGCGGTCATTGCACTGACCACCACAGGCATCCGTTCCACCGAACGAATCGTCAAACGCAC
>PBLI01000063.1 GCA_002721695.1 Roseibacillus sp. | reverse complement strand
GATGTTGAAGATGCAGGAACCGATGGCGTTGCCGACGATGATATCACCCTGATGTTTCAGGGCAGCGACCACCGAGGTGGCAAGTTCAGGGAGCGAGGTCCCGAACGCGACGATCGTCAGCGCGATGGTGGCTTCCGGAACGCCGAATTCACGAGCGATATTGCTGCCGCCATACACCAGGCGGTCGGCGCCGTAGACGAGTCCCCCCATCCCAATCACGATCAGAAGGAGGTCGGACACCAGCCGTTTCCTGTTTGCTTCGCGGGCAGCCCGGATCTCTTTTTCGTCCATGTTCTCCAGGGCCACGGCAGCCGGGTCGCGTCGGGCCTGCCACAAGCTGAGCACCGTATAGAGAATGACCCCGGTAAAGAGGATGAGGCCTTCCCAGTTTGCGATTGTCCTGTCACGCAGGAACCAAACAAATACGAGTGAGATCGCCAGAAGAACGGGCACTTCTTTCCGGAGAATCTGCAGGTGGACACAGATGGGCCGGATTATTGCTCCGACCCCGAGGATCAGTGCGATATTGCAGATGTTGGAGCCAACGACGTTTCCAAGGGCCATATCACCCTTCGGGGGGTCCTGCAGATTCGCCTGCAGGCAAACGAGGAGTTCCGGGGCGCTCGTGCCAAACGCCACAACGGTGAGTCCTACGACGAGGGGGGCGATGCCGAGTTTGAGTGAGATCTCCTTTGCGCCATGCACGAGCCATTCGGCCCCGAAGTAAAGGAGGCCCAGGCCCAGGAGGAGCCAGAGGAAGTCGAGGAGAACGTGCACGGAGCGAGACCCTGCCCCAACCCATGTGAAACTCGACTACAAAATCCTGCCCGAATTCCATTTCCCTCCCGGTCGAGACACGCTACTTCCCCGCCATGCCACAGTATCGCATCGCGGTTCTTCCCGGTGACGGGATTGGCCCGGAAGTCATGGTCGAGGCCCGCAGGGTGCTCGATGCCGTAGCGGCCCGCTTCAGCCTTGAAGTCAGCACCGAGGAGTTCCTCGTCGGCGGAGCGGCCCTCGATGACACCAACAACGAAACTCCCCTGCCCTCAAGTACGCTACGGGGCTGCGAGGCGGCCGACGCCATTCTTTTTGGATCAGTGGGTGGGCCAAAGTGGGAGGACCTGCCTCCGGAAATTCAGCCTGAGCGAGGAGCTCTCCTGCCGTTGCGTAAACACTTCGGTCTCTTTGCGAATCTCCGCCCGGGGGTTTGCCACCCCTCTCTCATTGATGCCTCGCCTGTAAAAAACAGCCTTATTCCCGACGGCTTCAACGTCCTCTGCGTACGGGAGCTCACAGGGGGCATCTACTTTGGATCGCCCAAGGAGCGCCGGGAGGAAAATGGTGAGGAGATCGCTATCGATACGATGGTCTACCGCCGCAGTGAAATTGAACGCATTGCCCATGTCGCCTTCCAGGCCGCTCGCAAACGCAGCGGACGGCTGTGCTCGGTGGACAAGGCCAACGTCCTGCAGAACTCCCGCCTCTGGCGCGAAACCGTTGTAGAGGTGGCGACCGAGTATCCTGATGTCGAACTCTCTCACCTCTACGTCGATAATGCGGCCATGCAGCTCATTCGCTACGCTCCCGACTATGATGTAATCGTCACCGGGAACCTTTTCGGGGATATTCTCTCTGACGAAATGGCCATGATCTCCGGGTCACTGGGCATGCTTCCCAGTGCAAGCCTCGGGGAACCTGATGCCGAGGGGTGCAACTTCGGTCTCTATGAGCCCAGCGGAGGCTCGGCTCCTGATATTGCCGGACAGGGACTGGCCAATCCCATCGCGCAGATTCTCTCGCTCTCCATGTTGCTGCGCTATTCGTTAGGCTCTACTGATGCAGCCTACGCCATTGACTCGGCTGTCGAGCAGTCGATTGCGGAGGGTTACCGAACCGGCGATATCTTCAGTGGTGCGGAGGGCGAGCAACGCGTCAACACAAGCGAGATGGGTGCGGCCATCACAGAGCGCCTGTGAGCAGCGCACCGTTCCGACGGGGAGACACCGGTCGCCGACAAGCCGCACGGGACTGTCATGGGCAATGTGTCCTTGAATTCTAAAACAGCTGGTCAAGTCCCATGATTCGCTGGTTCGCCCGGAATGACGTGGCCGCCAACTTTCTGTTGGTAGCGGTCCTCTTTCTTGGTCTTCGGGCAGCGTTTACCGAAATCCCCCTCGAGGTCCGCCCCAGCTTCGAATTCCGCGAGGTGGAAATAAGCATGAGTTACCGGGGAGGCACCCCGGAGGACGTGGAACGCACGATTGTCCTCCCTATTGAACAGGCCCTGGAGGGGCTCCCCGGGGTGAAGGAGTTCCGGGCGGAGATCAACTCAGGGAGTGCCAGGGTGGAAATCGAACCCATGCGGGAAGTCGACATCGACAAGATGCTTGAAGAGGTTCAACGGAGGACCGATCAGATCAGCACCTTCCCAGACGAGACGGAACGCCCCCGGGTTCGAATCCCGAATACTGATACCTGGTGGGAGGTGTGCACCGTTATGATCCACGGCGATCTGAGCGAGAGCGACCTCCTGCGCATTGGGCATGAGGTGCGGGACGACCTCCTCGATCTTCCGGGGATCTCCCAGGTGTCGCTCACGGGTAATCGTGAGCGGGAGGTCGGCATCGAAATCGAGCCCGATACGCTCCGGAGCTATGGACTCTCGATCGAGGAAATCAGCAACGCAATCAAGCGATCATCGATCGCCCTCCCCGCCGGGTCGATTGTAACAACCGGAGGCCGCATGCTGCTGAGGACCCGGAGTCAGGCATACAGTGCCGACGACTTCCGGAACATCGTCCTGCGAGCCAGTAATGGGGCCACCTTGAAACTCGGGGAAGTTGCGAAGGTAAACGACGGTTTTGTGCAGGATCGCAGCTTGATTCGTTACAACCGTGAGCGTGCCATGCGTATCGAGGTCCTGCGCTCCGGCAAGGAAAGCGCGATTGGAATTTCGGATGCAGTGCGCGACTACATCGCCTCCTCCGGCTCCCGGTTTCCGGAGGGTATCAAGTTTGCCATCTGGGACGACGAGTCGGTTTCCATGCGGGGACGACTTTCCCTTCTTACCTCCTCTCTCGCGCTTGGCGCGGTCCTTGTTTTCCTCATTCTAGGCCTTTTTCTCCGGCCGATGCTCGCATTCTTCGTGACGATCGGAATACCCATGAGTTTCGCCGGTGGACTCATGCTCATGCCTGTGGATCTGCCCTTTCTGCTCTGGGGCCCAATGACACTCAACCTGATGAGCGTATTCGGCTTTATTATCGTGGTGGGTATCGTGGTCGACGATGCCATCGTGACCGGGGAAAACATCTATACCAAACTTCGGCAGGGAAGCGACCCCCTCGAAGCGGCGGTCCGTGGGACAAAGGAAGTTGCCACCCCGGTTACTTTCGGCGTCCTGACCACGATTGTAGCCTTCACCCCGCTCATGTTTTTTGATGGATGGGTTGGGAATTTCACCCGGCAGATTCCCCCCGTTGTTGCGGGAGTGCTCATCTTCTCGCTGATCGAGTCCAAGCTCATTCTGCCCTCCCACCTCAAGCACCTGAAAACGGGGCGCGCCAGACTCGGGCCCTTTGCACGCTTCCAGAAAAAGATTGCAGGTGGTCTGGAGCGCTTTGTCGAAAAGATCTACCGTCCTTCCCTTCGCCTCGCCGCCGACCATCGCTACGTCACCTTGACCCTCTTCCTGGGCCTGCTGATGGCTGCCTTGGGTTACCGGGCAGGGGGGCATATTGAGGAGCGAACCTTTCCCAAGGTCGACCGTTACCAGATCTATTGCGGTCTCCGCATGCCGGCCGACACCCCATTTGAAAAGACAGACCAGGTGATCAACCAGATCACCGCCGCGGCAGAACAATTGGCTGACGAATTCGTTGATCCGGGTTCCGGGCAGTCGCTTGTGACCGCTATCCTGAGTGGCACGGGAGCCACCTATCGCAGCAGCTCACGCGAGAATGAAGGCATGGTGAGTCTCGAGATTCTGCCGCCCAGCCTGCGCAGCACACCTGGTCCTGGTAATGACGAACTCGAAAAGCGATTGAGGCAAATTGTCGGCCCGCTTCCTGAAGCTGACCGTTTCCGCGTGCACAGCCAGAACGGAAAGTGGGACCGTCAACAGGGCATCGAACTGGACCTGAAGGGCCCCGACTCGGACCTCAAGAATTCCATTGCGCGGGAGATTGAAACGCTTCTCGAGGGTTATGAGGGAATTCACCGGACCGATAGCGACAGGGACAGGCGGCGTGACGAACTGGAGATTACGCTCAAGCCGCGCGCCCGGGAACTTGGCCTGAACGAAGTCCAGCTTGCGCGTCAGGTCCGGGCTGCCTTCTTTGGAGACGAGGCCCAGCGGATTCAACGGGACCGTGAGGAGATTCGCGTCATGATCCGCCTGCCGGAAGTCCTGCGTGAAACCCTGCATACCCTCTACACTCTTCAGATCCTCACCTCTGAAAATGTCACTGTGCCCTTCGAGCACGTCGCAGAAGCCCGCGTGGTCAAGGCGCCCACCAGAATCGAGCGGAAGAACGGTTCGCGGGTAATGGAAATCGGCGCCTATCCCGAGGACAAGACTACGGATCTAATCGCGATTGCGACACAGGCCGAGCCCGAGATTGATAAGATTGTAAGCAAGGCGGAGGGGGGGCTGAGCTGGGATTTTGTCGGGACGATTGCGGAAGAGGAGCAGACCAACAAGCAGATGAAATGGAACTGGGTCTTTGTGATCATTGTCCTCTACGCCTTGCTCGCGATTCCCTTCCGAGGGCTTTTGCAGCCGGTGTTTGTGCTTGCTGCAATCCCCTTCGGCCTCATAGGTGCGCTCCTCGGACACGTCATCATGGGTATCCCCCTCACCCATTTCTCCTGGTTTGGCATGATGGCACTCGCGGGTGTGGTCGTGAATGATTCCCTCGTCATGGTTGACTTTGCCAACCGGAGGAAGCGGGCCGGCCTTGATGTCCGAGAGGCAATTCTGGATTCGGGAGCCGCTCGCTTTCGTCCTATTGCGCTGACCTCACTGACGACCTTCGCCGGTCTCCTCCCCCTCATCCTCGATAATTCCATTCAGGCTCAGTTCCTGATGCCGATGGCGGTCTCCCTGGGATTCGGAATCGTTTTCTCCACCGCGGTCACCCTCTTCCTCGTTCCGTGCTTCTACCTCGCTTTGGAGGACGGCAAGGGTCTTGCTCAGAAGGGGGCGAGGTGGATCCAACGAGGGTGGCATTGGTATACGGGGAGGGAACCGAGTTCCGAATCCCCTCCTGATCAGGATTCGTGACCCGTGACCGGGGTTGCTTCTGTCGAAATCCGTGGGACAACGAACGTCTTGAGGGGACCGGGACACCTGCAGGGTCTAGATTTTCATGCAATACCCGTGAATGAACGTCCTGGGTATGCCACCGAATGGTGTCATATGAACTATCTTGTTAATAAATATTGAATATCTACTAGCCAAAAATAATGCAGCCGGTTATTCTAGCCCCGCCCTTCATAATATCCGTATCACCCCGGAAAAGTTATGGCTGCTGGAACCGAACATACCCAACATCTCAGAATCAGGGAGGCTCAACTTGATCTCGGTGGAGACCCCTACACCTCGGCCCCCGCCGAGGACTTCGAAGGAAAACTTCTTGAAGCACAGCAACAGCTGGAGCTGCTCCAGCGCCAAAGGGAGCACCTCGAGAGGCAGAAATGTGAAATGGACGACCTCAATCGGCGCAAGGAGGAGTTCATCAGCAGCCAAATCGAGATCAGCGAACGGCTCTCGACCTCGGTCACTTCCATCGATCGCGAACTCTTTGAGCTCCGTCAGGAACTCGAGGACCTTGAGCAGACCCGTCAGTCTTTTGCGGCACACCTGGCCCGGATCGAGAAGGTAGAACCCGAGGGATGGCAACGGGAATCTCTTAGTGTGGAGCTCGACCGTGCACTGGGCCTGCTCGAGCAGGCTGACGAGGAATTTGAAAGTGCATGTGCCCACTTTGCGGGCGGACGCACACGGGGAATTTTCGGAAACCCGGCTTCCGGGCCAAGCCAGCGCAGCGGGGCCAGCTTTTCATCCAACTTCAGTGCGGGGTTGGCCTACAACCTGCCCATAATCGTGATTGGAGCTGCTGCTCTGGTCGTATTCCTCCTCAAGTAAATGGGATTCTTCAGCAAAAAGGAGAAGCGCATCTCGGGTGAAGCCAAGCTGCTCTCCCGCATCAGTGAACTTGAGGAATTTATCGAGGGAGCCCCTGAACGTATCAGGAAGGAAATGGAAGAGGAGATCACGACGATGCCTCCTCCCGACGATCTCGTTGACCGCCGGCGAGAGCGCAAGTTTTACTACCAGCTCAGTCGTGGCGAGATTCGCAACGAGCACCGCTACCAGACACGGAGTGCCTTCCTTTTCGTCCTTCTGGTGACCGCGATCCTGGCTCTCTCGGCTTGGATCTGCTCCGTGCTCCAGGCCGTGTAGCATGCCCTGCCACNGGGGGCTGAAGAAGCGCGCTTGACACATGGTCCTTGAAACGCCCCCATCCGCCNCGTGAGCGCGAGCGAACCTGATGAGAATCCGGCAATGGATGTTGCCTATGTGGCCGGNCTGGCNCGCCTCGAACTGACCGGCGAAGAAACCGCGAGATTCCAGGAGCAACTCGCCGGGGTAGTGGCTCTGGTGGATACCCTCTCAACCCTTGACCTGGAGGGGGTGGAGCCCACTGCTCATCCAGCTCCGATACTTGATTGCTTGCGGGAGGATCGGGCGGATACGAGCCTTGAGCGCGATCTCTTCCTGCGAAATACGCCGGACAGTGCCCTCGACCAGGTGCGTGTGCCCAAAGTTGTTGATTCTTAAGAAACGACTGGCCGTGAACCTAGCGACCCAAAGTATCGGCACTCTCCGACGTATGCTTCTTGCGGGAGAAACGACCTCCCGCGAAATCGTTGAGTCAGTGGCCACCGCCATCGCCGCACAGAACGAGATCATTGGAGGATACCTGAGCTCCGATTTCGAGCGTGCCATCATAGAAGCGGAGGCCGCCGATCTTGATGGTCCCCTGGGCGGAATCCCCATTGCTCTCAAGGACAACATCAATGTTGTGGACCAGCCTTGTTCCTGCGCGTCGCGGTTCCTTGCAACCGGATATCGTTCTCCCTATGATGCTACCGTCTCCAGCCGGCTCAAACAGGCGGGCGCCATCCTCTACGGGCGAACTAATCTCGATGAATTCGCCATGGGGTCCTCCACTGAGAATTCCGCTCTCCAGCAGACCCGCAATCCCCACGACCACGGACGTATTCCCGGGGGATCGTCCGGAGGCTCCGCTGCCGCTGTNGCATCCCATATGGCAGTAGCCGCGCTGGGATCCGATACNGGNGGNTCNATTCGGCAGCCGGCCAGCCATTGTGGCGTTGTTGGGCTGAAGCCCTCGTATGGTCGGGTTTCGCGCTATGGACTCGTTGCCTTCGCCTCCTCCCTGGACCAGATCGGTCCGCTCACCAAGACGGTGGAGGATTCTGCCCGCCTNCTNCAGGTTATTGCGGGNGGGGACCCTCTAGACTCGACTTGCCTTGATGCNGAAGTTCCCGATTACACAGCGCATATTACCGANGGGGTGAAAGGTCTGAAGCTGGGTGTCCCAAAAGAGTTCTTTTCAGCTGAAGCCCTCGATTCGGGGGTTCGCAATCGGGTGGAGATGGCTCTCACGCGGCTGGAGAAGGAGGGTGCTGAGTTGGTCGAGTTATCCCTCCCCTCCACCTCCTTCGCGGTGGCCACCTACTATATTCTGGCNCCCGCNGAAGCATCCTCCAACCTGAGCCGGTTCGACGGAGTGCGCTATGGGCAGCGTGTTGACGAAGGTGATGGAGTGATCGAGATGTACCGGCGGAGCAGGGCCGGCGGATTCGGCCCCGAGGTAAAGCGGCGAATCATTCTGGGCACCTACGTGNTAAGCTCGGGTTACAGTGGAAAATACTATCTCAGGGCTCAGAAGGCTCGCACCCTCATCCAGCAGGAATACCAGGGGGCATTCCAGTCCGTGGACGCTATTGTNGGACCGGTCAGCCCTACCCCGGCCCGCCGGATCGGCAAGTTTGCGGATGACCCACTGCAGGACTACCTTGCCGACATCTATACCATCAGCGCCAACCTCGCTGGGATCTGTGGTATCAGTGTCCCGTGCGGGACGGTCGAGCGGGAGGAACAGAAACTGCCGGTAGGGCTCCAGATTCTTGGACCACACCTCGGGGAAACCACGATTCTGCGCGTCGCCCGTGCCTGGGAAATGATCCGGGACGCCGTCTGATCCAGCCGCTGTCTTTCACCTGAGCTGGTTTGCCCCTGCTTNGCCCATTACCTTGTGGACCCCTCAATGGTAAGCTCCCCTATCGCTTNCATCAATTGATCNGCGATCCTCTGGTAGGACTCNCGTGATTTGGATTCAAGGTCCTCGNNATNNAATTTGACAGGATCACCGATGACGACCTGGATTCGGTGTGGCCTGTATCTNCCNCCCCGGGGCCAGGACTCGTANGCTCCNAAAATACGGACTGGTTGCACGGGCACGCNACTCTTCGCCACCAGCATTCCAATGCCCGCTTTGGCATCTCCNAGTTTTCCATCCTCGCTCCTTGTGCCCTCGGGGAACATGAGGATCCGTTCCCCGCNCTTCAGTTTGCGGAGGATTCCCTTCATGCTCTGNATATCGGCATGATCCCGATCAATCGGGAAGGCGTTGACCCGGGGGTAAAACCATGCCGCGAAGCCCCGGAAAAGTGTTTTGCGTGCCAGGAACCACACTGCGGTTTCNTAGGCGCAGGCGACTGCGGGTGGATCGAGGTAGCTCGTATGATTTGCTGCGATGATGGCCCCCCCCTCATGGATACGCTTCTCTGGATTGTAGATTTCTATCCGACCTGCGGTGGCGCAAAAGACCGCACGGGCAAGCTGGACGATCATCCAGTAGAACGTCTTCATGCCTTCTCTGGGGAGTTGCCACGATCAAACCAGCCCCGCTCACGCAGGATGGACATGACTGTGTCCACGACGTCCTCGATACTCATGTCAGAACTGTCGACCACGGCAGCTCCTTCCGCCACCACGAGGGGCGATGCCTTGCGGGCAGTATCCTGTCGGTCGCGATCAGCTACGGCATCGACTACNCCTTCGGCAGCCCGGCGCTGTCGGCGCACGGCCTCGGACGCCTCGATGTAGATTTTGTAGCGTGTCTGGGGAAAGACAACGGAGCCGATNTCCCTGCCCTCCATTACGAGGTCTCCNTCCTTCAGGAGGGCTCGCTGGGTGGCGACCAGGCGCTCCCGCACCTCGGGCACAGCNGCCACGTCAGATACNGCTGCATTGACCGCATCGGAACGGAGGGCCTCACCGGGGTAANTTCCCGNGAGNAGGATCCGGGAATGCCCGTTNACTACNATGCAGCTGATATCGAGACCCAGAAGGAACCCGGCAACCGATGAACGGTCGCGGGGATCAATCCCGGCTTCAACAACCGCCAGGGTCACAGCCCGGTACATTTCTCCTGAATTGACCATTATCAGTCCGAGACGCTTCGCGAGCTCCCTCGCAACTGTGCTTTTCCCGGAAGCGGCTGGGCCGTCAATCGCAATGGCACTATGGAGGGGTTCAGCGTTCGACATGGGAATTTCTAGTGACCGCTGCAAATTTTTTTCAGGTCTTTCTCAAAACCCGGATAAGACGTCTTGATGCACTCCGTATTCCTGATCACGGTTTCGCCCTCGGCGAAGAGCCCTGCTACAGCGAAAGCCATCGCGATCCTGTGGTCGCCGAAACAATCGAGGTTGGCTCCGTGCAATTTGTTGCCCCCCGTTATGGCCAATCCGTCATCGTATTCGGTGACATCAGCTCCCATTGCCCGAAGGTTCTCGACGACCGTGGAAATGCGATCACTCTCCTTTACGCGCAATTCGGAAGCGTTACGAATAACCATGTGCCCTTGGGCGAGAGCACCTGCAACGGCGAGCACTGGAATTTCGTCAATAAGATTTGGAATTTCCTCCTTACGGATTTCGGTGCCCCACAGGTCTGCCCCATCTACCTCGACATTCCCGGCAGGTTCTCCGTCCTGGTCGGTCGTACGAACCATATCCCTGATCCTTGCCCCCATTCTGAGAAGGACATTGAGTAGCGCGGTCCGCGATGGGTTCAGGCCGACATCACGGATCAGCAGGTGGGCGCCTTTCTTGACTGCCGCAGCGACAATCCAGAAGGCAGCACTGGAGATATCACCCGGAACATCTAGATCCGTGGCCTGGGGGACCTGGTCTCCGTAAATCGTGATCTCGTCACCTTCCCGGACCGTCCGAACCCGGAATTTGGTCAGCATACGCTCGGTGTGGTCGCGGGTTTCGGCAGGTTGGACCACCGTCGTCCTGCCCGGCGTGAATAAGCCAGCCAGCAGTAGTGCACTCTTCACTTGGGCGCTGGCCACGGGCATGTCATAGCGAATGGCCTTCAAGTTGCCACCCCGGAACACGAGAGGTGCACATCCTTCATTCTTCCCCATCCCGTCGATCTGGGCGCCCATTTTCTCAAGCGGGCGCATGATGCGTCCCATGGGGCGTGAAGACAGCGACTCGTCACCAGTAAGAGTGGATTCGAAATCCTGCGCCGCAAGAACACCTGAGAGAAGGCGCATTCCCGTGCCCGAATTCCCACAGTCAATAGGCCCATCTGGAGCTTTCAGTTGCATTCGCAGCCCATGGACTACGACCTCGATCGGACCTGACTCGTTGGTTTCAATATAATCACATTTGGCACCGAGTTTTTCCATGGCCCGGAGGGTGTGGAGACAGTCCTCACTTGGCAGATAATTCCTGATCCTGCAAGGGCCGTTGGATAATCCAGCAAGGATGGCGGCACGGTGGGAAATACTCTTGTCACCTGGCACTGCGATCTCAGTCGAGATCGAACCCAGCGCCCTCACTGCCAGAGAGTTGCTATCTCCTTTCATGATGTCTTCTGGTCGAGTCTGCGGCGCCGGGCCTGACCCTTTTTTAGAAGTTGCAGGACAGCTTCCTCCTTGCCCTCGTCCAGAAGGTCCGCCAACTCACTCAGCACCGAGGCGCTTTCCCGCAGGGGCGCCATTATCGCCGCCCGGTTCTCGAGGAGAATCTCCGCCCACATGGTTGGGTCTCCCCCGCCCACCCTGCTCGTATCCCGTAATCCCTGGCCAGCAAACTGTCCGTCCTCCGGGTTGCCAAGAGCGACCAGCGCGCACACCGCAGAGAGGACGTGGGGCACATGACTGATTCTGGCCACCAGCCGGTCGTGCTCCGCCGCGTCCATCACCACCGCCTGTGCACCCAATTTGGCCCAGAAGTGCGTCAGCCGCCGAACCTCTTCCTGAGGGCGGTCGTGATCGTTGGTGAGAATGCAGGGTGCACCCTCAAAGAGATCTGCCTTCGCGGCAGCAAATCCCGTCCGGTCGGAACCAGCCATCGGATGACTGCCAATGAAGCTGTATCCCTGCTCGGTGACTAATCTGCCCACCGACGCGTGAGGGTGAGTCTTCACGCTGCCCACATCCGTCACACACACCCCGGGCGGAAGTCCGGCCTGCAGGAACCGCCTTCCCAGGTCCTCCATCGCTCCGACTGGCACTGCCATTACCACCAGGTCCGACTCATGAATTGCCTCTGCAAGATCACAGGTCACGTTCGCAAAACCGCCGTTTCTGATCTCGGCTACCCGGTCCTCGTTCCGGCCCCAGAGGACGACGGAGCAGTCGGGGCACCGTTTGGCTACAGCCAACGCGACCGATCCCCCCAGTAGTCCGGGACCCAGGACAGCGATGCGTTGAATCTCGGTCACGCGTTAGGCCAGCAAACCAAGATCAAGGCCACCTGACAAGGCCTAGTCTCGGGCCCTGGGGGGCGAAAGACGAATCCCCTCCCCGCCGCTCAGGGAACTCTGAAATGATGGTCCGGCACGTCATTCGGGTCACGAACCAGGGTGCCGGGTGGGATACCCCTCACATCAACTGGAGCGTTTGTGAAGGGATTGAATACAAAGCCCGGTTTCCCGGGCACTGGGACAGCTACCCGGTAATCCTTGGTTGGAGCGGGAGTATTGGCGTTTCCACCACCCGGCTCGCTGGAGGGGCCTCTACCTCCTTCCCCGTCGCCCAATCCCTCGCGGGTCATGCGGATATCCTCCTGGTCCTCATCAGTGATATTGTTGCCTTCTCCGGGATAGGGAGAGTTTCCAGGCGCAGGTGGGTAAGGGTTTGGAGGATATGGAGTCACGCAGGAACTCAGGAGTCCACATGCGAGACCCACGACAGGAATGAGAGGGTGCATTTTCATGGGCAGATACGGAGATGTCGCGAAGAGCGGGAAAAACCGCACTTAGCGCTGCGCTCATCATGCTCCAGCTTTCTCCCGAGTCAAGCCGAGCCGGGAAAATCCGGGGGCCTGAAATCGGACCCAGTGCCATGTAAATCTTTCATTTTCTGGGTGCAAAGCCCCGGAACAGCTGTCCCGTGGAAGCGGAGTTTCTCGCCCCGCCGCAGCAAATTCAGTTTGTTCGGTCTCTCCTGACCTGAGCTTTGAAACGGCCGCCCTCTACCTTTTTCGCTTTCAGCTTACGCATAAACAGCCGTATCGGGCTTATGGTGAGAGCCTTGGAATGGCGCCGGGAACCGTGACAAGCCGACAGGCTGTTCCCCAGGTTCCTCCCGGAGCCTTCAGGCTGCCCCCTATCCCCTGTCTTCCACCCGGCAATGTTCGCAGATCTTTCTGACTTCCGGCAGCACTCGCGACATCCGAGGGGAGCACTATGTGGCGGCTCTGGCATCACCTGGGCTTCCCCGTCCCCCCGATCAGAACCCCTCGACAGTGGCGCTTCACCCGTACGACGAGGATCCGATGTCCCACGATGCCAGCCGTTTTTGTCCCCTGCGACAGGCGCCGGAAGGATCAACCGCCTGGAACCATGTTGGGTTTCCGTCCCTCCGGTCTCTGGTCGACTGGGTTGGCCTGGAGCCACGGTAATGCGGTTGCAGTACGAGGGCCTCCTCTGCATGCTCACCGCAGACGAAGCCGCCTCAGCATGCCCGAAGCTCCCATTGAAACTGTTGGCGTCGTCCGGAAAACGCTTTCCGGACGAGTGTTTCACGTCGAGTTGCCAAATGGGAAAATGGTCTTCGGCCACCTGCCCCGCAGACTCGCTGACCTGGCGAGCGAACTCTCAGCTGGTGAACGGGTAAGCCTTGAGATGACTCCGTTTGATTTTGAAAAAGCCCGTATTGTCGGGCGGGATGCCGGGGGGTGCGCCGATGAGTAGAGGCCGACCTTATATCCTCGGCACAGCCGGACACATAGATCATGGAAAATCCTCCCTCGTGCGAGCTCTGACCGGCACGGACCCTGATCGACTGCCGGAAGAACAGAGACGGGGGGTCACCATCGAGCTGGGCTTCGCACATCTCTCCCTTTCCGGCCCCGAGGGGGGGGCGCTCTACGAGCTTGGAATCGTTGATGTGCCTGGCCACGCAGATTTCGTAAACAACATGGTCGCGGGAGTGGGCGGAATGGATCTTGCCCTCTTCGTGGTAGCTGCCGATGACGGATGGATGCCCCAGTCGGAAGAGCACCTGCACATCCTCAGCTTCCTCGGGATCAGCAGGTGTGTGGTTGCCCTGACCAAGTCCGACATCGCAGAAGATGTCGAATTCTCTGTTGAGTTCGTCCGGGACAGCCTGCGGGACACCATCCTTGCAGATGCCCCCATAGTGCCGGTTTCCTCCATCACCGGAGAGGGGCTCGACGAACTGCGCGCCGCACTGTGCCGTCAGCTGGCGGATGCTCCTCCCGTGAAAAACTTCGGGAAACCCCTTCTGCCCGTCGATCGGGCATTTACCGTCAAGGGAATTGGGACTGTTGTGACCGGAACACTCTCCGGCGGTAGTCTGAAGGTGGGTGAGAGTCTCCTTCTGCAACCACACGGTATCGAGGCCCGGGTCCGAGCCATTCAGAGTCATAATGAGGCCTTGGAACAAGCCGAGCCAGGAATGCGCACGGCTCTCAACCTTCCGGAGTTGCAGGTCTCGAGCAGGGATCGGCTCGGGATAGGCCGGGGAACCCTGCTCACGGCCGTGGACGCTGGGGCACCGGCCGACACCGTGAACATCAGGCTGGAACGTCTGGCCCGCGACATTCCGGGACAACCGTCCACAAGGCGGGAACTCCCCTCCGGTCGACGCGTGCGTGTCCACCACGGCTCTGGCTCGGTTGGGGCCCGCATCCATCTCATCGAAGCAAAAAGTATCGGCTCGGGACAGTCCATGCTGGCACAGTTGCGTCTTGACGAGCCGCGCTTCATGATGACCGGGGATCGGATTGTCCTGCGGGACTGGGCGGGATCCGCCACCGTCGGAGGTGGCGTCATTCTTGAGGGGGTGGCCAGTCGACGCAGGTTACGCAATGAGGGGCAGCTCCGCTTCCTCGAGGCACGGTCTAAGAATCCCTTTGATCTTGCCCTGCTGCTCCGTTCCTCCCTGGAGCGCGATTCGCTGGTCGACCTGGAGTCCTTCAAGTCCCGTGTCCGGTTCTCCGATGAGGAGGTCGAGGAGATGGCCGACGATCTGATCGGAACGGGAGCAGCATGTAAGATCGGCTCCCGT
This sequence comes from Roseibacillus sp., assembly GCA_002721695.1. Lineage (GTDB taxonomy): Bacteria > Verrucomicrobiota > Verrucomicrobiia > Verrucomicrobiales > Akkermansiaceae > Roseibacillus_B. Next base: position 12,386 of record PBLI01000063.1, on the reverse strand, counting down.
CTGGGTGACGCAGAATGGTGGGAAGAGCTGCTGTCCCGGGCTGCAAATCTTGTGGGTGCCTATCACAAGAAGAATGCAGACCTGCCCGGGCTGCCACTTTCGGAGCTTCGGCAGAGCCTGCTCGCCATGCTTCCGGAATCCAACCTCTTCGAGCTGGTTGTTGAACACCTCGCCCCGCGGGGGATCGCCCAGCGTGGGACGATCCTGACCGAGGAGTGTTTTACTCCCACCCTGCCCGATGAAATCCGTGCCGTCGCACAGTCAATAGAGGAAAGCCTTCGAAGAGCACCCCTGAATCCACCGGGGCGTGGAGAGCTCGCTTCCGAAGACGCCTCCAGACGGGCTCTTTCCTTCCTTCTTCGGAGCGGGACTGCTACTGAACTGAATGACAAGGTGGTCATTCTCACGGAGGTTTACGAGGACGCCTGCGACCGCATTCTTGCGTTTCTCAAGGCTGAAGGACAGGCGACCGCAAGTGACCTCCGCCAGCATCTGGACACAAGCCGACGGGTTATCATGCCGCTGCTGGAGCGCATGGATGCGGAAGGCAGGACAAGCCGTCACGGCGATTATCGCACGGCCCGTTAGAGCGGGTGCCCCTGTCCACTCTGTCACGGCATTGATATGGTATTTACTGAAGCAATTGCTGTCCCATCCGGAACAAGTTCATCTTTCGCCCTTCGTCAACGAGCTACCGGGCCTGCGCCTCGATCCGTTTGAGGGTATCCAAGCGGGTCCACCTCAACCTGCCTTCGCTGGTATTTCTGGCGAAATAGGTCAACCCGTCATCGTAAAGAGCGGTAGTCCAGGTCCAGCTTTCCCCTTCGGCCGGGTAGTTCTCATGGACCACCCCGTGAAAGGCCTCGGCTTCCCGGTCATAGGTCTCGATCGCACTTGGATCCTCCGGAATGGGTTCGCCCGGCCGCCTGCGAGTAAGAACGAAGATGCCCTCCTCGGGCACGAAACGCTTGGTAAAGATGAGGACCTGGTCCCCATCCGGCAGATGCTCGGTAGTCCGTATCTCTATCGCCGGGCCAGCGCCTCTCCCGGTCTCAGCCTTCATCCAGTCGACTGTTGAACTCATTGGGACAGGTTCTGGGCTCCCACCCCCCGCAATCTTGACGACGCCCACGCCCTTCCACTCGCCGAGTAGTTCAGCGAGTACCTCCCTGGCTTCTTCCTCATTGAGGGGCGCATCGTTTTTCAAGGGTTGCTTCTTGACCAGAGCAGGGGCAGGCAAAGGGGCCCTGCTCCCGGCTGTATCCGGATCCAACCTTCGAACAGTCGGCTTATCGTATTTTTTTTCTCCCGGGTCCTCCGTCGTCCTTCTTCCCTCGCCGGCAGGGTCCCTGTCGCCGCAAGCCGCTAATGCAAGCGCAAGACTGAGTGCGACGAACGTTTTTATCATGACAAGCGGTTTATATTCCGGGTGATATTGAGTCAAGGGGCCAAGGCCTCCGGGTGGCGAGGCATCTTTCCTTCCGGAGGCCCTTGACGGGACCGCTCACATTATATCGGCCCACGGCGATTTTTTCTCGCCTGAAAAAGTTGCGATGCAACGCTTCGGATGGCTTTTGAGCACATGAATCCGGTCGAAGATGACGAGCTGCCCGCCGAGGTTCTGACCATCCCGAACCGAAAGGCGCCTTGGTGCCCGGCTTGCCAGCGCCATACCGAGTATCATCTCAAGGTTGTTGGCTGGGACTCGGAGTACGGAACGAAGAAAACGGCTCCCTTCTATACCTGTGACGAATGCGGAGGGGATACATGGAAGCCGACCAACCCGATGCCGATCAACGTAGTCTCGGCTCTTCTGTTTGGGTTGCTCCTCTTGGTTATATGCCCCTACGTCCTGACACAGAAAGAGCCTCCCGAGTCCTTGCTGATTATTCCAATCACAGGTTGGAGCGGGTATAGGTTATATAAAAACAGCCGGAAAAATAATAAGCACTGGAAAGAGTTCAGGGCCTGGGCACGAAAAAATCGTGCCTGAGAATGCCGCAGGCGAGGCCTTGGCACCCAACTGCGGTGAATGGCAGGTCCGGTTCTCCCTCGTCCGGAAGGAACTCTTCTCCGGAGCTTCTTGTCCATGGTAGAATGTGGTAGGACTCCGGGGTGATGAAACTCCCTCCCGTAATTGCAATCGTCCTGCTCAATGCCCTTCCGTCCCTCCGTGCCGCAAGTCTGGATGACCTGACCTGGGTTACAGCAGGCGGCGGAATAACTATCACCGACTGCGAGGAAGCTGCCTCCGGGGAGCTCGTCATTCCAGGCTCTATCGAGGGGCTCCCGGTCACCGCAGTCGGCCCCCTTGCCTTTCGAGGCTGCAATATCCTCTCATCCATTACGCTGCCGGATTCGGTCACAAGCATCGGGGCGAGGGCATTTCAGTTCTGCGACAGCCTGACGGGCATGACCCTTCCTCCCGCGCTCTCCCAAATCGCGGACTACACATTTTATGAGTGCACGAGGCTTGAAAGCGTCGTGATTCCAGACAGCGTCACCCTGATCGGGGAACGGGCCTTCCAGGGATGCTCGTCCCTGGCCGACGTGACGATTCCGGACGGTGTGGAAGTCATCGCGAGTCGCGCATTCTACCGCTGCACGGGCCTCTCCGCGATCAGCCTTCCCAACAGTCTGACTGCTCTTGGGAGCCGGATTTTCGAAGAGTGTGAGGAACTTGATTCCATTGTGATTCCGGAGAATATTACCACTCTGCCGGCTTATTGTTTCTATCGCTGTGGAGATCTCACCAGCATCACCCTTCCAGATGGACTGGTCGCCATAGAGGAGCGGGCGTTCCAATACTGCGAAAGGCTTCCCGCCATCGCGATCCCGGAGGGAGTTGCCAGCATAGGAGCTTATGCCTTCCAGAGCTGCGAGAGGATCCTGGAGATCACCATTCCCAGCAGCGTTACCTCGATTGGAACCCGGGCATTCCAATACTGCGAACGACTTCCCACCATCGTTCTTCCGGCGGCCATCACCAGCATACCGAGCTACGCGTTCTACGGCTGCGTCCGCCTCTCCAGTATCACCCTCCGGGGGGCCGCCCCGTCAGTCGGGCAGGCAGCCTTTACCCAGGTCCCCGGCGGGGGGACTGCCTACGTCCTTGAACAGTTCGCATCCACTTACGGGGGAGTCGGCAGTTCCTGGCAGGGCTTCTCCGTACAGGCTCTGTCCGGTTTCCATACCGTCACCGCCTCTACCCTTCTCGGAGAAGGAACCGTCGATGGCGCGGGCTCTCACGAGGCCGGGTCTACCGTCACCCTTACAGCAATTCCTGCCCCGGGATACGCCTTCCTGAGTTGGTCAGGCGGCGTCGGGGGCACTTCCAACCCGGTAAGCCTGCAGCTGGAAGAGGATGTGGAAGTCCAGGTCGTCTTCGTATCCCAGGAGGCCTACGACGGGATTTATAATGCAGGCCGTGAGGCCGTGACCGATAATCCCGGCAGCTACGGTCTGGTCACCCAGGCCAGTTATGACGCCGTGGTAGAGGAACGGGATCAGCGCTTCACCGAAGAACAGATCCGCGCCATGTCGGCAAACCATACGGTGGGTTTGAATGCGGCCGGCAATATAGAAATAAAGTTCAGCCTCTTCCGCTCCACCGATCTGGAAACCTTTGCGCCCTTTTCCGTGACCCCCGCATCAGTCTCGGTAGTGGACGGCCGCCTCTGTCTCGAATTCACCCCCGAGGCAGAAGCCGCCTTTTTCCGGTTCAGCGTGGAATGAGCGACCTCCCTGCCTCCCGTCGCCTCCAGCGTTGGTTCCAGGGAACCTGGGAGCACAGCGGGTGTGCATGATACACCAGAGCACCGCAACAGGCTCAGCTTCCATGCGGTTGACCGCCCCCTGGAAGCCCTGACGCGTGACCCTGTTGCGAGAAATCGGAAGGGCCAATTCTACCCGTGCTCGAACTTGCATCCTATTCTCAGGATGGCATAGAGGTGGATGATGATCCGGATCCTGATCGTTATCAGCCTTGGGTTCCTTATCCACCCCTCCCAGTCCCGAGCAGGCGACTCGGAAGCGGATCCAGGGGGATCCACCCATACTCTCGAGGTCGAACCCCGGGGTGAAACGCCCTGGGTCGTAGAGAGCCTCGTGCCCTGGATTACGATTCTAGGACCCGGCGCGGGAACCGGCGCCGGGACTGTTACCTACAGGGTGAGCAGTAATGATTCGGCGATGGCACGGACTGGACGATTGAGGACTTCCTATGAGAACGAAGAAAGCCCCCGATGGGTTATCGCCACTGTTGATGACGAAGGAACAGTCGGAACCGAAAGCTCTCTGAGCTTTGGGCCTCAGGGGCAACCTGCGATCTCCTATTTTGACGCCGGAAGCGGGAGTCTCAAATATGCTTCCTTTAACGGAATAACCTGGTCCAGCGAAATCGTTGATCCTGCAGATGGAGCCGGCAACCACAGTTCCCTCGCCCACGCTCCGGACGGGAGCCCGTGCATCTCGTATCAAGATCAGACGAGGGGAACCCTCAAGTTTGCCTCCTTTCGGGAGGGGGCGTGGAACATCGAGACGGTCAGTGAGGACAGTAACGTGGGTGGCCATGGGACCTCCTTGAGCTTCGGTCCAAACGGAAAACCGGCGATCTCATGCTTCGACCCGAGGAACACGGCCCTCCGCGTTTATGAGCTCGTCGGCCTGCCCGGGGAGGAATTCTGGAGGGTCGAGCTTGTCGATACCGGCCGGGAAGAATGCACCAACTCCTTTCCACCGCGTTGCTGGGATATCTCCAGCCGGGGGCAGTATTCCTCTCTCGGCCACCGACCTGACGGCACGATCACGATCTCCTATGTTGACACGACCTACCGGGAGGTTTTTTTCGCGGAGCCGAATAGTGGAGCCGGACTCTTCCAGGATCGTTGGCTGAAGTGGCGTGTCGATCAGAGGGCTGAGGTGGCGGCCTTCACCTCGATGGCTTACGATCCGCAGGGGCGGCCCGGCATTGGCTATGCGACAACCAGCGGCCTCACCTTCGCGTTCTTTGCCGGAGAGCGCCTCGTCGGGGCACCGGTCTGGGAGTTCCAGCAGGTGGAGGAGGGTAATGTTGGTGACCACCTCGCCTTGAGCTTTGATGCCGGCGGACAGCCCGGAATGTCTTACTTCGACCGGGACAGCGCAGACCTCAAGTACGCCTGCCGCAGTGGTGATCTTTGGATCGTGGAAACCATCGACCGAGAAGGCCATGTCGGAGAACACACCTCGATCGATCACGGGCTAGACGGGTTTCCTGCNATTTCCTATCATGACAGNANCAATGGAGCTCTCAAGTGCGCGCGAATGACCCGCGCGAGCTCCACTNTGTATCACACCGTCATTCAGGCACCAACCAACCCTCCTGCNGCCGAAATCACATTTGAGGGACTGGTGCAGCGTTGTTCGGGTTTTCCCCTAGAGGTCCTCGCCTCATCCACCGAAGGAGCGTCAGTTGAATTGGATTACTACGCTGTGACCCCTGAGGAGCTGGTTCTACTAGACGCCCCGCCAGTGGATCCGGGTTCCTACCGGGTTGTTGCCTCAACCCTTGATGGCACCCGGACCGCCGTCGANACAATGGTGATTGAGCCTCCCTTTCTTGCGAGCGGGTCTNATCCCGGTGGCGGGAANCACTGCGAGCCGGTCACCTGCACCNNATGGCTTTGCTCTGGCAGGGAGGCGCTAAACCGCTTTTCGATCGGCATTGCACCGGGCACGCCGTGGCGAGTGACCAGCAGTGTCCCGTGGATCACCTTCGAGGGAGCCACTTCCGGCACCGGGCCTGCAACCCTCTTTGCAAGAATGAGTGATAACCGTTCACGGGCAGCACGGGAGGGAGGAATTCGACTCTCCTATCCAGCTGGAGAAATCATCTGGCTCTGGGAGCAGCACACCTTCCGGCAGGAACCCATAGACCCGGACCTCGATACCGACGGTGATGGATTGAAGGACCTTGTCGAAACCAATACCGGGGTATTCGACTCAGCGACCGATACCGGAACCGACCCCCTCGCGGCGGATAGCGATGGTGACGGCTTTCTCGATTTCGACGAAGTCGCCGCGCTTACGGATCCGACGGATCCGGAAAGTGTTCCNACTTCCCTCAGCGANGTCACGAGTGCAGGGGAATCCGGGGCTTTCCCCATTGCAGCAGGCGAAGGCGTGAGTTGGACTGCAACAAGCCAGGCTCCATGGATTCACCTCACCGGTTCCGCCTCCGGAATCGGCCCGGGAACAGTTGCCTTTACCGTCGACCCGGACGAGGCCGAAAGGGTGCGCGACGGCTGGATTTCCGTTACCCTGACTGATCCGAACCAGGCAGTCGAAGNCTGGAATCTCATGACCGTCGACAATGGCGCGAATGTCGGCTGGTGGGATACGTCGATCAGTCATGGCCCGGACGGCTTGCCGGCCATCTCCTACTACGACAACACGGATGACGACCTGAAATATGCAGTTTTTAACGGAGAACGCTGGAGCTCGCAGACTATCGACGAAGGAGGATCGGTCGGAAGGTTCAACGCGATCAGCCATGGGCCCGATGGTTACCCGGCCATCGCCTACTACGATTGGACCAACAGGGACCTCAAGTATGCATCCTTCGATGGCGTCCAGTGGAATATCGAGGTGGTGGAAAGCGATGAGATGATCGGAACCGAGGTATCACTNAGTCATGGCCCCGCCGGGAATCCGGCGATTTCCTATCACAATGTCAGCTCAAGGGATCTCAAATTTGCATCTCATGACGGAGTCAGCTGGACCACGACGACGATCGCGAGCACGGGCGACGTAGGGCGCTACGGGACATCCCTGAGCCATGATCCGGATGGCCATGCGGCCATTTCCTATTACGACAATACCAAGGATGATCTCATGTTTGCGTCCCNTGACGGAGAGAATTGGGTCATTACGACGGTCGACAGTGGAGGCAACGTGGGCCGGGACAGCTCTCTGAGCTACAATCCAGGAGGGCACCCCGTGATTTCGTATTACGACTACAGCAACCGGGATCTCAAGCTGGCAACCTATGACGGCAACCGCTGGCGATTGGAAACCATCGACGCTGAAGGCGTGGTGGGACAGCACACCTCTCTGAGCCATGCGCCTGATGGGCACCCCGCGATTTCCTATTACGACAGCAGCAATGATAACCTGAAATTTGCTTCCTTCGATGGGTTNGAATGGAAGGTCGAAACTGTCGATGGTGAAGGATTCGTCGGACAGTATACTTCCCTGAGCCATGCTCAGGATGGTGGGGTAGTCATTTCCTACTATGACAACACCAATGACTCGCTGAAAGCGGCCCGCCGCGAGGAATCCACCGGTGGCACTACCAGCACGGTTCACACGGTAATCCAGCGCCCCGCTCCCGAGGTGCCGGATCCAGGACCCCTCCCCGTCAGCGGATTTGATNTCCGTCTCGTAACGACCGGGGGTGGGCCTGCGGCTGCCATTGCCTTCCCAACNGNCCGNGGGGTCCAATATTCTGTTGAGTACTCCGTGGACCTGAGGAACTGGATATTNCTGGAATCACTCAATGGCACAGGTGGAGTNATGGAGGCCGTCCGTCCCGGAGAGGAAGAGGAGCTCTATTTCAGAATTCTCGCCCGGCAATGAGAAGGCCCGCCTCCTGTCACGCTGCCGACTTGACCACCACGCCATCACANGGAGACCGGCTGGCACCGGATAACTTCCCNTGCCGCAGAAAGGGTGGTAGNACGGTGCCGTGAAAACATTCTTGCTCCTGATCCTGCTCTTCGCCTCCGCCTCGTTGGCAACCATCGACGGACAGGACCGGAAGAAGCGGGTCGCTCATGAGGGGCTCTACCAGAAAAACCTGGTCTTCCGGGGGCCGATTACCGGGGACGAAATTGTGTACACCCTCTACCTTCCCCCGGCATACTCCAGGGAGAAGGGCCCCTTCCCTGTCATTGTCTTCCTGCACGGAGCTGGCGGAGGAAATGCATCCCCAGAGGTTGTAACGAGCTACGAAACGGCCCGCGAAGCCGGCGCAATTGGCGATTTTGCTCTGGTTTTCCCGGAACAATACGGAGGAACGGTCTGGAGGGACGGGGCAAAGGGCAAACGTCCGGAAACCAATGTCCTGAAGGAACTGCTCCCGCACCTTCAGAAGGAACACGGCCTGACCGATAACCGCAGTCAACGAACCATCATGGGGTTTTCAATGGGAGCAGCGGGTTCCCTGTATTGGGGGTCAAAACATCTAGGCCTTTTCTCGACAGCGGTAGCACTTGATGCCGGACGTGGCACGAGTTCCACGGATACGACCGCCAGAAACCATGTGCCCGAGTATCGGGAAAAGACGGATTCGATTCGAAAAACCCTTCAAATCCGCATCGTGCAGGGCGCGCTCAAGACGAGGACCTTTCTCCAGTCTCTCGACCATTTGCAGATCCCTTACGACTTTGAGGAGTTGCCAGCGGACATCGGGACCTACCCGCCTGGTTCGCCGTGCCGGAACCGGAAGATCCCCACCAAGAAAATGCTCCACAATCCAGCCTGCCTGACGGCAGGACCCTGGGGTCGCCAGACCTGGGCCTTCATCGAAAAGAATACCCCCCGCGGGGACCCGGCGCCAACCACGAAGGAGGCCAGCGAAGAACCTTGACCTTCGGATCAGGGCGGCGCTGCACCGGGCCCGATACCCCGGATTCCCTGCCGACTTATCGGATCTCCACGGAGAACCAACGGAGGGAGCCTACCTCCAGGGACCCGCTTTCCTGCCGGCCGGGCAGATTCAAGACGTAATCCCCCCCCTCTGAGTTAGGAGTCACTCGAGCATCAAAATTATTTTCGGTGTCAAATAACAGGTTGTAGCCGGCCAAAACGAGGAGGTAGCCCCCGGCCGGCAAATTTTCGAGCGATAGAAGGCTCTGGAGGGTTCCCGAGCTGTCATCATCCTGGGCGACACGGTTCCCATCCCGGGAGAAGAGGCCCATTTCGGTGTCGAGTGGTGATCCGAATGTGTCGATCTGAAGGGCCTGCCCCTCTGTCCCTATTACACCCAGGTCAATGGCATCATACCATGCGGTGCCCGGCGTTCGCTCTGCCCGCAAGCGCAGGAACGCCTTCCTTCGTCCAGAATCGGACCAATTCCACCTGCGGAAATCCCCGGCGGTCTCAAACTCCGGAGAGGTTTCAGTCCAGGTAGCCAGGTCATAGCTCCTTTCAAAAATCACATTGGTCGCAAACAGTTCGTCCGCAATCTGGCCCGAGAACACCCCGTCGCGGGAAATTTCGAACACTCCCCGGGCTTGGATGGCGACCGGGTTTGTTCCCAGGACATACTCCATCAGGTTTGAGATCCCGTCTGAATCAGGGTCCTGCCCGGGTTGGGACGAATCCTCTGTCGTGTAACTGCGGATCCAGCTCTGGAAGGAACGGGCTCCCTGGACCGCCGCAGGGTTCACCCGCAGGTCACCACTTACGTATGTGATATCGTAGTTGGTGGCATCGAACCCATTGGAACCGGTCTGCCCCGTAATCCTGATCTCATCGGAATAAACCCCGACAATGGCCGCGGCCGCCCCAGCGACCCCGTTCAGGCTCTCGGCGACAACGGAGTCAATAAACTCTTCGTTCGGCAGGACGCGGTCTCCATCAACATCCGTCACCGTGAAGGCAATGTTGTCGAGCGCCAGGACACTTCCGTAGGGGCGCTCCTGCCCCGAGGCGCTCACGGTGATCGGCCTCCGGTTTACAGTCAGGTCCCCGCTGAGGTATGATATTTCGTAATTGGTGACCTCAAAACCATTGGAGCCCTCATGTCCCGTAATTCTGATCTCATCGACGTAAGCCCCGATATTGGCGGTGGTCGATTCAGCAACCCCGTTTACACTCTCGGCGACAACCGTGTCGATCATCTCCCCATTCGGCAGGAGGCCGTCTCCATCAAGATCCGTCACCGTGAAGAAGGTGTCATCGAGAACGAGGACGTCCCCGTAAAGGCGCTGCTCGTCCGGGGCGCTCACGGTGATCGGCCTCGGACGCACCCTGAGAGTCGCGGGCAGGTAATTAGGGAGATAGCCAGTGGGAAAGCTAAGCCCCTGGACCTGAATATTATAATTGCCAGCCGGGGCGGTCGAGGGCGATCCGTTGGAACTCACGAATCCAGCCCCACCAATCACGGACTGGAGGGTGTCCTGGCTGAAGACGTTCCCGTAACTGGCCGCCTCTACAAGCGTCTCCCGGTCAGCCGCAAAGCCCGCAAGGAGGAGAAGGGTTCCAGCATCCTCTCCGTAAATCTTTTCAGCACCATCCACCCTGATGTCGAGCAGTGGCTGATTGGAAAACAAATAACGATTCGCTTCTATTTGAGCAGGCACTCCTCCGGGGTGGCTGTAGAGCGCCGGTTTACGGCTGGTGAGATTTCCATACTGGTGCTGCTCTGTGGCAGCGGCATTGGAGGTGCGTCCGAGAGGATGGGGCAGCGCGATATTCCAGAAGCCGGTTCCTGGACCGCCGACGAGATTGCTGCCTGAAAAGTTCAGAAACTGGACCGCCTCGATAAAAAGGTCGGCATCTCCAGACAACTCGATCAGTCCACCATTAAAACGGGTTGCGCCGGTATCCGACCTGATCTGCATCAGTGCTCCTGACGCGCTACCAGTCCCTCCAGTGAGCAGCATTTCGCCGGGCGCCAGCGTAATATCGCCCAATGCGCTGACTGTTAGGGGGCCGCCCCCACTATCGATCGATCCGCGCAGCGTGATCGCTCCCGAGGGTGCAGTCAAAACCACCGCTCCCTGGCTCTCGTCCCCCGCGATTCCGCTCCGGATATTTGCGTCAAGGCTGATGTCCCCCCCGGCTTCAAGATTAAAGACGGTCTCTCCTGCCGGGAACACCTGATCGGATTCAAGCTCGGCCTGCACCAAAATATCACCATGGGCGACAAGGCTTAATTGGGCCGGAACCCCGTCCGGGACGACGATCGGACTTTCCACCGTGATATCGCCGTCCTCCTCGCCTTCNGCCACGGTCAAGATCNCAACATCCGTTCCAGCCCTGAGCTGGGCCACGATATTACCGGCCAGGGCGGCATCAATCACCACGTCCACTGGATCCAGCAGGAAACGCCCGCCTCGTCCGAGGTCGANATTCCATCCGTCAGGCCCNAANTCNACNTNCTTGCCCGAGACCTCGGCATATCCCCCNNTCCCNGNCTGCNCGCNCCGCCCCTCGATTTTNCCNAACATCTCGGTCAGTCCTTCAGACCAGACAACCACGTGNCCGCCTTCCCCCCCGCCGCCGGGGCTGGAGCAATTGATCACGGCCCTCTCGAAAATCTTCACCGAGGCCGCGGTGGGCGTGCCCGGACCGCCCAGGTCCGTCCCCCCGACCTCGATCAGGCCACCGCCGTCCTGATGCCCAGCGCGCAGCTCCCCATGGACCTCAATGCGGCCCCCGTCNGAATGGAGAAACAGTGATTTTTTTGCGCGTGCCAGGCCGGAATGGCATAAAGCTGTCATCCAGCCGTTCCCCGTCGAGAATACGATCTTATTTCCATGAATCTCACCGGAATTATCAACGCCTATCCCCTCCTCCGCGTCCNTTGCCAGCCTTTGCTCCGGTCNACGCCNCGGATGGACCNCGCCGGTCNGCAGACCAGCTGCTTCGCCACTGACAAGCTGCACCANGCCGAGTNGTGAAGCCAGAAATCCCGTNTTCCTCACTTGCCTGCCGAGCAGGCTGAGCCTCTCCTCNGCAATCAGGGAACCCCGGTTTTCAACCCTGCCGCTCAAGGTNAATTCCATGCCTCCCTNGAGGAAGGANTNGTCAGGAANCTGNCCNGCNACCCCGNCAAACNNCTTTGCGNGGACCTGNCCNCCTGCGCCNATGAGAAGGCCNGCNCGNTTGACNATGATGACATTGCCGTTGGCCTTGATCANCCCTTCGACCAGGGAGCGCTCGCCCCCNGTGACNCGNATGAGNGTGANAGCATCGCTATTCGGCTGGAGGAATATCCACTGACGNATTCTCGGGAACATCAAACGATGAGCAGTTTACTATCGCCTNTNGGCTTTTTTGAACCACGGTNANCGANCCGTTNNNCTTGGNTCGGAATTCGACGATGCCCGTCANCTNGGGCCGCTCCTGTGCAGGGAGNNTTGNGCTGNTTAGCACTNCGACNAGGAAATGGACGGCACNAAGGTGCCGGGTATTCGGGGTCATGATCCGGGGCAGGAGAAATTTAGTGTTGGGCTCCAGCACACCGGAAGATGGCCCAATGTCCAGCCCGGATCGGGCGCCCGGAATACCGCGCTCATTTGCCGGCAGAACTGGAGGCCGAGGATGCGGTCCTACCTGTTGTTCCGGCGCCGCCACGCTGAAAGTTCCTCGCCGAGAAGGTCTTCGGCATAGGTCCC
>PBLI01000062.1 GCA_002721695.1 Roseibacillus sp. | reverse complement strand
GCTCCCGCCCCTGAGCCAGCTCCCGCCCCCGAGCCTGCTCCCGCACCCGAGCCTGCTCCCGCCCCCGAGCCTGCTCCCGCTCCAGAGCCTGCTCCCGCTCCAGAGCCTGCTCCTGCCCCTGAGCCTGAGACCCAACCGGAAGGAGAGTCCGGCGGCGGCGAACCTGCGGAGGGCGATTTTCCGAACCCGCAATCGGAGGAGCAGGAAGGAGACTCCCAGCCCTCCGCCGATACAGAACCAGCCGCACCGCCTGCCGAGGAAGGGGAACCGGCCGAGGCCGCTCCCGCGGAACAGCCCGGGACCGAATCCGAGACCGCCCCGGAAGCCGCACCCGCACCGGAAACTGAATCCCAGGCAGAAGCAGCGCCACAGCCGGTTGCAGTTCCTGAGGCACAACCCGAGCCTGAAGAGGAGGACCACCACGTCCTCGAAGGTTCCACGGAAGGAGCGATCGCAATCATCTCCGACGTCGACATGCTCTTCGACTACTTTCTTGGTGACCCCGAGCGCGGCGCCGGCCGCGTTAACAACAACGTGGATTTCATCATGAACCTCGTGGAATACCTTGTCGGGGACGAGGACCTCCGCCGTATCCGCGGACGCGATTCCACCAATCGGCCCTTCACTGCCATCAATGAAATCCGGGAAAGGGCGGCAAAAAAAACCCAGGCGAAACGGGCGGAGATCAGGAAAGAAATCGAGCAGGCCAACCAAAGTCTTCAGGCGGGCCAGGAACTGCAGGACATCGGAGGGGGATTCGCGATCCGCACGCAGAGCGAGGAAAGCATCAAGGCGTTCCGGAAAGCTGAGCAGACCATCATCGATAAAAAGCGGGAGGAGAACAAGGTCAACCGGGAACAGCGAAAGGAAATCCAGGCGGCCATCAATGCCCACAAGTGGTCGAACATGCTCCTCACCCCCGCCCTCGTTATCATCATCGGCCTCCTCGTCGGCTTTAAACGGAAAATGAAAACGGCAGCAAAATGAAAAAATCTCCCCTTCTCTTCCTCGCCGGGGTCACCGTCATCAGCATGATCCTCGCAACAGTCATGCTGCTCGATACCCCCGAGCGCTTCAGCCCTAACAATGATCTCATAGGCGAACCCCTGAGTTCGTTCGAAGCTCCGGCCGGGGAAATCCGCATCAAGGACTCCGAGAACGAAGTGATCCTTACCAAGAAGGGCTCGGACTGGGTCGTTTCCAACCGGCAGGACTACCCGGTGGACAACCCCAACGAGATTATCCAGCTCCTCGACTCCCTGAGCGCTTTCAAGATCGGTCTGGAGGTTCCCGCCGAGGAAGAGCACTACGCCCAGATCGGGCTTCTCGCCCCTGAGAGCAAGGAAGAGGCCGAAGCTTATCAGGAGGAACGCAAGCAGGCCGGCGAAGCCAACCCCGGGGACCCCCGCGGACTCCACATCTCCGTCACCGGAACAGGCGGCGACAAACTGGTGGATGTCATCCTGGGTGAAGAGTTCGGAGAGGTCGCGAGCCGCGCGCCCCGCGGCTTCGTGGTACGCAGCTCGGTTGGCAATCCGGGCATCTGGAAGGCCATTGGAACTCTGCAGCAACGAACCGGCGAGGCCCAGTCCAAGAGCACGGACAGACGCCGGGGTGAGATCTCCGATCCTACCGCCTGGCTTGCCTACAAGTTCGTGGAGGTTGAAAAAATCCAGTCCATCACGCTCAGCGCGCCTAACGACGAGGAATTCGCGGGCTGGACCGTCACTCGCCCGGACGAGACTGGCGAATTCTCGACCGGCGACCTCAAGGAGGACCAGGAAATGGACACCGCCGGAACCGGCTCTTTCGGTACTCTCTTCAACAAGCTCAGGTTCGAGGATGTCCTCGATCCGGCCGAAGCAGAGAAGCAGAAGGATCCTGCTCAGGCCCGCACCGCTGTCATCAAGACCTTCGACGGCTTCACCTACACCTTTTCCTTCTGGCCCATGAAGGATGAGGAAGAAGCCGACTCGAGCGACGAAGATGCTCCACCGCCTCCCTCCTCAAATTACATCGGGACCGTCAAGGTCGAGGCGAACTTCCCGGCTGAGAGGACCAAGAAAGAGGGAGAGACCGAGGACCAAGCCAAGAATGCCGAAGAACTCTTCAAGGCTTCCCAGGAAAACCTGAAATACAAGCTGGAGCAGGAGCAGGCCTTTGCCAGCCGGACTTACGAGTTTGCAAGTTACACTGTCGACAGCGTGAACAAATCCCGGGACGAGATCGTGAAGAAGAAGGAGGAGGAAGAGCCTGCAGCGGCCAGTGGTGGAGCAAACCCCGGAGGCGCCAGTGTCGTGTCTCCTCCGGTAGCCGTTCCCTCTCCGGGTGCCGCAGTCACTCCCCCGATCCCGGTTCCGCCTCGCCCTGCACCCGCTGAAGAGGGTGGCGACGAGTAGCCGGGGCAGAGGTGTCCTGTGCTCGTCTCCTGAGCACCCTTGAAAATCGACTGTGGCATAACATTGCCCCTTGCCAATCGAGGGGACCTTCATAGTTTCAGGGGGAGTTCGCTACGAGGACGCTCCCACCTATGAAAGCTCTCGCCCGCACGGTTGGATCCTTCTGGCACTCCTCTATCGGGAAAAAAATCCTCGTCGCTCTCACAGGAATGGCCCTCCTCCTGTTTCTGCCGGGTCATCTCATAGGAAATCTCCTGCTCTTCGCCGGAAAGGACGCGATCAACGAATACGCGCTATGGCTCCACGAACTGGGCCACGGGGCAGTAATCTGGGCCGCCCGCCTCGCGCTCCTTACGGCCCTCTTCGTCCATGTTCAACTGACCATCCAGCTCACTGCCCGCAACAGGGCCGCCAGCTCGGCCTACGCCTACCCCGCCACCGTCCAGGCAAGCCGTTCGTCCCGCATGATGATCTGGAGCGGCCTCACTATCCTGGCGTTCATCCTTTACCATGTCAGCCATTTCACGGTCCGGCTGGGCAACGATTACAACAGCAGCACCTATCAGACCGTTCTGCCCGGGCACGAGGGCCAGGTTCACAACGTCTATCAGATGATGATCGACGGATTCTCCCACCCGGGAAACGTCTTCTTTTACCTGCTGGCCATTACCCTCCTTTGCTCCCACCTCTCTCACGGTTTTGCCTCCGTGTTCCAGACCCTCGGTATCCGCTCAGGGCGCACCAAGGTCCTGATCAAACAGCTGGGCCGGGCCTACGCCGTGTTCATCTGGATTGGCTTCTGCTCTATTCCCATCTCTATCCTCGTCTTTGGCTTCGGCCAGTGAATTCAATTTTCGCAAACCCGCGCATTACAGGTAAGTTCCAATCATCGCTTCCTAAGCCCTCCCGATGCCCATCAATCTCAGCAGTGCCGTTCCGTCCGGTCCCCTTGATCAGAAGTGGACCCGGCACATGATGGATTCGCGACTCATCAACCCGGCCAACAAACGGAAGTTTTCCATCATAGTTGTCGGGAGTGGGCTGGCAGGTGGTGCCGCAGCTGCCACTCTCTCCGAGCTTGGCTACCGGGTGAAGTGCTTCTGCTACCAGGATAGCCCCAGGAGAGCACACTCCATCGCTGCACAGGGAGGCATCAATGCAGCCAAGAATTACCAAAACGACGGCGACTCGATCTCCCGCCTCTTTTACGACACCATCAAGGGTGGTGACTTTCGGTCCCGCGAAGCAAACGTCCACCGCCTTGCCGAGGTCTCCCTCAATATCATCGACCAGTGTGTCGCCCAGGGTGTTCCGTTTGCGCGGGAATATGGGGGTTTACTCGACAATCGGTCCTTTGGCGGGGCTCAGGTCAAGCGTACCTTTTATGCACGTGGCCAGACCGGCCAGCAACTCCTGCTGGGCTGCTATCAGGCTCTCGCCAAGGAAATTGCTTCAGGGGGCGTGGAAATGCATTCACGTGCCGAGATGCTCGACCTGGTGGTCGTCGACGGCCACGCCAAGGGCATCATTGTCCGCGACATGGTCAGCGGGAAGATCAGCTCGCATGCTGCGGACGCGGTGGTCCTCGCCACTGGCGGCTACGGAAATGTCTTTTACCTCTCCACCAACGCGAAGGGATGTAACGTGATGGCAGCCTACCGGGCCCACAAGCGTGGTGCCGCCTTCGCTAATCCCTGTTACACACAGATTCATCCCACCTGCATTCCGGTGAGCGGGGACTACCAGTCCAAACTTACCCTGATGTCCGAGTCGCTTCGCAATGACGGCCGGATCTGGGTCCCCAAGAGTAATTCGCTGGCCGAAAGGATCAGGCGCGGCGAACTCCGTCCCCGCGAAATCGATGACGCGGACCGGGATTACTACCTCGAACGAAAGTACCCTTCCTTCGGCAACCTTTCACCCAGGGATATCGCCTCCCGTTCCGCCAAGGAGGTCTGCGACGAAGGCCGGGGAATTGCTCCCACCGGGCTGGGGGTCTTTCTGGATTTCCGTGATGCCATCCGGAATTACGGACGCGACGCTATTTCTGCCAGGTATGGGAATCTCTTCGAGATGTACGAGAAGATCAAGGGAGAGGACCCCTACTCTACACCGATGCAGATTTTCCCAGCAGTACACTACACCATGGGCGGCCTCTGGGTGGACTACAACCTCATGTCCAACCTGCCCGGCCTGCATGTGGCCGGCGAAGCAAACTTTTCTGACCACGGGGCAAACCGCCTCGGAGCATCCGCCCTCATGCAGGGCCTGGCCGATGGCTATTTCGTCCTCCCCTCAACCATTGCAAATTACCTCGCCACCCAGGAGCCTGGCNCGGTCACGGAATCGGACCNCGAGTTCCAGCGATGCCGGGAAGGAGTCGATGGCCGTATCGCGTCCCTGATGAAGATAGAAGGAAAGCGCAGCGTGGATAGCTTTCATCGCGAACTCGGACTTTTGATCTGGGACAAATGTGGCATGGCCCGCTCCCGGGAAGGACTGCAAGAAGCCCTCGGGCGCATCCCGGAAATCCGCGACGAATTCTGGGACAACGTCCGTGTTCCCGGGTCTGGTGAAGGGCTGAACCAGGAACTGGAAAAGGCTGGCCGGGTCGCCGATTTCCTCGAATTCGCCGAACTCCTGTGCCACGATGCCCTCGATCGCGAGGAATCCTGCGGTGGTCACTTCCGCGTCGAGCACCAGTTTGCGGCCGGGGACGCCGAGGTGGAGGATGGTCGTACTCAACCCGGGGAGGCCAAGCGGGACGACAAGAACTTCTGCCATGTCAGCGCCTGGGGCTTCACCGGAGTCGGCAAGAAACCGGAACTGAACCGAGAACCGCTTGAGTTTGAAAATATTGAGCTTACTATACGAAGTTATAAGTAATCAGCTGGAAGCCATGGCATCGTGCCCGGGATCTCCGGCGCAACCCCCCAATGAGGCGTCATACCGCTCTCAATGAATCTGACCCTTAAAGTCTGGCGACAAGAAGACCGGGACTCCAAGGGGCGTATAGAGGCCTATCCCGCCGAAAATATTCCTCCCGAGGCCTCATTCTTGGAAATGCTCGACATCGTCAACGAGCGAATCATCTCACAGGGCGAAGAGCCGATTCATTTCGACCACGACTGTCGGGAGGGCATCTGTGGCATGTGCTCNCTGACCATCAACGGCGTCCCACACGGCGCGGAGCGTTCAACAACGACATGTCAGCTGCACATGCGACACTTCGAGGACGGGGATACGATATGGATCGAACCTTTCCGCGCGCAGGCCTTCCCCGTCCTGCGCGACCTCGTGGTGGACCGCAGTGCGTTCGACCGCGTCATCCAGGCCGGGGGATATGTCTCGGTGCGAACCGGGTCGGCCCCGGACGCGAATGCCACCCCTGTCTCCAAAAGCGAAGCCGATACGGCTTTCGATGCCGCTACCTGCATTGGATGCGGGGCCTGCGTCGCTGCCTGTAAGAATGCCAGCGCGATGCTTTTCGTCAGCGCGAAGGCTTCTCACCTGAACCATCTTCCGCAGGGTCAGCCCGAGAAGGAACGCCGCGTATTGAATATGGTCGAGACAATGGACGCCGAGGGCTTTGGCAACTGCACCAACCACTACGAGTGTGAGGCAGTCTGCCCTAAATCCATTCCCGCTGACAATATTGCAAAACTTAACCGGGACTACGCCTTCGCCCAGGCNCGGGATGCCGTGAAATAGTCCCGCCCGGCGGTGAAGATCCGGAGAGGNACCCTTGGATTCTGCACCAGAACCGTTCGGTTGNTTGCAGCNGNCGAAATACNACCCGCAAAAACNGGCCCCTCTGATCAGATGCCCGATCNCTGCAGCTNCGCGAGGAACAGCCCNCNACTGCACCGGAAGACAGTCGAGGTCTGAACGGAACGCCTTGATACCCGGCTCTCAAGCCCTGAGACTCCCGCCGTGCGTCCTACCGGTCTCGTCCTCCCCCTCAGCGTCCTTCTTTCGGGATGCGGTTTCCAGAAGGGCTGGGATCGCCCTACCGGGAAAATTGCCGTCGATGTACCCGCAGCCTGGACCGAAGCCTCCCGGGGAACCCATCGCAGGATCTCTACCGGTTGGCTATCCGAGTTCAATGATCCCCGGATGAAGGATCTCGTCCAGGAAGCGATCAGCGAGAATAACAACCTGCAGGCAGCGGCCCACCGCCTGCGCTCCACCAGAGAGAGCACCATAACGAGCAGGGCGAACCGCCTCCCAGCCATCGGGGCTGCAGGAAGCTCCTCCCGCGTTCGCAGTGGCCTCGGGTCTGCTGCCGACGTATCCAGAAGTTCCTACGGGCTCTCCTTCTCGGCGAGTTGGGAAATCGATGTCTGGGGACGCCTGCGCGACCTCGACCATGCGGCCCGCGCGGACTACGAAGCGGCCCGCGCGGACTATCGCTCGGCCCAACTGTCCCTCGCAGTCAATACGGCCAAGGCATGGATCAACCTGACCGAGGCCCAGCAACAGGTCGAGCTGGCGGAGCAGACCCTGACCGACTTCAAAAAGAGCCTTTCCCTGATCAGCCGCCGCCATCGCGAGGCACTTCTCCGGGCGGTTGACGTCCAGTTCGGTCGCAACAACGTGGCGAGCGCCGAACGAAACCTCCGCAGTCGCACCCTGCAACGGGACGAGGCCGCACGGGCTCTCCAGCTTCTCCTTGGTCGCTACCCCTCCGGCGAGCTCAAGGCTACCTCCAGCCTTCCCTCCCTAAAGCGCCAGGTTCCCTCTGGACTTCCCTCTCAGCTCCTCGCCCGCCGCCCGGATCTGGTTTCGAGTCGTGCCCGACTTGAATCTTCATCNCTCCGGGCGGAGGCAGCTCGCAAGGACCTTCTTCCCGCCCTTCGCCTGACCGGCTCATCCGGGGCGAGCTCGGACCAGTTACGCCGTGCGCTCGACCCCTCCTATCTGACGTGGTCGGTGGCTTCTTCCCTCGTCCAGACAGTCTACCGGGGGGGCGCACCCAGCGCCCGGGCGCGGGCGGCCCTTGAGTCTAACAAAGCCACCATCCACGACTACGTGCAGACCGTCCTGCAGGCCTTCCGCGAGGTGGAATCGGCCCTTCAAATCGACCGCTCTCTCCGGGAGCAGGAGACCTTCCTCCTCGTCGAGGTGGATCAGGCAGGTAAGGCTCAGGCTGCAGCCGAGCGGGACCTCGGGCTTGGCATCGAGGGCTCCAGTGTGCTGGAGATTCTCGAATCCCAGCGTCGGGCCGTGAACGCCCGCGGCGCCCTCATCCGCCTACGCAATCAACGGCTTCAAAACCGCTTGGACCTTCATCTTGCCCTCGGTGGCGACTACGAGACTTCCGAAGAATAAAGCGATTGTTCCAGGCACTCGAATAGATGGAACCCGCTCGGCGTGATTCACTGAAGTTTCGTTAGGAAAGAGGCCATTTCCCGGCTACTGTTCAGCGGCGCTCTTGAAAACGGTAATCCGCATTCTTATTCCCCTTCTCATCCTTGGTTCCGGCTGGCTTCTCAAGGAGAGTCTCGCATCCAGAAAGGAGGGTCCTGTGCATCGCAAGCAGGATCGCAAGACCCCCCCCACGGTTACGACCACCGAGATCAGGCGTTCCAACTTTCAGGTCATTATCCGTTCGCATGGAGTAGTCCGGGCACACAATTCGACCTCTCTGACCCCACGGGTCTCCGGTCGTATCATGCGGATTGACGAACGCTTTGAAGACGGCGCGTTTTTCAAGACCGATGACATCCTCATCGAACTCGACCCCACTGACTTCAATGCCGCAGTGGCTGCTGCGGAGGCCCGCGTCGCCCGCGCAGAAGCTGTCCTCGCACAGGAGCAGGCCCTCGCTGCACAAGCCCTGCTGGACTGGAAGGATCTGGGATACACCGAAAAACCGAGCGACCTCGTCAAGCGACTGCCGCAGCTCAAGGAGGCCAACGCCAATCTCGCCGCGGCGCAGGCCGAGATGGCAGCAGCAAAGCGCACTTCCGACCGCGCAAAAATCGTTGCGCCCTATGACGGGTGTGTCCTCCAACGCGAGGCCGGGCTTGGTCAGTCGGTCGGTCCGGGCTCTACCCTCGGGAAAATATTCTCGACCAATTTTGCCGAAATTCGGCTCCCTCTCAAGACCAGCGACCTTGAGTTTTTCGACCTTCCGGAATCAAAGACCAATCAAAAAATCAGTGCCCGCATCTCCGATTCACTTGGGAACGCTCCATCCAAGGTCTGGACAGGCGAGGTTGTGCGCTCCGAGGGCGCCCTCAATACCTCGTCCCTTGAACTCTTCGTCATTACCCGTGTCGAAGACCCATACGGACTGAAATCCGGCCATCAACCCCTGCGCATTGGTCAGCCGGTAAAGGCCGAACTGGATGGCCGCGTCCTCAAGGATGTCATCGTTCTACCACGCAAAGGAATGCGCGGACCTGCTGAGATCGTTCTCGTGAACCCCGATGACATGACCATCCAGCGCGTCCAGGTCTCCCCGATCTGGGAGGACCCCGACCACGTCGTAGTGCGGGACAACCTCCCGGAGGAATGGCTTCTCGTCACCTCCCAGCTTCCCTACGCCGCAAACGGGTCCGTGGTCAAGGTTCTGAGTGAGGAAGAGGCCGATCCNGCTCTCAANGCCTCCCAGGGCACTCCCAGCNGCGGGACTGCAGAAGGTGGCTGAGATCGTNCCCGNGAGCCCCANCCGATCGNGTCCTGGCAGTAGTGGCAGTAGTAGCTGCGCCNATGGGANCGTGCCACATCATCTCAGTGACGGGAAATGAACACANTANCCCGANATTCGACAGNNCAGCCGCCGCAACTATNAANCCGTAAACACACCGAAGGAGGCTAAAACTCCGTCGGTTTCGGCAACTCTTCTTCGTTCTTCCCGGCCGGGACCTGCTCAAAGCGGAGAACTTTCTGTTCCGTGCCTTCCCAGGAGACTGGCTCTACGCCTTCCTTTACCGAGCTGCCCTTGGGCCATGCAAAAAAACCTACCATGATCAGGGCATAGGCCGCACCCGCTCCATACATCCATTTCGTGCGGCCCAATTCCCTGAACCAGACTCCCGCCCGCTCGCAGAGCAGACTGCGCGCGGACCNCTTCATGAGATCCTGTCGCTGCCGAAGATGAAACTCGGTCAGGAAGCTCTCAAAGTAATCGTCTGCTGGCGCGCTTTCACCACGCATCTCAAGGAGTTTTCGAATCTCTGGAATCTCTTTGCTCACAGAACGGGAATAACTTGTAAAGACNTATCGACTTCTTAGAGCTCTTCTTGGCTATTATAAAAACTAGCGTTTCCAGAAGTCCTCCAGNTGTCCTTGCAGCTGCTGGTGGGCATAATACAAACGGGACCGCACCGTGCCTTCCGATACCCCTAGGATCTTGCTTATTTCGGCGTGAGGCATCCCCTGAATGTCGAACATGGTCACAACTGCTCTGTGGTCTTCAGACAGAGCTTGAAGCGCTTCGTTCAATTTTTTTTGAAGTTCGTGAATGTTACTCTGTCTCCTCGGATTGGCTTGATAGCCCTGGTCCACGAAAGAGCTGTCGTTCTGTAGCCCGCTATCATCAGCGTCGAGGCTCAGCCCCCTGCGTCGTCCTCTTTTCTTGAGGAAGTTGAGGGTCATATTGGTGGCGATCGAGTAGATCCAGGTATAGAAGGTCGACTTGCCGCGGAAGTGCCGCAGCGACCGGTAGGCCTTGGCGAAGATGTCCTGCAGGAGGTCGTGGGTATCCTCCTTGTTCGAGGTCATGTTGTAAACCAGCCCGTAGAGCTTGCGGCTGTATTTGATGACCATCTCGTCAAAAGCCTGAGTATCCCCTTCTTGGGCGCGCCGGACAAGGTCGTGGTCAGGATCGTTCGCGTTTTCGGCCATGCAGGCTGGGTGAGNCTGTCCACCAGACTACGGAACTCAGGTGAAGTGTCAAAGGGCAAGGCAGGCGCCAGCCAGAAGCGATTGCGGCCAGTGGCCAGACAGGATACGGAATCTGTTTCCAGAGTCCTGAANATTACGACATACCCACCCGGACAATCCTCTGGATTANCCTCGNTCNTGCCGCACGCGGTGTGTCCGGACCAGCACCGCTTCAGTTTCCGGAAGGATATGTTTCTCGACCTCCACCGTGACTTCCCGCGCCGCGAACTCCGACAGGACCATGTCGCCCACTTCCCATGCGAGGGTCTCAATCAGTTTGCGAGGGCGCTCTTCCGCAAGTTCCACCGTGCGCCGCGCCACCCCGTCGTAATCGACGGTGTCCTCAATGTTGTCCTGCAGTTTGGCGAAACTACGTTCTGGAACAATTTCCAGAGTGAGGTAGAGGGTCTGGGCTTCCGCCCTTTCCTCCTCCGGGACCCCGACGAAACAATTNACCGCGAGNCGCCGAANTACAATNGCATCCTGGGACNGCGCTGCTGCTTCCGGGAGCGTTCGCNTTAAAAGGGAGTGCAGTGNCCTGATACAGGACAGCATGANCCCGGGACGNGCAGCCNCCAGGCGGGAAGCTGGATCGTATCCACTCAGCACGCCCACCGAAGTCACTCCTCCATGGTGGGCGGTATCGATGTCGTGGGCCATGTCGCCTACAAAGGCCGTCTCGGTCGGCTCAAGTCCATGGGCAGCNATGATTTCACCGATTCTGCTCCGCTTATCAACCACCCCGGCATAGGTGCATTCAAAAAACCGGGCGAAGTCGAACTCCACCAATTGCTGCCGAAAGCAGTCCACGTTCATGCTCGTGAGAACGAAGAGGCGGATNCCGTTNCCGTNACACCACNCAAGAAAATCGGCAGCTCCTTCCAGAGGGGTGACCACATGATCGGAACAGTCGAAGGCCGCACGGAAATACTCTTCGAGTTCCTCGAGTGCAATNCCAGGCACATGCTCCTCGTACCACTCCGAGTAAGGCAGGCGGAAACTTTCTCGNAAATGCTCCCAGGTCATGGGATCCTTTCCATACTTGGCAAGAACTGCGTTTGTCGCCGCTAGNGTGGGAGCCGAGTCATCCACCAGCGTGCCGGACCAGTCGAGAATCAATGCCTGAAACATGAGGGCTTGGAGGTTCGTGGTTGGGGGTTCGTGATCGGAAGTTCCCGGAAGACCGGGGNAATGCTGTGACTCTTCATTCCTAGCTNGCACCGCCCGCNGGCACCAAGCCCTAATCACCCGAGAACGAGGCGCACATCACTCACTATCTTCGGCCCGAGATGCGTCTTCAGCCTCTTNAGGAGCTGTCCCCTGCTCTGTTCAAGGTGAAATCTCATCGCGGGCTGCAGAACNCGCAGGGTCAGCACTCCCTGGTGGAGGGAAACAGGCTCGGTCTGCCGGGCCACGAACTCGCCGGCGACCTCAGTCCAGGCGTCACGGATCCTGCTCTCCTCAATACCTTCCNTTAGACGCAGATCCTCCAGAATNCCGCCCAGCANGTCGCCCGGGGTCGACATGTTACGCTCCAGATCCAGAGGCTCTCCAACCCCGCGGAATTCACGCAGAACCTCGGCCCGGANAGCATCCCCGCGAGAGAGTCCCCGACGGCGCCCTCTCCGACCTAGACGCCCCCGTCGTCGCCGATGGCCTCCACCGGACAACCCTCCATGGCCTCGCGGCACANCTCCTCCTCTTCCTTGTTTCCNGGCTGCTTGTAGACGAAGGAGTAGCCCTCGTCCTCTTCCCGTTTGAAATTCTCCGGTGCTGTTTCCCGGCAGAGGTCGCAGTCAATGCACTGACTGTCGACATAGAACTTGCCNTCCACGTTCTCTTCATTTTTTTCTTCCAAGTCTGCCATGAAACTACGGATCAGGATTGGNCGCNGCTTNTCTTTGCTTCGCCCACCAAACAGGTAGATGCAACCCATTTTTCCNNCCCGATTTGACGACCCGGATTCGACGCTAGCCAAGTNGGGGGCAAAGGGTTAGAGATTTCCTTATTCCCGGATGGAAGCGAAGCCTGACAAGGACAATCCCGAACAGCCCCGGCCTGACCCGGAATCTCCTGATTTGGGCCCCGAAACTGCTGAAAACACGCCGGATGCGGATAAANCAGAAGCCTTGCAGGATNGTCCTCCTGGGCCNGATGNGCTGNATCAGGAACAANCCGNCCCCANCCCGAAGAACAANCCGGCCTCGGCTGGAAACCAAAACAGTGTCCTGCCCCGCTATTCGCGACGCGAGGTAATCTGGCTTGCAGCCCTGGGTCTCGCTCTACTNCTGATCGTGATCCTNTCGCTTCAACTCTTTTTCAGGGATGTCAANACCNCCATTCCCGACGATGTCGACTTTCCAGTCGAGGGTAAGAACGTCGTGGTGAAAAAGATTGATACCTTCTGGCGCAAGGTGGACCGCGAGAGAGATGTGGGAGTTCAGTNGAAGGCAAAATTCATCCCTGCCGCCGAAGTCACCCTGAAATCCTCTGGTTCTGGTTCCCTCCGNTTCTTCTTCGAAAACCCCGAGGGCGAGCGCATNGGTGANCCCGTAACGCTCGCTTTTTCAGATGGAAAGTTTGAGGACAGTGAAGGAGCCACCACCNGCCTTCACTCCACTGGAGGCNTGGAGGATCTTGGTGNTTACAACGAGTANCTCACCGAAAAAGTGCACTTCTGGCACCTGATCGTCATGGAGGGANCCGNCCTGCAGGCCGACGGCTCGTCCTACGAGGAAATTATCCGCATNCGTATCTCGCCCAAGCGTCGCTAACCGCACTCAAGATGTCCGAACCTGCNTCTCCGCTCGTGCCCCGGGAAGGCTGGCACGTCATGCATCTCTTCTACCACGTCGACCACGGACAGTGGCAGACGCTCGACNATGGCGAAAAACGTGCAGCGAANACGGCCTTTACCGAACTGGTGCAGGAGATTCGCACCACCACGGACACACAATTGCTCACCTTCACNGTAGCCACCCCCAAGGCCGACCTTGGCTTCATGCTCCTCACACCCGATCTGCAGATCGCAAATTCCTTCGAAAAACGCCTCACTCTTTCCCTGGGGATCGACGTGCTCACCCCGGCTTATTCTTACCTCTCCCAGACNGAGCGCTCTGAATACACCACCACCAGTGAGCAGTATGCCGAGGAAACCTTGAAAACCGAAGAGGGCCTCAGGGAGGGGACGGAAGAGTTCGAAACCAAGCTCAAGGAGTTCGACGACCGCATGGAGCACTACCTTCAGCACCGTCTCTACCCCTCTCTCCCGGATTGGCCTGCAATCTGTTTCTATCCGATGTCGAAACGCCGCCAGGGAAAAGACAACTGGTATGGCTTGGACTACGAATCCCGCCGCGANCTCATGAAGGGACACGCTACCACCGGGCGCAAATACTCGGGGCGCATCCTCCAGCTGATTACGGGATCGACCGGCCTTGATGACGCCGAGTGGGGTGTCACTCTTCTCGCCAAGGACACGATCGATATCAAGTCCATCGTCTACGAGATGCGGTTCGATCCTGTTTCCGTCCGCTACGGAGAGTTCGGGGACTTCTACATCGGGATGCAGATGCCCCTCGACGAGATTTTCAAGCGTCTCTGCCTGTAAATCCTCCGGCNAGGGGAATTCAGGNATTCCGCTTCGGACTTATNCCGGGCACCAGCCGACCGGCAGGAGGTGANCACCCGCATCGGTCAGGGCTCCGGNNAGNCCGGCCTACCCTGAGCCAAATCCTGCCAACGTTTGAAGATACCACTCCCATAACATCCAGCCGCCGAAGATCCAGGCGGCTGCACCCAAAGCAAGGAACGGTCCAAANGGCAGTTGACGCCCAAAACCGATCCGAGCAGGAAGTGCCCACAGGAGAGCAAATAAGCACGCTGCAAACAGGCTGAAAGCCACTCCCTGCCATCCGATGAACGCCCCAATCAGGCCAAGGAGAGGGGGATCTCCATCTCCCATTGCCTCCCGCGGAATAGCCACCCGCGTGGCCTTCCCTTCAAGTGACTTCATCTTCGCGATAGAGTAGGTCTTCCCGTCCATCTCCACCTTCTCCCGGCTGATGACGATCCGGGTCGCCTTGCTGCGCTGCCCGTCAATCCGAATTCCGTGCCCCTCGATCTCAAGTCGATCATAGTCGCGGTAAAAGAGGTCCCCCCAGCCGTAGGCCTCCTCCTCGAAATCACCTTCCACCCCATTCCCGGGCAACTTGAGCACGAAGCAGAGCTGCTCGTCCTCGGACTCGGGTTCGCGGAGGTACCACTCATGAGCCTCCGTGAAATCAAGACGTTTGATACCCATCAGCTTCTTCCCAAGGTAGACCACCGCGAGGAGTCCTCCCCACCCGAGGNACAGCCCGTAGACGGCCTGCAGGCCACCCTCCCACCAGGCCAGCTCCTGCGCCTCNCCNCCCAGGACAACCAGGGTTGGGTCGAGGCAGGCGCCCAGGACACCAACGCCCATGCCCCACCAGCAGAAGTCCACTGGCACGACCATGAGGTCGGCATCAATCCAGGCGATGCACACCAGCAACACAGCCAGAACTGCTATCAGAGCCGCGGAAACCGGAAGGACCGGTGATTGACTGGTAACGAACANATACCAGCCCACCGTAAAGAGCACAGCCGTGAGAANCTCAACAAAGACGTAGCGAAAGNCTATGGGAGCACCGCAATCCGCACATTTCCCCCGCTGCACAAACCACGTCACGATCGGGATATTGCGGAACCATGGAATCTCCTTNCCACAGGTCGGACAAAAGGAACGAGCCGGCCTGGTGACGGAGAGGTTTTCCCGCGGCCAGCGGTAAATCACCACGTTGAGGTAGGATCCGACGCAGGCCCCAATCGCAAAGACTCCATACAGCCAGATCGGGTTGCCGAGGATGACATCCATCTGCGGGTAGTATGCCCTCTNNCCNGGATTTCGAAAATAACATTTGTGCCCGCGCCAGNTTATGCTTTGGAAGCAGCGTGCAANCACTCCGTCAAGCCGCCGAGTCTGTCGCCCGCCGCCTGATCGAGGCAGGCCACGAGACGTTGTTCGCTGGCGGCTGTGTGCGAGACGCCCTGCTCGGGCTTGANCCGGGAGACTACGACNTCGCCACCGCNGCCCGCCCCGAGGAAGTGTCCGCTCTATTTCCGCGCAACACCGAAGTGGGAGCACACTTCGGGGTAATTCTCGTCCGGGAAGCCGANTACCAGTTCGAGGTGGCCAGTTTTCGCTCGGACGGTAACTATCTCGATGGAAGACACCCGGAAAGCGTGACCTTCACCACCGCGGAAGAGGACGCCAGGCGGAGGGACTTCACCATCAACGGACTCTTCGAGGATCCCGCCACNGGCGAGATCCACGACTACGTCGGTGGCCAGGAGGATCTTAAAAAAAGGGTCCTGCGTGCGATCGGAAATCCACGCGACAGGTTCGAAGAGGACTCCCTCCGGCTGATGCGGGCAGTCCGCTTCGCNATNCACACCGGGTTCGAACTGCACCCGCCNACCTGGGAGGCCATGTGCGCAAATGCCGGACNTCTCCAGAGGGTCAGCCCCGAACNTATCAGCNGTGAGTTCAACAAGATCATAACCCACCCGTCACGCCGGAGGGGCATGGAACTCCTCGTTGAGAGTGGGCTAATGCAGCACATTGTGCCCGAGTTCCTCGCCCTGCGCGGGTGCAGGCAGCCACCCCAGTTTCACCCGGAAGGGGATGTCTATGTNCATACACTCATCATGCTGGATCTCCTCGAAGATGATCCATCCCTCCAGCTGGCGCTTGCTGTCCTGTTACACGACATCGCAAAGCCCCCCACCTTTACCGTAGATGAAACCGGACGCATCCGAAACAACGGACACGACCGCATCGGAGCAGAAATGGCCGAAACCATCCTTCGACGCNTGCGTTACTCNAACCAGGTTACCGAAGATGTNTGCGCCATCGTNGCCAATCACATGAACTTCATGAATGTTCAGCACATGCGTACCGCCAAGCTGAAGCGCTTCATGNCCCGCCCTACCTACCGGGACGAAATTGAACTCCACCGCGTGGACTGCACCAGCAGCCATGGTATGCTCGACAACCTTGAGTTTCTTGAGGGCAAGGAGGCGGAATTCTCCAGTCAGCCCCTCATTCCCCCACCTCTCCTGACCGGCCATGATCTGATCGCCCTCGGATTTTCCCCCGGCCCCAAAATTGGAAAAATCCTCGAATTCGTGCAGATTGAGCAACTTGAGGGGAGACTCNCTGGCCGNGAAGCTGCCCTCGAGGTCNTNCGNGGGAAATTTGTCCCCGATTAACATCGATCCCCCCACCCCCGCTGCGCCACATTCCGACCAGANTTCACTCAAAGNCGCCANGCACATTTCCGTGAATTCCATGAGCATTCCGACCGAGCACGACGAGGAGACCAACGCGANNATCCTCTCCGTATCTGAAGACCTGGTGGAAGGGTTCCAGGAGAAACCCTTCCACGTCATTGCAGAACAGTCCGGCGTGNCTCTCGAACTTGTCCTGGAGCGCATTCGCGCAATGCTGGAGGCCGGNGTCATTCGCCGCGTTCGTCANACTCTCCTNGCCACAAAGTTGGCCCACGGAGCCCTNGTCGCCTGGCGGGTTGATGAAGAGAAGCTCAACGACGCCTTCGAATTCATGGCCAAAAATGACCCCTTCTCGGGGCATGTGGTGCTTCGCTCCACGGACAGGGAGGTNTCGGGATCAGGNTATCGCCTCTGGACTACCCTCAAGGTGCCCCAGGGNGAATCCCTGCAGGAGCATGGGGAAGTACTCCAGCGCCTCGTCGGAGCNGAGGAATTCCTGCTCATGCCCGCCAAGGGNCTCTTTGCGCTCGGAGTCGGGCATGTCCGGCGCAGGGGCCTGGAGCCGGGAGCGCGNATTGACGAACCAGCCCGGATGATGACCACTGCCACGGTTGAACTGGAAGATGAGGAGTGGAGAGTCCTGCTAGCGATGAAGGAAGAACTGCAGCTGGATGAAATCGTAGAGGATCCCTGGAATCGCCGCGCCGAGTCTGCGGGAGTTCCCCTTGCCCGCTTCTTCGAGGTGGCCCGCATTCTTAACGAGAAAAAAGTAATCGGGCGTTTCTCGACTTTCCTCGAGCACGTCAAGCCTTCCCAGACGGGCAAACGGGTGACCCGCTTCAACGGGCTCTTCCATTGGGCCGTCCCGGAAGGTCGGGAAGTCGAGGCAGGCGGAGAAGTCGGCCGCCACCATTGCATGACCCACGCGTACTGGCGGGAAGGAGGGCCCCAGTTCGGGAATGTGAACGTCATGGGGGTGGTGCACGGCACGGAAAAAAACACCGTCCTCGCACACAAGGCTGCAATCGACCAACACCTCGCGGAATGCGGTATTCCGGTCTCGTATACCAATGTATTCTGGGGGGGCAGGAGCGAAATCAAACCTTCCGAGATCTCCCCGGCAATCTACCGGGCGTGGCACGACAAATACCGANTCCCCGGAGCCTANCTCATTNCNCATTCCAAAGCGTGACGGAGGCGTCACATTGATTTGCTGTCAGACCCGGATGAATAACAATATTCGTCAGACCCGGATGGAAAAGAATAGTTCAGACCTGCCAAGGCAGAAGATTCTGGTCGTCGAGGACGAGCCCGACATGGCTGAGCTGGTTGCCTTCAAGCTAAAACGCGCAGGGTTCCAGACAGTGGTTTCGCACGATGGACTTTCCGGGCTGGAGAGGGCGTGGGCCGAGGAACCCGACCTCATCATCCTTGATTTGATGCTTCCCGGAAAAGATGGATTTGCGGTCTTCAGGGATCTGCGACGCGATTCGCGCACCAGCCAGACTCCGGTCATCATGCTGACCGCCCGGGCGCAGACTGAAGATCGCATTAAAGGCCTCCAGGAAGGTGCCGATGACTACCTTACAAAGCCTTTCAGTCCGAAGGAATTGATCCTCCGCGTGCAATCGGTGCTGAGGCGCTCCGACAAGGTCCCCCGGTCCGCAAAATTCGAATATGGCCCCTTCCGTTTCGACNAGAACAACTTGAAGTTCTACCTGNCCAAAGAAGAGGTCGANCTGACCNCTACCGAGTTCAAACTCCTCCTNTATCTCTGCGAAAGGGCAGGCATCGTCCAGNGGCGCAAGGACATCTTTCGGCATGTCTGGGGCTACAGCGACGAAGTCAACAGCCGGACCCTGGACACCCACATGAAGCGTCTGCGCAAGAAGCTGGGTGAATGGGCGGAANTNNTAGAAACGATCCGTGGGATAGGATATTGTCTTCGATACTTGGACTGATGCTCATTCCTATCCTGAGTATTCTCTGCGCCCTGCTTGCGGTTGCTCTCGTAATCTCCACCCTGCGCCNCGCAGGCGAGCGTCGCCNGGACGCCGAGGNGAAAGCCCGACTCGCAGACAAACATCGGGCAGACATGGCGGAACAGGTTCAGGNAAATCTCGATCTTCTCAACGCCCTGAGCGACCCTTTCATTCTCCTCGACCACGAGGGAATCCTTCGCTTTGCAAATACCCCGGCGGACGACCTGTTCTCCGGTCGTCCTCTTCTTGACCGNCACTTCGNCGAAATCTTTGNCGACCGTGCCCTCGCCGAACCGGTCCGAAGTGCACTCTCCGCTCGAAAAGCGGTCACCGCCCAGGTAATCCTCACCCAGGAGAAATCCTCTCTTGGAAACGAGGACCAGCCCGGGGAATCGGCGTGGCTCGTGGATGCCCGCCCAGTCGATTCCACTCGGCCGCAAGGACTTTTCCGGGTCATCATCCGCAATACGACTACGGAGTATCACACTGAGCAGGTCCGCAAGGATTTCGTTGCCAACGCCTCGCACGAACTACGGACTCCCCTCGCCATAATTAACGGATACCTCGAGAACCTCATCGAGGAAGAACTCCTTGGCGACCAGGACACCTCCCTTCGATTCCTGAAGATCATGCGCAAACATGGCCAGCGTATCGCCCGTATCGTGGANGACATGCTGATCATCTCACGTTTGGAATCCGGTGAGGCGNGCACCCTCAAGGTCAGNCCGTTCCGCCTCGAGAGCTGCGCGCAGGACGTCCTGGAGCGCCTTGAATCCGTGATTGCCGCCCAGCGTGCCNCCGTAGCCCTTGAGATGGANGATCCNGATCTCTGCCTCGTCGGCGACCGTTTCTACTGGACTCAAATTCTGTTCAACCTTGTTGAAAACGCGCTCAAGCAGAATCCCGAGANTCCGCTCAGGGTAGCGGTGGGCTGGTGCGCGGAAGATGATCACTCCGTGAGAATCTGGGTTGNTGACGACGGAGTCGGNATCCCCACCGCCGACCTGCCCTTCATTTTCCGAAGGTTCTACCGGGTGGAGAAGCACCACTCCCAGATCGAGATCAAGGGAACCGGCCTCGGCCTCTCCATCGTCCGCCGGGCAGTCGAGGCGCACGGAGGTGAGATCGAAGTGGCCTCGAACCCGGGANAGGAGACGAGGTTTTCAATCAGCCTCCCCCCGGGAGCAATCACTCGCAATCATAGCCTNGAGAAAGACAAGGCTCCGAACCTGTCGCCGTAAGCCCATCACGGGTATGAGCTCGACGCCATCGTCCGNCCCCCGGGCGTGATCCCTGCAACTAGCTATCCCGTCACTTCGGCCTCGTCCGGCTCCGGCTTGGACGGCCTCGCTTCGAAGGACAGCTCCTTGGCNCCCTCCTCGTGACNGACCGCGACACGGTCNCCGATCTTGAAGTCTCCACGGAGCAGGGCTTCCGCAAGCGGGTCCTCAAGATGACGTTCCACCGCACGACGCATCGGTCGGGCGCCGAAATTGGGATCGTAGCCCTCGGTGATGAGGAAATCGCGGGCCGGGCTGTCCAGCTCCAGTTCCATCTCCTTCTCCCTCAGACNCACAAGCAGCTTATCGATTTCGAGGTTAACGATTTCCGACAGGCTCTCCTTCTCGAGCATCTTGAAGACCACCAGGTCGTCGAGCCGGTTGAGGAACTCTGGTTTGAAGTTCTTCTTGGCCTCGTCCATGATCTTATCCTTCATGCCCTCGAAGTCGGCCTCGTCTTCGTTCATCGCACTGAATCCCAGAGAGGTCTGCCGCTTGATACTCTGCGCCCCGACATTGGAAGTCATGATGATGATGGTATTCCGGAAGTCGACCTTTCGTCCGAAACTGTCGGTAATCATTCCTTCTTCGAGGATCTGAAGGAGAAGGTTCATCACATCCGGATGGGCCTTCTCAATCTCATCAAACAGGACCACTGAATAGGGCCGCCGCCGCACCGACTCGGAAAGNTGACCCCCCTCTTCGTATCCTACATACCCGGGAGGCGACCCGATTAGACGGCTTGAGGTGAACTTCTCCATGTACTCCGACATGTCGATCTGGATGAGAGCCTCCGCATCGCCGAACATGAACTCGGCCAGATTACGCGCCAGATAGGTCTTGCCGACCCCCGTTGGCCCCAGGAAGAGGAAGCTCCCGATCGGACGGCGGGGATCCTTCAGGTCGGCCCGGGAACGGCGAAGCGCTTTCGAAATAGTCACNACTGCCGTGTCCTGCCCGATGACGAACTGCTTGAGCTCGTCCTCCATGCGGAGAAGTTTCTCGGTCTCCTTCTCCTCCATGCGCTGGAGAGGGACACCGGTCCACTTGGCAACCACTGCCATGATATCGTCCTCCTCGACATCCACCACCTTCTCCTCGCTCTCGGACTTCCAAGACTCGATCAGATCCTCGAGCTCCTTTTTGGTCTGCTTCTCCGTATCGCGGAGGGCAGCCGCCTTTTCAAAATCCTGAGCGTTGATCGCCGAAACCTTCTCTTTGTTGATCTCCTCGATTTTTCCCTCCAACTCCTTGATTTCGGGAGGCCGAGTGAGAGTCCCGATGCGCGCCCGCGCCCCAGACTCGTCGACCACGTCGATAGCCTTGTCCGGCAGGAAGCGNCCNGTGAGATACCNTGATGTCAGGCGCACCGANCACTCAATCGCTTCGGGAGAATAGCGAACCTTGTGGTGCTGCTCATACTTCTCCTGCAGTCCCTGCAGGATGGCGATGGCATCCTCGATCGAGGGCTCCTCGACCTTGACCTGCTGGAAACGCCGTTCAAGGGCAGCATCCTTCTCAATATATTTGCGATATTCGTTCAGGGTGGTTGCNCCCACGCACTGCAGTTCACCCCGGCTCAGGGCCGGCTTGATGATGTTGGANGCGTCCATCGCACCCTCGGCCGAGCCCGCCCCCACGATGGTGTGAAGCTCATCGATGAACAGGATGACATTCTTCACCTTGCGAATCTCATCCATGACCGCCTTGATGCGTTCCTCGAACTGTCCCCGGTATTTCGTCCCCGCTACCATAAGAGCGAGATCAAGGGTCACCACGCGCTTCTCNCGTAGAATCTCAGGAACATTCCCNCTCCCGATCTCCTGGGCCAATCCCTCCACAATCGCNGTCTTGCCCACTCCNGCTTCTCCCACCAGCACCGGATTATTCTTTGTCCGNCGGCACAGGATCTGGATAACGCGTTCAATTTCCGTCTCTCGCCCAATNACCGGATCGAGTTCGCCATCACGGGCCAGCTTGGTGAGATCCCGGCCGAAGGCCCTGAGAGCAGGCGTCTTGGCCTTGCCTTCGCCACTCCCCTCCATCGGGTCTTCCTCATCCTCAAAGCCCTCGAACTCATCATCGGNCTCCTCCGGCGAGAAGTTGGGGTCAATCTCGGCAAGAATCTCGTTACGAGTCCGCTGGATGTCTACATCAAGCGTCTGGAGAACGCGGGCAGCGACACCCTCGCCCTCACGCAGGAGCCCGAGCAAGATGTGCTCCGTCCCCACATAGGAGTGATTCAGGGCCTTGGCCTCCTTGTTGGCCAGGGCAAGCACCTTCTTCACCCGGGGGGTGTAGGGGATGTTCCCGGTGACCTTCTGGTCCGGCCCGGTACCGACCTGCTTCTCCACCTCCATGCGGACCGATTCCANGTCGAGCCCCATGCGCTCGAGCACGCTCACGGCTACTCCCTGACCCAGNTTGATGAGCCCGAGCAGGAGATGCTCGGTTCCCACGTAATTGTGGTTGAACCGGTCTGCTTCCTTCCTCGCAAGCGCCAAAACCTGTTGCGCCCTGGGGGTAAAATTATTCATAGGTCAACTTTGGTATCAGGAGGCTCTTCCCACTCCTCTTCCGCTTGTTTCCTATTCATATCAGGCGGATCGAGTGATTGCAACCGGGTCCGGATGATTTCGGCCCGGATTGCATCCCGTTGCTCAGGAGAAAGTTTTTTGCCGGAATGCAGCTGCAAGTGGGCTGGCTGTATCTCCATGAGGAGGGAATCACAGGTTCTCAGGGCCTCTCCCGGGAANAACTCCAGTTCCGCCCCCAATCGCAGGAGTGAGAGAAGATTGAGGGCCTCTTTGGAGGCAATTACGTGGGCGTGACGGAGAGTGCCGTAGGCACGTCCNACCCGGTCAAAAACCATGTCCGCATCATCTTCGAAGAGCTTCAACCGCGCGTTACGCTCGTGCGAGGCCACCTGCTCGATAACCCGCTCAAGGCGTCTAATTATGGTCTCTTCGCTCTCTCCCAGCGTAGACTGATTCGAAACCTGGAAAAGATTACCAAGCGATTCGGTCCCCTCACCGAAAAACCCGCGGACCGCCAGCTGCAGTTTGCCCACCGCCTGCAGGACCTGCCCAATCTGGTCGCTCAGGACCAGGCCAGGAAGATGCAGCATCGCGGAGGCGCGCATTCCTGTTCCCAGATTGGTCGGGCAGGCACTCAGATAACCCAGCTCGTGGTCAAAGGCGAACTCAAGGCTGCCCTCGAGCTTTCCGTCAATAGCAGAGACCAGTTCGTAAGCCTCACTGATTGCAAGACCCGGCCGGATGGCCTGCATGCGCAAATGGTCTTCCTCGTTGATCATCAGGCAGAGCGCCTGTTTACGATTAACCACTGCCGCGCTTCCCTCACCCCGGGCCGCCTGCTCGCGGCTGATGAGGTGGCGCTCAACCAGCACCTGCTTCTGCAGGGAACTCAACCCGTCCAGCTCCTGCGAAAAGCCGTCCTTCATCTCCTTGAGCGCTTCTACCTCGGGCTTCACCCTCTCCAGAACCGAAACCCGACGTTCCTTTGTGGCCCACCCGGGGAACGGCTCCCGCCGGAGATTACGGGCGAGGCGCACCCGGCTCGTCAGGACCACACCGGTTCCCTCGGCCCCACCAGTCATCCAATCCGCAGGGTGTTTGAGCAGGGTGGAAAACCGCATCATAGCTGCGCCGCTACACTGGTCTCAATCTCATGGATCTCATCGCGAAGCCCGGCAGCTTCCTCGTAATTTTCAGCAGCTATGGCCTGCTCCAGTCGATCACGCAACCGGTCCAGCCGCTGTTGACGGGCATGAGCCTCCAGCAGTCCCTCAGGCACACGACCCACATGAAGACTCCCCTTGTGCATTCCCTTCAGGCGCCGTCCGATCTCATCCTCAAAGGTTCGGTAGCATTCGCTGCAACCAAGCCGTCCTACCTGCTGGAACTTATTGAACGTGAATCCACACACCGGACAGGGGGACCCTTCGTCGGGATTCGTCACAACATGACCCTGGTCCGGTGCACCGCCGGCCCCCAAGACCGAATCGGCCAGCGAAAAACCTGTCGGGTCCGTAACTCCCTTGTCCTCAGCACACTCCTCGCACAGACACATCTTCTTCATCTCTCCTTCCACCAGCTGGGTCAGGAAGACGGTGGCCTTTTTCTCGCAGAAGTCGCACTCCATCCGGAGGAACCCTACTGCAGCTCCCTCCAAATTCGAAATAAAAAGAAGGATTTACGCACCTCCTATGGGCGTGCCTGAATTACGCACCAGGCTGCGGTAGGCCTCGATAAACCGTCCGGTCAGAGGTCCTGGAGTCCCGTCCCCTATGGGCCGGTGATCCAGTTCCACGGCCGGAATGACCTCTGCGGCTGTTCCAGTCAGGAAACACTCGTCCGCAGTCATGATGTCGAAGCGAGTCATCGTCCGCTCCCGGATGGTCACTCCCAGTTCGGATCCGAGTTCAAAAATAACCCCCCGGGTAATGCCGTCTAATCCTCCATCGGAGACCGGCGGGGTAGAAACCAAGCCCTTCTTCACAATGAAGATGTTATCCCCGGTACACTCGGCGACATACCCCTGTTCGTTGAGCATGAGACCCTCTCGGCCTCCTCCCCTCGCGGCCTCCACCTTGGCCATCACGTTATTCAGGTAGTTCAGCGACTTTACCTGCGGACTTAACGAACTGTGGGTAGGGCGCCGGGTCGCACACGTGACAACTTTGAGCCCCGCCTCATAGTCCGACTGCGGGTAAAGCTGAATGTCAGCCGCAATGATGATCATGGACGGTCGCTCACAGCTGTCCGGACTCAATCCAAGCGAGCCAACACCACGCGTCACCAGGAGGCGAACGTAGCCCTCCTGCAGGGCGTTAGCCCGAATCGTCTCGAGGGTGGCGGCAATGACCTCTTCGCGCGACCAAGGAAGCTCCAGCATGATCGCCTTGGAGGACGCGAACAGGCGCTCCACGTGCTCATGCAGTCGGAAGACCCGCCCGCTGTAAAAGCGAATTCCCTCAAAGACACCATCCCCATACAACAGGCCGTGATCGAAGACGGAAACCTTCGCCTCTCCTTCGTCCACGAGGGATCCATCGAGCCAGATTTTAAGCGCCATAGCTTCGGGGGGGGCGACTTTGGATACTCTGCCACGGATTGCAATCAATACTCGCCGTCCGCTGGACTGTCCGGATCATCCTCCTCCGAAACGATCAGCCCGTCCCGGATCTCGAGGGTCCGGTCCCCCGAGCGGGCAAGTCCCCGGTCATGGGTAACGACCACGAGGGTTGTCTCCAGGTTCTCCGCAAATCCGAGGAGAAGATCCATGACTTCCCCTCCATTGCGGGAGTCCAGATTCCCGGTTGGCTCATCTGCAAAGACAATCGCGGGGTCATTCACCAGCGCCCGTGCAATCGCGACGCGCTGCTGTTCCCCACCACTGAGTTCAGCAGGCAGGTGATGAACCCGCTCTCCCAGCCCGACCGCCCCCAGCAGCTCGGACGCGCGGGCACGATCCCTGCACGACCCGATCAAACCGGGAACCATCACGTTTTCGAGAGCGGTCAACTCCGGGAGCAGGTAGTAGTTCTGAAAGATGTAACCCATCTTCTCGTTCCGCAGCTGGCTCTGCTCGCGGAGAGGGAGCCGGTAGAGGTCTTCACCCGCAATCTGCACCCTCCCCCGCTGGGGGCGCTCCAGTCCCGCCATGGTATAGAGCAACGTAGTCTTGCCTGCTCCGCTCGCACCACAGAGGAAAACCCGTTCCCCCTGCATGATTTCCAAGTCAATCCCCCGCAGAACCTCTACGTCCTTGCGCCCCAGCTTGTAGGTGCGGTGGACGTCCTGCGCTGCGATCAATGGCTCATCGGACACCGGCGACCACTAGGCTGAGAGGCCGGGCATTTCCAGCGTTATTCAACCCACGGAACAATTATTTTGGATATCCTAATAAAAATTGCTATCCTCTGGATGGATGGCGAGTCGTTCACCCTCAGCCAGAAAAAGGCGCCGACAACCGGTGGGGCAGCACCTGCGCGCCCGCACCGCAGGGATACGCATTGTCAACCGCGCCGCCTTCACTCTGCTGCTTCTCACCACCTGTGTGGCCATGGCCGTCCTTTCCGTCCCTCAGGTGCGCGAGCTCCGCACACTCAAGGAAGAGCTTTCCCGCGCCAACGCCCAGGAAAACCATGTGCGGGCTTACAAGGGGCAGAAGAACCGGGAACTCAACGCACTGCGGGACGACCCCGCCTACCTCGAACTCGTCGCCCGCGACCGCCTCGATCTCTACCGCAGCGGCGAGCGCATCTACCGTATCGAGGAAGAGCAGGGCAAGGGCGGAAGGCGGCGCCCGGGTCACAAAGCAGGGCCCTAGGCTCCCACTTTCAATTTCCCGCCGTAAACCGCATCGTCCCCAAGCGCTTCCTCAATGCGGAGAAGCTGATTATACTTAGCGATCCGATCAGAGCGGCTCATTGATCCGGTCTTGATCTGCCCGGCGTTGCTGCCCACTGCAATGTGGGCGATGGTCGAGTCCTCCGTCTCGCCAGAGCGGTGCGAGATGACCGAGGTGTAGCTGTTCTCAGTCGCCAGCTCAATCGCGTCAAAGGTCTCGGTCAGGGAACCTATCTGGTTCACCTTTACCAGAATCGAGTTCGCGACTCCCAGGTCGATCCCCTTTGCCAGGAATTCCACATTGGTGACAAAGAGGTCGTCCCCAACCAGCTGGGTGTTATCACCGATCTTATCCGTGAGGGCCTTCCAACCATCCCAGTCGTTCTCGTCGCAACCGTCTTCGATCGAGATGATGGGATACTTTGCCTTCAGGGCAGCATAATAATCCACCAGTTCCTCGGAAGATTTCTCTGAGCCGTCCGATTTCGAAAAGACGTATTTCCCCTTCTCCTTGTCGTAGAATTCCGACGAAGCCACATCAAGGGCGATACAGATGTCATCCCCCATCTTGTAACCTGCCGCCTCCACCGCCTGGGAGATCACTGCCAGGGCATCGTCCGCGCTATCGAGAGCCGGGGCAAAGCCCCCCTCGTCCCCGACCGCGGTGGAAAGATTGCGCTCATGGAGCACTTTTTTAAGGGCGTGGAATACCTCCGCTCCATAGCGGAGAGACTCCCGGAAAGTCGGTGCCCCGACCGGCATGATCATGAATTCCTGGAAATCAATCGGGGCGTCCGAATGTGCCCCACCGTTCAGGATGTTCATCATGGGCACCGGCAGTACCTTGGAATTCGGCCCCCCGAGGTATTGATACAGGGGGAGACCCACTTGGGATGCGGCAGCCTTGGCCAGCGCCATTGACACACCGAGGATGGCATTGGCTCCCAGGTTCTTTTTATTCCTGCTGCCATCGAGGGCGAGCATGGCAGCATCCACCCCGGACTGGTTGGTTCCTTCCATTCCCATCAAGGCGGGCGCAATCTTCTGGTTCACGTTGTCGACCGCGCCCAGAACACCCTTGCCCAGGTAGCGGTTTCCATCGCCATCCCGCAGCTCCCAGGCTTCATGCTCACCCGTGCTCGCTCCGCTCGGGACACCCGCCCGGCCAAATCCCCCGCCCTGCAGCTTTACATCGACTTCCACGGTGGGGTTTCCGCGCGAATCGATGATCTCGCGGCCACGTACTTCGGTAATAGTGGTATCAGACATGGTGTATATAGGGGAAAACAGCTGAGAATCGACGGCTGAGAGCGAGTTCACTTCCACGCCGTGATCTCGACAATCTCGTAGGTCCGCTCCTCTTCTGATTCGAGATCCCGGAACTCGACGGTGTCTCCAACCTTCTGACCGATGAGAGACTGGCCGATCTCGGACATGTAAGATACCACCCGGTTGTCGGGATCACTGTCCCAAGCGCCCAGGATCGTATAGTTTTCAGAGGCACTTTCATGGCGGAGTTGGACCACCGTCCCGATATTGACCGAGGAGGTGTCCGCTCCGGTGAGATCCGAACCCTGAGCGTTGTCGAGGTCCTTCTCGAGTTCCACCTTGCGTCGGTTCAGAACAGCCTGCATCTGCTTGGCCGCCTTATACTCAAAATTCTCCCGCAAGTCGCCATAGGAGCGTGCAATCGCGATTTCCTTGATATTTCCGGGAATACGCTTGTTGACCAGGTCCTCGTATTCCTCCTTGCGTTTCTGCAGGCTGTCCCATGAAACCACCAGCGTCTCCCGGCGAGAAGTCGCGTCGCCGGTCACCAGTTCCTGGGCATCAGGGTGAGCCTTGATCACCCTTGCCATCAATGACTTGCGGTCCAGCTCAGCGAAGGCGGGGCTTTGCAGGAGCTTGCGGGCAAAGTTACGGACTTCATTCATATCCACGTCCTCAAGAAGATCCGCGATCAACTCGCGATCCTCCATGAGGAGGTTCTGGAGCCGCAGGGTCTTGCGGGGCCCTTCGTCCGTGCTGTCCTGCTCAACGACTGAGAGAATCGCCGAGCCCACCTCGTGGGTGAAGACCTCCCTCGAGGATTTTTTGCGCTCCCTGCAGATCCAAGCCAGTGCATCGGGCCCAAGGGCATGCCTTGAGAGAGCCCGTCGGATGTGATCCAGCAAGGTATCCATCTCACCACGGTCCGCAAACATCTTGGCGATCTCTCCCAACTTAGCGAGGCCCGGCATCAACGAAAGCACCGTCATCGGATTCTCGTCGCGCTCGCGCAGCACGAATCCGGCGCCGGACACGTGCG
>PBLI01000061.1 GCA_002721695.1 Roseibacillus sp. | reverse complement strand
CGAACATCGCACCTCGCCACATTTCGGTGGTCACGGTGGCATCGAAGTTCCCTTGCCCTCCAAAGAACAGGGGCTGCTGGTTGTTCTGGTTGCCTCCCACCGTGCCCGTGCCGGCCTCAATCCCGTCGCGGTAGTAGGTGAAGGTCGTGCCATCCTTGACCATAACATGATGAACCCATCTTCCGAGCTGTTCGCCCGCAATGTCGTCATAGTCGACACCCGTGACACGGTTGGTATCGAACTCGAAGTTGTTGCTGTCGAACTTGATGAATTCGCGCGGGGCGAAGTCTCCACCGCCGGGTTGGTTGCGGTTTCCGAGGATGATATCGTTGTTGGCCTGATTATCCTCTGCCTTGATCCAGAGGGACCAGGTGAAGGCGTTGTCCGCGTCGGTAGTGAAGAGCGGAAGGGCTCCGTAGGAGCCCTGGTCTCCTGGCGCAGTCATGATGGCGTATGAGCCAGTGGCGTTGTCACCATTGAAGCTGAGCACCCAGCCGCATTCGGGGTCCTCGATCCAGGAGGCCCCTCCTGGTCCGAGTCCTCCGGTTTCGGTGCGAACAACGACGGCGTGGCGCTCGTTGCCACTGATGTCCATGGCGAGGCTCCCCTCGCCCTCATTGAGCGGCCACCAGGCCCAGAGGGAGATGGCGGCGGAGGGAAAGTCATTGTCGTCGGTCGGGTCGAAGCCCAGATTGATCTCCCGGGCGTCGTCGGTTCCGTCCCCGTCGGTGTCGGACTTGGTTGGATCGGTCCCGGTGTCATTTGAACCTGCGAAGATGCCGGTGTTGGTCTCCACCGCGTCCGAGAGCCCGTCTCCGTCGGTATCCTGGTCGGTCGGGTCTGTGCCGCCGGCCAGCTCGCTACCGTCATTGATGCCGTCTCCGTCGGTGTCCTCGTCAGTCGGGTTGGTTCGGGCGTCGTATTCCTGCTTGTCAGAGGCTCCGTCGTTGTCCCAGTCACCGGAGCCGTCACCCGGGCCGTTGCCTGCCGGCAGGGCTCCATTCAGCTGGTTCAGTTCGGTGATATCGTCCCAGGAGATCTCCCAGCGATCGGGAAGGGTGTCGGCATCGGCGTCCTCCGGAGGGACGACAATGTCCCCAAGGCTGTTGCCAGCCTGGCCGGCGTTGTAGATTTCCTGAATCTCAGCTTCGCTGAGGGCGCGGTTCCAGATGGCCACGTCGTCGATCTCACCGTTCCATTCCCGGTTGTCGGCCTGCGGGTTCTCCCCGACCATGAGGGGAAGGCCGGTATCCGAATTGATCGGGTTGCCAAGTCCCTGGCTGGACATCTGGACGCCGTCAATGTAGATTGTGCGGGTATTTGTGGCAACATCAGAGGTTCCCACGAAGTGGTGCCACCCGCCGTCGTTAACGTTGGCACCCCCGTGGATGTCACCGCCTCCGCCCTGCCAGGCCATGGTCTGACTGCTGCCCTGACGGTGGAAGCGCCAGTTCTGGCCCTCACCCCGGGCCAAACCACCCTGCCAGCCAGCATCGAAGCTGTTGGCCTTACCCCACCACTGCACGGTGATCGCCTGGACCTGCCCGCCATTGGTGCCGCCATCGACATCGGGGCTGAAGGGGGCCTCGGCGTGTCCCGTGTTGGGCCCGGAGCCGAGGTAGCCGGCGCTGCCGAAGAGCCCGGCGCCGTAGGCGCCGGCATGGCCGGCAGTATAGGTCAGGTCGTCATCGGCGGTGTTGGCGTTGCCGGAGAGGTCCCCGGCATGGTCTTCGAGGTTGTTGTCGAAGTTGTAATAGACGGTAATACCGTCCCCGATGGCGCCGTCGGCCGAAGTTGAGGCCAGTGCGACGACAGCTGCCGCGAGGGCGGATAGTTGCAGGGAATTTTTCATACAGTTCTTATGGGCTTTAGCGAGAGTGAGTTTCACCGCGGCTGCATCAGTCGGCATGCCGCCTACGATCAATAGCCATGCTTTCGACCAGTGGGACGTGGTCAATCGGATTCTGGGGAAGTTGAGTGTAGAATGTTGGAAGGAAATCGCCCTCTTGGATGGATCGGTCCCATGGGAGCGCAATAAGCGCGGGACCTGGAGCGAGAGTTGCTAGGGTCCCAAA
The DNA here is from genome assembly GCA_002721695.1 of Roseibacillus sp. Lineage (GTDB taxonomy): Bacteria > Verrucomicrobiota > Verrucomicrobiia > Verrucomicrobiales > Akkermansiaceae > Roseibacillus_B. Next base: position 25,443 of record PBLI01000061.1, on the reverse strand, counting down.
GGAGTCGGGAGTTTGGAACAATAAGGATCGTCCAAACATCAGACCAGCAGGCCCAGCCGAGCAGGGTCTCCTACCGGAGGGGATCGATGGTGAGAATAACGCGGCGATAGGAAGTCAGCCGGGGCGATCCATCGTCCGTAACCTCCAGAATGAAGTGTATCGTCCTGGCCGAATCACTCCGTGGTGCCCGGAACGTCACCGCCGGGCCCCGGCCATCCTTCCAGTCCAGGTTGCGGTAGTGGATTGTGAGGGGAAAGGTTCCGGCCTCGCGGTAGGGATACCAGTGATACGAGAGCTGATCATGATCAGGATCGCTGGTGCCGCTGGCATCGAGACGAATCTCCTGTCCGGGCGCCGCGGCAAGGTGGATTGGTTTCCTGCTGTGGTCCCCGTTGACAATCACTGATGGAGGGTGGTTGGCATCCTTGAAGGCCGGTGAATTGCTCCAGTCGATCCGGGCCGCGAAGTCGTGCTGATAGCCTTCCCGCCAACGCCAGATGGTGGCGTGATTGCTGGTATACCAGCGACCGTCGATTCCCTTGACCTCGTCCACCGTGTTAGTCCAGATGGGGCGGGTTTCGGGTTCGTGGTAGTAGCGTTTGGGCGGTGCGGTATAGAGTTCGTAGCGACCTCCCCAGCCGCCCCAGTCCGGATGCTCAGGTTCATTGAGGCCGTTGGGAATGACCCAGAAAAAAGAAGGCGTGTCGCCCTCCATGAGGTACTTGGTGTGCGGGTGGAGGGAGCCGAGGGGGCCGTGATTTCTCCGGATGTGCTGGTCAAGCCAGGGGTTGTCCACCAGAGAGAAATCGGGACCGCGGAAGCGTCCGTGATACTTGTCGCCTGAGATTCCTACCCAGGTAGCGTAGTGGTAAGAGCCCCCCTGGCCTTCCTCGTGGCCAGGGCTCACGATATAGAAGAGCTCAGGAAAAGTATTCCGCATCCATGGGCCGGCGTCATCCTGATCGGAGATGGTATAAACCCTGAGCTTCTTCACGAACTGCGCGAGTTCGTCCGCACTTCGGGTGTGCCTGACCTTCCAGAGCGCCTGGGCCAGGCAGTTGGCACCGCCCCAGACTGAGACGTAGACCGGTCCTGGATCGTCGCGATCGACCACCGAGATAATGTGTTCGGAACCGGGGGAGTCGTGACCCTCACCAACGCCTTCCATGCCGAACCTCGGGACACCACGCTTGACCAGCTTGAGGAGTGCGTCGGCCTCGGGCCATCCTTCGGCGTGAACGAGAAAGTTTTCGCGGACTTTCCGGTAGGCCTCGATACGCTCCACGATTTTTTCCGGGGCAGTGCGGTTCCGGAGCCAGCAGGAGGTGGTCGCAATGAGGCCCTCGACTTGAAGCTCGTTGGTGTAGCAGAGAAGGCGTACCATCGATTGCTCGTCGTCAGGCTCATTGGTGATATCCGTGAGGACGAGAAGGCGGGGCTTGGCGAAGACGCTCGGTGAGAGGAGGACGAGGAGGAGAAGGGCGAGGGTGCGCATCGTGGGAGTATCGAGTACGAGATCCTGCAGGCAGGCGAGCGTAATTTAACGCCAGGCACGGGGCGGTGTGCCTCCCGGAGCCTTGGTTGCACTGGGGTGTTTTCGGGTCATAATGCGGACGCATGATGGAGATGGAACACGCCATCGAAGAAGGCGTGCTCGCGCTGGTAGGGGAGTTTGACTCCCTGCAGCAGGCCAACGAGTACGCCCTGGTGGTCCTCGCCATGAATCTGGACTGCTGGATGCAGATGGAGGCGGAGGGCCGGCGCTACCGGCTCTATGCCGAACGAGCTTTCCGGGTGGCGATCGAGGAAGAATTTCAGCTTTATGCAGAGGAGCAGGCCCTTCCCAAGGATCGTCGACCGGAGGTCCCGCTCTACGGGTCCGGGGTGGAATTGGTACTGCTGTGGGCCCTGGTCCTTGTCTTCGTGTTCATAAACCAGACCGAGTCCATCGAGGATGAATTCTGCAGCTCAAGCCTGGGCATCTTTGCGCATGGGGAGTGGTATCGCGCCTTCACCTCCCTTTTTCTCCACGGGGACGTTGCGCACCTGGTCGGCAACCTGCTGATCGGGGGAATCTTCTGCGTGTTCGTGGCCCATACTCTCGGACCATGCCTCGGGTGGGCTGCCATCCTCGCGTCTGGAACGCTGGGAAATTTTGCAACCTCATGGATGCACTATCCGGACCCTCACCTTTCCCTCGGTGCCTCCACTGCCACCTTCGGGGCCCTGGGGCTTCTCGTTGGTGCGAGTTCCTCGGTAGCCTGGCGGGCCCGCTCCGTGCGCAGGCTGGGCGGAGCAGTTCTGCCCCTCATTGCCGGTTCCATCCTGCTCGGGTGGTTCGGTGCGGGAGGTGGTGATCCCAACGCCCGGGTCGATGTTCTGGCTCACGTCATGGGCTTTGGAGTGGGCGTGCTGCTTGGACTGGCGGTTGTCCTGATGCGGGGGAACGTTCAGTCGCTGGAGCCCGGCAGCCTCTGAACCTTCCCACGCACTCCTGAGCATGGTGACAGGGCCCGGAGCCCGGGCAATGTTTTCCGGGAGTGCGCTCCTGTCCCTTGCAGCCCGCGAGGGCCGATCTACTGCGCCCCGCGTCGCTTCTGGAAGGGGGCGCTTTCGGCAATGGCGTATATTAATTCGCGGAGGTCTCCGTTACTACGCTCGAGGTGGCGGACGAGCTGGTGAATGGTGGGAGCATCGTAATACTCGACCCCGCGTCCGATGGCGAAGGTGAGAAGTTTTTCTGAGAAACAGCGGTAAAAGTCTTCCCGGCGGCGGGTGGAAAGAATTCGTTTGAGGCCAGCTACGTCATCGAACCGTTCCCCGGTGAGGAGCTTGCCGGATGCGTCAATGGGCTTGCCGTGTTCCCGGGCCCGAAACTGGCCGAGTGCGTTGAAGTTTTCGAGGGCGAGCCCGATGGGATCCATGCGGGCATGACATCCCCGGCAACTGGGATTGACGCGGTGGACTTCCATCATCTCGCGCATGGTGGGGGTCTTGCCGGGCGTCTCCGCTTTCTCGAGAGCCGGAACATCTCCCGGAGCCGGCGGAGCAGGTGTGCCGAGAAGGTTGTCGAGAACGAAGAGGCCGCGTTTCACCGGGGAGGTACGCGTGGGGTTTGAGCTGACGATCAGGAAGGTGCCCTGGGTCAGGATTCCGCCGCGCTGCGGATGCTCGGTGAGATCGACCGGACGAAATTCCTCTCCGCTTACCCCGGGGATGCCGTAAAACTTGGCAAGGCGTTCATTCAGGAAGCTGTAGCGGGCGGAGATAAGCTCCTCGGCGGGGCGGCCCTTGCGCAGGATGAAGTCGAAGAGCATCTCGGTCTCGGTGCGCATGTCGAGGGGGAGGCGGGGGTCAAAAATGCGGGTGGCCTCGCGCTTGGTGCCCACTCCAAGGATGACCTTTGGATCCACCGTGGCCGTTTCGACGTCCCGGGCCTGCAACCACTGGCCGACAAAATTTTTGACCAGGCGTTCCGAGCGGGGATCAGCGAGCATGCGGTCGACTTGGGCCCGCAGGTTCCTGCGGAGCTGCCGGTTGAAGGCGAGGCTGAGCAGTTCGTCATCGGGAACGGAGCCCCAGATGAAGAAGGAGAGCCGGGCTGCGAGGGAGTATTCGTCTAGGGCGACGATGCGACCGGGGTTGTTGGGTTCAGGCTGGATCTCGATGCGGAAAAGAAAGCGGGGGGAGGCGAGGCAGGTCGCGATTGCCTGCTTGATGCCGTCCTCGAACGACTTGCCCGGTTGTTTGTCAACCTCCTCCACGATCCGGACAAGGCGGTCGATCGTTCCGCGGTCGAGGGGCTTGCGGAAGGCACGGCTCACGAAGCTGCGCATGATACGCCGGGCGTAGGCGGAGCGGGCCTCCTTTTCTTCAGGAGCGGGACCGTCGACGAAGATCATGCGGTAGCCCTTCGAGTATTCGGTCTGGCTGCCGTCCAGCGGTCCCCGCACGACCATCCGCCGGAGGACGAGTGCGAGTTCCTCCTCTTCGCCGGTGGGTGGGCGCCTGGGTTTCAACGAGATCTCAAAGCTGGTTGGGCCCTTCTGAAGGGGGGCCTGGCCGGAGAGCTTGATGACCTCCCGCTGGTCCCATCCGAGGAGTTCACCGTTGATACGCTTGCCTCCAGAAAAAAACTCGAGATCGGCAGCATGAGCGGTTGCCTCCCGCGCCCCCTTGATGGCGTATTCGAGTTCGACGCGGTAGTCGCCGGCCCACTTGACCTCGTGGGTGGCGCGTACGGTCTGGGACTGGGCAAAGGGTAGCCAGCGACCGGTGGTGCGCGGGTCCGCCCGTGCCTGGAATGTCTCTCCCGGGATGTCGAAGCGAGGCACCTGGGCGGAGGCTCCCTTGGGCAGGGCGAGGGTGACGACTTCCTCGGCTGCGGTGAGATACTTTTCCATGAGGATGGGAGAGATGCTCAGGACGTCCCCGATGTTGTCGAAGCCGTAGCCCGTATCGTCCGGGGGAAAGGCTTCGGCGGTGTTGTATTCAACGCCGAGGAGATCAAAGACGGCATTCTTGTACTCCTCTCGATTGAGTCGACGGATGGTCACCGCTCCGGGGTCGGGGTTGAGGGGGTCGAGCTTGAAGATCTCACGCTCGATCCAGCCGAGGAGCCTGCGTTTTTCCGTGTAGGAGAGCTGTGGCTTGGTGGATGGAGGCATGATCTGGCTGCGCACGTTGCGCCAGATGGCAAGCCAGTGGTCGCGGTCCCTGAGGTGACTGGGGAGGGAGCGGAAGCTATCCATCGAGAAGTCACCCTTCCGTGAGCCGTCCGCGTGGCAGCTGAAGCAATATTGCTCGAGCAGAGGCAGGGCGTCTCTGTTGTAGTCGGCCCACCCCGAGGCGGAGAGGAGCGAGCTGAAGAGCAGCGATGGGAGGCAGCGGCGCATGAACGAGGCCATAATTCCATGCATGGACCGCATCCGTCAACCCGGCGGCCTGCTTGAGCGGGAAGGTCCTGCGCAGCAGGGAGAGGCTGGCGCGCCGCAGGATTTGCCTCAGATTCCCTCCACTTCCCAACCCTTGCGGTATTCCTGGTGGAGGAAGCCATCTGCGGCCTTATTGTTCTTGAAGCACAGGGAGCGTGGGTCCCATGAGAGCCCGACCCCTGGTAGCCGTGAGGCCACGCAGCCAAGCAGCACGGTCTCGCAGAGTGGTCCGGCATAATCGAAGCCGGAAGTGGGTTTGCCCTCGCCCTTGAGGGCCTGCACCCACTGTCCGTAGTGGTCGATGGTGGGAAACACCCGGAAGTCGAGGCCCTTGAACTCCTTCTCCGGGTAAAGGCTGGGGAGTTTGCCGGAGCCATGGGGGCAGACAACCACGGCGCGCTCACCAACGAACATGCATCCATTGGGAGGGAGCTTTGTGTCGAGAGGCAGGTCGCATTCGGCCAGGTCGGGCAGGTTTCCCCCGTCATGCCAGGTCACCTGGATGGTCCTGCCGGCCGTCCGGGCCGTCCCGGGAAAATTGTAGTGAATCCGCTCGGCCCGGGGAAAGGTCTCCTTCATGGCGGGGGCGGCATCGCAGAGGATGGTGGTGGGAGCGGTCAACTCGAGGGCCCAGTAAATCGGGTCGAGGATATGGCATCCCATGTCGCCGAGGGCCCCAGTGCCAAAGTCGTACCATCCTCGCCACTTGAAGGGGTGGTAGACTCCGGGGGCAAAGGGTCTTTTGGGAGCAACTCCGAGCCATAGATCCCAGCTCAGGGATTCGGGTGGCGCGGCGGTGGCCGCAGGGCGTGCGACGCCCTGCGGCCAGATCGGGCGGTTGGACCAGGCGTGGGCGTGCTTGATCTTGCCGAGCAAGCCCTTCTGGACGAGGTGAACGAGAGTCCGGTAGCTGGTCCCGTTATGATGCTGGTTTCCCATCTGGGTGGCGACGCCGGCCTTGGCTGCGGCCGCTGTCACCTGGCGGGACTCGTGAACAGTACGGGTGAGGGGCTTCTGGGTGTAACAGCCGATTCCCTGCTGCAGGGCTGTCATGGTGACCGGAGCGTGCATGTGGTCCGGGGTGGAGACGGTCACGCCATCGAGATTTTTCTCCTTCTCCAACATGACCCGCCAGTCTGTGTAGCGACGGGCCCTGGGCCACTTTTCGGCTGCCGAGGCAAAGCCGCCCCGCCTGCGCCCCTCGCCCTGCTCGATGTCACAGAAGGCCACGATGTTCCCGTGCCGGGCAGCCCCGTTGGTATCGACCCATCCCTTGCCCCCAACGCCCACCGCGGCGAGATCCGGGACTTCATTGGGTGAGCGTTTGGCGGGGAGGCCGCTGGGGAGGAGGGACGCCGCCGCAGCGGTCGAGAGGCCGCCGAAGAAAGTGCGGCGGGTCGAGGTGCTCATGTCCGGGGTTTTATCCAATTCAACCGTCATGGCAAGTTCCGGGGTCCCGAAGCACCCTGGGCACTGCAGAGGTTCCGCAGCCAGAAACGGCGCTTGGAAATTGCGGGGGGAAGGAAGAATCGAGGTGGCCGGTTCCCGTTCTTGGTTCAGCCAGAAGGGCCTCCGAGGGTGGGAGACAGGGGGGCGCACCCTGCCAGCTTCCCCGGTCGTGGGGCGCCGCGCATGTGTGTCCGACAGGCTTATCCACGAGAGGAATTTCGCGCGATCCCGTTCGCCCTNGCTGCTCAAGCCAGCTATCACTCCAAAGCAATGGTCCCCCGTGCAAAGTCCCGCTTTTACTCNTCGTGTCTCGCTCTAGTCGCACTGGTCTGCCTGCTCGGGCAATTGCAGGGCTCCTCGGAGCGGAGACATCTCCTGCTGGACACACGGATCGTCGAAGGCACTGAAAATGCGCGGCTTGTTCCGGGGACTGTTGTCAAGGATGCAGCAAACCCGCTTTTCGTGGCGGACCGGNCNTGGGAGCCTCGCTATGACAACATGTATCCCAACGTCCTCTGGGATGNGGAGGAGAAGATCTACAAGTGCTGGTATTGTCCGTTCATCGTTGACGANCGCACNAGCGCGACNGCCCNGGAAANGCGGAGGCCGGAGGAGACCGAATATATGACGGCCCAGCCCAACNGGCGGGAGGAAGCTATTCTTTATGCGACCTCCGAGGATGGTGTTCGCTGGGTGAAGCCCCAGCTTGGAGTCGTCGAGTTTGAGGGAAGCAGCAGGAACAACATCGTGGCGCGTGGTCCNTCCGGGGCGGGCGTATTCAAGGATCTGCGGGAACCCGATCCTTCCCGCCGCTACAAGGCGTTTTACGCGGCCCAGGNCGGTTACCTGCAACTAGTGCGATTCTCTGCCGACGGCATTCGCTGGGGAGCGGAGTTTCCCTGCCCNGANATTGCGATCCAGAGCGACTGNCANGCCAATATGATCTGGTCCGAGAGTCTNCGAAAGTATATCGGAATCGTCCGGCACTACGACCGCATNCCGGTGGTGGGAAACCGTAAGATCGCGCGCACCGAGAGCGTGGACGGAATGACATGGACGAAGTCCACCCTGGCCCTCGCCGGCACACCGGGGAAGCAGGCTCACGACATGGTGATCTTCGAGGACGCCGGAGTGTTTCTGGGCCTTCTCGGGGTGATGAACTTTCCCTCAATGAAATCCCGTGATGGCGTTCGGCAGCATATTGAGCTGGCCTGGAGCCCGGACTCGATCAGGTGGCACCGGGTTGCCGAGGGGACGCCCCTGGTCGGAAATACTCCCAAGGAGGAACGGAAGTATGGCACGATGCCCTACGACTGGGGAGCTCTTTTCCCTTCTGCCCCGGTTTTCCGGGATGGGCGGATTGAGATCTATTACGGAGCCAGTGACTGGTACTTTTTTGATTGGCGGAAGTCCGGACTGGCGCGGGCCTTTTTGAGGAAAGACGGGTGGGCCGGCTATGAACCGGTTGATGNGNGCCGGGTGATGGAAGTAAGGACCCATGAGCTNTCATGGGGCCCCGGGGAGTTGCGGTGCTGTGTGGACCTGCAGGNAGGGGGGGCGCTCAGGGTCNTGGTAGTCGATGCGTCGGGGGAGCAGGTGGGCGAAGGGGTTGTCCGGGGAAACCCGGGCGAATTGACGGATGCTCTGGTGGCCTGGGATGANNGTTTAAACCCAAATGACCTGAGGGGACGGAAGGTTTCGCTGGTTTTCAGGGCGAGGGCTGCGAAACTCTANTCGTTTTCCTTTGAGTCCCCGTATTGAGGCTCACGGGGAAATCTTGCGGATACCCTGGCGGTAAGACGCATGAACAGTTTGANAATCAGAGGAGACAGACCATGTTTAGGATTATACGATTTATGACAGCAGGCGCNCTCGTGGCGGGCNGNTTTTCCANCCTGCAGGCAGGNGACAAGGGTATCAGNGTTGAGGATTACCGNAAGGCCGAAGCTGAGATCAAGGCTGCGGTCGAGGCNGGCAAGGTCTCGGGGGAGGNGGCAAAGAAGAAACTCGTTGAGATGCGCCGGATGGTGCGTGTCGACGAGGCCAAGGCAAAGGGTCATGGGTTCACTGCAGAGGATTTNCGTCGGGCNGAGAAAAGGATGAAGGCCGGGATNGAGGCCGGTAAGATCACGCGCGAAGAAGCCGAGAAGCGGCTGGCGGAGATGCGNAAGCGCATGCATTCCCAGGACAAGTCCCAGCGTCCCGGAAGGGGAGCGGAATTGAGGAAGAAGTATCAGGCCGCCGAAAAGGAGATCAGGGCGGCAGTGGAGGCGGGCAAGATTTCGAGGGAAGAAGCAAAGGAAAAGCTGATGGAGGTCGGCAAGACCCTGCGAGGTGTTCCCGGGAAGGGCGGCGGAAAGGAAGCTGAAATGAAAAAGAAGTANCTGGCAGCGGAAGAAGAGATCTGGAAGGCGGTCAAGGCNGGGAAACTCTCNGAGGAAGANGGGAAGAAGAAACTTGGGNTCATGAAGNAACGCATGNTGGGAGGTGCCGGGAAGGAGAACCCGGGNGGGAAGAAGGGAGCTGCCCCGGGAATCGAAAAGCTGAAGCGTGAGATGGAGGCTCTTCGGCGTGAAAATGAAGGGCTCCGCAGGCGTCTTGAAAAAGGGAGACGCGAGTAATCTCACTCCTTGTTNCTGTCAGGGGTCCGGGAAGGGCNCCGCAGCCTCCCCTCTACCATGAGACTTCCGATCCTGATCAGTGGCGCCTTGGTAGTGAACACCCTGGCCCTCGCCGGAGTGGCGCCCAGGGGTCCGGCCCAGATAGGCCACCCCTCCTTCCTCAGTCCGCACTCGAGGCCGGTCACCCTCAACGGGAAGCACGTTTTCGTGGCTAACACCCCGGCTGACACGGTGGATGTCATTGACCGGCGGACGCGCAGNATCGTGCGGCGTATTTCNGTCGGAGTGGACCCCGTGAGCCTGGCCCTGCGCCCGGACGGGAAGGAGNTGTGGGTCTCCAACCATGTTTCTGATTCGGTCAGTGTCATTGACCTGGACGAGAAAAACGCCACGCATTTTCACGTGGTGGCCACGGTTCAGGACCTCGATNCCCGGACGAAGGCCACCCGTTTTGACGAGCCGGTGGGCATCGCCTTNGCCAGCGAGGAGAAGGCCTACGTGGCCCTCTCCTCGGAGAACAAGATCGCGGTGGTCAANACCCGGACGCGACGGGTGGAGAAGCGCCTGAACATCACGGCCCAGGATCCCCGGGCTCTCGTGGTGAGGGGAAACCGGCTCTACGTCATTCCCTTCGAGTCGAACAACAAGACCCAGCTCTCCGGGGGTTACCGGGTGGATGGAGAACTGGTCACCTTCAACGCCCACGAGCACTCGATAGCAAACAACAACGTCCTGTCCCTGGGNCACGTGACCGATATCGTGAAACATCCCCGGGTCCCGGACCGGGATCTCTACATCTTTGATACCAGGACGGACCGGCTGGTCCAGACGGTCGATACCCTCGGAACGCTGCTCTATGGGTTGGCAGTNGATTCGAAGGGGCAGGTCTACATTGCCCAGACCGATGCCCGGAACGATGTCAATGGGCGCTCGGGCACGAAAAAGCACGGNCTGGCCGAACTGGGGAACCGGGCCTTCCTGAACCAGGTCACCAGGGTGTTGCCCGGGAAGGGCGCCGCACCGGAATTCCTCGACCTGGAGCCNCGCCCCCCGANGCATCCCGCGCGTGGCGAGGCCCTCGCCACGCCGTTTGCGATCCAGATCAGCGGAGATGACTCGACCCTGGTGGTGAGCGCGGCTGGATCGGATGTCGTCTGCACGATGGATGCCAGGACCGGAGCGGTGCTGGGCCGGATCAGGGTGGGTTCCGCCCCGAGGGGTATCGCCCTGGAGCCAACGAGGAATGGAAGATTGGCGGGAGCATGGGTTCTCAACGCGGTGGCCAACACGGTCTCCCTGCTGGACCTCTCTGATCCTGCCGTGCCGCGGGTGCGAGAGACGGTCACCCTGGAGGATCCTACTCACCCGGCCTTCAAGCGGGGACGGATTGCCTTCAACACCGCTGCGGCTTCCACGACGGCGACGTTNTCGTGCGCCAGCTGCCATCCGGACGGGCANACCGACCAGCTCCTGTGGGTGCTGGAAACACCAATCGTNACCGGGGGCAACCAGATCATGCCGCGCTCGACCATGCCGGTCAGGGGCTTGCGTGATACGGCGCCGTTTCACTGGGACGGGATCCCGGGGGATCCCTANGGAGGGAACAACAGCGCCAATACGCGTAGTCACGTTGCCCCGAATTGCGATGAGGACGACCCGGAGAGCGCAGCTCGTCATGTGATTGATGGGAGCCTGGCAACAACCATGATGATGGTGGGCTCGGAGAAGACCAATNAAGAGGGGAAGGCGGGCTTTCTTTCCGCGGAGCAGCGTGACGACATGGCCAGGTTTCTNCTCAACGTGACCTACCCCCCGGCCCAGCGCCGGGCTTTTGATAACAAGCTCACCGAGCGGGCCGAGGAAGGATTCGAATTGTTTCACATCACCGGGGACGCGGGAGGCACCCCCGGGGCGAACCATTGTGGCGACTGCCACCGAATGCCCTTCTGGGTGAGCACCAATACGCCCGGCTCGGGCATGGACGCCCCAACCTGGCGAGGNGCNCACGACCGGTTTNTGATTCTGCCGCAGGGTCGGCTGAACATCATTGATTTTGATTTCTACCGGCGCGTGGCCGAGGCCGGAAATGATGAGCGGCGCATCTGGCAGTTCTCGTGGGGAGGGCGAAGCGCCTTCGATCCGGTCTGGGACATGGTGCTGGAGGGCAGCACTGGTTTTTCCGGATCGTTTGCCCGTCAGGTNACTCTCAACGAGGCAACCCACGATAAGGCCATGACGGGCAGCCTGCTNACGGCTCTGGAGAAGTCCGCCGGGGAAGGTGCGATTGTCCTCCAGGTGGACGGAGTCTCTCTCNTGGGAGGCGAGGGAACGCCGGTGGTCCTGCAATACGATGCCGGCGAGGAGGGAGGAGCCTATGTCCAGGTCGNTGGNAAGCGTCGGGTGATTNCCCGGGACAGGCTGGTCTCCCTTGCATCGGAAGGNCGTTTCGTAGGGACGTTCACTGCCCGGCATGGGGCGAAGGATGACTTCGATTCCCCGCAGCCCGCTCTCTGGACCCACGGCCCGATTCACCGGCAGCGTGGCCGGCAGAGGTTTCCGGTTCTCCATGGCGAGAACCGCACCATGATCATCAGCGGGCGTCACCTCGAGGAAGGTGCGCATCTTATCGTGAATGGAAGACGGGTTGCCGGAACGGTCACGGCCCTGAAGGACAAGGCCGAGACCGTGCGCATTGCATTGAAGGACCTNCCGGAGACGGGTATCCANTTCCTCCAGGTCCAGAACAGGGAGGGACTTTTCAGTAACGACTTCATNTTCCACGTGGCGGATGACGAAGAGCACGCCAGCCTGGTGCGCTACCTGAACAACTCCGGTTCCCGCCGGGGGGCCCTGCATGAGGCGGTGGCCCGCGGGGATTTGGCGGCCACCACAAGGTTCTTGAAGAATCGCTCCCCGGTGAATGAGCGGNATGGAAGCGGCAGTACGCCTCTCAGTTCGGCGGCCCTCCATGGACATCTTGAGATTGCCGAGCTCCTGATTGAAAAGGGTGCCCGGGTCTCGGGAACCAACCGGGACGGGAATACCCCGCTNCATATCGCAGCCTTTCTCTGCCGTGAGGAAATGGTTGAGCTTCTCCTGAAACATGGAGCGTCGCTCACGANGAGAAATAATCGGCAGGAAAGNGCCCTCGAAACAGTCTCCGGTGAATGGAGTGATGGACTGCGGCAGTTTTATGAGGGAATCATCGAGGGAGCTAATCTCGATCTCGANGCGGATGGGATGGAAAAGAGGAGACGGGAAATGGCGGTCAGGCTGCGAGAGCGGGCTTCCCGAGGGCAAAANTAGGCCNNGANCGTTTNCGCCGGGTCCAATGAGGCATCGACGGGGACGCTGATTTGGGATTCANTTGNGAGAAANACCATTCAGACCNTCTCNCGTGATGAAGANAAGATCCACCCTCCTGCTGCTCACNGNGCTCCTTGTCCCCCGTGTTGGCGGGGAAACTCCNGAACCAGTCCGCACCGGACAGGGGCAGGGCATCTATGAGACCGTGCCGGGTTGGCCACGCTATCCCGAAGGGAAGACACTGGGGAACCTGCACGGTGATCTCGCTGCGGACAGCGGGGGCAATGTCTATATCGCCACGGGCAACACCATCCAGATTATCGGTCCGGATGGNTCCTATGCGGGAGAGGTGCGGACCAAGGGAGGCAAGGTGTTCAAGTCCGTGCACGGGATGAAGGTTCGCAGGATGGAAGGGCAAGAACTGCTTCTCCTGGCCATGCCCAGGATCAAGCGGGTGGTGGCGGTNAAGCCCGATGGAACGGTGGTTTGGCAGNTCATTGGNCCGCCCCCGGCTGAAGGGCTCTATCGCAGCCGGAACGAGTACAACCCCACTGACATGGACGTNGCCCCGGATGGGCGGGTTTATGTTGCTGACGGCTACGGCAGGTCTCTGGTCCACGTTTATGACCGGGATCGCAACTACCTGAAGAGCTTCGGGGGCAAGGGGAAGGAGGATGGCAANTTCGACATCTGCCATAATATCCTGGTCGACACCCGNGGTGAAACCCCGAGCCTGCTCATCAGCGACCGNCAGAACAACCGCCTGCAGCAGCACGACATGGAGGGCAGGTTCCTCAGGACCATTGATGACGNGCTGGGCCGCCCGTGTGCCGCGGACATTCACGAAGGCCTGCTTGCAGTGGGCGAGCTGGATGGCCGGATTTCCCTTTATGATCGCGANTACAAGCTGGTTTCACGCCTTGGGGATGAAAACAAGGATCGCAGGAAAGCCAGCAACCAGGTGGNTCCAGATCACTGGCACGCGGGAGATCTCATCGCGGTGCACGGCTGCACGTTCGATTCCAAGGGAGACCTCTACGCCCAGGAGTGGAACGTGCACGGGCGGGTGACTAAGTACACCAAGGNGAAGTAGGCGGGTCACTGGCCCCGGCGGGNCCGGAGAGACTGCTGTCGNGCGGGTCCTGCGCTCATGGCCTGGGCTCGACCTGCCATTTCTTGTTACGCCGCAGACCGTAGTAGGGATAGTAATCCCATGGGGCATCGAGACCCAGGGCACGGGGGTCCCTGGTNCGNGCGAGGTGGGTCTGCAGGCGGGCTGCCAGGNTCTTCTGGATTTCCGCGTGCCGGGGTTTACCGGCGAGGTTGTCAAGCTGGCCGGGATCCTTGGTGACGTGGTAAAGCTCCTCGGCGGGTCGCCGGGCGAANGCCAGTTCATGGAAGCGACGGAAACCAGGCCTGCCCTTGTTGTTCATGAGGAGGGTCTTGGTAGGAGAGGTGTCGACTTCGCCAAAGGGAATGTAGCGGGCACAGAACTCNCGGTCCGGGTTCCCTGCCGGCCAGCGTGAGGGCTCGAAGTTCCTGATGTAGAGATACTCGGCCGTACGGATTGCCCGACACGGGTAACCCTTGCCCCCCCGGCGACAGCCGTCATGACGTTCCATGGCGATGAAGGCGCTGCTCGCGGTGCGGGAGGGCTTGTTTTTCAGAACGTCCATCAGGCTGTTGGCCGTCATCATCCCGGGCACGGCCACTCCGGCAGCTTCGAGGAAAGTGGGAGCCAGATCGCTCAGGTTCACNANCCCGTCATAAACGCGTCCGGGCTCCACNATTCCCCCTGGCCAACGGATGGCCAGCGGGACGCGGGTCCCGGCGTCATAGAGACTNGCCTTGGCCCGCGGGAACGGCATGCCGTGGTCGCTGGTGATCACNATNAGGGTGNTATCAAGGCGCCCCGCCCGCTCCAGGGCNGCCACCGCCCGCGCGATCATGAGATCGAAGTGCTCCACCTCGACGTAGTAGTCGAGCAGGTCGTTCCGCACGGTTGGATGATCGGGAAAGATTGGAGGNACGGCCACCAGGGCGGGATCCTTGCCGGACCTTTTCCCGGCACCGGACTCAAACGCCCGGTGGGGTTCATGCGTTCCCAGCCAAAAACAAAACGGCTGNTCCTCCTTCACCTGNGCGAGGAAATCCTCGAAGTTGGCGGCGTAATCATTGTTGGACATGCTCCGGAAGGGTGGGCGCAGCTTCTTTTCACGATACTCCGTTCCAGCTGGATTGGCATCACGCCCGCCAATGGCCAGCCGCCCGGGGCTCCAGCCCTTGCCGGTAAAGCCGGTGGCGTATCCGGATTTCTGGAGCAGTTCGGCATAGGTCAGGAATTTCGCTGGCAGGGTGCTGTGGATATTNCCCGCCTCTTCCAGCCGCCAGATCGGTTGGCCCGTGAGGAGGGCACTCCGGGAAGGTCCGCAGGTTGGCGCGTCACAGAAGGCGTGCACNAAGCGCAGGCCTTCCCGGGCGACGCGGTCGAAGGCAGGTGTCCGGACCACCTTGTCGCCATTGGCTCCGGTGTGGGCGTAGCTCTGGTCGTCCGAGATACAGAGAAGAATACTGGGGCGGCTGCCGGCACTGGCGGGNAGAACGAGNGCAAGGACGAGAGCAACAAGGAAGGTGAATCTCACGCCGGCAAGAATGAGCAAATGAGAAGCGCTGTCGAGGGGGGAACCGTGACNATGGCCGGGGAGGCGTCCTGCCCACGGAGGCGAGGTAGGGGACGAGGTCGACAAATTCGTCCTCGGGCAGGCCGGAGGTGAGAGCAGCAGGCATCAGGGANACGGGGCNGGTTTCCACCTGCCTCCTNAAGAAGGCGCTTTCAGCCTTTGTATTTCAGGTAGACGCACTTGCGGTGGAGGTAGTGATTCAGNCCGTGGACNCCATCATCGCCACCCAGGCCGCTTTCCTTGAGCCCGCCGTGGAAGCCGTGGATGGATTCGCCGGGTCCCCGGTTGATGTAGAACTCNCCGCATTCGAGGTCGCGGATCGTGCGCATGATGCGGTTCATGTCGTTCGTAAAGAGATAGGCGGCCAGCCCGTAGTTGGAATCGTTGGCGAGTTCGAGGGCGTCGTCGAAGGAATCGAACTCCATGAGAGGTACTACCGGTCCGAAGATCTCCCGCTGCATGATGTCCATCCCCTGGCTNACACCAGTGAGGACGGTGGGCTCATACCAGTAGCCCCGGTCGAACTCGCCGCCCGTGCGGCGACTCCCTCCGGTCAGCACCTTCACTCCGTCTTCGCGGGCGCCATCCACGTAGGCTTCCACCTTCTCCAGTTCTCCCCTGCTCACCTTGGGGCCAATCCGGGTATCTTCCTCAAGGGGATTTCCGAGGTTGAGCTTTGCCACCTCGGCAAGGAACTTCTCGGTGAACTCGCCGGCGATATTTTTCTGCAGGTAGGTTCGCTCGTTGGCGATACAGATCTGGCCGCAGTTCAGGAAGCGGGAGAACACGGCGGTTTCGACCGCAGCGTCGAGATCGCAATCGTCCATCACGATGAAGGGTGCCTTGCCCCCCATTTCGAGCGAAACGAGTGCCACGTTTTCGGCAGCATTCCGTGCGATCCGCTTGCCGGTGGGCACACTCCCGGTGAAGGTGATGAGACGGGCGGTGGGATCCTTGACCATTGCTTCACCCACGGTCTCGCCGGGACCGCAGAGCACCTGAAAGACGCCAGGTGGCACGCCGGCCTCCTCGGCCAGCCTGGCGATCTCGAGGCTGCTGAGAGGCGTGCTCTCGTGGGGCTTCAGGACCAGAGCGTTCCCGGTGATGAGGGCAGGAGCGATCTTACGGACGGCCACGGCGAAGGGAAAATTCCAGGGGATGATCCCGCACACCACCCCCACCGGGCTTGGGACGATCCAGAGTTGCTCGTTTGGCTTGTCGGGGGCCAGGATCTCGCCGTCGATACGCCGGTCGAACTCGGCGTAGTAGCGGAACCACGAGTTGCCGAAGTCAAATTCCCCCCGGGCTTCCATGATCGGCTTCCCGACCTCCTGGCTAATCACCCGCGTGATATGGTCCCGGTTTTGTTCGAGCAGGTCAGCCCACCTGCGAAGGACGTTGCCCCGTTCCACTCCGGTCATGCGTGCCCAAGAGCGCTGTGCCTTCCGGGCGACTTGGAACGCCTCCGCAATCTGTGAATCGGTAGCCACCGGGATTTCCGCGATGGTTTCCTCGGTGGCGGGATTGAGGACCGGGTGTGTGCCGGTACCGTCTTCCCACCTGCCGTTCAAATACATCTGGTAGTGGCGGGTGCTCGTGTTCATGGCAGAAGCGGATTATCCAGAAATGAGGTGGCTAGGCCAGAAGTGAGTGGACTGATGCTCATTGACTCCGTCCGGCTATCTAAAGAGAGTAGGAAATGCGCTCGCTTCCCCGCCGTCGCTTTTTGCGCCAGTGTGCCGGGTCCGCCGCTGGGATCACTGCGGCCCCCGGGTTTTGCGACCTCTTTGGACAGGATGTGCCCTTGGCGGAGAAGCTGCAGGTCGCCTCCATTGGAGTCCGGGGCCGTGGAGGCAGGCTCATGTTGAATTTCGCCAAGCAGAAGGATGTCCAGATCACCCATATCTGTGACATCGATTCCGTGGCTGCCCGGTCGCGGGCAGCTGAAGTGGAGAAGGTCACGGGGCACCGTCCGAAAATTGTGGCCGACTATCGGCTTCTTCTCGACGAGGAGGGGATCGATGCGTTCACGATCGGAACGCCCGACCATTGGCACGCACTGCCAACCATCCACGGGTGTCAGGCGGGCAAGGATGTTTATGTGGAGAAGCCGGATGGACACAATATCGAGGAAGGCAAGGCAATGGTGGCGGCTGCGCGGAAGCACAGCCGGATGGTCCAGATGGGGACCCAGGCGCGCAGTGCGCCGTGGCTCAAGGAGGCTGCGGAGTATGTGCAGGGCGGGGCGATCGGAAAGGTGGTCTACGGCCGGGCGTGGGAGACCGACGGCAGGCGGGAGCTCAAGGCGATTCCTGATTCGCAACCACCCGCCGGAATCGATTACGATCTCTGGCTGGGACCAGCTCCCCGGAGGCCCTTCAATCTCCATCGCTTTCACGGCACCTGGCGGTGGTTTTTCGATTACGGCGCCGGCGATCTGGGCAATGACGGAGTGCACCGCATTGATTACTGCCGGATGGTGATGGGCATCGAAACCATGCCCAGGAAGATCAGCTGCTTCGGAGGGAAGTTGGTGGTTCCCGATGACGCCCAGGAGTGGCCCGATCACCAGCTTGCGACCTACGATTTTGGAGGAAAGCTCCTCACCTACGAGATGCGGATCGGGACGAACCCACCCCTGCTGGGACATGCCGAGGGTGCGGCAGTCTACGGCGAGGACGGCTGGGTGCTGCTGACCAACTCAGGGTGGAAGGCCTACGATGGGAAAAACAAGCTGGTTGAGGAGGGGGATACGGGCGCAGGTCATCAATGTGAGATCATTCACGTGCGCAATTTCATCGATGCCGTCCGCTCGCGCCGCCGGCAGGATCTCAATCAGGAAATTTACCAGGGGCATGTCAGCAGCGTGCTCTGCCACAGCGCGAACATTGCCTGGCGGACAGGCAAGGGGCTGAATTTTGACGCCGAGACAGAGACCTTCGATGATGCCGAAGCCAACAAGTGGCTGGGCCGGGAGGCACGCAAGGGGTTTGAGCTTCCAGAGCTCTAGAGTGCACCGGATCTGTCAGTGAGTCCGGGCCTTGGGCTATTCTTCTGCCTTTTTCCCGGGGGGAGGCTCGGGATTGTCCTCGGTGAGAACGTTGGGCAGGATAAGTTCTGCGCTGAAGCGGATGGAGACCAGGTAGCCCGCCCCTTCCCGACCCGTGGAGAGGAGAATGGAGTGACGGTCGGGAGTGTGCCACAGGTGGGAACCGAGAAGTCTGCCCGCTTCCAATTCCTGCCGGGGGGGATATTCGGTGGTCTGGACCGGTTCTCCGTGGTGTTTTCGCAGCAGCGAGATGAGGCCCTTCCAGGTCTGCTTGAGAGACTTGTCGTATTCCGGCTGGCCCACGGTCCTGCTGCGGAGGGTGACCTCCTGAAGCTCATCACCCTTGGTCCAGTGGAAGAAAAGCTCATAGGGATCTCCTCCCACGGTGGTCTGATAAATGCCGTTCAGTCCCGTGCGTCCCACCAGACTGTCGTCCAGCGACTTGGAGACCACCTGGCTTTTGCTGAGCTTCTTCTCGACCGTATTCCGCCCATCCCCGTAGGATAGGGTATCAAAGCACGTTCCCTGGAGTCCTCCGTGTAACCTGGCCTCTGACCTCTGAAGATGATCGCGAAGCCACGCTTGGTCAGAGGCGTGCAGATTCCTGACGGCTACCGTGACGGTCTGCTGGTCGAGACGACGCAGCACCACGCTGGTGCCGTCCGAAGAGACAAATTCGGCCCGGAAGCTCCGGTTTCCGTTTGCGCTGCGCCATGAGCGGGACTCGGCCGCGGTCGGAACGGGGAGGAGTATGCTCAAGGCGACCATCACTGATAGGAAGGGCGTAGAAAACCGTTTCATTGGCGGGAGCGGGAGAGAAGGTGTAGTGGGCATGGGGCTAAAAAATGAGGTCCCCCGGGGTGGCCTGGGTTTGGCGGAGCCAGTCCGGGGCGGACAGAGAGCGGGGTCGGGTGTCGCATTACTGCACCCCTCCGACCCAAGCACTGACCGTGGCGCCGTCCCGGAAAAGGACAGGGCCATGGAATCGGGGCAGGCCCGGACCCGGCTGGAAGGCCTCGGTCTGCTCGGTGAGCATGGAGTCGGTGCGCTGGCCGGTCTGCAGGTTGAAGCGGAATACGGCCTGGCCCTTGTCTCCCAGGCTTACGACCTTGAGCAGGTTTTGTGCCCCTTCGCGGATAAGGAGGCCTTCCTTGTTGTGGGGCTGCGCGGGATCCCCGGGAGCGACAAGGAAGCGCTTCTGCACGAGGTCGGCCACGACTACGCTCTTGCGGCCCAGGATGAGCTGGTTGCCTTCCAGCGAGAGGGCGGAGAGGTCGAGCTGAGCGTGGGCCCCGAGTTCAAAGCGGTAAGCGGAGTCATCGAAGCGGTAGACCATCAGATTTTCTCCCTCGTGGATCATGAAGTAAGGATCCTGCATGAAGACAACATGGCTGTTGCGACGCACGAGGGTGGCCGGGCTGCCGTCGAGCTGGTAGCGGTATACGTCGAGAGGCTTGTTGTTGCTGGGGCGGCTCTCAAAGACAATCGATGTGGCAGTGGCATAGGCGTGATCCACGCGGGTTTCATTGACCATGAACCCCTTGGCTACCGGGCTCCCCCAGTTCCGGCCGTCATTGCTGACGTGCAGCTCGTACTCGCGGATGGTGCCGTTATTGTTGACGATCTCGGCGGGGAGGTAGCGAACCGCGGAGATCGTCTGTTGCTGTTTCATGTCGAGGGTCACCGAGTGGGGGAGGGGGGCGTCGCCGTCTTTCCACTTGGAGTGCCACCAGGTCACCGGGTCGCCGTCGATGACACATCGGGCGCTGGTGTCGTATTTGGCCTGGGTTTCGGAGTTGGAGGCGGTGGCCGCCCAGCCCTCGCGGGGAAGATTCTGGCCGTCTTCTCCCGCAACCTGGAGCTCGGAGATGGAGGCCCACTCCCGTCCGTTGATTTCGGCCAGGGAGGTCAGCCGCAGGTAGCGGGCCTTCACGGGCTTGACGGCGACCTCGTAATAGTCGCCATCGATGAGTTCGGCATTGCGGGCGTCGTCGGAAGTCTTGGCGGCGATTTTCCGGTTGCTGAGCGTGCTGCCGGTCGGAGGGTCGATGATTACGTGCCGGGCAGAGCGGAGCCGGGAAACGAAGAACACGTGCAGCTTCGTGTCATCCCAGGCCAGACGCATCTGAAAGCCGTTTCCGAAGTTGCGCTGCCAGGCGCGCCTTCCGGTTTGCAGGTCTACGGCCACCACCCGGCCGGTAGTGTCGTGGAAGACCTGAATCCTGCCGCAGTTCACACTTGCTGTCACCGGAGCATCAATTGCGTGCTCCCAGAGCGTTTTGCCGTTGTTGGCGTCGAAGGCGATGAGGCGGTTGACCAGCCCCGGGGCTTTCCCGATCGAATAGTCAATTGCGAGGAGGGTATCACCGATCAGGTGAAGCTGGGGGTTGGGTCCGTCGATGAAGCGCTGCCAGAGGATACGACCCCGGGCCGTGAGATCGATACGCTCGACAATGCCTGAGGAAAAGACATAGGCGCTTCCGGCCAACGGTGACCCGGTGGGCGGGAGAGTGATCCTGGCATCATCGCGCGGGAGCGTCCACGCCCGGCTCAGGGGCAGGGCGAGCGGCTTGCGCTCACTGGGCAGGGAGGGGTTGAGTGGTTGATTGACATAGCGGCCTGGAGCCCCGGCTGGTTTGTCCGTGATGATAAAGAGATCTTTTCCGTGGAAGGCGAAGGCCCGGGGCTTTTCATTGGAAAGGCCCCATGGGCGGCTCTCCACGAGCTGTCCGGTCCGGGAATCAAAGCGGTGTAATGCGTCGAGCTGGGCCATGCAGACAGAATCGTGGAGGAGCTTTATGCGTCCGATTACGCGTTCTGCCGGGCGGTACCAGCGAGCCTTGCCCGTCTCGAGATCCAGGCCAGCCAGGAGAGAGCGGCCACGAACGATCAGGAGGTCGTCCACTACCCCGACCAGTTGCACGCCGAGGACCAGGGTGTTCTCCCAGAGCAGGCGTCCGGTCTGCTGGTCGAGGGCGAAGACCCGGCGGGCGTCGCGTGGCATGCAGATGACCTTGTCTCCTGCCAGCACAGGTGGGGATCCGTGATTCAGCACGCTCCGGTCGGCAGTGGCAACAGGCGGGTAATGATAGACCCAGTCCGTGCGCCCGTCCCGGACGTCGGAGCGCGTCACCAACCCACAATTGGAGCTGCTGTAGACGGCGCCCTGGTGCACGGTGACCCGGTTGCCATAGACCGCGAAGGCCGGCTGGCTGCGTTCCACGCTGGCGGTCAGGTCGGAGTCATGCCCCGCAATGGCGATGGGGGCACGCCATGCCGCCCGCCCGAGCCCGGGGGAGTAGCAAACGAGGTTGAGCCGACGGCCCCGTCCCTGGTTGACGTCGTGCGAGGAGCTCCACTCGAGGTAGTAGAGAAGACCGTCACTCGGGGTGGGATCGCCGAGGGGAAGCTGAAGTGGGCGCTGTTCGCCTAGATTCGGCTCATCATTCCAGAGAATGGTGCCGGTAGCACAATCAAGCGCGGCTATGCCACGCGGTGGCTGCGAGCTGAAGCCCCAGCGGGTGAAGAGCCGGCCCCTGTCATATTGCGGCCGGAAGAAGCCGGGATGGTTGTTGTCGGGCTTCTTGTTCTCGCCGATGGTAGGGGGCTGGTGGCTGGCCCAGAGGGGCTGGGCCGGGTCCTTCCCGTCGAAGAGGACGAGCATGTCCCGTCCGCTTACCAGGAGGTCGTCACCTGCGATGGCAAGGTCCACTTCATTGGGGACGGGGCTGGCCCAGGGCGGGGTGGGAGGAATGCGGACGGTCCGGGGTGTAAATTCACGCAGGCTCTTCGCGGTGTCGACGGCTGAGGCGGGCCCGGGGGGGCGATTGTTCTCAATGAGTTGTCGGCAGATCTCGCTGGCGGGGGTGGGTCTGCCGAGCCAGGAGTAGGTCTGGGTGGGGTCATTCTGCTCCAAGAGATCAGCCGGGAAAGCCGGGTTTTCAATCAGCGTGCGGGCAGTCCAGGCGCCCACCTGGGCAGCTTCCCGGGTGGCCTCATCCGAGGCATGACTGAGCAGGTCCTGGAAACTCCGCAGAGCGGCCTGAGAGTGGCCTGCGAAGAGGGAGCGGTTGGCCAGCTCGCGAAGTCCGGCCTGGGCGGAGGGAGCCCAGGGGTAGCGGCGGAAGCGAAAGAGGATCTCGGAATTGGTGGGGTTGGCATCATATTCCTCCAGTTCGTAACGTTGCTCCTGGAGAGTGCGAAGTGCCGCCAGCTGGCCAGCCGGCTGGCTCAGGAGGTGAAGATCGAGAGCCCGGACCGGGTCGGTCAGGCCGCTTTTGTCCCTCCACGGCACGATCTGAGGAACGGCCAAAGCCTTGGCAGCGACCCGGTCGATGACAGGGGCGACCAGGCTGGCCGGGCGGTTGGTTACCAGGTCCCATTCGAGGTCGGGATCGTCCGGTTCCATGTAGGGCAGCGGACTGCCTTTGAAGAGGGGTTCGATGGCGAGAGGGAGTGCCCCGCCATGAGTGTCCCATTCTTCGGAAAAAATTGTCCATTGCGCGCGGGTTTCAGCGTCCGGATGATCAAGGTCCATGTCGGCCTTCAGCTTGTCGAAGAGGGGCTTTGTCTCTGCCGAGTTGAGTTTCCGGTAGACCTGGGATTGCAGGATGCGCCAGAAGAGGTCGTGAGCGTTTTCGCGAGCAAGTCGATCCACCAGTTCACGGGCTTCGAAGAGCCGTTTGTCGTGCAGGTGATGGTTGACCAGGACCGTGGCGGCTTTCTTTATGGAGGATGAATTGGCGGAGATGACCCCGAGTTGTTCGAGAGCGCAGAGCTCGCGGGCTGCCTGGTTGGCGGCGGGGTTTTCGGAGAAGGGGACATTCGGTTGCTCGGCCCGCAGCTTGGCGTCGCTCCGGCGCGACTGCTTGAGGATTTCGGCCAGCACTTCCAGGGTGACCGCCATGTCGCCGGGATTCTGAGCGAGGATTGTCCGGAGGTGGAGATGGCCGGTCTCGATATGGCCTGCCTGATAGGCCTCCGAGGCCAGGGCGCGCAGATTTTCAACGGTCTTCGCCCGCAGTCCGGAAAGAGGCAGCAGGAGCCCGATGCTGAGGGTAGCTGCTGGCACGCGGAAAGTCATCTGGAGAACTCCACGCGGGGAGGGCTCTTGAGTCAACCGAAGAAGGGTGTCAGGCAGGCACACATGGAGATGAGTCGCATGGAGCAGTAGCCGAAAGCGCGGGAAAAAGGGCCGCCTTCATTTCGGGATGTTGAAAAGCTAATGCCCCGGTGGTCGAGCCGTTCTAGATCGGAGAGAGCGGATGGATGGCGGCAGGAGGGCTTGCAACCCCGCATTAGCCCCTTGTGCTGATGGTTGGATCTTGTACCGTTCGCGGCCCATGAAGGTGCTCCTCGTTCTAGTTTCCCTGTTCGCTTTTTGCCTGGGTGCGACTGCCCAGAATTATGTGTCGGTCTGGCAGTTGGGAATTTCCAACAATTCGCAGACTGAGTTCGCGCAGGAGGATGGAAACGTCAATAGTGCGCCCGGCAGTGCCACGGCCAAGGATGATGACTACTATTTTGCAGGGGACTACCCTGAGCCCATTGGTTCGCTGGCGCAGGACGAGCCGCTGGCGAACATGGAACGGGCGAACCTTGTCGTGGACACCACCAACCGGATCCATTTCAACCTGGACTCGAGTGTGAGCGATGCGACCGACTTTCGACTGACGATCGATGTCTGCTGCAGTAATCACAACGAGTTTCGCAACTCAAGCGGGCCCATTCCCTTCGATGTCTATGTCAATGATGTCTTCCAGGAGAGCTTTACCACCAATGGTCAGAACAATGGCCATGAGGAATTCACAGTCGAATTCACCGCCGCGGAAGTGGCGGCCCTGACCGGCCCCGGGGGCGACAATGTGGTCTCGATCGAGCGCCAGGCGGGCCAGGGCGGAGGCTGGATGCAGTTCGATACAATCCATCTTGAAGTGGATGCCGATACGCTCTCATGCAGCGAAGCAATCTGTGCTTTCGAGGGTAGCAGTGCCCGCGTCGTGGCCGGTGAGTCGGTCACCCTCTCTTGGATTGTGTCCCCGGGTGCAAGCGAGCTCTCCATTGACAATGGGGTGGGTGACGTGGAGGCCCTGACTGTGGACGGCGTGGGCGAGATCACGGTAGAGCCGCTTGGCAACACGACCTATACCCTCACGAGCACCCTGGCAGGCGAAGTCACGACCGCAACGGTGGAGGTGGACGTTGCCGTCATCGAGTCCTTCACGGTCACTGCGGAGGAAGTTCTGCCGGGAGAGAGTGTCTCTCTCGACTGGATTGTCGATCCGTCAGCCAGCGTGACAATCGACCAGGGGATCGGGAATGTGGACACTGAGACCGTGGAAGGGACTGGGACTATTCAAATTGTTCCCACCGGTCTGGCCACCACCTACACCCTGACCGCTACCCGGGGACCCGATGTGGAAACAGCCACCCTCCTGGTCCGGACCAACCCCTTCACTCCGGTCTGGACCCTCGGGGTGAACGACGGGACCCAGCAGGAGTTTTCCCAGGAGCGGGGTGGTGCCACCGCCGCGCCGGGGAGTGCGAGTGCCCTCGACGATGATTTTTACTTTGCCGGTTTCTATCCCGCGCCCATCGGGATCGTGGCCTCGGATGAGCCGGATGCCAGTTTTGAGCGTGCTCTCGTGCTGCCGGATCCCGAGGTGAGGATCCACTTCAATCTTCCCGCTTCGGAGGTTCAGCCCGGCAACCAGCTGCGGTTACGCATCGACCTTTGTTGCACGAACCACCAGGGCGGGGGCCCCATCAACTTTGAGGCCCTCTTCAACGGGGTACAGGTTCTGACGACCTCCACCAGCGGGGTCAATTCGCGTGAGGAGATCCACTTCAGTGACGTTTTCACCGTGGCGTCTGTTTCAGCAGTGCCTGGCGAGAATATCGTTACGCTGCGGAGGGAGGCTGGTCAGGGGGCTGGCTGGATGCAGTTTGACCAGATCCAGTTGGAGAGCGCGCCCGGCCTTGAGTCGCGCCTCGCACTGGATGTGGAACACTCGCCCGACGTCCCGGGGGCCCTCCGGCTCACGTGGCCCAGTGACTCCACCAAGCAGTATGATGTCCTCGTCAGTGCGGACCTCACCTCACCCATCGAGACATGGGCTGAGCTGGCCGGAGCCCAGAATATCGCCGCTGATCCCTCCGGCACCAATACCCTCGACATCGACCGGCCCTTCCAGGACCTCGGATTCCTGGCCATCCGCGCCAAGGACCCTCCGCCCCTCTTCTCCGAGGACTTCGAAGACGGCCCCGGTGACTGGACTACCGTGGTCAACGATCCCGCCGGAAAAACCGAGTGGCAGTTCGGGACGCCCAATGGCTCGGGCCCGACCTCCGGGGCAGACGGATCGGCCAATGCGTGGAGTACCAACCTCGGGGATTACGGGCCG
>PBLI01000060.1 GCA_002721695.1 Roseibacillus sp. | reverse complement strand
GCCCAGGAGCACGCCCAGGCCCAGAAAAGCCACTTCTCGTTTACGGCCTTCCGATTCCTTCTCGCTGGGGAGCTGAGGAGCATCGTCCACGCGCAGGCCCTCCGTCGTCGTCGCCGTCGACTGCGGCAAGGGTTCCGCATCCTGAGCAGGCTGCACCGTACTTGGAAGGTTCCGGGGTCGCTCGGACAGGGTGGAGGGGGTCGCTACTGCAGGAGGCGGGGGGACGGAGTCCGCAATAGCCCTCGCCTTCCGTCCACTGGCTCCAGGCTCCTCACGCGGAGCAACGGGATCTGCCAAGGCCACATCATCCGCCCCAAGGTCCGCCTCCAGGATATCATGCTCCTCCCGGGAGTCCTCCAAGGTTTGTTCCTTCTTCCTCGACGCGAGAGGCATTCGAAGCATGTCAGTTTTCCCATCTGCCGGGGCAGCGCTCCCTTGCAGGGAGAACCCTTCCTTCAACGCGACGCTCTCCTGAACCTCCATGGGGGCACCGCTGACAGCCAGGGTTTCAGGGCTCGCCTCGCCTGCCCTCTCCTTTCCAGGTGCTGTCTCAAGGACCGTCCGTGGCTGCTCCAGCAGCACCACCAGGAAAAGGGTCAGGCCGAAGCATGCCGCGGCTGCCCAGATGACTCTCCGTCCCGCCTTGCGGATACGGCGCTCGCGCGCCCTCTTGACCTCCTCCCCCTCCACCAGCGGCATCTTTTCCCGGGGTTCCCCCTGGGCAATCGCTGCGAGGAGCGCTGCCCTGCGTTCGGGAGCAAGCTGCCACTCCTCATCGTCCGAAGGCGCTAGCGCAGTGCCCAGCAACCCGTGCATGGCCTCCAGTCGCCGCCTGAAGGATTGAATCTCCGGGCGCTCTTCCATCAGGCGCTCTAGCTCTTCGGTCTCAAAATCGGAAGCCTCACCCAGGATCATGGCGACCACCCGGGCCTCGATCTCCGGTTCAATCCAGGCATTAATTTCTCCACTGTATTTCTCGTCGCTCATCTCGCTTATCCTTGTGCCCCCTCCACTCCTGCCCGCCGCAAGGAAGCAGCGAGGTTCCTCAGGATGTGATGCAGCCGGTAACCAACATTCCCCACACTTGTTCCAACACGCTCACTGATCTCCTTGTAGCTGAACCCTTCGAAATACTTCAGGCGGACAAAAAGCTGGTCACCTTCCCCGAGCTCAGCGAGGAGCATGTGCACGAGACCCACGGCCTCCATCTTACCCAGCACGTCGTCGGGAGCTTCCCGGCCCATGTCCTTCTGCCGGGGATCCACCCTGCCGGAGCCTCCCGGATTGCCTGCGCTTCCCCTGCCCACGCCCTCTTCCTCCGGGCAATCGATGAGCATCTCACGCATATTATCCCGCAGGTGATTGTAGGCCCGGTTGCGCACGCACCGAAAGAGCCACGCCCGCGGCTGCCGGACGTCGTCCCAGTGCTCGTGCAACCGCAGGAAAGCATCCTGCACCAGTTCCTCCGCCACCGCTCGCCGGCCCACCAGCCCGAACGCGTAGCGGAGAAGCGGAGTCTCCTCCGCTTCAAAAACAGCCTCGAGGGAGGTTCCGGGGCCCGGCCCGGCCTCATTGGACGGTTGCGGGGGCACAGCGCGACCCAAAGCCGGGGCCGGAAATCCAGCTGCCGGGCGGGCGGTGTGTGCATGTGAAACAGCCACCTCGGTGCATCCTTTCACCTCTCCAGACACCGGAAATACCAAAGCCTTGGAAAATTAAGCCCGATTTTTCAGGATTTCTGCCCTCTCGGGACCCCCCGGCACGGTTTCCGGGCTACCAAACCCGGCCTGCCAGCCCCCCTGGCCGGGAGCACCGCCGTCCCATCTCCCCCCAACAAGGCTCTCGACCTTCCTGCGTTCCCACCCTAAACAGACCGGCCCTGCGCGGATGTTCTTCCTCAAGAAAATATTTCAACTCCGGGATCAGACCAATCCCAATGCCGAGAAGCCCTTCCTCGAGCACCTCGAGGACCTCCGGGTCTGCATCACCCGCGTCGTTCTCACACTGCTGCTCGCCACCGTGGTGTGCTTCATTTTCCGCAATGAGCTCATGGACGTGATCCGCCGGCCGGTCACCCAGGTCTGGGAGCAGGGCCAGAAGGACGCCCTGAAGGACTCCAAGATCGCTCTTGAGGACTGGGAAACCGCCAAGAGCATCGCGGAGAGCTTCAACCAGCTCCAACCTGAGGACCGGGAACACTTCCTCGCCAGATACGAGAAGCCCGGGGAAGTCCTCGACAACATCCGGGTCGTGACCCTCTACCGCTCCTCCCTCACCTTCGAGAATGAGGAGGAGAAGCAGGAATTCATCGAGTCCCACACCGGGCTCGATGATGCCTTGAAGAAGAAAATCCTCGCCCTGATAGATGGTGGGCCCAATCCCAAGTCGGACGCTCGCGGCAAGCTGGTTCTCATGCAGGCCCTCAAGCCGACCGAGGGCTTCATGCTTTCCATCAAACTTGCCTTCTTTGCCGGCATCGTGGTGTCCTTTCCGTTCCTTCTCTTCTTCATCCTGCAGTTCGTCCTCCCCGGCATGCACGAGACCGAGCGCAGGGCTCTCTGGCCGGCCATGGCGGTCGGCTTCGGTCTCTTCCTCGCGGGCGTCTTCTTCTCCTACTTCATCGTCCTCCCGAAGGTCCTCGAATTCTTCCACGAGTACAGTTCCGAGATGATGATCGAGAACGAGTGGCGAATCGGATACTACATCTCGTTCGCCACCCAGTTCACCCTCATCTTCGGCCTCAGTTTTGAATTGCCCGTCCTGGTCATGACGCTCGTAAGGCTCGGCGTCCTCAACTGTGAGATGATGCGTCGTACCCGCGCCTATGCCATCCTGGCCATCTTCTGTATCGCAGCCATCATCACTCCCACCCCGGACGCCTTCACGCTGTGCCTCCTGGCCGGTCCCATGGTGATTCTCTACGAGATCTGCATCTGGCTGGCCTTCTTCCTCGAGCGCAAGACTGCCCGCCGCGAGGCTGCCGAGGAGAAGGAGCGCATGGAGCGGATGCTCGCCATCAAAAAGCGCCGGGAGGAACTCGGAATCGACGACGAGGATGGTGATGATGACCACGACGGAGGCGGCAGCGGCGATGTGCCCCCCGACGATGGCGATCCTGGCAGCGACGATCCCTACCGCGATCCTCACCACGATGAGCACGGCTCCGACCACGACGCCGGCTACGATCACGACGCTCCGGACGACCATTATCATACCGATGATGAATCCTTCCGGGAGGATCATCACGAGGAGGGCGACCTTGGTTTCGGCGACGACGGCCACACCGGCGGGGGAGAATCCCCCAGGCAGCAGGGTTTCGACTTTCACGAGGAGTTCGACCCCTCCACTGATGGCCCGGAACCAGGAGACGTGGATTCCGACCACGACGAGGGTGAGGGAGAATACGAGACCGACAACATCACCGGGGAGGACGAATACCTCGATCCGCACAATCCTCCCGAGGACATCCCGGACGAGGAGAAATACCGCGATCGCGATGACCCGGACAAGCAGGACCGGGATTGACGCGCTGGTTTCCCCTGCCTTTTTCCCCGGCAGACATGGTCGGGACGACTGGATTCGAACCAGCGACCTCCTCAACCCCATTGAGGCGCGCTACCAAGCTGCGCTACGTCCCGATGATGGTATAGTTACACGGGGGCTGAAGGCCGCGCGCTGTGTAACCCGCCACATTCGGCATTGGCAAGCCGGGATTTTCCTGCCATCTCCCCCGACTCACCATGGAAACCACCAAGGTCGCCATCCTGGGAGCCAGCGGCTACACCGGCATGGAGCTTGTCAGGCTCCTCCTGGTCCACCCCGCGGCACAAATCACCGCCGCCACTTCCCGCACCCATGCCGGAAGGCGGCTCGATGAGGTATTTCCCAGGTTCGCGGGCCTCGCTGGCTCCGGACTCGCCTTCGTCGAGCCCGACATGGACGAGGTGGCAGCCAGCGGAGCCACTGTCGCCTTCCTGGCACTCCCCCATGGCACGGCCGCGCAATACGCCGCGGCCCTGCTGGACCGCGGCCTGCGCGTGATTGACCTAAGCGCCGATTTTCGCCTGCGGGAGCCGTCCGTCTACGAGGAGTTTTACGGTGAGCCCCACCCCACACCCGGACTCCTCTCCACAGCAGTCTACGGACTCCCCGAGATCTACCCGGAAGCGATTACCTCCGCACGCCTGATAGCCTCTCCCGGGTGCTATCCCACCTCCATCCTGCTACCCCTTCTTCCGCTGCTTCGCGAGGGACTCGTCGACCCTGCCACCATCGTGGCCAACTCCCTGAGTGGCGTAAGTGGTGCCGGGCGTAAAGCCGACCTTGGACTGCTCTTCGCAGAGTGCAATGAGAGCGTGCGCGCCTATGGCATTCCGAGGCACCGCCACCTTTCCGAGATCGAGCAGGAGCTCTCCGCCGCAGCAGGCAAGAAGGTCACGATCACATTTATTCCCCATCTCATTCCCGTGAACAACGGCATCTGCACGACCACCACGGCCACCCTCAAGGGAGACTTTGCGAACGTGGAGCACGCCCTCCGCTCCACTTATGAAAACAGTACTTTTGTGCGCTTGCTTGGGCAGGGCGCATGCCCCGACACTAAGAATGTGACTCGCACCAACTTTGTCGACATTGGATGGAATCACGATGAACGCACCGGCCGTCTTCTCCTGCTCAGCGCGGAGGACAATCTCGGAAAGGGAGCGGCTGGCCAAGCCGTGCAGAGCTTCAACATCATGACCGGCCTGCCGGACGTGACAGGATTGGGAACCGTCTAGCAAGCGAAGGAAAGGACACTCGACGATGGCCTTGAAAAGGGTGAAAGGGGGAGTCTGCGCCCCGAAGGGATTCCAGGGTGGCGCAGTGAGCTGCGGCATCAAGGATCCCGGGGATCCCCGCCCTGACCTGGCCCTCATTTATTCGGAACACCCATGCGTCTCGGCCGGGACCTTCACCACCAATCGGGTAAAAGCTGCTCCGATCAAGGTGAGCCAGGCCCATCTCCGTTCCCGTGAACTGCGTGCAATCGTCGCAAACAGCGGAAACGCCAACGCATGCACGGGTGTCCCCGGAATCGAGGATGCCCGCACCATGGCCAAGTCCGTTGCCACCGCCCTCGGCCTGCGGCAGCGCGAGATCGGGGTTTGCTCCACCGGAGTGATCGGGCTGCCTCTCCCGATGGACCGGGTCCTTCCCGGTTTGGATTCCCTCCCCGGGAATCTCAGCAGCAGGGGAGGCGGGGAAGTGGCCAGGGCCATCATGACGAGCGACACCACTCTCAAGGAAATCGCGATCAGCACGACCATCGGGGGAAAGAAGATCCACATCGGGGCCTGTGCCAAGGGCGCCGGCATGATCTGCCCCAGCATGGCCACCATGCTCTGCTTCGTCACCACCGATGCCAACATCAGCAAGGCTTGCCTGCAGAAGTCACTCCTTGAGGCAGTGGAAGGCTCCTTCAACCGTATCTGTATTGACGGCGACATGAGCACTAATGACACCGTTCTCGTCCTGGCCAACGGACAGGCCGGAGGGAAGCCCATTGCCCGGAGGAGTAAGGCCTGTCGCGAATTCAGCGAAGCTCTCCAGCATGTTCTTCTCGAACTGGCCAAGGCCTGCGTGCGCGACGGGGAACGAGTGAGCAAGTTCGTCACCCTTGAGGTCCGGGGCGCCTCCGTCTATCTCGACGCAAAGAAGGTCGCCGAGGCGATTGCCAAGTCTGCCCTGGTCAAGTCCTCATGGAACGGGGGAGATCCCAACTGGGGACGGATCATCCATGCGATCGGATACTCCCGGGCCCGGATCCGGGAAGAACTCATCGACATTTCCTATAACGGGAAGCCCGCCTGTGAAGGCGGGCTCATGGCCAAGACTCCAATCAAGGCCCTGCGTGACATCGCCGGCCGTGACAGCTTCACCATCACGGTAGACCTTCACCTCGGCAAGGCGGACTACACCATCTACACCAGCGATATTTCCCCGGAGTACATCGACTTCAATCGAAGCGAGTACGCCTACTGGAAGAATGCGGGAATGGGCTAGAATCACCTGCCCATGCAGGCATTCCGCCCGGGTCCGGCGGGACCACCTGGAGCACCCTCCCATCGTTTTNTCCGCCCCGGGCCAACNGGACCCCATGGGCTCTCCCCGGGAGGCCAGCATGCTCCAGCACCGCATCCGTCTGTCGGCNTCTCANCAGCCTTGACGGTTTCAGCCAGGCCGCACCTCGCAAAACCCGTCACGCCACCCTACCTTTATCTCCATCCCATAACACTCGCTGAGCCAGGGCCCGGTGAGGACCGCGTTCTTGGTCCCATCCGTAAGGATTCGTCCCTTCTTCAACAGGACGACCCTCTCCACCTCGGGCGGAATCTCCCGCACATCGTGAGTAACCAGCAGGACACCCGTCCCCTTGCGCATGAGGCCGCGAACGGACTCGATCAGGTTCCAAGCCCCGGGAAGGTCAAGGGAGGTTGTCGGCTCGTCAAAAATGAGCATCTCCGGATCGTGCACCAGCGCCCGCGCNAGGAGGAAGCGGCGGCGCTCTCCCGAGGAGAGCTCACCGTAGTCGCGCCACATCAGCTCATGCACCCCGGCAGCCTTCATCGCCTTCCAGGCCCGGCGCTTCTCGGAAGCAGTGAAGCTCTGCCCACGCGTGATCCCGTAAGTTCCATGCAACCCGGTGAGAACCACGTCACTGGCCAGCTCATCATCGTCAAAAAGGCCACGTTGCTCCGGAGTGATCAACCCAACCCGCTCACGCAAATCGTAAAGCGACCAGTGCTCTTCTCCNAACAACCGTGAGCTACCCTGGCCCGCAACTGGATGAACATCCCCCGCAATCAGCGCCAGGAGAGTACTCTTGCCGGCTCCGTTGGGGCCCAGGACGGCCACCTGCTCCCCGGATGCGACCCGAAGTGACAGCCCATCAAAAACCTTGTTGTTGCCACGCCACACCGTGACGTCGTCCAGTTCAAGGGCAGGAGAAGCCATCGACAGTCCTCCCTCCGGGTTCNGTAAACAGCTTTTCAGTCATTGTGNCCANTGCGCTCCAGCTNTGAACNGGAAAGCAATCACCCCGCGANTACCCGCTCTGAGATCCGGTCAAACTCACGTGCGGCAAAACTCAGAACGAGTCCCTCGAGGGCCTCATCCCGGAGACGGGCAATCGCTTCCACGCTGAATCCCTGTGCCACCAGCTGCCTCGCAATGTGCGGGGTAATTCCCCGCGCACACAGGTAGAAAATCTCNTCGTCATCAATCATGGCGGAAGTACTGCCATGAGAGCACTTCACCTGGTCGGCATTGATTTCCAGTCCTGGCATTGAGTTCGCCTCCGCAGCTTCACTCATGAGCATGTTACGGCAGGTCTGGTAGGCATCAGTGTGATGCGCTCCCTCGTCCACCAGGATCAGACCGGAAAAGACCGTACGGCTTCCGTCGTAGAGGGTGTTCTTGTAGAGCAGGTCCGAATAGCTGCGCTCACTCGCGTGGTGCTGGAAGGTGCGCTGGTCATACTCCTGCTCGTCTCTCGCAATACTCACCGAGAGCATGTCCGAGTGGGCATTTTCCCCTTCCAGAATACTCAGGGACTCCTGCCGCGCCCAAGCCGCCCCGGCATTCAGAATGAAGGACTTGGCCGTGGCGTCGNGCGCTACCCTGGTGTTGTTAAGCTGGATCATGCGCGCCTGGTCGCACAGGTCCTGCAGGGCCAGGTAGGTCAGTTGCGAACCCGGACCGGCCACCAGGTCGTTGACCGCCACTGCCCAGGCCTCCCGGGCGGTGGTGTCCGACTGGAAATAGTCGACAACCGTGACCTGCGCATTCGTTCCGGTCACTACCAGAGTGTGGGGGAAGGTGATGATATGATCACCGGAAAGCCAGTGAAAGATCTCGATTGGCTCTTCAACCACCACCCCGTCTGGAACATGGATGAACGTCCCGGTCGANACGTGCGCCTGGTGGAGCGCAGCGAACTTGGCCGAACCCAGCCGGGCCTCGGACTTCATGAAGTGCTCCCTGACCAGGTCGGGATACTGCTCCAGCGCGGACCGCAGAGGCAGGCACACAACTCCATCGGGCAGGTCAAGCTCCTGCTCGTTCAANCCCTCGTTGACGAAGCCGATCCGCGCCGCGCGCTTCTCCAGGCCATNTGCCCCGCGATGCCCCACCACCGCCTGGGGANCGGGAAAGTGGGCTCCCTCGAAGTCAAGATGCCCNAGGCTGGCAAAACGCCATTCCTCGTCCCGGCGCGACGGCATGGGCAACTCCTGAAAGCGGTCCCAGCCGGCCTGCCGCGCAGCGTTGAACCAATCAGGGACCCCGGCTAGCTCACGCGGTTCCCGTTCGAGGGCATTTCCCTTGTCCAATGTCGCTTCCATCAGTTTCGCTGCAATGAATACCGCATCCCGAATCCCGGACTAGCCAACGCTCCCCTCCATTTCCAACTCGATGAGCCGTTTGAGCTCAACGGAATATTCCATCGGAAATTCCCGGACCAGGTCATTGACGAATCCGTTCACCGCCAGACTCATGGCCTCTCCCTCGCTCAAGCCCCGCTGCTGCAGGTAGAACAGCATTTCCTCGGACACCTGGGATACACTCGCCTCGTGCTGGGTCGCATGCTGATTCCCCCGCACCGTGATCGCAGGGTAGGTGTCCGTCTGGCTGCTCGCATTGATGAGAAGAGCATCGCACTCTGTGTTGTTCCGACAGCCCTTGAGATGCTTTGGGATGTGCACCTGCCCACGGTAGGTCGACCGTCCTTCCCCCACCGAGATCGACTTGGAAACAACGTTCGAGGTTGTCTCGTCCGCCAGGTGAATCATCTTCGCACCGGTATCCTGATGCTGACCACTGTTTGCGAGAGCGATGGAAATCACCTCTCCGCGCGCCTTGCGCCCCTTCATGACCACACCCGGGTACTTCATTGTAAGCCGGCTTCCAATGTTACAGTCGATCCAGCGCACCTCCGCATTTTCGTGCGCGATGCCACGNTTCGTCACCAGGTTGAAGACGTTGGAACTCCAGTTCTGCACCGTGATGTACTGCAGCTTGGCATCCTTCATCGCAACCAGCTCGACCACCGCGGAGTGCAGGGTTGAGGTTTCAAACTTGGGGGCCGTGCAGCCTTCCAGATACGTCAGCTCAGAACCTTCGTCACAGATGATCAGGGTCCGCTCGAACTGTCCGAAGTTTTCCGAGTTGATCCGGAAGTAGGCCTGCAGAGGGTGCCGGACCTTCAAACCCTTCGGAACGTAAATGAAGGAACCACCGGAAAACACCGCACTGTTCAAGGCCGAGAACTTGTTGTCGCCAGTGGGTATTACCTTGCCGAACCATGGCCGGAAAATGTCTTCATACTCCTTCAGGCCCTCCGTGGAATTAACNAAAATCACGCCATCCTTTTCGAGCTCGTCCTTCACGTTGGANTAGGCCGCTTCGGAGTCATACTGCGCCTCCACCCCGGCAAGGAAGGCCCGCTCCTGTTCCGGGATTCCNAGACGCTCGAAGGTTTGCTTGATATCGTCAGGAACCTCGTCCCAGCTCCTCGTGGGCCGGGTGCCATCGGAAAGGTAATATCGGATGATATCGAAATCGATNTTGTTGAGGTCCTCCGTCGCCCAGTGCGTCGGCATGGGCTTTGCCTCGAATGTTCTCAGCGCCCGGTGCCTGAGCTCGCGCACCCAGTCCGGGTCATCCTTGACATCACAGATGTAATCGATCGTCGCTGGGGTCAGGCCNCGTCCGGCNTCGTATTTGTGGGACTCAGGATAGGANAAATTCCCCTTGCTCTGATCAATCTCGATCGCCTNCTGCGTCCCCGAGTCCAGTACTGATTCACTCATTGCAACGTCTCGCTTCAGTTCACTACCCGGGCCCCAGCCGGCGCTTCTTCCTTGAGAAAATCGTAACCCCGCTCCTCGAGTTCGAGGGCGAGATCCTTGCTGCCACTACGAACGATCTGACCGCCGGCGAGAACATGAACGTAGTCCGGCTCGATATAATCCAAGAGGCGTTGATAATGGGTGATCACAAGAAAACCACGTTCGGGCGACCGCATCGAATTCACTCCGTTGGCCACCACCTTGAGCGCATCGATATCGAGCCCCGAATCGGTTTCGTCCATCAGGCAGTACTTCGGCTCCAGCATCATCATCTGGAGAACCTCATTGCGCTTTTTCTCTCCTCCCGAGAANCCTTCGTTGACTGAGCGGGAGGTGAACTGGCGATCAATTCCNAGTTCGTCCATTTTCTCATAGAGNTCCTTGTAATAGGCTACCGCGTCAATCTCCTTTCCCTCCGGGAGACGCGCCTGCCGGGCGGCCCGAATGAAGTTCGCCATGGTCACTCCCGGCACTTCGGCAGGATATTGGAAGGCGAGGAAGAGCCCCGCCCGGCTGCGCTCATCAATTTCGAGCTCGAGGAGATCCTGACCGTCCATGGTTACGGATCCACCGGTTACTCCGTAATCTTCGTGTCCGGCAATGACCTTGGAGAGTGTGGACTTGCCTGATCCGTTCGGTCCCATGATGGCGTGCACCTCGCCTTTTGGGACTTCAAGACTCAGGCCCTTGAGGATTTCGTTGCCATCGATGGCAGCGTGGAGATCTGTGACGACCAGACTCATTTTAGATTGGTTTTGAAGGCGGTGAGGGGTGGAGGGATTGCTGGCTATGGTCAAGAACCTTTCGGAAGCGTTCCGCGAATGGTCAGTTCCAGACGGCTGACTTCAGCCCCCTCCGGAAGGTCCAGCAGGTCCGTGAGCCGGCACCCCTCCTTGAATGAAATGTCGTGAATTCTCCCGGAGTCCCTGTCCTGGAAGTGGACATGTGGCGTCAGATTGACGCAAAAGCGCGACGGCTCGCGGTCGAAGTTTACCTGGTTGACCAGCCCATGGTCGACCAGGGCGTCCAGGCAATTGTAGACCGTCGCCAGCGAGATGGTCGGCATGTCTTCCTGGACTCGTCGAAAGACCTCGTTGGCGGTGGGATGATCCCGGTCGTGCAGAAGGACGCGGTAGACCTCACGCCGCTGCCTGGTCATGCGGAGCCCCCGCAGTTCAGAGGGGATTTCCGCCGGGGCGCACGGTACCTTGTCGCCGTCTCTGCTCGCCATGGGGGGACCCTATGGCGGGCCATCCCGTTCGCAAGAGCCAATTGGAATTATTCTAATTTTTATTAGGCCCGCAGAGGAGATTCTGCCTCGCCAGTTTTGCCGGCAGGTCAAACAAGGGGACTTTCTCCCCTTGGAATTTGGGAGCGTTTAAATCGAGGCCCTTCCCACCCCGTTGCCATCGGCCGCTCCCCCGGTTTTTTTACAGGTCACCAGTCAGTGCCCCCGCCAGAAAAAGATCGCACACAACAAGGTGGCTGCCCCGTAGGCCAGGCCGCCCAGTGTCAGAATGAGCCAGCGCCTTTCATTGGACGTGGCCCAGTTCACCAGATCACGGAAGGTGTAGGGCATCCCCACCCAGAAAAGCCCCTTCGTAATAAGGATATAGCTGAAGAGCGGAATGAGCAACCGCGTGCCCGGGTCCTTGTTGAAGGAGGCCTCAAGGAGCGGGCTGGTCGCCATCAGCGCCACTACGCCGAGCGCCCGTACGAAAAGAAACTCCTTCACGTAGACGATCATCCCGACGAACGCAACGGGGACCAGAATACGCAGCCAAGGCTTTACCGCGTTGAANTCCCCAATGTCCATGGTCAGGGCAGAGATCAATCCCGCGTCATCCGGCGCGATGAGAAGCCAGAACCAGAGCATCCCCACNGCGAGGGTATAAATCCCGGCCGCNCGGTGCCTGGGAAGCCTGATTAGCCACTGCTTGCAGGCCTCCGCTTTCCACAGCATCAATCCATGGACCACCAGAAGGTAGGCCGCCAATGCATAGCCCGCAAGATCGAGGGGAATGGTTTCATAGGGATGCGGACCCATTTTCGTGGGCGCTTGCTACGCCAGCACCAGTGGCAGGTAAAGGGCAAAGGAGGGAATTCCGCCCATTATCCCGGCCGAACTGCCTTCTTCAGCTCTGATTTGTTCCTGAAANNGCCCCGCGGGCAGCCTCCAGCGCGGGAGTGCCNAAAAGAGTAAAACCGGTGGAATCCTCTACCTCCACCTCGAAAATTTCTCCCCTCAGTCGCTCCGCATCACCATCAAAGATCACGATCTTATTCTGGGGTGTTCGCCCGCTGAGACGTTCCTTGTTGGTCTTGCTCGGCCCGGTGCACAGTACTTCCTGCCGCGTGCCGATGAGGGCTGCGTTCCTCCGCAGGGCAATCTCTCCCTGGATGCGCAGCAACTCCTGATTGCGCTCCTCCTTCACGCGCTCCGGCAGTTGCCCCTCCATCTCGGCNGCGGGNGTATCCTTCCGCTTCGAGTAGCGGAAAATAAAGCTGTTATCGAACTGCAGGCGCTTCACGCAGTCGACCGTTGCCTGAAAGTCCTCCTCGGTCTCGGACGGGAAACCCACGATGATATCGGTCGTGATCGCGAGATCGGCACGGGCCGCCTTCATTTTCTCACAGATTGATATGAATTTCTCGTTCTTGTAGGGACGACGCATCACCTTGAGGATGCGGTCACTCCCACTCTGCATCGGGAAGTGGATGTGCGAGCAGAGTTTGGGCAGGTAGGTGAAGGCCGCGACCAGGTCGTCACGATAGCCGATTGGATGGGGTGAGGTGAACCGGATCCGCTCAATGCCCTCGACCTCGTGCACCGCCTCCAGCAACTGCACGAAGGGGGACTTCCCATCCACCTTCGGGAACTCCGTGCGCCCATACAGGTTCACGATCTGTCCCAGCAGGGTGACTTCTTTCGTTCCCGCGCCCGCGAGGCGCCGCACTTCCTCGACCACGTCCGCGATGGGGCGTCCCCGCTCCTTTCCCCGGGTATCTGGNACAATGCAGAAACTGCAGCGCATGTTGCAGCCCTGCATGATCGAGACAAAGGCCGTGGGCTGGCGCTCCTCCGCCACGTGATCCCGGATAGTATTCTGGCTCCCTTTCTCCTCCCCGGTATCCAGCACGGCCTCCTTTCGCCCAGACTCCTGCTTCCTGCAGGCGGCAGAGTCCTCCTCAACCCTGACGCTCTCCATCTCGGCACCGACCTGATCCATCCTCTCCTCCATCCGTTGCCGCAGGATCCCATCTACGTAGCCGAAGACCCGGTGATATTTCTGTGTCCCAACCACCAGATCCAGATGTGGGATGCGCTCGAACAGCTCCTCCCCCCTGCTCTGGGCCATACAGCCCATGAAGCCGTAAACAACATGCTCACGCCGCTCACGATGCTTCCCCATCATCCCCATCTTGCCCAGCGCCTTCTGCTCGGCCTGGTCGCGCACCGAACAGGTGTTGACCAGGATNGCATCGGCCTCCTGCTCCTCGCGGGTGAGNGTATAGCCACCCTCCACGAACATCCGGGCAACCTGCTCGGAATCACGTTCGTTCATCTGTCACCCGTAGGTTTTAATGAAGACTTTGGGCATTACTNGTTTCGCGCAGGCGGGATCTCTAGCGCCGATCACCAGAAAGATCAACAATTGTAGGACAGATGCCGCGTCGATCGTGTCCGGCCCACTGCTGGACCCAGAGCTCCCGGTCAGTCCCGGCAATCCCCAATAACCGATTACCCAATTCCCCGGGATCTGCTAGGATCGCACCCGTTGGATCACCAGATCGACAGCTTCATCCTCTACCTCGCCACCGAGCGCGGTCTCTCCGATGCCTACCAGCTCTCGGTCAGGCGATCCCTGGAAGCGCTCCTGCACTGGGCCCGGGAAAAGAAGTTCGCCGACTGGCGTGACCTCGGAGTGGACGACCTCTCGGCCTTTCTGGCACACTTGAAGAAGNGACTGGAGGCCTCCTCTCTCCGGATCGCGATCGTCCACCTCAAGATCTTTTTCCGCTTCCTCGCCTTGCGGAACCTTGTCGAGGCGGATCCCTCCGAACCGCTCCTCTCTCCACGCAGTGGCAGCCACCTTCCCGAAACCCTGCACGTGAACCAGGTAGAAAAACTACTGAACTCCATCGACCCTGCCCGACCGCTCGGCCGCCGCGACCTCGCCATTCTCGAACTTTTCTATTCCTCCGGACTTCGCCTCGCCGAAATCTGTTCCGTTCGCCTGGAGACCCTTGACCTCGAAGACGGCTTCCTGCGGGTCACCGGCAAGGGAAACAAGACCCGCATCGTTCCGGTGGGGGCCCGTGCAAGCGAGGCGATCGAATCCTATCTTGCAAACGAACGTCCGGGACTCGTCAAACCGCATACCTCCTCCGAGATTTTCCTGTCCGTGCGAGGTGGGCCCATCGGGCCCGACCGGGTGCGCAAGATCGTCAAGGAACGCGCCCGCCAGGCGGGCATCGAGCAAAACATGTATCCGCATCTCCTGCGCCACTCTTTTGCCACGCACCTCCTCCAGAATGGAGCGGACCTGCGGGTGATCCAGGAGCTCCTCGGGCACGCCGACATCGCCACCACGCAGATTTACACCCACGTCGACGACCAGCGCCTGAAAAAAGTGCACCAGCGATTCCACCCCCGGGCGTGACCGCAGTGCCCGTCGGAGAGCCTTCCTGACCAGTTTTGTCTCCGGGCGCCCCGCCCTCACGACAGCTAAGCCAAATTGGGTATAAAACCGTGAAATNGAGGGCNAAGGTCCCTTGCACCGGCCCGGCTTCATGCTAGCATCGTGGACTTCTCCGATGATCGATNCCATTGTGACCTGCNCNCCCNCCCGANCCGGCCCTGCACAAAGGATCACCGCTCTCTCTCCCNCNATCATTGCCCTCACGCTNGCGGCCGTATTCCTGCCCCTCGCGACACAGGGAAGCCCCAGGCTCAACGAGATCGTCGCCAACAACAAGAGCACCCTCGACGACGTCGATGGTGACTCTTCCGACTGGATTGAGATCTACAATCCCGGGCCCCAGATCAATCTGGGTGGGTACAGCCTGACGGATGACCCCGCCCTGCCCGGCAAGTGGACCTTCCCGGGCGGCCAGTTTCTCGCGTCCAACGCCTATCTCGTGGTCTTTGCCTCGGGGAAGGACCGGTCCACCCTCGGGCAGCAGCTCCACACCAACTTCTCCCTCGATTCAGAGGGCGATTACCTTGCTCTCTGCGATCCAAGCGGGGCTGTGATAGACACGTTCGCTCCGGCCTTTCCATCACTCAAGCGCGACATCGGCTACGGACCAGGCAGCAATGGCACTCGAGGTTACCTCTTCCCCGCCTCCCCGGCCCGCGCTAATGGGCCGGCCCTGACCGGGTTCGTAGGAGATACCAACTTCTCGCACCAGCGGGGTTTTTACGACGAACCCATCGCCGTCACCATCAGCAGTGCCACCCCGGGTGCGAACATTCGCTATACGACAGACGGACGAGAACCCACTCCCAGTTTCGGCAGGCTTTACACCGGGCCCGTGGACATCAGGTCCACCACCGTTCTCCGCGCCATCGCCTACAAGCCCGGCATGGTGCCCACCAACATCGACGCCAAGAGCTTCCTCTACACCGCGGACATCATCCGGCAGAGCGACATGCTCGACTCCGTGGTCAATTCATCTACCTACCGCAACGAAATCCAGCCCGCCCTCCGGGGCCTTCCCGTGGTCTCCCTCTCCTTCAACCCACCTGACATCTTGGGAGGCAGCGGGATCTACACGCGGTCCTGGCTCACCGGGCGGACAAGCGAGCGTGACGTGCATTTCGAGTTCTTCGATCCGGCCAATCCCGCCGACTCCACCCACGAACCAGCCGGAGTGCGTATCCACGGCGGAAACTCCCGCGAACATCCGAAAAAGAATTTCCGGATCTACTTTCGCTCGGACTACGGGTCATCGCGCCTCGAGCACAGCCTGTTTCCGGGCTCCCCGGTTGACAGCTTCAAACACCTCCTCCTCCGCGGTGGAGGTCACGACGCCTGGACCTTCCGGGCGGACTGGAACAATGCCAGCTTCATCCGCAACGAATTCCTTCACCGCCTGCAGCGGGACATGGGTCAGCCTTCCCCCTACGGCCGAATGGTCAGCCTGTTCCTCAACGGCGACTATTGGGGCATCTATGAGCTCCAGGAGTGCCCTTATGCCGACTTCAATGCCGATCATCACGGTGGCAAGGCGGAAGACTGGGATGTCGTCAAGCACGGTGCCGAAGTTGAGGACGGGGACTCGTCCGCCTGGGACGAGCTGATCCGCATGTCCGAAAGCGGCATCCGCTCCGGTTCCGATTACGCAGCCATCCAGCGTTTCATCGATATCGATCATTTTTCAGACGCACTCATCCACCGGATCTGGTCCAGTGACGAGGACTGGCTGTCCCCCGCCTATCGCAACGGCCGGGAGATCGACATTTTCACGGATGACAAGAACTGGTATGTCGCCCGCAAGAGCAGGAATGGCGAGGAGCCCTTTATTTTTTACTCCTGGGATGCCGAGATGTCGATGGGCATCCCCTTCTCAAGCAACTCCTTGACCGGCAGTCCCAATTCCCGTTCCTGGCTCAACGACTTCAGCCGGGTCGACAATTCAGACTCTCCAGGCGTCGTCTATGACGCCCTCCGCCGGCATCCCGAG
This sequence comes from Roseibacillus sp., assembly GCA_002721695.1. Lineage (GTDB taxonomy): Bacteria > Verrucomicrobiota > Verrucomicrobiia > Verrucomicrobiales > Akkermansiaceae > Roseibacillus_B. Next base: position 19,464 of record PBLI01000060.1, on the reverse strand, counting down.
TTTCAGCTCCGCTTCGCCGACCGCCTGCACAAGCACATGTTCAACAAGGGGGCCCTCACCCCCGAGCGGTTGCAGGGAATCTGGAACCCGCTGGTCGACACCATCTATTCTCCAGTAGTCGCCGAGTCCGCACGCTGGGGGTTGGACAGCTACACGGGCTCGAACCGCCGCTCCGCCTACACCCGGAATTCCCAGTGGGTTCCTGCAGTCAACTGGGTCCGGACCCAGTTTCTAGTCAATCGCACTGCCACCGTCCTCGATCAGTTCCGGGCAGTGGACCTCTATCCCGACGTGGCCGCACCCGTTCCCTCCCTGACAGATACCCGCCATCCCAACCCGGTCACGCTCGGCCTTGCAGCGACTACCCCCGGAACGACCATCTACTTCACAACCAACGGCGCCGACCCCCGTGTCCCTGATGGACAAAATACGCTCGGCCTCGTAAGCAGCGGGCACCCGGTACGCGCCCACGTGCCCACCGCCACGAGCAACGGCGCCATTGGCACCAGCTGGCGCGCACTCGCGGACCCCGTAAATATCGACGACTGGATCAGTGGTCCCAATGGCGTGGGCTACGAACGGTTCCCCACCAGCTCCACGAGCTACAGTTCACTGATCAAGACGGAGCTCGCAGACATGTATGGACAAAACCCGTCTGCCTATCTCCGCTACAAGTTCACGATTCCTGATCAGGCCACCATAGATACTCTCAATTCCCTTGTGCTCCGCATCCGATACGACGATGGATTTGCGGCCTACCTCAACGGTAGCCGGATTGCATCTTCCAACGCCAGCCTGACGAGGTGGAACTCCGCATCCTCGGCGAGCAACAGCGATGGGGATGCTCTCAACTACGAGACCTTCGAGCTGAACGAAGGCCTCGAACTTCTCGTTCCCGGAGAGAACATTCTCGCGATTCACGGATTGAACCGCATTTCCGACAGCAGTGACTTCCTGATCCAGGCCCTTCTCGAGGGTGAAACTGGAGAGCCGGGCGGGGCTCTTTCCTCGTCGGCAACGGCCTACACCGGGAGCATTGCCCTTGAACAGACCACATGGCTCAAGGCCCGTAGCAGGAGGACGGACGGGACCTGGTCCGCGCTCCTCGATCTTCTCTACCAGATCGGCACCCCGGCCTCCTTCGACAACCTCAAGATAACCGAGATCCACTACCATCCGAGCGATCCCGAAACCGATGCGGAGCTGACCGTTTCCGACTCCGACAACGAGTTCGAGTTTATCGAGCTCCAGAACGTTAGCGGTGGAACAATCGATCTCAGTCTCTGCCACTTCGACAAGGGCATCGAGTTCCAGTTCCCGACTGGAACCTCCCTCCCCGCGGGCCAGCGCGTTCTTCTTGTGAACAATCGGCAGGCCTTCCTCGCACGCTACGGGGAAAGTGCGGAGTCTGCCATCCTTGGCGAGTTCGGAAACGAGACCAATCTTTCCAACAAGGGGGAACGTCTTGCCCTTCTGGATGCGCAAGGCGACAAGATCTTCAGCTTTCCCTACCGGGATGGCCCGCCCTGGCCCCTGAGCCCGGATGGCAGTGGGCCCAGCCTCGTCCTGATCGACCCGCTTGGCACCCCGGAAGAGGAACTCGACGAGGGTTCCCGCTGGCGCGCCTCCCACCTCGACCACGGCGCACCGGGCCTCGGCGACGCCTGGTCCTACCAGCTCTGGACCCGCAGGCTGTACGGTCCGCTCGAGGGAGCAGATCCCCTTGTCGCCGGTCCCTCCCTTGTTCCCGGTCCAGGTGGCCTCAGCAATTTCATGCTCTACGCACAGGGATACGACCTGGGACCGGCGCCGGCCCACCGCCTGAGCATACTGTCCGTTGACCGCATCGCCGAGACCGACTACCTGACCCTCACCTACCAGCTGCGGGATAACCTCTCGGAAGCCACTGTGACCACTGAAGTGAGCAGCGACCTGCAATCCTGGAGCCCCACCACCGTGCAACTGACGGAAACAGACAACGGAGATGGCACTATCACGGTCACCGTGCGCGACCCCCGGCCGGTCGAACCGGGGGCAGCCCGCTATCTTCGCCTGCGCATCGAGGAGTAAACTGGCAACCTGGACGCTGCAGCGGGGAGGTATCACTGCATCCCGGGGCTCCGGCAGGAATCACCGCCTCAACGCCAAAACCCGTTGCCAGCTTGGGACGGGGAGGTATGCTATCCGAGGGATGAGCGAGATGGCTGCCGTCCAGATCAGGAATCTGGTGAAGGACTTCCGGGGATCCTCCAAGAAGGAATCCGCTCCCGGGGGGTCCGCCCTTGAGGTCCCTGGCCCGGTAACCGGCACCCCACTTGAGGTTCTCCCTCCGGCCAGGGGAATGGTGCGGGCCGTGGACAATGTATCCTTGGAAATCGCGCCTGGAGAAATCTATGGACTCATCGGCCCGAATGGCTCCGGGAAGTCGACCACGATGAAAGCCCTCCTCGGACTGGTCAGGCCCAGCTCGGGCACCTGCTCTATCTTCGGTCGCGACTCCAGCAAGGTGGACTCCCGTCAGGATGTTGGCTTCCTCCCCGAGAACCCCTACTTCTACAAGCACCTCAGCGGGGAGGAAACGATCCGGTTTTATGGAAGGCTCTGCGGAATGAAGGGCGCAGCCCTCCGCCAGCGAACCCTCGAACTGCTCGACCTCGTAGGACTGGAAGAAGCCGGAAAGCGGCGCCTCGGCGGCTACTCCAAGGGTATGCTCCAGCGCATCGGACTGGCCCAGGCCCTCGTTCAGGATCCTCGCCTGCTCATCCTTGACGAACCGACCGCCGGGGTCGATCCCATCGGCTCGCGCCAGATTCGCGACCTCATCCTTACGCTGAAGGAGAGAGGATTCACCGTCTTTCTCTGCTCCCACCTTCTCGAGCAGGTCCAGGAAGTCTGCGATCGGGTTGGAATCATCCACCGGGGCTCTCTGGTGAAGGAGGGCCGCCTTGAGGATCTCATCTCCATCGAGGACCAGACCGAAATCATCCTGCGCAACGCCACTCCGGGACTCCTCGACAGGATCCAAGACCTGGCACATCAGGAGGCTGGGGTGGAACTGGTCCGGACCGGCCATCCGCGCACTACCCTCGAACGCCTCTTCCTGCGGGAAACCGTCCAGCGTGACTCCGGAAAAGTTTCCGAAGAACGGGAGGATGAAAGCAAGGAGCAGTCCCCATGAGCCGCCTTCCCTCTTCTACTCCTCTGTTCTCGCTCAGCCGGATCTGGATCATCACGGGCAACACCTTCACGCACCTGATGCGCATGAAGATCTTTTACTTCCTGCTCGTCTTCGTCCTGATCTGGCTTGGTGTGAACATCTTCAAACTTCCTCACACTGCCGGGCCTGAGGGGATGGTTGGCACCGAGGAGCTCCGCCTCCTGAAGGCGCCCCTCATGGGCACCATGAAACTCTTCGCCATCATCATTGGGATCGTGGCCACCGCCCTGCTTATTCCCCGGGACATGGAGGACCGCACGCTCTACACCATCCTGGCCAAGCCGGTGCCCCGCCTCGACTATCTCCTGGGCAAACTCTGCGGAGTCCTGCTCCTCATCCTTGCCGGGCTGGCTGTCATGACACTCCTTCTCGATGCCGTCCTCTGGTACCGCATGCAGAGCATTCTTGCGGAATTTGATAACGTGGCTGCAATCCTTGTCGAGCAGGGGCAGTTCACCACCGCAGAGCGGGATGAGGCCAGGGGCGAGCTTCTCAGCCAGGGCGTTACCTGGGACCTTCAGGCTGCCATTCTGGTTATCTTCTTTGAAGCAGCCATCATCTCAGCTCTTGCTCTCCTTGTCTCCACCTTCTCCTCGAGCACTCTCTTCACGGTTGTGATTTCCACCCTCTGCTACTTCATCGGGAACTTCATTGCGGATGGGCTTGACCACTGGCGCGGAACCAGCGGCATGGAGGAGGGTGGTATCGGGGAATTATCCACCAATGCGATCTTTGTCGCATTCCCCGACTATCGACCGTTCAAAATCGTGGATGAGGTGGTGGCGGGGCAGGTGTTCCCCCCGGACGTCCTCGGAGGGCTGGCGCTCTCCACCGGCCTCTACGTGGGCCTTTACGTTGTCCTCAGCTGGTTCATCTTCAACTCCAAGGAGATCTAAGGGCGAGATTCCGTCGACGAGTCTGGCAAAAAAATTGTGAAATTCCTGCGAAACCTGTTTTTCGTTCTCCTCGCGATCGTGGTGACTGGGTTCGCCCGCCGCCCGCTTGACGATCGTCTCGTAAAGAGCATGCAGGAGCGGAACCTGCTGCCCCCACCCATCTCGCTCGATACCCGCGAGGAACTGGGCCAGACCAGTTTAGCAATCGCGCTGGGAGGTCTCCGCCCCTTGGTTGCCGCCATGCTCAACATAAAGGCTCACACCTACTGGGAGGAACAGGACTGGTATGAGCTTGAGCAGAGCTACAAGACCATCGTGGCCCTTCAGCCCAGGGTGCGCTATTACTGGGAAATTGGAAGCTGGCATCTCTACAGCAATGCCTATGCTGACTATGCCGACAAGCCGGGGCTGAGTGAAGGTCTCCGCAGACTCAGGCAAAAAGAATTCTTCGAAAAGGGGATCGCCTTCCTGGAACGGGGGGTCGAACAAAACCCACGGGACTGGCGCCTCTACCACCTCCTTGGCAGTGCGTTGAGCAGTAATCACCGCCCCCAGAACCTCGAGCGAGCCGCAGAGTGCTTCGAGAGAGGTTACGCCGAAAGCGGCGTGCCCAGACTCCATCGCTTTCACGCCTACTGCCTGAGCCGCATACCCACGCGCAAACCCGAGGCCTGGAAGGCTGTTCACGAGATCTGGAACGGGGGCGAGCACCACCGCAAACCCACGACCCAAACCGTCTTTTTCGCCCTGCAATCGTGGGCAGGTGAGACCGATTACAGCCTGGAGGACATCTTCGGGAGCCGGAGGCGGGCTGCCGCCCAACTTCCCGACTACTGGTTCCGCCAGGTCGAGGGCTTTCCCATGGACGGGATGGCAGATACCCTCACAAGGCTCTGCAAGGAATTCGGCGTTCCCCGCAACCTGAATCCCCTCCGCTATCCCCCCGAGCATGTCCTTGAACAGAATCCCTTCACCAAGCAACCCTTCGGAACTCATCCGCTCACCGGTGAGCCCCGGACCCGCACCTGGCGCAACATCTGGATGAACAAGCCTCGCGATGCCTATCTCCACCACCTGAGAAAAAAAGGTTCCTGATTGGCGGGTCGGGTGCCCGGCATTCCTTGAACCTTTCACTCGACAGGCTTTCGGGCCATTTCTATTCCTTCCCTCCCGCCTCTGCGGGAATAAACCATGCGAATCGCTCTCTTTGGGGACATACATGCCAATCTTGAGGCACTGGAAGCCGTTCTGGCGGACGCAACCAACCAGGGCTGCAGCGAGTGGGTCTGCCTGGGCGATATTGTCGGATACAATGCCAATCCCGCGGAGTGCCTTGAGCAGGTCAAGTCCATGGCATGCCCCGTCGTGAAGGGAAACCACGACGAAGACGCCAGTGGTGATCACTCACTGGAAACGATGAACCCCACTGCCGCCACGGCGCTGGAGTGGACGCGGGAACAACTCACCGGGGATCAGCAGGAGTGGCTCCGCTCTCTCCGGATGGTCCGGCAGGTCCACAGCTTCACGGCCGTGCATTCAACCCTCGACCAACCCCAGGCCTGGAACTACGTGACCAACAAGTTCGATGCCATGTCGAACTTCTCTTATCAGTTCACCGATGTCTGTTTCCATGGTCATACCCACGTACCCCGTGTCTTCGTCCGGGGCTCGCGGGTTCGCGAGGTAGCCGCCGATCTGGTTGAGCTGGAAGAGGGGCTCAAGTACTTCATCAATATCGGATCGGTGGGACAGCCCCGGGATGGTGACCCCCGGGCCTGTTACGTGATCTATGATGTCGCCGGAGGCATGATTTCCTACCGGCGGGTCGAATACGATCGTGCTACCACTCAGCGGAAAATCATGGACGCGGGACTGCCCGCCATCCTGGCCGAACGGCTCACGGACGGGAGATAGGCCGATCCTACCGCACCCGCGGATTGCGCGGAATGCGAGGCCTGCCCAACCGGCGGCAACTTCCTTACACCGGGTTGCAGGGACACAGGCCGGGATATCGATCAACCCTCCTCTCCATCCCTGACGGGAGTCCCGCCTTCTATTACGCCTCTAGCAGCATTCCAGAGTTTCCGGTCGGCCTCTGCAAGAGCGACCTCCTCGACGTCCCCAAAGGGCACCCAATCGATTGCCGCGTGTTCCAGCGCACAAGGTTCGGGCGAGCAGTCTGCCAACCTGCTCCGGAACCCCTGCAGGCGGAGGGAGCGATCGGGGTAATCGTGCTCTACGGATGGCAGGACCGGCTTTTCCATGATCTCAATCAGGCAGGCGAGCTCCTCTTCAATCTCCCTTCGCACCGCATCCGCAGCACTTTCGCCTTCCTCCACCTTCCCACCGGGAAACTCCCACCATCCCGCGAGGTGGTCTCCGTCCGCACGCTGGCAAAGAAGGACACTCTCCTCTCGCGTGATCAGGGCACACACAACATCGAGCACGACACCCACCTAGCACTTTCTCGGAGACGCTGCCACCCTGCCAGCAGACCATTCAGATTCCTGCCGACCCACAGAGCTGATCCGGGAACAAAAATTCTGCCGGGACATCCTCCGCAGCCACCCTAACGACGGCGCCGGAGAAGGAGACCGAGACTTCCGAGGCTCAGGAGGAGCGACCCCGGCTCGGGAACTAGGAGAGAGCCCCATGACTGACCCGAATCCGGATCGGTGTCGAAAATTGCCTGACCGCCATTCGTCCCGTTGATGGGAACATAACCGACACCACCGTAATCCGCCGGGTCACCCCCTCCCCCTGCGCCCAGCGCACCAATACCACCACCCGAAGGATTGAATCCAAAACCAAGATTCGCAGCAGACCCTGAACTACCTCCGTCTTCCACGAAAATCACCTCCGCATGGAACCATCCACCACCAGCCGTCGCACTGAAATCGTAATTGGGACTGGTTCGAACTTCGAAGTTCGTATCCTGGTGTTGAGGCCCAGCCTCGCCACGCGGAGAAAGGTCAGTGTTGCTGGCAACCGGAAGGATATTGATCTGCACCCGGTCGTTGAAGTTCTCCGTGAACCCAAACTGACCGTCCAGGTCAAAGAACTGGAAGGTAAATGCGAGATCGAAGTCATCCCCGGTCAGGTCGACCGGCGCATTACCCGGCTCGCGATCGACGTCGATGTGCGGACTCAGTACGCCACCAGCGCCACCAGCAACAGTCGCGGGGGTCCCATAAGCGGGATCAGTCACGTCATTGGTTGGAATCACGCCAGTGAAATCATCAGAACCATCGCGGGCGGTCAGACCGTCGGTTCGGAGATACAGGGCGTTCTGAGGGACCCAGATCCGACCAGCAAACGCAGTAGCACATGCCAGAGCGGCAAAGGGAATCAGGGCTGTGAACTTCATGGAGAGCACAATTTGAGAGGCTTGGAGCGATCTATAGCAGAGATCCCCCCCTTTCACCACACAGATCTCAAAGCTCCCGCAACATTCTGAACTTATTCTCATTGCAGGCGAACTCCGCGCGGAATCTTTGGCGGAACGCCTGTTTTTCCCGCTTCACCATCAGACCCCGGAATTCGGACTTCTGAATGGTTCACACGGAAATACCTACCTTCTCGCATCAGCCCTACCTCTTCCGGGGAGGGAGCCAACCCCCGAACCGATGCGGTTGCCGGCAAGGGCGCAGGCTCCATTCTCTTCAGCCTGCCGAAACCTCCTCACGACCCGGATTGCCGGACTCCCGCCGGGGGAGGAGTGATGTCAGCCCCACCGCCACGAGCACAAATCCCGCACTTGCCCAGAGGCAGCCTCCCAGACCCGCCAGGAGATACAATACCCCGGAAAGAAGCGTTCCAACGAGACGTCCGCCGGCATTCGCCATGTAATAGAACCCCACGTTCAGGGCGACCTTATCGGCATCAGTATACTCCAGGATCAGGTAGGAATGCACCGCCGAGTTGACAGCAAACACAGCTGCGAAAACAGCCAATCCTCCCAATACAAACACGACCACCTGAAAATCTGATACCACCGCCAAGGCAATCAGCGTCGTGACCAGAGCCAGCTGCACTCCCCAAGTCAACGCCGCCCGCGCTCCCGCCACCGCCCCGCTCCTCCGGATCAGGCCGGGCACAACCGTCTGGACAAGGCCATATCCAATCACCCAGGCCGCCATGAAGGCCCCGACTCCCGCAAAGCTCCAACCCAGCGATTCCTTCAGGAAAACCGGAAGACCAACCACGAACCAGATATCCCGCGACCCGAAGAGAAAGAATCGGGCCAGCGAAAGCACATTGATCTCCCGGCTCTTGGAAAAGAGCTGGGTGAACTTCACCTTCTCCTTTGATTTCCCAAGATCCTCCCGCAGGCAGATGGCACCAACCGTGAGGACAAGAGCCAGCGCTCCCGCCATGGTCCAGAGCGCCAACACAAATCCCAGCTCACCAAGAAGCAGGCCTCCCAGCAGAAAGCCCACCCCCTTCAGCGCATTCTTCGACCCGGTGAGAACCGCAACCCACCGGAAGAGCAGCTTCCCCGCCCCCTCCTGACCTCCACTACCGTCAGGCACCAGGAGCTTGACCGCGCTCTTGGAACTCATCTTGGTCAGATCCTTGGCGATGCCCGAGAGGGCCTGTGCCCCCATGACATACGCCACGGAGAAGATTGTCAGCCAGTCCGGCTGCACCAGGGATAGAGCAAGCAGAGCGGAGATCTGGATCGCCAATCCACCGAACAGCGTGACCTTCAAGCCCATCCGGGACCCGATCCAGCCGCCCAACAGGTTGGTCACCACCCCGCAGAATTCATACAGCAGGAACAGGAAGGCCAACTGCACCGGCGAATAGCCCAGCCCATGGAAATAGAGCAAGACCAGCATGCGTAAGGCCCCGTCAGTCAGGGTGAAGCCCCAGTAGGATGCCGTGACAATCGTATAGTTCCGCAGGTCCATCCCCGAAAGAATCCGCCCATGCTCCGCTACGACAGCGAACGGGCAACCTTGGCCGCCAGTTCCATCAGGCGGTAGGCGTAGCCCATTTCATTGTCATACCAGACCAGCACCTTGAGTTGACGCCCGTCATTCACCATGGTTGCCGGCCCATCCACGATTCCCGACCGGGCGTCATTCACGAAGTCTGCCGAAACCAGGGGCTTCTCCTCGAAGCCGAGGATTCCCTGCAGCTCACCCACGGAGGCGTCCCGCAACATCCCATTCACCTCGTCTACCGAGGTGTCACGCCTCAACTCGAAGACACAATCAGTCAGGCTCGCATTCAGGAGAGGCAAGCGGACTGCCAATCCGTTCAGCTTACCCAGGAGCTCAGGATAAATCATCGTGATCGCGGTAGCCGATCCCGTCGTGGTGGGAATCAATGAATTGAGAGCCGACCGCGCCCGCCGGAAATCCTTGTGAGGGGCATCAACCACCACCTGCGTGTTGGTGACATCGTGGAGGGTGGTGATCAGGCCGTGCACGATTCCAATCTTCTCCTGGATCACCTTGACCACCGGCGCGATACAGTTCGTCGTGCACGATGCCGCGGTCACGAGGTCGTGTTCGGCCGGGTCGTAGAGCCCGTCATTACAGCCCATCACGATATTGAGCGCCTCCTCCACGGGAGCCGCCACCACCACCTTGCGCACTCCGCCCTCGAAATACGGCTGCAGCACCTCTCTCGTCCGGAACGCCCCCGAGCTTTCCACCACCAGGTCCACTCCATGGGCAGCCCAATCGACCGCACCAGGAAGGGCTTCCTCCGAAAAGCTCACCTTTCGTCCCTCCACCGAAAACCAGTCCTCACCCGCCTCGATGCCGCGATCCCAGCGCCCATGCACAGTGTCAAACTCAAGGAGGTGCGCGGCCAGCTTGCACCCTCCCTTCACCTCATTGACGTGAACAATTTCAAGATCCTCGTTGTCCCAGCCTGCACGCAAGCCCAGACGTCCCACCCTTCCAAAACCGTTTATCCCAATACGTACGCTCATTGTTTTTTCCCTTCTTGATCAGCAATACGACCTGACCGGTGCACTCCGCCGGCCCCCGGGGAGACACAAGTCCGGTCTTCCCTGGCAGCAGTCTTCGGCAAGAAATTCCATAAGCTCCCGGAAACCCTGCGTACTGACGCGATAGTATATCACCCGGCCCTCTCGCTCCGCACCGATCAGACCCGCCCTCGTCAGCTCCTTGAGGTGAAACGACAGCGTCGGCTTAGGCAAGGCCAGCTCTTCCGCGAGATCTCCCGCACACAGGGGTCCCGAGGATACCAGAAGACGGAAAACCGCCAGCCGCGAGGGTTGGGCCAGGGCACCGAGGGCCTCTGCCGCTTCGCTTATTTCCATATTTTTGGAAATATCAAAATTATGTTCCCGGTCAAGACTTTGCTCGTCACTTCTCGGATGAGAGCCCGGTGAACTACCCGGCCCATGGTGGGCACGTTTACTCGGGTAGCCGGCCCGCCCGCACTGGCAATCCGGGAGAAAGACGCCCGGCCATCCTCATGGCTTCGTGAGCGTGAGTTCATCAATCCCGGCTGCCACCGGATACTCCGACGTCGATCCATCGGGCCAGCGAACCAAGGCGATAGCATTCGTCGCCGGAAGCGGAAAGTAGAGCGTTCTCTCTGACTGGGCCGCATAGCCTCCGCCTCCTCCCACTTCACGGATATGCCTTCCTATCTTGACCCTCGCCCCGAGGGCGGCCGGATTTCCCGCTCCACCCACAAGGCGAAGCCGCAATGCCTCGGCACCACCAGTCCGCTTGAAAGACACGACAGCACCGTCATTGATGCCAAACACAAGGTCGGGCCGACCATCCCGGTCCAGGTCCGCCACCGAAAGACTCTTGGCGTCCCGAGGCACCTCGACTCCGCTCACGACCGGTGCCACAGCTTCAAACGAGCCGGTGCCATCATTCAGCAGTAGTTGCCCCAGGCCACCACCCATGTTCCCGGTCTCCCGCTGCGGGCTGAAGGAATTCTGTGCCAGAACCGCGTCGAGGTCCCCGTCGGCATCAAGATCCTCAAGGACGACCCCGAAGGACGGGGCGATTTGCACGATCCGGGGCAGGGCCCTCCATTTGAAGACCGCCCGGCCGTTATTGATCAGGATTCCGCTTTCCAGCGTATTTGCCTCCAGTCGCAGGGACCTTGATAAACGAAGGTCCGTGTAAAGTTCGCCAAGCGCCGCACTGGCGAAGTTATGAAAGGTCTTCATCTTCGAATCGAGAAAGGGCATCGCGTTGCGCGAGCAACTGAATCCCCGGCGAGGTAGCAGCCGGCCCTCGGCATCACACTTCGCCTCCACTATGTGGGCCTTGCCGGTTCCGTCGAAGTCCCCGTAGTAGAGCAATTCCGGAAACTCGGGACTGGCCTTGTACTTCGAGTTGAGCCCGTTGTTGGTAACCAGGTAGTCCACGTCGCCATCACCATCGATATCTCCGCCCGCAATTCCATTCCACCAGCCCAGCAAGTTTTCAAGGTGGGCTTCCCCGGTCCGATCGACGAGCTTACCACCCTCGTTTCGCATATAACGTACCGGGCCCCATTCAACCGTGAGAAAGGGTGATCACGTGCGTATTTACCGCAAGTTCGCCGTGCCCTGGCTTCGCAAGCTCACGCACCCGGGCAATGAACCAGGTTGCAACCTGGTCCCGCCCGACTCCAGTCGCCGGGTCGCCGGGCACCTCATCGCGAACCGCCAGGTGCCCCGCACGAAAAGCTCTTCCCTGGTTCGTCTCTGGATGAGAGCCCTTGCATCCGGGGGAGAAAAACTGAACCAGTCCCTCGATATCGTAAGACGAGAGAGCCTCTGCCATTTGCGAAAACCCGTGAGTCTTCAGGGTATTGGCCCGGTTTTCGGCATTCCAGATGTAGGCCCGGCCCTCCTCGCTGATCAGGTCGGGCACCTCTGGCCCTGCCTCTCCATCAACCCCTTCCAGACCATTTCCTGCCCTGTCCGTATCGCACGAGATGAGGGTCAGGAGGCACGCCAGAGACAGGGCCTCGCGCGCCATTTGCGAAGGGTCCCATCGGGAAACAGGCATCGAAATCTGGGATGGGGATTGAGTTGGCCTTGGCACGGGGCTGTCGCAAACGGACGGCGCCGTGATCGGGGAAGAGCATGAACGGTAAATCTCAAATTCTCCAGCTACTTTCGCCCAGACCCGCACGATCCTTGGCTGCACCCCGTGGCAGCCCCATGCGGAAAGCAACCTCTCCCCGCAAGGATGCGTTGGTCTGTCCTTACTTCCACCACGAGCCCCGGAACTGACAACAAATCCATCGCTCCTCACCGGAAAACCCAATATTTCCTGCGATTCAAAGAGATCGTCACCTGATTCACGGGAAGAAGCCGGCTGATTGACTTCCCAACCTTCGGTGCTACCCTTGATTCCGTGTTCCGCCGCATCACAGGTTCCGGATTCACCATCGCGATGATAATCCTCATCGCGCTGCGCATCCCGGCCTTCGCATTCTGCGAATGCAGGGAAAATCTCGTCCTCAACAAGGAATCCTGCTGTCCGACATCACCAGCCGCGCAGGCCTCCGAGGTCGATTGCTGTCAACTCGAAGAAATCCCGGCCGAGAGCCGGCCCTGCTCAGATTGCATCGTCATTCTCTCCATCGACCCCGGACACTACAACTGGTCCTCTGACGGGTTTCAGGCGAAGCCAGCCTGGGAAAGCCCGACCGCAATTCAGGCGGGTCTGCAGGACCAGCTTTTACTGCCTTCAGTAGCTTTGCCGGCCGCATCCATCCGTGGATCCCCTCCACCATGCGCGCTTCCTGACTTCTTGCTGGGCCAGGTCCTGCGACTTTGAGAGCCGTCCAGACGGTCGTGCCCTGCGCGACCACCCTTTTCTGACCCGGCAATTCGCCGGTAGCCGCAGGATTGGCCTGCGGGCGCATGCCTCAAACAGACCTTTGGTCTCGTCTCATTCTACACCCACGGGCCCCACCCCATGACTCTCGAACAGATCACCTCCCCCCGGAATAGTCCCGAATCGCCGGGACAGCCCTCTGGGGGACGAAGAATCCCCGCAGCCCTTCTTCCACTCGGATTACTCGTGGCCTTCATCGCTCTCTTCGGGCTGATGTTTGGTTCCCGCCTGCTACCTGCCACCGAGGTGCGAGCCGCTCCGGTCCTGTTGATCCGCACCGGCCCACAGGACGGAGCAGATCCTTCCGAAACCTCCCTTCCCAGGCCTGCCGGACGCGGAACCCTGCTCTTCCAGTCCTCGGGCTGGATCGAACCCGATCCCTACATCATCCATGTTCCCGCCCTGGTGAGCGGAGTCGTCAAGGAAGTTCTCGTCCTCGAGGGGCAAAGGGTTCGGGAAAATGACATCATCGCTACTCTCATCGAGGACGACACCAGGCTGGATGTAGAAGAAGCTACCCGCACCGTTGCAGCCTTGAACGCCTCCCAGGTGGCCCACTGCTCACAGCGTCCTGTGCTCAATGCCAAGATGCATGCGCTACAACAACGGGTCGCTGCCGAAAAGGCCCGGCTGGCAGAATTGCAGGACACCTCCACCCGGCTGTCCTCCCTGCGGGCCGGATCCGTCTCAGCCCAGGACGTGCGCAAGGCCCAGCTCCAGGTCGAGGCTCAGGAAGCACTGGTTGAGGAGGCCAACGCCCAGTGGGCCGGGGTGATGGCCGAGATCAACAAGGTTGAGCTTGAGCGTCTCGCTATGAACGCGAAAATCCTCAGGGCTGAGACCGAGCTAGCGCGTAAGAAGCTCGCCCTCGAGCGCACCGTCATCAGGTCCCCAACCGACGGTATTGTCCTCCATCTTCACGCGAACCCGGGCAAGAAACGAATGTTACAGGGGGACGATCCCAAAAGCGCCACCATCGTCGAGCTCTACAAGCCCGAAAAGCTGCAGGCCCGGATCGACGTCCCCCTCAGTGAGGCCGCCTCGCTGAAGGTGGGGCAAGCTGTCGCCCTGACAACCGACCTCCTGCCCGACACTACCTTTGATGGCGAAGTCACCCGGATCATGGGTGAAGCTGACCTCCAGCGCAACACCCTCCAGGCCAAGGTGCGCCTCCTCAACCCTGATGGCCGGCTACGCCCGGAAATGCTTGTCCGCGCTGAGTTCTATCCACGCACGGACTCCGCATCCGGCAGCGGAACCCCCGACGCCGGAACCTCCAAGCGGCTTACCCTCTTCGCTCCAGCAGAAGCTATTTTCGATCGCAACCAAAATTCGGCCCGGGCCTGGGTAGTCGAGGACAACCGCGCTCAGCTTCGTACCCTCACCTTGGGTAGCAGGGAACGCGAGCAACACCTTCACGTTCTCGAGGGGCTCCAACCCGGGGATCGAGTGATCCTCCCTCCCTTTGACGAAATCAAGGACGGCGAACGTGTCAAAGTCCTCGACCGATCCTGACGAGCTACCTTCCCCCATCATGTCCTCCTTCATCCAGTTGCGCAATCTCACCAAGTCCTTTCGGAAGGGGCCCAACCTCATCACGCCCCTCGACTCCCTCAGTCTCGACGTCCCACAGGGTGAGTTTCTCGCCCTCATGGGACCCTCCGGGTCGGGTAAGACCACCCTCCTCAACCTCATCGCCGGCATTGATACACCGAGTAGTGGTGAGCTGACCATCGATGGACAGGACCTTGCCTCGCTCTCCCGCTCGCAGCTCACCACGTGGCGTTCCCGGCACGTTGGTTACATCTTTCAGCTCTACCACCTGGTTCCCATTCTATCCGCTCACGAGAACGTTGAGCTGCCTCTGCTTCTCCAATCCCTTACCCGGGCCGGGAGACGAAGTCGCGTCGACGCCGCACTCGCCCTGGTCGGGCTTTCCGACCGTTCTCATCACCGGCCCTCCGAACTCTCCGGCGGCCAGGAACAACGTGTGGCGATCGCCCGCGCTATCGTCCACAACCCGGGGCTCCTCGTCGCCGACGAACCCACCGGTGACCTCGATAGTGAGTCGGGCGCCTCGGTCCTCGAACTCCTCTGCTCCCTCTCCCGCGAACACGGCAAGACCATCGTGATGGTAACTCACGACCCCAAGGCTGCCGCCGCGGCCGACCGCACCCTCTACCTCGAAAAGGGCCAACTTGTTACGCCAGGCCCATCGGCTGTCGCGCAGGGTGGCTAGACTGCGGCCCCTTACACCTACCCGGGCACCAAGATCCCACGACAACGCCACTTTATGCTCTTCCTCGCTCTCAAGAACATCTTCCGCTACCCGCTGCGCTCCGGGCTGACCATCGCCGGGGTGGCTGCCGGGATGTTCCTCTTCACTGCGGTGGAGACCATGCAGGACTCTCTCGGACGGGTCACCCGGGCCGACGCGGACGACACCACCCTCGTGGTCTACCGCGAAAACCGCTTCTGTCCCGCTACCTCCCGGCTTCCGGAACACTACCTCTCCACCATCCGGCGGATCGAGGGCGTCCGTGAGGCAATCCCGATCCAGATCGTGGTCAACAACTGCGGTGCCAGCCTCGACGTCATTACCTTCCGGGGCGTTCCCCCAGAGAACCTCCGCAACTACAGTCCGGGACTGAGCGTGATCAAGGGCTCCTTCGACGACTGGTCCAAGCGCTCAGACGCGGCTCTCGTGGGACAGACCTTCGCCCAGCGCCGGGGCCTCAAGGTTGGAGATAAGTTCGAGGCGGTCGGGGTCAATGTCCACGTCGCAGGTATCATCGAATCCGGGGAAAGCCAGGATAACAACGTAGCCTATGTCCATCTTCCCTTCCTTCAGCAAGCCTCCCGGGTGGGCCTCGGAACCGTCACCCAGTTCAATGTCAAGGTCGCCTCCGCGGATCTTCTCGAAGTGGTCGCCCAGAAAATCGACGACCCCTTTCGAGCCGACTCTCAGCCAACCGTCACCCGCCCCGAAAAGGCCTTCTTTGCTGAAACCGCAAAGCAGATGATCGAGCTCATCGGCTTCACCCGCTGGCTCGGACTGGGTGCGGTAGCCGCCGTCCTCGGGTTGGTTACCAATGCCGTGCTCCTGATCGTACGCGGCCGCGTCAAGGAGACGGCCGTCCTGCAGACCCTCGGATTCTCCCGGCTGCGCATCGCCATGCTCGTGGCTTTCGAAGGAGTCCTTCTCGGCATCCTCGGTGGCGTCCTCGGAGTTGTCACCGCCTACCTCTTCTTCCACTGGCAGTCCTACACCCTTGGTAATGAAGGCCTCACCCTGGCCATTACCCCGAACCTGATGGTTCTTTTCAAGGGAATGCTGGTCTCCCTTCTCCTCGGTTTCCTCGCCGCTCTCTACCCCGCATGGCGCGCCTCCCGTCAATCACTCGCTCACTCGTTGAACACCGCCTGATGCTGCATTGGTCACACCCCGATTGAGATGCTCCCAATCACCTACGCCATCCGGAACCTCTTCCGCGATCCCGGGCGCCTGCTCCAGACGGTGGGCGGCAGCGCCTTGGTCGTTCTTCTCATCATCGCGGCCAGCGCCCTCCACCAGGGCATGGAAGGCGTCCTGCAGGCCTCGGGATCGAAGAATAACGTGATCCTGTTGGGAGCGGGTAGTGAGGAGAGCGTGGAAAGATCCGAGGTTCACCTCGATGCCGAAGCCTCCGCTTCCACTGCGATCCCCGGCCTGGCCCGTCCCCTTGGAAGCACGGCAGCCTCCGGCGAGATCGTCTACATGGCCCCTCTCACTCTGGAGACCGGGCAGAAAGAACAGTCCCTTTTACGGGGAGTCACCGAGAAGGCTCTCCTCGTCCACACCCATGTGCGCGTCCTCACCGGCAGCTTTCCCCGTCCGGGCCAGGTCATGGTCGGAAGGCTCATGGCCCGCCACTTCGGCGTTTCCTTCGACGAACTTGCTCCCGGCAAAAGGCTCTCCTTCGGAAACACCAAGTTCACCATTTCCGGTGTTTTCGAGGCGCCCGGGACGGTTCTCGAGTCCGAGGCGTGGTTCGACCGTAACGATCTCGCCACCCTGACTCAGCGCAACACCCTGTCCGCCATTTATCTTCGTCTCGACGAGGCAGAGTTTGACGATGTTCAAGTCTTCACCATGCAGCGCAATGATCTCGAGCTCTCTGCCATCCGGGAAGACAAGTACTACGAGAAACTGAGCGGCTTCTACGCTCCCCTGCGAGCGATGATCTGGATCACCACCACTCTGGTTGCGGCAGGTGCTGTTTTCGGAGGTCTCAATACCCTCTATGCCGCCTTCGCCTCCCGTATCCGCGAAATGGCCACCTTGCAGTCCATTGGTTACACCCGCCGCGCACTCCTCCTCTCCCTTATCCAGGAATCTCTCCTCTCCACCCTCACCGGTGCTCTTCTAGCCTTTCTCCTCGCCCAGTTCCTTCTGCAAGGCGTTACCATCCCGTTCTCGCTTGGGACCTTCACGATTGAACTCACTCCCACCATAATTCTCACCGGTCTCTTCTCCAGCATCGCTCTGGGCACCCTTGGTCCGCTTCCGCCTGCCCTTCGCTGCCTCAGGCCCGCTCTTCCTGTTGCCCTCAGGTCATGACGATTCGTTCTCGCCCGGGCTCTTTCCTCTACTCCTCCATCACCTTAATCCCACCTTGAAAAGCTGCTGCTCCAGCCCCGCCCCCCCGCCTCCGGCACCAGACCCGTCATCGGGCTGCTGCGCCACGAAACGCAGGGTCGACTGGTTATTCTGGTCCTGCCTCGTGGTAGTGGCTGCAGCCTACTTTACCCATCTGTTCTTCCACTCCGCCCTCTCGGATTCCCACCTGGGCTCCTTCGTCCACGGGGCCTACGAGATGATGAACAGAATGTGGTGGGGAATCCTCTTCGGGGTCGTGGCGATCGGCGTGATCGGAATGATCCCGCGTGAGTTGATCATCGCCATCCTGGGACCGGGCGGCAGGTTCTCCGGCATTCTTCGCGCCTGCGGTGCAGGACTCCTTCTCGACCTCTGCAATCATGGTATTCTCATGGTGGGAATGAAACTCTACGAGCGCGGGGCCTCCCTGGGCCAGCTCTTCGCATTCCTTATCGCCAGCCCATGGAACTCTCTCTCAACCACCCTGATCCTTATCGCTCTCATCGGCGCAAAATGGACGCTTATCATCATTGCCCTGTCCGCTATTCTCGGTATCACGACCGGCCTTATCGCAGATCTCCTGGTGCGCACAGGAATCCTGGCATCCAACCCCAACCGTATGGATTTGCCTCCAGACTTCCGCTTCTGGACCACGGCAAGAAGCCAGTTCAAATCTGCCAGGCTGACCCCGGGCTTCTTCTGGCATCATGGGAAGCGCGCCCTTGCGGAGTCGCGCATGATAATTCGCTGGATTCTCCTCGGCGTCTTTCTCGTCGCCCTGCTGCGCAGCATCTTCGACCCCGCCGCGTTTGCCCACTGGTTCGGGCCCACCCTTGCCGGTCTTGCCCTCACCTTTGTCGCTGCCACCGTGATCGAGGTCTGTTCCGAGGGCTCCAGCCCCGTCGCCGCCGACCTCCTCACCCGGGCAGGAGCTCCCGGCAATGGCTTCGCCTTTCTCATGGCTGGTGCCGCCACCGACTATACCGAGGTCCTCGCCCTCCGCGAGACCACCAAGTCCTGGAAAATCTCCCTCGCTCTCCCGCTTCTCTCCACTCCCCAGATCCTCATCGTAGCCTGGTTTCTCAACCAACCTCTTCCTATCTGATAGGAAACACCTTGATCCCATACTCACGAATCAAATTATGAAAATGATCAGAATCGCTCTGCTTCTTGCTCTCCCGGGCGCCCTTACCCTGAGCTCCTGCCAACAGAAGGTCAGGGATAGCACCGACGGAGGAAACCAGGACCATGTCCAGCACGCGCTAGCCTCCTTCCTTCTCGATCAGGCACCCGAGAATGCGGTCGGCGTCAGGGAAGCGCGCAAGAACCCTACCCCAGGCACCAAGGTTGTCCTGTCCGGAAAGATCATGGGGAACCCGAACCCCCTCATCAAGTCACGTGCTCTTTTAACCCTTGGCGATCCCACCCAGATCAGGTCCTGTGATCTCATTCCGGGAGACGAGTGTGAGACACCCTGGGACGTGTGCTGCGCCGACCCCGATATCGTCGCTGCAAGTATTGCCACCATCCAGATCCTCGACCCCGGGGGCAGGCCGCTCAAATCCGGGCTGCGTGGCTTGGGCGGGCTCCGGGAGCTCAGCTCCCTCGTCGTGGAAGGAGAAGTTGCGAAAGGGTCCACCGAGAAAAACTTCATCGTCAATGCCACCGGCATCCATGTCGCCATGGCCGAACCCACCAGGGAAGATCCCAGCCAGCCGTGATCCGCTGCGCCATCATTCCGGGGCTCCTGACCGCGCTTCTGGTCTCCTGCGCGGAGTATCGCCCCCGCTCTCAGCCGCGGGAGGAGTTTCCCCGCGGTGAGATCTGGAGGCACGCACCCGCCTGGGCAAATGCAGCCCTGCAGCAGGACTG
>PBLI01000059.1 GCA_002721695.1 Roseibacillus sp. | reverse complement strand
ACAACTCTACAATCTTGCCAGCGACCCCGGGGAGCGGAACAACCTCGTCGCGGAAAAGCCCGAAATCGCACGCTCGCTGAGAACCAAGCTGGAGGAATTCAAATCCAGCGGGCGAAGCGCGCCACGCTGAGCGGCAGATGCATCGACACTTTAGAATACCATGAAGAACCTCGTTCTCAGCAGCCTCCTCGCACTGGGCCACACCATCCTTGCCGCCCAGCCCAACGTCGTGGTTTTCCTCACCGACGACCAGGGCACCCTGGACGCCAACTGTTACGGATCCAGCGATCTCTACACTCCCGCCATGGACCGTCTCGCAAGGAGCGGCGTACGTTTCACACAGGCATATGCCCATACGGTGTGCTGCCCCGCCCGGGCTCTCCTCATGACCGGTCGCCATCCACAGCGCTCCGGCGTAGTCCACTGGACCCAGGGGGACCGCAAGGGCAGCGACAGCCGGAACCGTAACATGGCGGCTTCCGAAATCACCATCGCTGAAGTGCTCAGGAAAGCCGGCTACAAAACCGCCATCTTCGGAAAATGGCACCTTGGAGCGAAGGATGGGCACGGGCCTCTCGCCCAGGGATTCGATCATCACTTCGGCCACCTCGGCGGTTTCATCGACAACTACACGCACTTCTTCCTGCACGGGCAGGGGTTTCACGACCTCTACGAGAACAATGTGGAGATTTTCGAACGCGACCGCTACTTCCCGGACCTCATGACCGAGCGAGCCCTCACCTACATCGATACCCACAGGGACTCACCCTTCTTCCTCTACGTTGCATTCAACATTCCCCACTACCCCGAGCAACACGACAGGAAATTCGAGCAGCGCTACAAGGATCTTCCCATGCCACGCCAGTCCTATGCCCGCATGATCTCCACCACTGACGATCGCATGCTCCAGGTCCTCGACAAACTCGAGGAACATAAGCTCCGGGACAACACCATCGTGATCTTCATGAGCGACAACGGTCACTCGACCGAGGACGGCGCTCGGATCCGTAAGAATCATCGGAGCGGAATGAAGGAGGGACACTACTACCACGCCTTCGGGGGAGGAGGAAACACCGGCAAGTGGCGCGGCAGCAAGGGCTCCTACTATGAAGGAGGGCTGCGGGTCCCCGCCATCATCAGCTACCCCGCAGGACTTCCCATGGGCGAAGTTCGCGACCAGGCTATTACTGCCGCCGACTGGTTCCCGACCATCCTGGAACTTTGCGAAATCCAGCCCCCTTCGGTAACTCTTGATGGCCGCTCCGTCCTGCCCCTCATCCGCGAGCCGGATTCGCCCTCCCGCCACCGCACCCTGCACTGGGCCTGGGGCAATGGCTGGGCCGTCCGCCGGGGAGACTGGAAACTTATCGGAAACGGCAGCACCCCGCGCTTCCTGGGAAATCTCGCCGAGGAAAAACCTGAAACAAGAAATCATCTGGCCGAGAAACCCGAACTCGCCCGGGAGTTGCTGCAGTCCCATCAGGACTGGCTTCAGGAAACCCGTCTGAGGTAATGATGAGGCGGATTCTTCCGGGAACGTTTGACATGCGGGTGGGCGCATATCCTTATTACCAGAGAAGTATTTCACGAGCGTAACCGACCCGGTGGCAATCCGTCAGACTACCCTATGAAACCCTATCCCACCCCACGCACCCTTGGCCTCGCCTGCCTGGTGGTAGCCCTCTCCATCTCACTCTACCTTGCGTGGAACTCACTGACGGGTTCCGCCATCGCCGGGTGCGCCGATGCGGGCACAGGGTGCCAGAGCGTCCTCTCCAGCAAGTGGGCTTACATACTCGGAATGCCGGTGAGCCTCACCGGATTTCCCGTCTACGGCGCTCTCCTGCTTCTCTCCCTCACTTCCTCCCCGCGGCCCCGGTTCCTGATCGACGCCCTCTCCCTCCTCGTGATGGGAGCGGCTCTCTGGTTTGCCGCCGTCCAGGTCGTGATCCTGCAGGCTTTCTGCCCGTGGTGCTGCACCACCCACGCCTTTGCAGTCAGTGGCACCTTCCTGCTTGCCTTGTCCCGTCGCCGCGTGCCCTCATCCGCCCGCCCTCTCCTCGCAGGTTCCCTCGCTCTCCCGGCTCTGGGAGCGATGATCACCCTGCAGGCCATGGGAACGAGCCCGGACCAGTCCCAGCGGGTCTCCCTCGGAACTGCCGGGGTCGAGCAGGGAGAAAACCACCTCCTCATTCTGCATGGTGGCGAGTTCGTCCTCAACCCGGCAGAGTTACCCGTCCTTGGATCACCCCGGGGCCGCCACGCGGTCGTCGCTCTCGGCGACTACACCTGCGGTTTCTGCCGGAAACTGCATGGTCAGCTGCAGCAAACCGTAAGCGCTTATCCTGAGGGGGAACTCTGCGTGATCGAATTGCCGGTGGCCCGGGACGCCAAGGCGGCCGAGATCCAGAAACTCATGCTCTCGCTCTGGAAAAGCCATCCCACGGCCAGGGCGACGCTTGATCAGGAAATCTACGCACGCCGCATTTCCATTGACCCCGGGGCCATCCGGGAGGCCGCCCACGCCCTGCTCGGGGAGGAGGCCGTGACCAGCTCCTTACTTGAACACGGATCCTGGGCGGAGGAGCAGATCGCCCTCGCCTCCCGCGTTCTGGACGCCAACACACGGATCACTGGCAAATCTCATCTCCCTCAGTTGATCGTAGGCGATGAGGTCAACATCGGAGCGTCTCGTGAGCTGTCTACCTACGTCGACCTCTTTGCCAGCAACCTCGGTCTTGAGGCACCCGGCGAGGACGCCCTCGCCCGGGTCGCCAGCCACTCTCCTTCGCACGGCTCCCCTGCTGCCCGGGAATCGGCCGCCGGCCTCGCGGGTGTCCTCCCGGCAAACGGCGGGAAGGTCCCCGCCCCCACCTTCCGGGACCGATCCATCCTGTGGCCGGTCGCGAGCCTCCTGCCACCCTCCACCCGCAAGGATAAGGACGGGCCGGAGGTCACCGCTGGCTACTTCTCCTGGATGCTCCGTCATTTCGAGATGCCCGGGGAAATCCTGCTCGCGAACCCGTCCTCCAACCCGGATGGGGACTCCAGCGCCAACGGCCTGGAATACTGGTGCAGGATCGATCCAAGGAGCCACAGTCCCTCCCCCGGATTCATCCAGCGGGAACGGAATGGGAATATGATCTATGCCCTGAACCTGCGGGATGACGACGTCGGAGCGAACGGGGTATTCCAGTTCTCCAGCGATCTCAGGTTCAGTCGGCCTTCGCTCGTCTCCTTCGCCGAGGCCCGGACAAGCGATCACAACCTCTCCGACGGAATTCTTACCCTCCGGGCTACCGACCCTTCCGCCCGGCCAGGTCCCGTCCGTTTCGCCCGCGCCGACCTTCGCGTCCCGTGGCCCGGGGACAAGGACTGCGTCCGGCGTTGTGCTGCGGTTGCCGTCACAACCTGCCAGCAGGAACCCGATCGGCTCCACGCCATCTTCGAGGCCTGCCTCGACACCTGCTCAGGGGGAGCCTGCAACGAGATCTACGAACCCGTCTGTGGCTGCGATGGCCAGACCTACGGGAACGCCTGCGCCGCCGCAGAGGCAAACGCCAGCGTGGCACACCTCGGGGCCTGCGAACAAACCCCCTGTGTAAGCAACGCCGAATGCGGGGAGAACGACTACTGTTTCTCGGAGGAAGGCTGTGACAGCCCGGGAACCTGCCAACCCCGTCCCTTCGCCTGCACGCTCGAGTTTGATCCCGTCTGCGGCTGTAACGGCCAAACCTATGGAAATGCCTGTGCTGCGGCCGCCGCAGGTGTGAACGTGGCCAGCAGGGGAGTCTGCGAGGTGCAGAGGGAATGCAACAGCAATGCCGACTGTGATGATGCCGACTACTGCTTTTCCGAGGCGGGCTGTGGTGAACCTGGATACTGCCGGGCGAAACCGGAGGTATGCCCCGCCAATATAGACCCGGTCTGCGGCTGTGACGGACGGACCTACAGCAACGCCTGCTTCGCCGCGGGCGCCGGGGTTAATGTCGCGAGGAGCGGAGCCTGTGAGGACGAAAACGAATGCCGCACCAATATCGACTGCGATGATGCGGATTACTGTTTTTCGGAAGAGGGCTGCGATGCACCGGGAACCTGCCAGCCCCGCCCCCGGTTCTGCACCCGCGAGTATCGCCCGGTGTGCGGATGCGATGGCAGGACCTACGGCAATGCCTGCATGGCAGCTGCCGCAGGAGTAAATATTCTCCAGCAGGGCAAGTGCCTCCTCGAGGGCGAATGCAACACCAATGCCGACTGTGATGCCGCGGACTACTGCTTCTCGGAAGACGGATGCAACCGGCAAGGAGTATGCCAACCCCGCCCCCAGTTCTGCACCCGCGAGTTTCGCCCGGTCTGCGGGTGCGATGGCCGGACCTACAGCAATGCCTGTGCCGCGGCCAGAGCCGGGGTCAATGTCGCCAGCGAGGGCGAGTGCCCACTCGTCCGGGGCCCCTGAGAAAAATCAGGAATCAAGCGCCTTCAGAACCCCTTCGAGGCTTTCCCGCGCATCGCCAAAGAGCATGCGGGTGTTCTCCTTGAAGAAGAGCGGGTTCTCCACGCCGGCATACCCGGTCGCCATGGACCGTTTCAGGACAATGGTGTCCTTCCCTTTCCAGCACTCGAGGACCGGCATCCCGGCAATCGGACTGTCCGGCTCTTCCAGCGCGGAGGGGTTCACGATATCGTTGGCCCCGATCACGACCGAGACATCAACATCGGGGAAGTCGTCATTGATCTCCTCCATTTCAAAGACAATGTCGTAGGGCACCTTCGCCTCGGCCAGGAGAACGTTCATGTGTCCCGGCATGCGCCCGGCCACGGGATGAATCCCAAAGCGCACATTCACTCCCTTGCCTCTCAGCACCTTGACCATTTCGTTGACGGTATGCTGCGCCTGGGCCACCGCCATCCCGTAGCCGGGGATGATCATGACTTCCTTCGCCGACCCCATCAGCCCGGCGGTCTCTTCCGCTGAGATCGCAACCGCCTCGCCCTGGTCCCCTCCCCCGGATGCAGAACCACCACTAGTCGTGCCGAACCCTCCCGCGATGACGGAGAGGAACTTCCGGTTCATGGCGCGGCACATGATATAACTAAGGATCGCCCCGCTCGAACCCACCAGCGCGCCCACCACGATGAGCAGGTCATTCTTCAGCATGAAACCGGTGGCGGCGGCGGCCCAGCCCGAGTAACTGTTGAGCATGGAGACGACCACCGGCATGTCCGCCCCGCCAATCGCCATGACCATGTGAATGCCGAAGACCAGGGCAATCGCCGTCATGATGATGAGAGGCGTCAAACCACCGCCGTCACCTGCCGCAGACTGCTGGATGAACATCACCCCGAGGACGACCGAGACTACCAGGAGAACCAGGTTGAGAAAGTGCCGGCCCGGAAGGAGGAGCGGCTTTCCGCCGATTTTTCCACTCAGTTTCCCGAAGGCGATGACCGATCCGGAGAAGGTTACCGCTCCGATGAGAATGCCCAGGTAGACCTCCACATCGTGGATCGTCTTTTCCGCCCCTTGGTAGTTGTGCCCCTCCACATCGAGAAAGGTCGCAAACCCCACCAGCGCCGCGGCGAGACCCACAAGGCTGTGCAGGATCGCCACCAGCTCCGGCATCTGCGTCATCTGCACCCGCTTCGCGAGGACAAATCCCAGCGCCCCTCCCGTCACCAGCCCACCGACCAGCAGCGCATAGTTCCCCTCGATAAACACCAGCGTCGCAAGCAACGCCACCGCCATCCCGAGGATGCCGTAGAGGTTTCCGCGCCGCGCGGTCTCCGGGTGGCTCAAGCCCCCGAGCGCGAGCACAAACAGAACGATTGAGCCGAGGTAGGCCGCCTTGGAAATCTGCTCCCAGTCCATGATGTGAACTCCCTAATCCTTGCGAAACATGTCGAGCATTCGTTGAGTCACGGCAAAGCCGCCCACGATATTGATGCTCGTTATCAATATCGCCACCGCCGCAAGCCACATGATCCAGTTGATCTCCGAGGAAATCTGGAGCAGTGCCCCTATGATGATGATGCTGCTGATCGCGTTCGTCACACTCATGAGCGGAGTGTGCAGGGCCGGCGTCACATTCCAGATCACCATGTAGCCCACAAAACATGCCAGGACGAAGACCGTAAACTGCTTCATGAAGGTATCCGGAGCAACCGCTCCCAGTCCAAGCAGGGCAAGACCTCCTATCGCTAGCGGCACAAATATGCTCGCGAGTGATTTCTTCTTCTCCGAACCAGGTCCAGCCACCGGGGCCACCTCTTCCCTCGGACTCTCCTGTGCGGGTGCCGCGGAGAGCTTGGGCGCAGGAGGCGGCCAGGTGATCTCCCCGTCCTTGATCACGGTCGCCCCGCGAATCACTTCATCCTCCATGTTTACATCCACTGACCCGTCTTTCCCGGGGCTCAGGTCGGTAAGGAGATGTCGCAGGTTCGTTCCGTAGAGCTGACTCGACTGTGCAGCGAGGCGGCTGGGAAGATCCGTGTAGCCCACCAGGCTGACTCCGTGTTTCACTACCACTTTACCCGCCTCGGAGAGCTCACAGTTGCCACCCTGCTCGGTGGCGAGATCCACGATGACACTGCCCTCCTTCATCAGCTCAACCATATCAGCAAGGATGAGCTTGGGCGCCGGTTTCCCGGGAATGAGCGCGGTCGTGATGATGATGTCGACCTCTCTGGCCTGCTCTCGGAACAGGGCCATTTCGGCCTCGATGAAGGCCTCACTCATGACCTTCGCGTAGCCGCCCTCCCCTGCTCCATCCTCGTCCTCCTCGAAATCGAGCATGAGAAATTCCGCATCCATCGACTCCACCTGCTCCTTCACCTCGGGACGAGTATCAAAGGCGCGCACGATTGCCCCCATGCTCCGGGCGGCACCAATGGCCGCTAACCCAGCCACGCCAGCCCCGATGACCAGCACCTTCGCTGGCGGCACCTTGCCTGCAGCGGTAATCTGACCGGTAAAGAACCGGCCAAAGTGCTGAGCGGCCTCAACCACCGCACGGTAACCCGCGATGTTGGCCATCGAACTGAGGGCGTCGAGTTTCTGGGCCCGCGAAATCCGCGGGACACTGTCCATCGCAATCACCGTGCCGCCGGTGGCAGCGAGCTCCTTCATCAGGCTCTCGTTCTGCGCCGGCCAGATGAAGCTCACCAGGATCTTTCCCGCGCCCAGCTCCCCGACTTCCTCGCCCTCGGGAGCGCGCACCTTGAAGATGATGTCGGATGCCGACCACAGCTCCCCGGCGCCCTTGATTACCATCACCCCCGCCTCTTCATACGCCTCATCCGGAAAACTGGCTAACTCGCCTGCCCCGCTTTCCACCGCCACCGTGAATCCCAGCTCCTGGAGCTGCGCAGCCACCTCTGGAGTGGTCGCGACCCGGCATTCGCCCTCGTAAATTTCTTTTGGGATCCCGATTTGCATTGTTCTCAGGTGCCCGCCGTCCACGTGCGGAACGGGCGCACCATAGGAGGGTGGCGCCGCTTTTCAAGCGCCATAGCGAGCCAGTTCGGTTCCCGGAGAGGCACCCCCGGGAAAAATCCCCCCGCCGTAAGATCCCGAGAAGTCGGCCGCGAATTTCTGCTCGTGTGACGCCGTTATCCACATGTTATTCAGAATCCCGGTGACTGAAAATAAAACAACGACGTGAAATGGCCCTCGCCGTAACTATCGCATCTTTGCATTCCCCCGAGGTTGGGGTTTGCATCCACCCGCCCCTGACGCTTAAACCTCCACACAGAATCCCAGCCTGAATAAGAAATCTCATGAGCAAGAATCAAACAAGGAGGAGCTTCCTCCAAAAAACGACCGTCGCCGGTGCCGCAGTTGGCTTCCCCACCGTAATTCCGTCCAGCGCCCTCGGCAAGGACGGCAACACCGCTCCCAGCGAGCGCGTGGTGATGGGCTTTATCGGCATCGGGAACCGTGGCCTCGGCGTCATGCAGGCCCACATCAATCACAAGGACGTGCAGGGCGTTGCAGTAGCCGACTGTCACAAGAACCATACGGATCGTAACCGCAGGTGTGGTTCCGAAGGTGGCAAGGAGGCCGTGGACAAGAAATACGGCAACAAGGACTGCAAGGCTTACTTCGACTTCCGCGAGCTGTGCGCCCGCAAGGATATCGACGCCGTGATGGTCGCCACTCCGGACCACTGGCACGGTATTATCTGCATGGAGGCTCTTCGCAACGGAAAGGATGTCTACTGTGAGAAACCCGTTACCCACTTCCATGCCGAGGGCAAGGCCATCCATGAGACCGTCGCCAAGCACAAGCGCATCTTCCAGGTCGGATCCCAGCAGCGCTCCGACTGGAACTTTCGCCAGGCTGTGGAGATTGTTCGTAACGGATTGATTGGAAAGGTGACTCACGTCGAGGTGGGGCTCCCCGGGGGGCGGACCGGTCCCGACCGAGACCCCACCCTCAAGGATGCTCCCGAAGGCTACGACATGTGGTGTGGGCCCAGCCCGGTTCTTCCCTTCATGGAGGCCCGCCATCACTGGTCCTGGCGCTGGCACACCAACTATGGTCGTGGCCAGCTCATGGACTGGATCGGCCACCACAACGATATCGCCCACTGGGGCCTCGGACTGGAGTCCACCGGTGGAGGGGGCGGACCGATCAGCGTGGAGGCCAAGAACTGGGACTTCAGCAGGACCCCGGACATCTACGATACCGCGTGGCAGTACGACGTCATCTCCAAATACCCGGGCGACATCGAGGTCAAGATGTCCTCCCGCGTCGGGGGCGGATGCAAGTGGATCGGCAAGGACGGATGGGTCTGGGTCAACCGCGGGCGCCTCGATGCCTCCAACAAGGAGTGGATCAAGAGGGGCTTCAATGCCGGCGATTGGAAGGGCTACAGGTCTCCCGGCCACCAGCGAAACTTCATCGACTGCGTGAAGTCCCGGAAGGAGACGGTCGCACCAGCCGAGAATGCTCACCGTTCCATCACCCCGGGTCACATTGCCTACGTCTCGCACGAAATCGGTCGGGCCATCAAGTGGGATCCCAAGAAGGAGGCGGTGATCGGAGACGATAAGGCTCACAAGATCCTCTACTCCCTCCCCTACCGCGGCGACTGGAAAATCTAGAAGCGCAGCGACTCCATTGCGGACAGATCGTTGCTCCGCATGAACTCTCCGGGCTCACCTGCTTCAGGCGGGTGAGCCCGATTTTCTTGGCCGGGGCGAAATTACCGTCCCGTGCCNGGGTTCACTGAACGATCACCTCCAGGAGTTCAATATCCCCCTTCCCGACCTCGATCGAAACCCTCGATTCGCTTCCTTCCGTCTGCACGGGCACTTCCTTCCACTCACGGCTCTCCTTGTCCATCTGCCGAACCTGCCGCACTTNACCCTCGATCCCGAGGANGGCTCTGCGAACCGCTCCGATATCACGATTACCCAGGGCAATGAATCTCTGACCCTTTTCGCCTTCGAAGAGGCCCATGACGATATGCTCCCCGGAAGGTCGCACCCAGAAATCTTCCGGGGCCTCCCGCGTCCCGGCCGGGAGCGGGGCGGTATGGTAGACCGCCACCGACCGGGCGGTGGCCAGGCTCGGGCTGAAGGCGGCCATCGTGTTATTGCAGCGCCCGACTTCTCTCCCGATATCTGAAAGCGGAGGAGGCTCGGTCTCCACAACCTTGTGAATATCGAACATGGTCCAGCCCACCCACCACTTGAAGCCCTTGACCCCGTAGGCCAGGCTCATCGAGACCGTCTGCCGCATCTTGATCACATTGTCACCATGAACGTGGACGAATCGAAAAATGGGAATCCCTCCCGCGGCCAGTGACATCCTTCGGTAGTACTCCAGATAGTGGAAGTGGAGATGGGCCTGGCGCTGCCAGTGGTAATCGTAATACTCCAGCATGCGGGGACGGACCGAATCGAGAAAGAACTCAATTCCTCCATACTGGGCGTAGGTCGTGAAGGCAGTGGGGTGATAGGCATCAATGGCCTCATATTCTGCGCGCATTTGTCCGAATCGGGGAAAGCTCCCCGGCTTCCGTCGATCGCTCAGGTAGTAGCAGATCACCGCCTGTTCATCCTTGAGGGCATGGGCGGTCCAGGGCGTGACGCCGTGGACCAGGAGATANATCCCGGCCTCCCGCGCGGCTTCAAGGTCGGCAAGGCTTCCCTCCAGCCCGTTGAAATTCATTTTCTTCATGGACACGAAGAGATTGTCGTGGCCAACCCGTGGCCCAACCCATCCGGGGCCCAGAAATGAGATGATGGCAGGCATCCGGAAGGNACCGGGAAGAGCCTCNCTGACCATCTTCCCGTAAGAGCCNATTCCGAAAACCTCACTCGTCCGCTGCTTGGGGTAAACCTCCAGGCGCTCAATCCTTCCGTCCACGTAGGCAAGATCAACCCCCAGGCCGGTTTCGCAGTCAACCCGCGCCACGATATCCCGGTCGACCGGCCACCCCGGAAGAACACAGACCCGCCTGCCCGTGGCCACCAGCAACATCGATCGAAGCGTGTCCATGAAACCATCAATGGGGTCTTTCTTCGCCGGCAGGTCCTTGAAACCGCTTCCCCAGAACCCCGGAAAGCGATCCTTCCCCGGCCCCTCCCCGGAGACCGGACGGGCCTTGGCNAGCGCCGCCGCGATCGCAGCCTCGCTCTTCTNCCTNGTCCACGGGACAAGCTCCCGCTCCGGAACTTCCTTNGCNGACTCACCNNCCGGCTTGAGCGTATCGGGNCCCCTCCCACTGATGGCACTCAGGTAGCGCCGNAACACCAGCGCGCGCGAGATCGCGACCGCTTCCTCCCCACTTCCCAGATGTATGCTGCCCCGGTTCCAGAATTTGTTCCAGGCCTCCATCTGCCCGCTGACGGAACTATTGACGTCNACCTTCCCGGTCCCGCCAAGGGTCTCATCCAGATTCCCGGCCTGGGATGCCTCCCGCAACAGGTGCACCTGCAGATCAAAAGCGGTGGCAGGAGTGGAATTCCGGAGCTCCAGGCCTTCTCCTGGTTCCATTCCGTCACACAGGACTACGAGAGCGTGATCGCCATTCCTGACACGCAGCCGCTTTTGCTCGTGCAGCACCTTCTGCTCTCCTTCTCCCTCCAGACCGACCACGAAACCCACTGGCCTTGCGCTACGCAGCTGGAGGTGAAGCACATCGCGATTGGCATCGACAAAAAACGAGAAAACCGGCTTTTCAGGTTGTTCCGGGCTCCGGATCGTGACTTCGCCATACTTGAAACGCAGGGCCTGGTGAAAAGATGGCTCCGTAGTGCGCAAGCCCGGCTCAAGCTGAAATCGNATCCCCCCCACGGGAGCGACCTTCCCATCACCCGTGCGGACACCGAGGCTCACGTGAACAAGCCCGTCCGGATCAGTCCGCACATGGGCCAGCAGGGATCCATTCCCAATTGGCATCGCCTCGTCCGCATTCTTCCCCGGCGTCTTCCATATGACGTGGGCATCTGAGACCGGATCCGGCGGTCTCTTGGCCACGGGCGGCTTGGCCGGGGCGAGAGCCGCCAGCGTTTCATTACTGAGGTGCTCATCAAGAACCAGAATCTCGGCCGCCCCGGGATTCGGTCCCCCGTACGAATTGAGGAAGCGCAGGGTCAGCTTTCGCACGGGTTGCCGGTCGATCAGGACCCGCTGGCCGCCATGCCGTTTTTCAAAGCTGCCCTCCGCAACCGGCTCGTCCTGCCCATCGACAAGAATCTCATAGTCCTTGAAGCACTCCTCCAGCAACCATGTGGTCCGCCCGAAATAGACAATCTCCCGGATCATCACGGGCTCTTTCCATTCCATCACCAGCTCCCCTCTGTCCCTGGCCACCTCCCCATCAACCGCCCAGGACTTTGCGCCCCGGGCAGCCGGGTAAAACTCAAGATGCTGGGAGAGTGCTGGTGCGATACGACCATCTGCCACTGCCCCAGCTCCAAGACTTTGGCCTGCCAGCTCGGAAGAAGCCGTGATCCTTGCCGTGGTAGCGAGGTTGACGAATCCCGGCTCTGCTGCCGCAGGAGAGAGCATCTGGACGGTGAGCAGGAGCAGGGAAATCCGGATCATTGCAACATGCTAGGAGAGAGCCCCGCCCATGAAAAGCTCCGGCTTATTCCTGCGTTCGTCCTGCAGAGAAAAACGCTTTCTGGTTGGCCCCGGGGCGACAAAGGTGGAAAACCTCCGATGCAGTCCTCCATCCCATGATGTTGCCCACTCGTATTCTCTGTCTTTCGGCTGCCCTGGCTGCAGCCCACGCGCAGGATGCCACTGAACTTCCCCGCCTCAAACCCCGCCCCGTCAACTACGGGAACACCTCGTCCTCTTCCCCAAGCTGGCCGGAACTCATCAAGAGGCATGACCCCGGGTCCCGGAATGCCGACTGGGCACGCAGAGATTTCAATCATCATGGCTGGCAAACCATGCAGCTTCCCTCGCACTGGGAAGAAGNAGGGCTCCCGGATTACGACGGCNTCGTCTGGTTCCGTCGCACGGTTGAGGTTTCTTCCTCCATGNCTCAAGGAGAGGCCGTCCTCGAACTCGGCNCGATCGACGACATGGATGTGACNTGGGTGAACGGAAAGCGGGTTGGAGGTTACGAAAACCCCGGACATCACTTCACTCCCCGCACCTACAAGCTGCCCCGGGGCACCCTGCTGGCCGGCCGGAATNTCATCGCGGTCCGTGTCATGGACCACGGTNACGGCGGAGGCCTGGCGCAGACGCACGGCAAGATGCAACTCACGAGCAACGGGCAAACGATCTCGCTCACCGGCCCCTGGCATTACCATCCCGGTGCAAGCCTCACCAAGCTCCTCAGCCAGCCTGCGAAACCGGGTCATCCGGCAGCACCCGGTGAAGAGGAAGAGCCGGAGTTCAAGGAGGGGGCTGTCCTGCGNCCCAATGACGTCGTTGCCCTCGCTGGTGGCACCAGCGTGGTGAAGCAGTTTGAANCCGGGTATCTTGAGACCATGCTCACCCTCTCTTCTCCCAGCCCGGTGTATTTCCGAGACCTCGCCTGGCAGGCCGACACCGTCTACCGCCAGCAGCGCCCGCGCAATTTCGGTACTCACCTCGATCTGCTTGAGCGCATGAGCGCGACCGTGATTCTTGCCAGTTTCGGGCAGATGGAGGCCCTTGAGGGAGCCACCCGGCTACCCCAGTTCATCGAGGCTTATGGCAGACTTCTCGACGAATATGAGAAATGTACCTCCCGCATTATCCTCGTCTCCCCCCACCGCTTCGCCAAGTCGGAGAACTCCCTCCTCCCCGACCTGAGCAGGCACAATGGAAGCATCTCGGCCTACAGCGAGGGCATCCGCCAGCTGGCTGACCGCCGTGGATTTCTCTANCTCGACCTGCTCCAACTCAATCCCGCCGGCCTGACCGCGCCNAGCAGCCACCTGAACCCTGATGGCCAGCGGGCCTGGGCCCGCATGGTCTGCGAGCAAATCACCGGGGAGAAGGCTCCCGACCGGACCGCCGCCTTCGACCGGGTGCGCAGGCTGGTGCAACGCAAAAACAGATTCTGGCGCCAGCACTGGCGCCCGACCAACTGGTCCTTCCTTTACGGAAATCGCCAGCATGTCCCCAGCAGCAAGGATCACCGGCCTGGCAAACCCCGGTGGTTCCCGGAAGAGGTCAATGCCATCATCCCGCTCATCGAAGAGAGCGAGGCGGAGATCTGGAAAAGCAAGGAGGCCCCCAGATGAAGAGACTCCCGCTCTTTCCCCTGCTGCTCGCCCTCTCACCCGCGGGATTCTCCCAGGAGNAAAACTATTCGGTTGGNCCAGCCCTCAGGGACAATTCCGCCAAGTCGGAGCTCGCCTCTTTCGAGATAGCGGAAGGCTACCAGGTTTCCCTCTATGCGTCCGAGGAAAACGGAATCGCCAATCCCATCGTAATGCGCTGGGGCCCGAGGGGGCGCCTGTGGGTCCTCTGCTCCCTCGTCTATCCGCAGGCAATTCCCACCGAGGTGGCTAAGGACAAGCTCTTCATCCTGGAAGACACCAACAGAGATGGCCTTGCCGACCGGACCANCGTATTCGCGGACGGCCTCGACATGCCCACCGGCTTCGCGCTCGGAAACGGGGGGGTCTACCTCGGGCAAGGACAGGATCTTCTCTTCCTGNGNGATACCGATGGCGATGACCGCGCCGACACCAGTGAGGTTCTCCTCACCGGATTCGGAACAGGTGACACCCACCAGAATATAAACTCCCTCACCTGGACGCCAGGCGGCGAGCTCCTCTTCTGCCAGGGACTGCATGCCTTCTCCCGCGTGGAAACCCCCTGGGGCATCGTGCGCCTCGACGAGCACGGCGTCTTCCGGCTGCGGCCCGCACGCCTCCAGCTTCACGCCTTCCGGGGCTGCAGCGGGCAAAACCCGTGGGGGCTCTCCCATGGTCACTGGGGTGAGCCCTTCGCCAAGAGCAACGGCAATGCTGTCAGCGAGCTTCTCCCCGTCATGATCCATACCGGGAACCTCCATCAGCCGCTCGACATCGGGGGAACCCGCATCAAGAGCATGATCTGCGAAATCATCGACTCTCCTGCCCTGCCCGACGACCTCCAGGGCAACATCGTGATCGCCGGCTACTTCGGCCACCTCGTCGATCGTCTCAAGGTCACCGTGGACGGGGCCGGGCACCGGGGAGAGCTACTCCCTCCCCTCTGGCGCACCGACCACCAAAGTTTCCGACCGGTCGATGTGCAGACCGGACCAGATGGNGCCCTCTACGTTGCTGACTGGTACAATCCCATCATCGGC
Organism: Roseibacillus sp.; assembly: GCA_002721695.1. Taxonomy (GTDB): domain Bacteria; phylum Verrucomicrobiota; class Verrucomicrobiia; order Verrucomicrobiales; family Akkermansiaceae; genus Roseibacillus_B. The sequence continues at coordinate 82,412 of PBLI01000059.1, read as the reverse complement.
CACTACCAGGCCTCCCTGCGCCACCCCGATCGTGACAAGCGACATGGTCGCATCTGGCGAGTCACCGCCACCGGGATGAAGACCATCCCGGTAGTCGACCTTACCAGGGTCCCGACCAGGAATCTGCTGGAAACCCTGCCCGAAGCCCTCCTCAAGGAACGTGAGCGTATTCGGATTGAAATATCCAATCGTTACCATCTGCCCGGCGGCGCGGACGAGGTCATGGACACATTGAATTCGTGGGTCGCCGCCTTTGATCCCACCGCTGCCGGCCACGAGCGCCGGCTCTACGAGGCTCTCTGTCTCTACGAGTGGTTTGAAATCACAAACCCGGCCCTCCTTGAAAGGCTCCTCCAGGCACGCGAACCTCTCGCCCGCGCCTACGCCACCCGCGTGACCGGCCGNTGGCATGACCGCGTGGGCAAAGCCCTCGACTACCTCGCGAAATCCATCACCGACCCCCACCCCCGCGTTCGCCTCGAGGCGGTCGTGGCGGCAGCTCAGTTCCAGTCCGCAGAAGCCATGGCGGTTGCCGCGCGGGCCCTCTCCCTTCCGGCCGACCGCTTCATCCGGGCCGCGCTCAAGCAATGTGCCCACGCCCTCCAACCCCAATGGTTCACGGCCCTCCAGGAGAGCGAGCTGGGCATTTCAGACACTCAGCAACTGGCCTTTCTCCTGCAGCAGACCACGGGAAAGGATGCCGCCAGGAATGCTCGTGACCTCCTCACCGGGGACCGCATCAAACCCACCAGCTCCACCTTCGCCGTCCTCGTCGGCATCCTCGCCACCCGTGGATCAGTCGAGGACCTCGACTACCTGGTTCAGNAAGCCNNCAGANATCCGGCCCAATCCACTCCCATCCTCGCCGCCCTCGTCGAATCCGCTCGCCTGCGGGATCTCCAGCCTGACAAAGGGGATATTGAAAATCTTCTTGCAGATTCCATCAGGCTCGGCAGGGGCGAGCACCGGCGCTGCGCCCTCGAGCTGGCGGGCCGGTGGAAACTCGATAGCCTGCTCGGCCCCATGATGGCAGTTGCCCTGGACGGAAGCATCAGGCACACCGAAACGCGAGTCGCCGCCATTGAGTCGCTGGGACGCCTTCCAGGTGATCCCGGCCCCCGGATCCGGGCCCTGTCGGACCGGGCCCGCCGTGACCCCGAGTCCGGCATCCGGCAGGCTGCTCTCAGGGCTCTGGCAGATCTCGACCTNTCTGGCGCCGCCCGGATCGCCGCCTCCCAACTGTCCACCGCCGGTCCTGATGACGACCTCGGACCATTGATCATTCCCTTCCTGACCCGGAAAGGAGCGGACACCACGCTCGCAGCGACCCTTGAGCGGTCCACCCTNATGCCGGAAACCAGCGCTCGGATCCGGGGNGTCCTCGGTGCCGCCGGGGTACATTCGCTTGCCCTCAATAAGGTTCTCGCCGNCGATGCAGGNGGNAAGAGCGTCGGCATGCCCCTCTTCGACCAGGCCTGGATCGACAAGCTCGCTAACGAGGTGAAATCATCCGGCAGCGCCCGGCGNGGCTCAGANATTTATCACCGGGATGCACTTGCCTGCACGATGTGCCATGTCATTGACTCCAGCGGACGGGACTTCGGCCCTGAACTCACCGCGGTGGGCGCGGGACTTCCGGTCGAGATCCTCATTGAGTCCGTCGTGTGGCCCGAACGCCAGATCAAGGAGGGATTCCTCTCCACCACCGTCACCACCACGGACGGCCGGGTAATAAGCGGCCACCTCAAGCATGAGGACAAGCAGCGCATCGTGATCGAAGATGCCGCCACCAAGCAGCAGCAAACCATTGCTTCCGGGGAGGTCGCTCAGCGCCGGGAGGCCGGCACCATCATGCCGCCCGGACTCACCTCCCGGCTCACCCGCGAGGAGCTACGGGATCTCATTCGGTTCCTTGCTGAGCGGAAAGGCCAGCCTCTCGGGCAAATGGAAGTCCCAAACGAGTAGGGAGCCCGGAAGATGACAGGGCACGTGCACAGCCGCACCCGGATGGCGGGAGGAACCCGGTCCCCCCTGACCTCCTCAGAGGATCACTCCAGAGGTCCGGTTGACGCAAAACGCCTGAACTGACGGCCTTGCCCGGGTCCCGGGAAAACGCTGTCCACCCTGTAGTCTCGAGCTGCCAAGGCACCCACGGCCTTCCTCTCCTCCGGCGAGGGCAAGGGCCCGGTGACTCCGGCACCGGGGAAGAAGACCTTCCGCCCAGCATGAAGATGCCCGTGCCCGGCGGCCTTCTCCCCGGGTCACTGATCTTCCTGCTTCGGCCATCGACAACCAGCGGCCAGCCCTCTTCAATCTCCCCATGATCCAGCGCCTCACCCTTCTTGTGCTTGCCGCGATCCTCGCTCTCCCGGCCACCCGGGCGGAGAAACCGATCGAAGTGATCGTCTATTCGAAGACGTCCTGGTACCGGCACCCCGATATCGGGCGCATCAACGGCTATCTTGCCATCCTCGGTTCCAAGCACGGCATCAATGTCAGCATTACCGAAGATGCCAAGGACCTCAGTGCTCGCAATCTCGAGAAGTATGACCTCATCCTCTTCAACAACTCCACCAACCTGGGAGAGAGCCTTACGGTGGAAGAGCGAAAACCCATCATTGAGTGGTTCAGAAACGGAGGGGGCATCATGGTCATGCACGCCGGCATCGTGCAAAATGGCACATGGCCGGAGCTGATCGAGATCGCAGGATGTGATTTTCACGGTGACTCCGAATTCGTGGAGGCGCGCTTCCTGGTCGACCCCGGGGCCGAGGGCGATCCCATCGTCGCGGGAAAGAGCAAGGAATTCACCTATACGGCCGACTGGTTGAACTTCGACAAGTCCGTCACGGGTCTTCCCGGCGTGGAAGTCCTCCTCCGCCTCGATGAGCAGAGCTACGTTCCTGTCCGAGACATCCCTTTCTACAAGGACATGAAGCCGATGGGCGCCGACCACCCGATTTGCTGGCGCCGCATTCTCGGGAAGGGCCGCTACTTCTTTACCGGCCTGGGCCACGACGTACGTTCCATCGACACCGGGTTCGGCCGCCCCCACCTCCTCGCCGGCATACGCTGGACCGCGGGCCGAGGCCCGAAAGAGCCGGAAAAGCAGGACGAGTAACACTGCTCAGCAGCTGACCCGGAACACCATTTAAAAAATAGCTTCATGAACTACTTTCATTTGATCCTCCTCATTCTCAGCACATGTGCCCTCCCCCTCCCGGCCGCTGGAAATACACCCAACATTGTCATCTTCCTTGTCGACGACATGGGCTGGGGCGATCTTGGCTGCTACGGAAACGAAGTCATTCAATCTCCCAACCTTGACAAGTTTGCCACGGAGGGAATCCGCTTCACCCAGTGCTATTCAGCCTGCGGAGTATGCTCCCCGTCCAGATCTGCGATCCTGACGGGCCGCACCCCATATCGCAACGGAGTCTGGCGCTGGATCCCGGGAGGACATGCTTGCCACCTGCGGGAAAGCGAAATCACCCTCCCTGAACTCCTCAGGAAAGCAGGCTACGATACCTGTCACGTCGGCAAGTGGCACCTCAACGGACACTTCAACAGTGACAAACAGCCACAACCCGGGGACCACGGCTACAACCACTGGATGGCTACCCAGAACAACGCCGCACCCAGTCACAAGAACCCGCGTAACTTCGTCCTCAACGGTGAGCCCATGGGTGAGCTGCAGGGATTCTCGGCCCCGCTTGTAGCAGGGGAAGGTGTCCGCTGGCTCAAGGAGGTCCGGGACCGCAAAAAGCCATTTCTGCTCTCCGTCTGGACTCACGAGCCCCACCTCCCCATCGAATCGGGCGAGCAGTTCATGAAGCCCTACGCGGATATTCAGGACGAGGGCATCCGGCAGTACAACGGCAACATCACTCAGCTCGATCACGCCTTCGGAATTGTAGTAAAGGCTCTCGAGGACCTCGGCCTGCGGGACAATACGATCGTCTTCTTCACGTCAGACAATGGCCCCGAGGGCCGCGGGAACAGGGGCCGCACCCGGGGATCAACGGGTGGATTGCGGGGCCGCAAGCGCGACAGCCACGAGGGCGGCATCCGGGTGGCTGGTCTCGTCCGCTGGCCCGGCAAGATCATGCCCGGGTCGGTCAGCGACGTCCCCGTCATCGGGTCCGACATCTTCTCCACCGTCCTTGACGTCACCGGTATTCCCCTTCCCAAGGATCGCACGATCGATGGAGTGAGCATGGTCCCGGCCTTTGACGACAAGCAGCTCCAGCGTTCCGTGCCCCTGTTCTGGCGCACCCACATTGCTCCGGCCGCCAGCCATGCCGCTCTGCGCATCGGTGACTGGAAACTGATCGCCAACCAGTCCTTCGACAAATTCCAACTCTACGACATCCAGCGGGACTGGAGAGAAGAACAGGATCTCGCCTCGGAAAACCCTGCAAAACTTTCTGAAATGAAGAAGGTCTTCTTTGAAGTTCTCGACGGCATTGAGAAGGAAGGGCCGAGTGATTGGTGGAAAAAAGAACCTCCGCGCAGGCGAACCCCTAAAAAATCCAAGAAGTAGCTTCAGAAAGATCGCCTGCCCCCTTCACGCCTGAATCAAACCCAAGCCCAAACATCGCCAGCTCCCATGAAACTAGCCCTCACCCTGATATCAATCAATCTCCTCTCGACCGCCTGGGCCGATTGGCCCCATTTCCAGGGCCCTCACCGGACCGGAGTGTCGCACGAGACGGGATTACTGCGCAGCTTTCCCGAGGACGGACCCCGGCTTCTCTGGGAGACGAAGTTGCAGCAGGGATTTGGTGGCTGTGCGGTGGTGGGCGATGATGTCTTTCTCGTGGACCGTGTGATGCAGGAAAAAGACATGCTCCTCTGCCTCGACGCCCAGTCCGGCAAGGAGAAATGGCGCTACGAGAGCCCTTCCGAGGGCGAGCCTTCGTTTCCCGGTTCCCGCAGCGTGCCCACCGTCGACGGGGATAGCGTTTACTTCATCGGTTCCTTCGGACGGGTCCACTGTGTAGACCGGAAATCTCGAAAGGCACGGTGGAGCGTCAAGATGTCGGACCGCTATCCCGACGCCAAAACCCCGAAGTGGGGTTACGCCCAATGCGCGCTCCTTGTAGGAGACATCGTTTTCGTCACGCCCTTCGGATCCGAGACCGGCGTAGCAGGCTGGGACAGGAAGACCGGTGAGGAAGTGTGGAGGAGTGGCCCCATCGGGGACTCCCATGCCTCCCCCACTGTCCTTGAGATCGGAGGAAACCCCCACGTCGTGCTCGTCTCCAAGGAGGGCTCAACCGGCTACACGACCAGCTATCACCCCGGGAACGGAAGGATTCTCTGGCAGACCAGTGACTACTACAATCGCATCCCCATTCCCATCGTCACCAAGGTGAACGATGAGCTGATCTTCGTGACAGGCGGCTATGACTGCGGATCCAAGATGCTGTCCCTGCAAAAGACCGCTGACGGATACAAGGCCAGCGAAAAGTGGGCCATCGCAAAGGGAACCCAGATTCACCCACCCTTCGTTATCGACAGACACCTCTACTTTCTCGCCAACGAAAACTCGAACCACCGGGTTGCCGCCAAGCGCGAGTCCGGTGGCTTGAGCTGCTGGAATCTCGACGGCAAGGAAGTATGGAGAACGGGCGACGACCCCTTCATGGGGCGTGGCGGCTGCCTCTATGCTGATGGTATGCTCATCATTCAGGACGGCGAAAAGGGCACTCTCCGCCTGGTCGAACCGAGCCCTTCAGGCTTCAGGCTCCTCGCCGAGGCCAATGTTTTTTCCTCTGATCTTACCAGTAAGAAAGACCTCAGATTCTGGAGCCCGATGGCCTTGAGCAACGGGCGCCTCTACATGCGGGGGCAGAATCGCCTGCTCTGCCTCAGCCTCAAACAATAAACCACACCCCATCCACACCCATGAGAATTCTACTCCTCCTTGCCAGCTGCTTCCCGTTCCTCGCGGGCGCCAAGCAGCCCAACATCGTCTTTATCTTCAGCGACGATCACGCTCCCCATGCCATCGGCGCGTACGACGGCTGGCTGAAGGGAGTCAATCCCACACCGCACATCGACCGCCTCGCCTCCCAGGGCATGCTCTTCCGGAAAAGCTTTTGCACAAACTCGATCTGCGGACCGAGCCGGGCGGTCATCATAACTGGAAAACACAGCCATAAGAACGGCTTCATGAACAACGGGAACAACTTCGATGGTTCCCAGCAAACCTTTCCCAAGCTCCTCCAGAAAGCCGGCTACCAGACAGCGATGTTCGGCAAGTGGCATCTCAAGTCCCAGCCGCAGGGATTCGACAAGTGGATGGTTCTTCCGGGCCAGGGCCTCTACTACAATCCGGATCTGCTCACCCCGGAGGGAAAAGTGATGATCAAGGGGCACTGCACTGATGTCGTGACTGACCTTGCCGTCGACTGGCTCAAGAAAGGGCGGGATCAAGAAAAACCCTTCCTGCTGATGTGCCAGCACAAGGCGCCCCACCGCAACTGGATGCCCGCGCTGCGCCATCTCCATCTGTGGGCCGACGAGGATCTTCCAGAGCCCGCCACGCTGTTCGATGACTGGAAGGACAATGCCAGTCCCGCCCGCTGGCAGGAGCTTGAGATCGATGGACACATGGACCTCCAGTTCGACCTCTTCTACAATCTCACTCCCGCCTACAAGGGGCTCGCCCGCAAGGGAATGTTCGACAAATCCGCATGGCGTAACATGTCGCGCATGACGCCTACCCAGCTCACGGCCTGGCGGGATCACTATGCACCCCGGGACGCTGCCCTCAAAAATGCAAAACTCACGGGGAAGGACCTCGTGCGATGGAAATACCAACGTTATGCCAAGAACTACCTCCGCTGTGTTCGAGGCGTTGACGAGAGCGTGGGAACCCTCATGCGCACACTTGATGAAATGGGCATCGCCGACAATACAATCGTCGTCTACTCCTCCGATCAGGGGTTCTACATCGGCGACCACGGCTGGTTCGACAAACGCTGGATGTATGAAGAATCCCTCCTCATGCCACTTGTGATCAAGTGGCCGGGCGTGACCAAGCCAGGTTCGGTGGACGCTGAACACATGGTCCAGAACCTGGACTACGCAGAAACCTTCCTGGAGGCCGCAGGAGTCCAGATTCCCGGGGACATGCAGGGCCGCTCCCTCGTTCCCATCCTCCGGGGTGAGGCGCCCGGGGACTGGCGTGACAGCATATACTACCACTACTATGAATACCCAAGCGTGCACCAGGTTCCCCGCCATAACGGAATTCGCACAGCGCGCTACAAACTCATCCAATTCTATGAGTTCGGCGAGTGGGAGTTCTACGACCTGCAGGAGGATCCCGACGAACTCCGGAACCTCTACAACGATGAGAAGCACGCCGCCCAGATCTCCAGGATGAAAAGCCAGCTGGAGGCCCTTCGCAAGAAGTATGAGGACAACTCGGTGGGCACCCTCAAACCAGAGGCCTGGCGTAAGAAATACCGCAGCAAGCAGTTCCGCGTCGTGGACCAGTTGTAAGCCGCCCCGGGACGGCCTGCAGACGGAGCCCTGCGGCCGGACGATCACAAAAAAATACACGAGCTGCCCGGGGCGCCTGCCAGCTCCGTCCCTTGACCCTGGCTGCGGTTCGAAGTATAGACTTGCAAGGATTTCATGAAGTTTCGTCACCTCTTCGTCCCCGCCGTGATATTCACCGGCGGCTCCTTGGTATCCTGTTTCCCGGGCGCCGGACAACAACCCGTCCGCTCCGGCTACCTTGCCGGTATCGGATTCTCCAGCGCCGCTCCCACCGGCCCCCAGAACCCGGCTGAGGCATCCAAGTTCTGGGACGGCGATTCGCTCAGTGGTCCGGCCACCATTCACATCGTCCGGGCAGAGCAGAGGGCTTATTTCTACAAGGGGGACCAAATGGCCGGAGTCACACCGGTGTCCACCGGCAGCTCAAAGTACACCACACCCCCCGGGACCTACAAGGTCTCGCAAAAAGCTTCCGACTACGCTTCCGGCACCTACGGAACCATCGTAGATATCGCGACCGGAACAGTCATCAACGACGACGCTGACTCGCGCAAGGACAAGCCCGGGCCCGGCCAGCAGTTCGTGGGCGCTCCCATGCCACACTTTCTTCGCTTCAACCACGGAATCGGCATGCACGCGGGATACCTGCCGGGCTACGCCGCTTCCCATGGCTGTGTGCGTCTCCCTGCCGACATGGCCAAGAAATTCTTCGAGCACGCGGAAATAGGGACGCCCGTCATCGTTGAATAGGCAGCCAGCACGGGTGGGTGCCCGGATTGCCCACTTGAAACTTTCTCCCAGAAACTTGAGACTCCGGGCATGCACAGCTTGGTCATGACCGTGATCGGCCCGGACCGACCCGGGCTCGTGGAGGAACTTTCCACCATCGTGGCCTCCCACCGGGGGAACTGGCTGGAATCACGCATGTCTCACCTGGCCGGTCATTTTGCAGGTCTCCTCCGCGTGGAGTGCCCCGAGGAGGAAAGCAGGCACCTCCTCGAAACTCTCCGGGGCCTGGACGACCTCAGCGTGGTTGTGTCCGAGGAAATAATGGCCAAGAGCGAATGGCCCCGCAGGATCTCCTTCGACGTGGTGGGTAACGACCGGCCCGGGATTGTTCAGGAACTCTCCTCTGCCATCGCTCGCGCCGGAGCAAATGTGGAGGAACTGGTCAGCAACCTCGAATCGGCCCCTCATGCCGGCCACCCGGTCTTCCGGGCAACCGGTTCCGTTGCGGTGACAGCCGACTTCGAGGACGGAATGCTCATGACTGCTCTTGAGTCACTAGGCCCCGATCTCGCCGTAAGTCTCGATGAGTAAACTGGCATTCCTTTCGAGCAAGGCTTCCGGGAACCAGCTGCATTTCCCCTTCGACCACTGCGCCCCTGCTCCAGGCAACAGCAGGTCGCTTGCTTGCAAGAGGATCCCGGCATACTGGTAGCACGGAGTTCCATCCCGGCAATTCCCTCTGTCAGCTCCTGCACATGCTTCGCGAGCTGGATCCCGCGATCACAGCGAAGGTCGAGGAAATTTCCGCCGTCGCTACCGCGGCATTGCAAGGAAGTTGCTCAGGAGCTTCTTGCCTCCCTCGGTCAGAATGGACTCGGGGTGAAACTGCACACCGTGCACCTGGTGCGCCCGGTGACGCACTCCCATCAAGAGGCCATCGCACCAGGCCGTTGCCTCGAGGCACTCAGGCAGGGACTCACTCCGGACGATGAGGGAGTGATAGCGGGTCGCCTCGAACGGGTTGTCGATTCCCTCGAACACTCCCCGTCCGTCATGCTCGATCATGGAGGTCTTCCCGTGCATGAGTTTGTCTGCCCGCACCACTTCTCCCCCATAGACTTGGCCAATCGCCTGGTGCCCGAGGCACACTCCGAGAATCGGGACCGAGGCCCCCAGTTCCCGGATGGTTTCACAGCTCACGCCTGCCTCCCTGGGCGTACAGGGACCCGGCGAAATGCAGATGCGATCCGGTGCAATCTCGCGGATCCCCTCCACCGTGATCTCGTCATTACGGAATACCTTCATCTCCGCGCCCAACTCACCAAAAAACTGGACCAGATTGTAGGTGAAGGAATCGTAATTATCGATAACGAGAAGCATGCTGACCAGAACGTGGGTAATTCAAATGTCTGGGATCCGGCTCTTATCTCGGCATCCCTGGGAAACAGAGTTAGTCCTCCATAGATACACCTTCACTCTTCCAGAGTTTTCGCGAGCCCGATTGCCCGCAGCATACCCATCGCCTTGTTGACGGTTTCGTTGTATTCGTAGGTGGGGTCACTGTCCGCCACGACGCCGGCGCCGGCCTGAACGTAGACCCGGCCATCTTTCAGAAGACACGTGCGCAGGGCGATGCAGGAATCATGCGCACCATCCCAGCCAAAGTAACCCACCGCCCCGGCATAGGCATTGCGCTTGTTGCATTCCAGTTCGTTGATGATCTGCATGGCCCGGATCTTGGGAGCCCCACTCACCGTCCCGGCCGGGAAGGTGGCCCTCAGAACATCGTAGGAGCTGTGCTCCGGCGAGAGCTGCCCGGTTACGTTTGAGACAATGTGCATCACGTGGCTATATCGCTCCACGATCATGAAGTCGTTCACCTCGACCGTGGCATGAGCAGCGATCCGGCCCACATCATTACGGGCCAGATCGACCAGCATGACGTGCTCTGCNCGCTCCTTCTCATCGGACAGCAGGTCGGCTGCGAGGGCGTCATCTTCCTCCGAGGTCTTGCCCCGCCAGCGCGTTCCCGCGATCGGCCGGATATCAATACGGCCCTCCACACACCGGACATGTACTTCCGGAGAACTTCCCACCAGGGAGAATTTACCCAGCTCGAGAATGAACATGTAGGGCGAGGGATTGACATGGCGCAGGGCCCGGTAGAGATCGATCGGGGCTGCCTCAAAGGGGGCTTCGAAACGCTGACTGGGAACGACTTGAAAAATATCCCCCGCCGCAATGTAATCCTTGGCCTGGCGGACCATGCTCTCGTAGTCCTCCTGCGTTGTATTGCTTACCGGTTCGGGAATGACAGTTTCCTGCAGTCCATTGAGGGCAGGCACATGAAGCGGACGATCGAGAATCTCGATGAGAGAACCGAGCCGCCCAACCGCCTCGTGGTAGGCCTCCTCCGGCGACCCATGATCGCCCAGCATGGCGTTGGCCACGACCAGGAGTCTGCGCAGTTTGTGATCGAACAAGAGAACCGTGTCGGTAATCAGGAAGACCGCTTCGGGCAGCCCGAGGTCGTCAGTGGGTGGGGCATCAATTGTCGGCTCGAATTGCCTGACCGCATCGTAGGCAAGATATCCTACCGCTCCTCCGAAAAAGGGTGGCGCATCCCCATGTGTGACCGGCTTGTAGCAGGACATGAGCTTCTCAAGCTCAGCCAGGAGGTCACCTTCGATCTCAATTACCTCCTCCTCACTCCCGCGTCGAATGCGCACCTCGTTGCCGCGAGCCTCGAAGACGCGCTGCGGGCCGCTGCCGACAATCGACCACCGCCCGCTCGCATCCGTACTCTCNGCACTCTCCAGCAGGAAGGCATGCTGCCCATCCCGAATTTTGAGATACGCGGAGAGAGGCGTCTCAAAATCCGCTGCCAACTGCGCATAAACCGGCACAACGTTACCCTCCTCCGCAAGGGCGAGGAACTCCTCCAGGGACGGTTTGACGGCCGGAAGCGACAAGGGCCGAGAGCATGACCGGGAACGACCGAAGCGCAACGGTTAAAAGACCCCGGGCTAGCACCCTCACCCGGAGCACCTCCCTATCCGAACGCAAAATCCATCTGGTCCATGACGCCCGGGCAGGACGACTCGGACTCCCCTTCCCCGCAGACCTCCANCCACGGCGTTGGTTGGTCCTGGGTAGCCACGTGGACATCAAGGNCCCCGGTTGGNGCCGCCGCCCTCATCAACGCTTCCACAAGCTCCGGACAATTGCAATCCCGGCTCAGATGTCCCAGCACCACCGTCTNGAGCCCGTGCTCCATCAAGCCGCCCACCAGGTCCGCAGTCTGGGTATTGGAAAGATGTCCGTGCCGTGAGGAAATGCGCTGCTTGATCGACCAGGGACGCTTAGTGTCCGCTTCCAGCATGTCCTGGTCATAGTTCGATTCCACGAAGAGCGCACTTACTCCACGAAGACGGTCCCGAACCAGGCTGGTCACATGCCCGAAGTCCGTTGCAAAGCCGACCTGTCTTCCTTGCGCTTCACAAACGAAGCCAACCGGGTCTACTGCATCATGAGGCAGGGCAAAGGGGCTGATCGTAAAGGCGCCCACCCGAAAAGACTGGCCGCGCTGGAATACCCGCCACTCGATCCGGCCGCCACAGCGATCCTCCAGGCATTCCCGCGTGAGCGCGTTGGCAAACACCGGCACNGAACGCGTGCGCAGAAAAACTTCCAGGCCCCGGGTGTGGTCNCCGTGCTCATGGGAAAGAATGATNCCGTCCAGCGAGTCAGGATCGATATCAAGGATCCTTAACCTCTGGCAGAGCTGCCTTGCGCTCAACCCCGCATCAATCAGGATGGTGGTTCCGGGCGCCTCNAGCACGACGGCATTACCGCCGCTGCCGCTTCCCAGAACCGCCAGCCTCATACGCCGCCTAGGCTACGGCCACCTCCTCTTCCGCGCGAGATTGAAATTCAGCAACCCCCCNGCCGGTTTTCAGTTATTCCCAATTGCCCCTGTTCTNTGCTATTCTCTCNGCGAAAGCGCGCCGGTCGCGGAAAGTGCGCCGGTCACGCTCCCGCCCCAGCCGAGCTCCACCTTCTCCCCTCCCATTGAAATCGGTCCACCTTTTCCGCTGGCTNCACCACTTCAAGGCTTTTGTCCTGATGGTTCTTGCCCTCGCGGTTCTNGGTTCCTGCATCGGNCTTTACCTTCTNAATCNNCACGGGTTTGCCGGCCGATGGAGCGACCGTATCGCNGCCGAGCTGACCCGCCGTGGCATCCACGCCGAATTCGAGAGCGTNCGTTTTTCNCCGACCCGCGGGGTAATTGCCAGGAAGGTGCGCTTCTTCACNGACGAGAGCCGGAATATCGAGTTTGCCAGCATTCCTGTCCTGCGCTTCGACGTTGANCGTGGCAAGGCCTTCCGGGGTGAGCTNCAGATCAGNAGCGTCCATCTGNAGAATGCCCGCCTCTCGGTCCCGGTCGGCNAGGGNGAGTCCCTCCACATCGAGGACCTGACTGGCAGGGCGAGCGTNAACCGCAACAACCGCCTCCGGCTCAAGGCAGACCGCGGAACNCTGGGAGGAATGCAGTTCCAGCTCGACATCGAACTGGACGGCTTCGCACTGGCCAACCTCCAAGCCGGACGTGAAGACCCAGCTGCCAGCGAGCGCCGGGCCGGTTTCACCCGGGATCTCCTCAACGAAATCGCCCGCTGGTCCTTTCCTCGNTCCGTCCCTCCTCGCCTNGAGCTCCGCATCAAGGGAAGCCTAGATCGCCCCTCCGGGATTCGCACAACCATCTCTCTGGACGCTGCCGAGCTCACCCGCCGCGACTATACCATGGAAGACGTGCACCTCGCCGGCGTCCTCGACAACCGGACTCTCAGNATCACCGCACTACGCTTCTCGGACGGNGCGGGAGAACTGAATCTGGANGCCCACTACGATCTCGAGGACAAGACCGGGGGCTACGAAGGCACCTCCTCCATCCAGATCGCCGACCTCCTGCGCAACGGNCTCNAGGACGACACTCTGGCTCAGTTCATGTCTCCGCGCGCGCCTCAACTCAAGGCCCGCGGAAAATTCGTTCTGACCGATGACGGCCCCCGCCTCAGTGCAATCGGATCACTATCGTGCGGCTACTTTCGCTTCCTCGGCATTCCCTTTGAACATATCGACACTGAATTCTCGTGGCAGAACGGGAACGTCTACCTGCGCAATCTGAGCGTCAGACACGAAAACGGGGAATTATCCGGAGAAATAAAGATGCAGGATGACCTGATCCAGTATCGNGCCCGCAGCAGCCTGCCCTTCTCTGCTTACCAGCCCTTCATCCAGGCAGAAAGCGGNCTGGGGAGTTCGCTCGCCAACAGCANCTTCACCACCAAAAGCCGTATCCTGCTGGACGCCCGGGGTTCCATCCAGCGAAGCAACCTGCGCGACTGGGATGCCACGGGGTCCTTCCGCATGGAGAACTTCTCCTACAATGAAGTGCCCATCGTTCTGGCAGCCGCAGATTTCTACATCTCGCCCCTCGATTCAATTTTTGACAACGTGGAGGCGGTCTTTGACTACCGGGAATACGAGCANAACCGTTCTCAAGGCAGCCCCGCCTCCGGCACCATGCGGGCGCGCCAGATTCACTACGACGCCGCGGCACGCCTCACCAGCCTGACCGAACTTGAGGGNCAGGCNTGGCCTGGNCCGGTCCTGCGGCTCTTCAGTCCCTCGACGGCCGGCCTCGTGGAACGGAGCTANCGCTTCCGCAATCCNCCCCAGCTGACCGTCAACGGCCTGATCGACCATCTCAGCCCGCGCGAGCGAACCGATGTCCTCACCGAGATCGAAGCGGATGGATTGACCGACTACACCTTCCTTGGGCAGTCGCTTGAACTCAACAATCTCGCGGGCGAAGTCCGCTCCCGCTATGGCCAGAACGATATCCTCAATCTCTCCATGGGTGCCCTGGGCGGAACCATCGAGGGGGACGTCACTCAGCGTTCGAACCCGAACCGGGTATCGGCCCGCCTGCAGCTCCGGGATCTCGATGCCACCCTGCTGGGACGCACCTATGGACTTTCCAAGCCCGTCCCGGGCTCCCTGACTGCCTTCATTGCAGCCGAGGCGGNGGCAAGCCAGACCTCCGACGGGACCAACCAATGGAAGACAACGGGAATCTGCACCCTCGGTCCTTCCAACTACAATGGCGTCGCCCTCTCAGGAGGCACAACCAAGTTTCAGGTCGGCCCCGACGGGTCCGCCTTGACCGAGGGAAAACTGANCTTTGATTACTCCGACTATGCTCCACGCCAACAGCACGGGGGACCGGAAAGTGCAGAAGTCCGTTTTGACCGNNTACAGTTCGACCGNGAAAACCGGCAAACCGAACTCGTGAACCTCCGCGGCGCGGCCTGGCCTGCCCCGCTTCTCCGCCTCATTGATTCAAAGGGCGCTGACTTCGTCGAGGAGACCTTCCGCTTCCGCCGCCCCCCTGTAATCGAGAGNGCCGGCCGCTACGACCACCGGGAAAATGGAACCAGAACCCTTTTTGAGTCCGCGGTCACCAGCCAGGGCGTCATGGACTACGAATTTNTGGACCGGAGCCTGCAAATTACCAGTGCCTCGGCCCGGATCAAGACCACCCGGAACCGCCACGAGGTGACNGACCTCTCGNTCNGCGCCTTCGGGGGAACGGCAGGCGGCAAAGTCACCGTGACCACTGATCCNGGGAAACCATCTCGCACCGAGGCTGGGATACGCTGGGACAACCTCAGCCTCGAAGAGATCGGCCGAACCTACAACTTTGAGAAATCCGCTCNGGGTTCCATCACCGGGCGCATCGATTTCAATACCCTCGCCGGCCAGATCGANACCTTCAACGGACGAGGTGTAATCGGACTGCGCAACGGGCAACTCTTCCATGTTCCCATCTTCGGGCCTCTCTCCCTTCCCCTCGGCACCATCCTGGGCCGCAGTTACAGCCATGAGCAGGCCCGCGATGCATCAGCCACGTTCGTTTTCAGGAACGGCGTGGCCTTNACGAGGGACTTTCTCACGTCCACGCCCTCGACCACCTTCGTCGGCGACGGATCAATCGACCTGGTCCGGAAACAGGTNGACCTCACCATGCGCATGAACGCCCGGGGCCTNCTCGGCCTGGTNACTCTTCCAATCACTCCATTCAGAGGGCTCTTCCAGTTCCGAGGGCAGGGCCCCATCAAGAAACCCGTCTGGANCATTGCCCCGTTCACACAGCCTGCTGGCGGACCGGCCCACCCNATTTTCAAGGATCCCCCGCGAGCCCAGATNGTCCCCGAGAGGTGAAGGGATGACGCCACACCCGCCGGGAGGCCTACTTTGTCTACCCCCCGCGTCCCCCTGAGCTTGCGCCCCGGCGCATTCTGCGTCANCGTTGGGCCATTCAGGGGCCTTTTACCGCCCTGCCGACCGGAAATCGACCGAAGCCAGCCAGAATCATGAGCGACCCCTTTGTCAACCAAGAGGAACAATCCGAAGAGAGCCCATCTGCCCAGCAGGCCGCCAACGACCTGCGAGAAGCGGCCGGTGANAAAGCNGGCCAAGACGTTGGAGAGCGCACCCAGTTGCTCAAGGAATCCGCAGCGCAAAAAGCCCAGCAATTCCGCGACTACGCCGGTGAGAAGGCCAGCCGTATCGCGGACGCGGCCGGAGAAAAGGCCGCCCAGATCAAGGACGTTGCCGGCGAGCAATGGGAAGAAACCCGCATCAAGGCCCGCGAAGTACACGCCGACTTCGAAACGTACATCCGTCAACATCCCACCCAGTCCGTTCTCGTCGCAGCGGGAGTGGGCTTCCTGCTTGGCNTGATTGTGCGCCGCTGAGAATCGTTNCAGGNCCCGGATCTCCTCCTNGTCCTCTCTCAATCCTTCCTTCGCCCTCGCGACACGCCATGCCCGGCTGGTTTCACAGTGCAGGCCCCTCCGACTCCNCGGCGGGGGACGGAAACGGGGACTCTCCCGCNGAATCGGCCCACCAGTTCCGCGAAGGGCTGGGCANCCACCTCAAGGCCCGTGCCGAACTCCTCGCCCTCGANGCCGGTGAGGCTGGCGAAATTGTTGCCCAAAAGGGGATCCTTGGGCTACTCACCNCCGCCTTNTTCCTCTTCGCCCATGCGCTCGTCCTGTGCGCCGTCATCTCTCTCCTCGGGCGCTGGACATCCCATGCGACCGGGGAACTGTTCGGATGGGAACTGCCCGCTCTCTTGATCGGAATCATCCACCTGTTCGTCGCACTCGCTCTCNTGAGAAAACTGAAGAAAAAGCCGGAACAAGCCCTCTTCGAGTACACCCGGGCAGAGTTTAGGAAAGATCACGCATGGCTCGACCAAGACAAGAACTCCAGGAAAGAAAAAGAGAGCTCGCCCTGAATCTGGAGGCTTCCCGGCTCCAGTTGGCCACTAGTTCCCGCAGGCTGCGGCGCAGCCTGCGTCCCACGCGGGCTGCTGCCTCCTATCTCCGACGCCACCCCTTCCAGGTCTTCGGNACTACCACAGCAGGAGTAGCCCTGACCACCTGGCTTCTCCGGCCTCGTTCCCGCTCCCTGGGAAANAAAGCTCCCAAATCCGTGGCGGAGCGCCTTGTGAAATGGGCGATCGCCGTCCTGACAACCACCCTGCGCAGCTGGATTCTCAAGCGAGTNCGGAACTATCTNCGGNCGAAACCATCGGAAACGGATTCCTTGCTTGGCCCATAGCGCTTTCTATGGTTTCCACATCGCCATCACACCGCTGGCGCGCCCGGCACCTAAAAGCCCATGTCCGACCATCAAGTCCTTGCTCATGTCGATGAATACCTCTCCATTGGCATCGAGTACGATTGCTCTGATATTCACCTGCCCACCCGCTACCCACCGGCTTGGCGCCGCTANGGGNCCCTGGCACCGATCTGGGNAGATCACCCACCTCTCACGGCCGAAGACACCGAGCGGCTTGCCAAATCGTTCCTCACGGAAAAAGAATGGGGCCGCCTCCAGAAGGTGGGAGACGTCGATTTCGCATATCAGAACGAACAGGGCCGCTTTCGTGCCTCCGTCGTCAAGCAGCGCCTGGGACTCGACATCGTATTCCGGATCATCAGCACTTCGCTGCGCGACCTGCCNACCCTTGGNCTGCCGGTGGATCACCTTATCCCCCTTACCCGCTACCATAACGGCCTCCTTCTTGTNACCGGTTCGGTAGGTTCTGGAAAGTCGACCACCCTCGCCGCCCTTATCGATTTCATCAACCAGGACCGCGAAGATCATATCCTCACTCTTGAGGATCCGATCGAATACGTCTTCAACTCCAAGCGCTGCCACGTCAATCAGCGCGAGGTTCATTCTCATACCGAGTCTTTCCCCAAGGCGCTTCGCGGGGCCCTGCGGGAAGATCCCGATGTCATCATGGTCGGGGAGATGCGGAACCTGGAAACAATCTCCCTTGCTCTCACCGCGGCAGAGACCGGACACCTCGTCCTGGCGACCCTGCATACCGGAAACGCTCCGCGGACCCTCGATCGAATCCTNGATGTATTCCCCGTCGACCAGCGCGGTCAGATCCGGGTCATGGTCTCCGAATCGCTCCGTGGCATCATCTCCCAGCAACTCGTTCCNAACGTCAATGGGGACGGCCGCAGCCTCGCCCTCGAACTCCTCGTCAACACTCCCGCCGTTGCGGCAACTATCCGCGATGGCAAGACGTTCATGCTACCCGGCATCATGCAGACCGGTAAGAACGTNGGCATGATCACCATGGATGANTCCCTGCGAAACCTCTATATCAAGGGGGANATCACACAGGAAGAAGCGCTCTTCCGTTGCGAGGACAAAGTCCAGATGAAAGCTTTCTTCAAGTCCTGATCCAGAACCGCGCTTCCTATGGCGAGAATCGACGCATACTTCCAGCATCTCATCGAATCCGGCGGCTCTGACCNGCACCTGCAGGAGGGCGCCCCTCCCAAGGTTCGGGTTCACGGATCCATTTCTCCGATCCCCGGTGAACCTGTCCTCGAGGGAGACGACTTCAGGAATCTCCTGAGGGAGATCTGTGATGACCAGTCCTTCGAGAACTACCTCGAAACAGGTGACCTCGACTTCGCCTACGAGATGGACGAGGAATCCCGCTTCCGGTGCAATTACCTGCAGCAGAAGAACGGCCTCGCGGCAGTGTTCCGCCTCATCCCCACCGAGATTGCCTCGCTGGAGCAATTGAATATCCCCACCGTCGTCAAGGAATTCGGCCACATGCGCTCCGGTCTCGTTCTTGTAACGGGACCCACTGGTTCTGGNAAGTCAACCACNCTTGCGGCCCTCCTCGACTACATCAACATGAACTTCTCGCGGCATATTATTACCGTGGAGGAGCCCATCGAGTTCGTTCATCGGAACAAAAAGAGCATCATCACCCAGCGGGAGGTTCCTATTCAAACTCCCACCTTTGCAGACGGGCTGAGAGCAGCTCTGCGTGAGGACGCTGATATCGTTCTGGTCGGGGAGATGCGTGACCTGGAAACGATTTCCCTCGCNCTTACCGCGGCCGAGACCGGCCTCCTCGTCTTTGGCACCCTCCATACCAACAACGCGCGCAAGACTGTCGACCGTCTGGTCGACGTTTTCCCCGCTGACCAGCAATCGCAGGTTCGCACCATGCTCGCTGCCTCCCTGCGTGGGGTGGTCGCCCAGCTTCTCATGAAGCGCAACGACAGGCCCGGACGGTGCGCCGTGAACGAAATCATGTTCGCCACCCCGGCTGTTTCCGCCATCATCCGGGAAGGTCAGACCCAGAAGCTCTACGACGTCATCATTGGCGGAAAAGCCGAGGGCATGCAGTTCATGGACGAATCCATCTGGGAAAAGCTCCGGGCCGGCATNGTCACCCCGCAGGAGGCCTACATGAAGGCAATCGACAAGACCCGCTTCAAAAAATTCCTTCCCGAAGAGCACGCCGCTCTTGGCGAAGCCTCCGGCGAAAGCCCCATGGAACACTAGCNCCCGGCTGGCGGAAAAACGCCGCGAGCTACCTCCACCTGNAGCCCCAAGGGGCGGCNTGGAAATTGCATTCCCCTTCCCNGGGCGGAATTNAATTTCCCCGAAGGCCGAATCCTCAGGTTCTCATCGGACCAAAGTTGCTCACAATTCTGCTCTTTTCCCCATGCACAGGAATTGAGCCTCCCCGGGCCGATCCCCTCCTACTTGCATTGGGGAATTGACCGCCCCGGTTGGACTGCCTAGCGTCGCCGTCCGCCTCTCTCTTTGAAACGCTCATGAGCCAGGACAAGATTTCGTTCTCCTGCCCAACCTGTGGTGTGCGGCTCCGCGTTCCAGCATCTCTGGCTGGGGTAAAGGGCCCCTGCCCAGCCTGCGACAGCATCATCGAAGCCCCTGACTCACCCAATTCCTCTCCGCCCTCACCTGAACAACCTCCGCTTGAAGGGGCCAGCGCACCCGCCTGCGCCTCTTCCCCGGCACCGACCGAAGAAAACACCACTGGGGCAATTGCCCAGAAATCAGTGGCATCGGCTCCGGCTTCGGCAGGATCCAACCATCCCTCCTCTCCTTCCTTCCCTGACTCCCTCTCCAGCGTCCCATTTGCAGAACTTCCCGTTCCCTTCCCCGACCATCACGGGGCGCCATCGAGCACGCCCACTTCTACCCTGACCACAGGGTCCCGCGCCCTTTCGGACCTCAGTGCCCCCTCGGCCCCGACCACCCCCACTGGGCCGCTCCCTGATCCGAACGACGACCCACCGGTAAGCGCGATTCCTCAGGCTACTCCTACTCCTGCCGGATTCCCCCGAAATACTCCCCTCTCCGACCCGTTTGTACTCCCTCCTTCGGGCTCTCCGGCAAGTGGAAACAGCACTGCAATTTCCTCCCAAGATCCGCCCCCGGAGCAAGGCAACCCCCAATCTGCTCTACCGGGTGCAGCCCCCGCGGGGGGGCACTCCTTCCCTCAGACTTCCTCCCCGGCCGGCAATGGACGCGAACTGCTCCCCGGAGATCCCCCCAGTGATCCGATCGAGTTCCCCGAAACCGGGGCCAGTCCTGAAAGTTCACCCGGCAATGCTCTACCCTCGGCCGACCCGCTCTCTCCGGGTCCNGATTGCCCCGNTTCNCTCGCTCAGCCCGGGGATCCCCTCGACGATCCACTTCCCTCGCTCGATACCCTTTCGGCCGGTAACCCCGACGAGCCCTCCATNGCGGGCAATCCTGGTGGGCACTCTTATCAGCTCCGCCACGAGTCCATCCTGCACTCTCCCCCCTCCCACGAGCCCCTTCCGGTTCCCGGCAACCTGGAAGCCAATTCCAACGGGGAACAACTGGACAGCGCACAGGCTCCAGCCCAGGCCACTGGCTTCACGGNCTCACCGGATCCCAGCNAGCGCACCCTNCCGCTACAAAACGAGGACTCCTCCTCCACGCAGGAGNAGGACCAACAATCCCCGGCCGCTCCGTCCNAGGCCAGTCACAGGAGACTCCGCTGGCCCNGATTTGTTTTCCCCCTCCTCTTTCTCATCCTCGCGGCGATCATAGTCTTCCTNGTNCTCGACCTCAGCGAGCTCCTGCCTCACAGCAAGCGCTACCAGAACCTCCCCGAGCTGCCCCGGGATCAGCCTGAGCCGGCCAACGCCAAGAGCGAGCGGGACGAGGATCCCATTTCACCCGTGGGNCACCAGTCTTCCCCCANCAGCGGTCGCCNGGCCAACGCTGCTGGTCAGGAGATCAATTCCACCCCGTCTCCACCCTCACCTGACTCCAAGAACACGCTTATCGAGGAAGTCGACCGCTCGGTTACAGGCGAAGTCGCCCTGCCGCCCCTCATTGATCTGAATCCCTCACGCAACGCCCTGCCCGAGCAGAGTGACAGTCCTGCCAAGCCGGGCGAGNNCCTTTCGCTGTTCCTNGAGGCCAAGACGCTCGCCGAGCGAAAGCCCTACATGACCAAATCCCTCCGGTCCGAGGCCGAGCTTGTTCGCAGTCCTCTCGCCGGAAAGCTCGCCCCCACCGTTCGTCAACGTCTGCTCCCTTACATAAAGGACAGTAGCGACGAATACACCGCGCACTTCTTCGAGGTTTCCTTCGACCGGGAATCGGCCAAANGTGTCCCCGTTCTGGTGCAGGTCAGCGAGGGAGAAGACGGCCGCATGCTGGTTCANACCGACGCGTTTCTCGACCTCTACAATGACGAACTGGCCNAGTTCGGTGCAGTTCCTGTCAAGGGGGACCGGACCTTCCACGCGATAGCCGACGCCTACAAGCGCTGCTTCGAGGAGAAAATTCCGGATTCTGCCAGCAAATCCTTCATCAANCNCCGCCAACACGAGCAAATCACCCCGCGCCTTCTTGCCTACTTCGAACAATCCTCCGAAGTCTCCCGGCAGATTTCCCAATCCGATGGGCTCCTCTGGGGCCGGTCTGGNATCTGCACCATCACCGTCAGGTGGAACATCGACCATCCCGGCCAGCCCTACGTCGAACTAGTCGGAATCGACAGCTTCAGCTGGACTCCGCAGGCCGCTGGGCACTAGTCCTTCTTGCCGGGCTCCNGCTTGGGAACCCGCACCACCATGAAAGCCTGCGCGCTCGCATGCTTCTTGAANTTGCAGTCGTTCTTCAAGCGCAGGAGTCCGAAAGCGCGCTCTTTCACGTGAACCGGGGTGACTCTCACCTCATATTCCCAACCGGGCTTGATTACCTTGAGTTCATGCTTGAATTGATCATTCGTGCAAGTGACTTCGAGCACATTGATCGGAGCATCGTGGTTTACCCTGATCCTGAAATTCTGGGTTCCCCCCTCTCCGTCGAGATCCCAGAACAGCGTAGGCGGTTCCATCTGGAAGAGATGAGGAATCTCCAGCCTGGTCGTGAGAACGAGGGGAGCCGCCTCCCCCTCGATCTGGAGCACGATCTTTTTCTCGATCTTGCCCTTGAGAGTCCCCAGCTTGAAATTTCCGCGGACGACACCCTTTTCGCCCGGCTTCCACGTCAGCCTGCCATCCGTAATCTCCGCCGACAGGCAACTGCAGGCCGCCCGGTACTGCTTGATCGTAACCGGGCTTTCTCCCNTGACNACAAAAGGGAATTCCACGCTCAGGGTGTCCTGNTCCGGGGGAAGGGTCCGGGAAACTTCCTGATTTTCAAAAACGAACCCGGCAACGGCAGCTGCCGGAGCCCCGAGGACGGCACCCAGCCCAAAGGCAAGCATCAGGCTCAATTTATTCATCACTTGTCGAAGAGACTTACCAGCTCNACGGTGATGATCAAGTTTCCGTCCCGCCATTTGGGCCCGACCAGATAAACCCGTTTTCCAACTTCGAACACCCGNTCCCAGCGGAGCGCCATCTTGCTCTTCTGCCAGTATTCCACGTCCAACCGCAGCCGGCGCGCCTCCTTGATCGCTGCCTGGGGCTGGAANGTCACCATCAGGGCCTCGGAGTTTCTGATCGGCTGGGCCCAGCTCTTGTAGCCCTTGAGGATATCCTGCTCGACCGATCCAAGTTTCACGAAGTTCTCAACGGAGCCCAACTTGGAGACTTTCCTGAGCCGCTGCTTCTCCACCGGGGAAAGTTCGACAACACCACTTCCGAGGGACTTTACCGANCCGTTCGTGCCAAACAGCAGTTCGGTGCGCACCTTCCCGATCACTTCCTTCCCCGGATCCTGGGCCTGCAGGACAGCAGCCGGGAACACCATCAGCAGGGCGGCCAGGACTGTGCGCANCGTGATCATNTTCATTACAGGTGGTGTGTGATTTCCCAGTCGGATGGGACTCTTGNCTAATAGATCTTCTGGNTGTTCACGTAATAGCCATGCCCGCCTTCGCGGAGNCCCTGTCCGATCGCAAGATCGTTGTCGTTCAGCGGATCAAGNCCCTCCACCACCAGCAAGGTGGACTCCTTGTCGAGGATGAGTTCCGTCGAGACGCTTGCGAGGGGCGAGTAGACCTCCGAGCCCACCGCCACATTGACCATCGCATTCTCCATGGTCGGCTGTGCGCTCTTCATCCCAAGCAGGAAGGCCACCACCACTGCGGCAGTGGCTGCCGGGGCCATCCACCAGAGCCACATGCGATCGAAGACACCTCCACCCCGGCGGGGGGAAGGTGACTCTTCCCGCTGACCCGCCTCCTTGATCTGGCGCTCAAGGTGCGCGTTGAAAAAATCCGGGTAAGGTGGCTCCACTTCGGCCGCGACGGCCGCACGCAAATCCTCGCGCACGCGGGCGTAGCTCTCCCGTTCCTCGTGAAGCTCGGGATGTTCCGCCAGGACCGGTTCCAGNTCGCGCAGTTCCTCCTCGCTCAGCGCATCGTCCATCCANCGGGTNAGGAGTTCTTCTTTACGATCTTTGTTCATGACGTGGTCAGTAGGGATTGCAGTTTTTTCCGGGCGTAAAACAGCCGACTCATCACCGTCCCGATGGAACACTCCATCACGTCGGCAATCTCCTTATACTCTAAACCTTGCACTTCGCGAAGCAGGATTGCCTCGCGATGCTCCGNAGACAGCTTCTCCAGCGCTCCTTCGATCCTCGCGCGCAATTCGCCCTGCGAAAGGGCCTCATCCGGGCGGGCCGCCTGGGTCGGAGTGGCCTGCGCCCCCGCCGCAATGGATTCGCGGTCCAAAAGGCTGTCGTCGAGGTCGCCCGCAGACTCGATCTTTCGCTTGCGCATCCAGTCATAGACTACGTTGTGGGTTATGCGGTACATCCACGTCGAAAAGCGCGCCCGCGCTTCAAACCTGGGCAGAGCCTTCCAAACCTTCACGAAGACTTCCTGAGCCAGGTCCCAGGAATCGGCTTCGTTTTTGACCATGTTCTGGATCATCGCATAAACCCGGCCGCGGTGCTTGGTTACGAGGGCGTCGAAGGCACCGTAGTCGCCTTTCTGGCACCGAGTCACCAAAGCCGCATCCGAGGGAGTGTCCGGACCCCCTCCCCCTTCACCGCCTGTGGCGTCGGTGGGAACGGGCCCCTTCACCAGGTTTGACGCAATGTGGCGAAAAAAATTCATACAGGCGGGGCGGAACTTGAATTTGATCTCAAACGCCCGTTTGAGCAAGCCGGGAACCCCGGGAAATCAAGCACCAGTAGCAGAAACCGGGGATCTCTGAGCAAGCGGCTATCCCGGCGGGTGGATTCGGAAATTCACCCGCGACCCCGCTTCCTAATAGACGTCCCGCTGGTATCGCTTCTCCTTTTTCAGGACTTTCACGAAATCCTTGGCCTCATCTCCAGTCTTCCCCCCGTGCTCTTCNACAATCCGGTGCAGACAGGCATCAACATCCTTGGCCATCCTGCTTGCATCCCCGCAGACGTAGAAAGTNGCCCCCTCCTGCAACCATGCCCAGACCTCAGCGCCATTTTCCTCCATGCGATTCTGGACGTAGACCTTCTCTGCCTGGTCGCGNGAGAAGGCCACATCCAACTTGGTCAGGATCCCATCCTTCTGCAGTGAGGNCAGTTCCTCCTCGTAGAGGAAATCCGTTTCCCGATGNGGGTTGCCGAAGATGAGCCAGTTCTTCCCTTTTGCTCCCCTCAGCTGNCGCTCCTGCAAAAAGGCCCGGAAAGGCGCGATTCCCGTACCCGGACCCACCATGATGACGGGTGCGTCGTTGTCGTCAACCAGCCGGAAAGCCTTGTTGTGATGAACAAATACACCCGGGTCGAGACCCTCCGAGCGATCGGCAAAGAAGGTCGAGCACACTCCACCCCGCTGACGGCCGTGGGAATGATAGCGCACAATCGCAATCGTCAGGTGAACTTCGCCCGGATGGAAATTCGGGCTGGAAGAAATTGAGTAGAGGCGGGGCTGAAGTTTCTTNAGTGCGGANACAAAATCCTCCGCGTCGGAAAAGTCGGCCGGGTAGTCNATCACGAGATCGACCACCTCACGGCCCCAGCAGAATTCGTTCATTATCTTCCGGTCGTCGCTTTCCACAATCGACCGCAGGTAGGGCGATCCGCTGCGCGACTGCCAGTTCTGCAGGAACTTCGGGGTAAGGGANCGGAGNTCGTAGGAGGTGATCANGGCNTCCCGGAGAAGAGCCTCTCCTCCCTCCGGCAGGGGCACCTCTTCATTCACGTTGAAGGGTAGATTGGCCAGGATCTCATCGACCTGATCTTCCGGATTCTGCGGAGCAACCCCTAGAGCATCCCCCACCTCGTATTCGAGACCGGATCCTTCCAGGGAGAGCTCCACATGATGCGTTTCCTTCTGCGAGCCGCCCTTATTCAGGTTGAAGTTCCTCAGAATCGGGCTCGGGAAAGGGTTCTTCTTCCCNAAGGNAATAACCTCAGGCTCGGCTGACTCTGCAATCACCGCAGACGATGCCCCGCCCAGACTCTCCAGCACTCCCTTCCGCCAAGCCGCAAAGGGCTCATCGTAATCCACGTCACAATCNACCCTCTGGTAAAAACGTTGAGCACCCAGCGCCTCCAGACGCGTATCAAAATCGATACCACACTTGCAGAAATCCGGATACTCGGTNTCTCCCAGCGACAACACCGAGAACTTCACCTTNTCCAGCCCCGGGGCCTCTTCGCTGTGGATGAACTCGTAGAGATCCGCCGCGTTGTCGGGCGGCTCCCCGTCCCCATAGGTACTGGTGATCACGAGAAGGTATTGCTCCTCCGGAAGACGCGCTGTCTCATACTGCCCCATGTCCACCACCTNGGCCTCACAGCGACNTCCATTCAAGGCCTTGGCCATCTTCTTGGCACAGCCTTCGGCATTGCCAGTCTGCGATCCCACCAGGATGGTTANCGGGATGGCTGGCCCGTCTTCTGCCCGANCCGCCGCAACCGCGTCACCCGTAAACATCTGGTTGAAGAAACTGTTGAGCCACTCCCGCTGCTCAGGCGAGAAGGGCGCGTCTTCGGGAACGTGNATCCGGTCCGGCATGCTCAAATTTCCCGGCTCTCACCGGGCCAGCGGAAGATAGGGGCATCACTACCGCATTCAAGGCCATTAATTCGCAATTCTCAACCATCGGCCGGTTCGGAACGATTTTCACCGCCCCGAGACCACGGCACTTGCACGGGGCAGCAGCAAGCTGCTCTCGTGGATCTGTCTGATCCTCACATGCATCGGTATTGGTCTCACCGTTAGCAACGGCAACAGCGAGCGGCTCCCCGATCACTAGCTTGCGATCCTGCACTTTCCCGGGAGACGGATCGGTCGGAAAGGGTCCCGCCATGTTCTGGCAGGAAGCTCCCCTCNGTCCNGACCTCTGCTACNCGGGACCCAGGTCAGCCCAGACCGCACCCCATCGTGGNCGNACTCNAACCNCGTGAGACACACCCCCCGCGGCTGACCCCGGACGNGACTGGGNCTCCCCGGTCCAAGGTCGCGTNCCCAGACTCCCCGGCGGACNGACGACTCCCCCTCGGATACCGCGCGTCNCCTTAATGGTCATCCACGATCACTGCGCGCCCCGGCGCTCCCTGGAAGGGAACACGAAAGGCACGGTTCTTGACCGGATCCCGCGGATCGCGCACGAGAGTGCCCGCTGGCAGGCCCCGCACGTCCACTATACTGTTCGTGTAAGGATTGAGAATATATCCAGCCTTGCCCGGAAGAACGAGGCCGAAAGGATGGGTCCTCTTCTCGCGAATTTNATTCAAGGCCTGTTCCTCGGTCGTGGTTCCCGTTTCCTCGGGTAGAGTGCTGAAGTCGATCTGGCTCCGGTGCACGAAACCCGTCAGCCCATTCCCCGTCCGGACGAAAAGCCATTTTTCATCCTCCTGGTCCCACACGTGGACGGCCTCGTTCGGATGCAGCTTGCCAACGATGTTGTTCTTCCGGCTCGTTGGCGAGGAACGCAGGTTGCTCCGCTCTCCATTGTCTGTCTTGTGTAATTTTTTCCACTGTCCGGGCTTGATGCCCTCCCGCACCGCCAGCAGGCGTTCATGGCGGATCCGCGGACCTTCATTGCGCATTTGCACATCGAAATTNCGGACCGATACACCCTCCCAGTTTTTCCCGTCCGCGATCGTGTTGACGTGGACGGCACAGTGCACCCGCACGAGGTCATCCCCGATCGGCTCNACTTTNGGCTCTCCAATCAACTGCAGGCGTNGCACGGCCTCCGGCCGTCCCATTTCCCACTCCTGCCAGGCCCGCTCACTCAAGACCCGGTGACTTCCATTTTCACGGGTNCTTCGAAAACTGAATTCCAGCAACTCCTTGCGACTCTGCACCCGCTCCCCTGCGGTGGCCTGCTCGACAGCGATGTAGTCCTGCACCACCTGTANGGCCTTTTCCACCCGNGCCGAGCGNTCCGNAGCNGAAGGCTCCGCTCCGNCCGGAAGAATTGAACTGACTGCGNCGGTCAATGAGGCGNAAACGCACGAGTGGAAAAATTTCATGTTAGGCGCGAGCTACTTCGAGGTGGGGGGCGGATCGTATCAGTGACTTCGGATTCTGCACTCCCTTTTGCNAGCGAACCCTGGTCCTTATTTTCTCCTGACAATCACCGTTTCCNTAGGAGCGCACGGNGCACTGNNCCCCTCNTCCCCCNCATCCCTCCCTCGCCTANAAGGGAAGAGGAAAATCCTGATTAAACGCAAAGACGCGCTCCCGGATCTCCCTCAACTTTTGTTCGTCATCCTTGTTCTGAATGGCCTCGAACATGAAGTCAGCCACCGACTCGAGATCCGCCTCCTTCATCCCGCGGGTCGTGACAGCCGGAGTGCCCAGCCGGATACCGCTCGGCTTCATTGGGGATCCGGTGTCAAAGGGGATTGCATTCTTGTTCACCGTAATNCCGGCTGCATCCAGCGCGCCATCTGCCGCCGTGCCATCCAGNCCCAGAGGCCGCATGTCCACAAGCATGCTGTGATTATCAGTNCCNCCGGAAACAATCCGGAAGCCATGCTCTCCGAGACGGTCAGCGAGGGCCCGGGCATTTTTCACGATCTGCTCCTGGTACTGCCTGAACCCGGGAGCGAGAGCCTCGCCGAAACANACCGCCTTGGCCGCTATCACATGCATGAGCGGCCCACCCTGCACGCCCGGGAANACCATCGAATTGATCTTCTTGGCGTATTCTTCCCGACANAGAATCAGGCCGCCCCGCGGNCCGCGCAGTGATTTGTGCGTTGTGGTGGTCACGAAATCCGCGTGCGGAACGGGGGTCGGATGCACTCCCGCCGCCACCAATCCCGCGATGTGCGCCATGTCCNCGAACAGGAAGGCCCCTGTTTCCTTCGCGATTGCGCCCATTTTCTCGTAATCAACCACCCGGGAATAGGCGCTTGCGCCACACGTTATGAGTCTGGGCTGAACTTCCGCCGCCACCCGGGCCAGTTGGTCATAATCGATCTGTTCATCCTCCTCACTCACACCGTAATGNGTCACTTCGTAGAACTTCCCGGAGAAGTTTGCCTTGTGCCCATGNGTAAGGTGNCCCCCATGCGCCAGGTCCATGGTCAGGATCCTGTCTCCCGGCTGAAGAAAGGCGAAATATACTGCCGCGTTGGCCTGCGACCCGGAATGGGGTTGCACGTTNACGTGTTCAGCCCCGAAGAGCTCCTTGGCCCGATCGATCGCTAGCTGCTCGGCCACGTCCACATGCTCGCAGCCCCCGTACCAGCGCCGCCCCGGATACCCTTCTGCATACTTGTTGGTGAGGAGCGAACCCTGAGCTTCCAGCACCGCTCCACTGACAAAGTTCTCCGAAGCAATCAACTCCACGTGATCACGCTGACGTTGACCCTCTGCCTCCAGCACNGCAAAGACTTCCGGGTCACTCAGCGCCAGACTGCTTCCCGATGCCTTGGCGACCCGCTGCACGTGGCGGCCTCCATCGAAGGGTGTCCCGAGAAATGCCTCCGTGATGTTGANTGCCTCCTCCGTGCTCATCCCGCTCGCGCCCAGGCAGGCGACGTTGGAGTCATTGTGCCCCCGNGTGATNGCCGCGTCCTCGGGGGAACAGAGCCTGGCCGCGCGCACTCCTGCCACGCGGTTGGCCGCGATGCTCATTCCGATTCCCGACTTACACACAAGGATTCCGAAGTCAGCCTTCCCTNCCGCCACGCTCNGCGCGACCNCTTTGGCAAAATCGGGATAGTCCACCGATTCCGGGCTNTNCGTTCCATAATCGACCAGTTCGTTTCCGGCCACCCCCAGCGCCTCGATGAGGGCGTTCTTGACCTCAACTCCTCCNTGGTCGGCTCCTATCGCGATTCGCAAGCTACCGTTTTTCATCGGCAAGGTATAATCCCTCGTCGGGACACCCCATGCGTGGCCCCTCTCGCCCCGAAACGCAACCGCGAAAACCTGTCCCCGGCTTTATTCTGCTACCCTGGGATCTCCCGCCCGTAAAAAACCGACAATCCCCTCGATCGCCCCCTCCAGGCAGGTCGCCACCTCCTCATAGGCCCCCCGTCCACCCCCAATCGGGTCCGGCACGTCCCGACGGCCGCTCTCCGCAAACTCGCAGACGAGATACAACTTCTCCCGCTGCGCCGGGTANAGCGCCTCNAGGGTCTCGAGATGCCCNTGGGTCATGCAAAAAACGTGGCTCGCTTCTGCCATTATCCTGTCATCGACCATGCGGCTCCCGAATCCCCGCAGNTCAATCCCGCGCTCCGCAAGAATTTCAACGGTCTCCCGGCTGGCTTCCCCTCCATCGTAGGCCGCCACCCCGGCGGAACCCACAGTCNGGCCATCTTCACGAACCGACTCTCGGAACAGACCTTCCGCCATNGGGCTGCGGCAGGTGTTACCCGTGCATACGAAGAGCACGTGAGTNNCGGACTGGGCCATGGNGCAANCTATGACTTCCTCCCTGCATCCCGTCAAACAGGCATTCAAGTCGACCTCCCCGCCTGCGCCCACCAGCACCCACAGGCCTGTCCCTCCACTAAGAACTTCAGCGTGCGAAAAAATAAGTTTTCGCTTATCAAATCAGCANGCCAGAGCNTCCCAACTTCAATCTCACTCGGACACTCGACGCTCAGGGACTTCNGCAAACTTTGGGAGAGTCTGGGCCCATCCATTGGGAATCTTTCCTTGCTCGATCGCTTCGATGTCCTTACCTCGTACCCCCCTTCCTTGGAAAATCCGCCGTGCTGTCCGCCCTCGCCTCGCAAATTTTTATTCCTGCCCTCGCGTGTGGTAGCCCCTCATGCGCTCCCGGCGCATGGGCATTGAAGAATGAGAAGGGGCGTTCTCCCCACCGCCTTGTCGAGCTGGGGGCATCTCTCCAGGTCGCAGNGCAGCAAACGAAGGATAATCCTCTTATTCGTGCCCTTCCAGAACTGGCCGGTCCAGCCTATTAGAACCTTCTTCCTGAGCTGCGATTATGATGAGTGAATGGTCTGACCTTGGCGACTTGCTCCGCACTACCCGGGAAAATCTGGGCTTTTCCATCGAGGACGTGTCCCACCGCACACGGATTCCCCGCTCCACCCTCTGCCAACTGGAGGCGAACGACCATTCCAAGTTCCCCAGCCAGGCCTACACCAAGAGTTTCCTCACGCAGTATTGCAACTACCTCAACATCGACGCGGTCGACCTTCTTGATCACTTCGAGGACAGCGATGCTCTGGCCGATCTTGAGGATTACAATTACCTCAAGGATCACAACGAGCACGTGGACGCCCGGCCACTCGTTATCAAGCGGCCGAGGCGCCGAAAAAAGAAAGTCACGAAAACCCACGCGGCCCCCAAGCAGAAGGAATCGGCCCCGCTCTCTCCCGTCCAGTCCCAGCAGCCTCTCCTCGTGTTTTCTCTCACGGTCCTCCTCATCGCCGGCGCCCTCTTCGGGTTCATGAAGCTGAGCGACTCCTTGGGTGGCGAAGAGACGGTCAGCGACAAGGAGCCGGCCGAGGTTCTCGGATCCATTGACGGGGTGACTACCCAGCTGCCCGGTGGCGTCGATCTCTCCAGCGTCCCGCGCGCCGTCCCCGTGACCCCCGACAGCGAGGAGAATCTGGTCGCAGGAACCCCCGTCCGCTCCGCCGGAACGGAGACCCTCAACAGCACACCCTCCACCCAGGGCAACGCCCCGGCCAATTTCTCCCTCGACACCCCGCCCCCGAGGGCCGTCATCGTCGAGGAATAGGTAGCCGCGAACTCTTGTCCCGCTGCAGCCTTTGCCCCCTCATTCCTTGTTCCGGAAGAGCTCCAGAAAAGGAGCGAGGAAGCGCTCGGCCTTCACTGCTCCCACGCCCTTGATCCGCATCGCAGCCTCCACCGACGAGGGCCGCATCCGGGCCATCGCCTCAAGCACCTTGTTCGAAAATACGCCGTAAGGTGGCAGACGGTGCTCCCGGGCGAGATTACTCCTCACCAGCTTCAGTCTCTCATACAGAGCGGGATCGAGGGGTCCCTCTTCACCCTCCGGCCTGCCAGCCGGGTTCTTCGCTCGGCCTCCCCGCAGGGACTTGGGCCATACCAGGCAGTAGGAGTGTTGCCCTCTCATGGCCTCCTCACCCCGCGGAGTCAGGGTGACCAGGGGGTATTCTCCCCGCTGGGTGACCACGAGACCTGCATCATGCAGTGAATGGAAAAGCTCATTCAGGTAGGCCGTCCCCTTCGCCTTGAGAATTCCGTATGTCGAGAGCTCATGCAGTCGCACGCGAAGCACTTCCTGTGACTTGCTACCCGTCAGCATCTGCACGATGCGTCCCCGTCCGAAAATCCCCTCCCATCCCCGGCTCGTCCTCCGGCTCATCCGCGCTACTCCGCTCAAGACCTTCCGGACGACCAGGTCTTCTTCTGTGGTCGGGGCCCGGCGATCGGTGCCGTAATCACTTCGACACATAT
This sequence comes from Roseibacillus sp., assembly GCA_002721695.1. GTDB lineage: Bacteria > Verrucomicrobiota > Verrucomicrobiia > Verrucomicrobiales > Akkermansiaceae > Roseibacillus_B. Next base: position 50,422 of record PBLI01000059.1, on the reverse strand, counting down.
CACAGGTTCCGCACTCCCCGGGTTCTTCCTCCCCGAAGTATTCAAGAATCGCCCGTTGCCGGCATCCCGTCCCGTAGCAAAGCTCGATCATAGCCTGCAGTTTCTGGCGATCACGTCGTTCCTTCTCTTCCAGCGAATCCCTGTCAATCGTCAACTCGCCCACCTCCACCTCCGGACGGCTCAGGCGCGTCCCCCGGCGGCGTTGGCCTGGAACATCAAAGCGCTCCACATAGCCCCCCCGGCTCAGGACCGCCAGGGCACTACCGACCGCCATCCCGTTCTTCACCTCCACCGCGGCGGTGATTTCCTCAACGCTGGCGTGGACTTCCCACTCCTCATCCGCTTCTCCCTGCAAAAACTGATAGACCTGGCAGATCGTCCCATAGCCGGGATTGGACCCCTCCAGAAAGAATTCCTGCGTCCGGGTATCAGCATAGTTCCAGAGAAGTTCACAGTGCGCGGTCTCCCCATCCCGACCGGCCCGCCCAGCTTCCTGATAGTAAGCCTCCACGCTTCCAGGAACCTCGAAATGGATGACGAAACGCACGTCCGAACGATCGATTCCCATGCCAAAAGCGTTGGTCGCCACCGCGACATCGACCTCGCGCCGGATGAACCGGTCCTGCATGCTCTCCCGCTCTTCTTCGGTCATCCCGCCGTGATATCCGATGCACCTGACTCCCCAGCTGCTCAACGTCTCAGCCACTTCCTCTACCCGCTTGCGGGTCGCACAGTAAACGATCCCGGTCCGGTGCTCTCCAACAACCTCCCGGGTGCGCCGGAACTTGGCCGCCTTCGTTTCCACCGGGGTGATATTAAAACTCAGGTTCGCCCGCGCGAAACCAGTTACAATCTGGAACGGTTGCTCAAGTCCGAGCACCTTCACAATATCCTCCCGCACAACCGGGGTAGCAGTGGCGGTGAAGGCTACACACTGCGGACCCCCCAGGACTTCCCGCGCCTTTCCGAGCCGCAGGTAATCGGGCCGGAAATCATGTCCCCACTGACTCAGGCAATGTGCTTCGTCAATCGCGAAGAGGGCTACCTTGACCTCTCGCATGGCCGCTACGAATCCCTCCGAGCGGAACCGCTCCGGGGCCACGTAGACCAGCTTGTAATCACCCGTCCTCATGCGATCGATCCGCTCCCGTTGTTCGGGGTGCGAAAGGGTGGAATTGATCAGAGTGGCAGCCACGCCCTTCGCCACGAGGGCATCCACCTGATCCTTCATGAGGGCGATGAGCGGACTGACCACGATCGTGACGCCCTCCAGACAAAGAGCGGGAAGCTGGTAACAGAGCGACTTCCCACCCCCGGTCGGCATCACCGCCAACCCGTCCCGCGAGGTGAGAATTTCCTCCACGATCTCAGCCTGCCCCTCCAGGAACTCCTCAAATCCAAAGGCTCCCTGCAACGTCTCTCTCGCCAGGTCGGGCACGGACCGAGGGTGCCTCGCCTGCCTCCCGGGATCAATCCAAAGGACCCCCGAAATGCCCGAAGCCCAGTCCCTTCCGGGGCTGGGCTTCTTCAGCAGGGCGACCTGCCGGAGGGGTTGCCTGGGGGGTTACTCCGGCATGGCGACCACCCTGAAGATCTTCATTTTTTGCGACCGGTCGATCCTGACGCCATGGGCAATCTTGGGGCTGCTCTTGTCGATATCACTGGAATCGACCAAGAGATCTCCACCCACATCCTCCGCAATCCTGATCGCATGGGCGATCTTGGGGTCGCTCTTGTCGAGGGGGTCGGCTCCGGCATCCTCGAGCGTGCGCTCGTTACGGTCATCTTCGCCGACACCACTGGCCTCGCTGCCACTCCAGTCGGGATAGTGTGGTGCGAAATGGGGCTCATGATCGTGACCCCCAGCCAGCGCCTTCCAGGCCATGCCGCTGGGGAAGAAGTCGTCCGCACGGGCAAGCTCCTGCTCTCCAAGGTGCTCCCGGGTCCACTCCTGGGCAGGCATGCTGGTCTGCACCTGGTAGGTCATGCCCCGCTCGACGGCCCAGGTCACCTCGATCTGGTCGTTGCGCAGGTCTGACTTCAGCATCCAGGGGATGGGCTTGCAGATCTTGAGGAGGTAATCTTCTACTTCGCCTCCGATCTCGTGGCCCCTGTAGTCCGAGCCATCATGGCTGAGGCGGAAGCGCCCGGTCGCCTTGAGGGGCTTCTTAATCTTCGGAACCTTGAAGGCAAGGATCTGTCCGGGGTGCACCGTCTCGTTGTTGAAGATACGGTTGTTGGGCTGCATCCAGGTGCCATCCCCGTCAAAATCAATCCAGGCGTCAAGGATGCCGGTCATGGTGGGCAGAACCCGGATGAAGGCGGTCGACCCTGAAATGATCGGACTGAGGAAAATGATGCCGTCCTCGTCATCGCTCCCATCGCTGTCGTCTCCCAGGGCCCAGGCACTGGGCTGGCCATCCGGCTCGGGATCGACCAGCTGGCCGAGGAAGAGGTCGTCGATGCGGTGCGAGGCCCCGTTGCTGGCAGCGAGGGTTGGGAAACTCGGGTCCTGCGCATCACCCCAGTCAATGTTACCGCCATTGCCCTGCTTGATTTCCACCACGTAGTCCTCGACCTCCCCGTCCGGGGCAAATCCCGTTGGTCCGAGGCCCCCCGTCGAGTTGAAGCGGATGCGGGCCGCAGTCCGTCCCACCGCCGAGGAGGAAGGAACCGCGAAGTTGAAGAGGTTCGGCCCGGCCACCACTGGCGAGTTGATGATGATCTGCTCACCGGGATCCCAGCTTCCGCTCATGTCGAAGTCGATCCACGCATTGATGTATCCCTTGGTGGAGGCCACGATGGCGACCTGTGCCATGGTGCCCTGCTGAAGGGAGGAGAAGAATACTCCGTCATCGTCGTCGTTGCCGTCATTGTCATCACCGAGGGCCAGCGCGTGCGGCTGTCCATCCGCCTCAGGATCAACGGTTGTTCCGAGATAGAGCCCATTGGCAATCAGGTGAACGGCTCCGTTATTCGCCGCAAGGGTCGGGTAGGGCTTGTCGGGGGCATCGCCCCAGTCCAGTTCGCCATTGGGAGCACCCTGTTCGATTTCAACCCGGTAATCTTCCACCTCCCCGTCAGAGGCTCCGCCCTCCGGGCTGAGAGCTCCCCCGGAACTGAGGCGGAAACGGGCGAAAGTACCTCCTGTGAGGGCGGAGTTCGGAACGAGGAAGTTGAGGTTATTCGGACCTGCCACGACGGGCTCGCTCATAAGGATCTGCTCCCCGGCATCATTCCAGTCTCCATCATGGTTGAAGTCGATCCAGGCGTCGAGGCGTCCCGGCATGCTTGCCACGGCCTCAATGAGGGCATTGGCACCGGGAGAAATCGAAGAGGTGAAGGTGATTCCATCCTCGTCATCAACCACCGAGTTAATGTCATCCCTTGTGGCGTTGGGGCTGGGCTGCCCGTTGCCCTCGGAATCAACCACTGCTCCCAGCATAAGATCATTGCTGAGGAAGTGGTGGGCGCCATTGTTTGCCGCCAGAACGGGATAGACCTGCGGGGCGTCCCCCCAGTCCGTCTCCAGGTCCGGGTTTGGGTTTGGGTCATCCTCGATCTTTACCATGTAATCCTCAACCTCACCATCCTGGGCCGTGCCCCTCGGGGACAGCCCGCCATGAGAGCTGAAACGGAAGCGCAGATAGGTATCTCCGGGAGAGGTAGAGGCTGGCACCACGAAGTTCAGGAGATTGATCCCCGGCGCGAGGGGCTCACTTACGAAAATCTGCTCTCCGGCATCCATCCAGTTCCCGTTCATGTTGAAGTCGGCCCACGCATCCAGCCGCCCCTCCCCGGAAGCCTGCACCTCAATCTCGACCGGCAGGCCCGGCTGCAACGGGTCCAGAAAAGTGACCCCGTCCTCATCACTATGAGGGCCAAGGGCGTCATCACCCGTGGCGAAGAAGGTAGGCTGCCCGTCGAGCTCCGTATCAATCCTGGGACCAAGTTTCAGGATAAAGCCATCCGCCTGGGGAACTACAAAATGACGGGCCCCGTCGTTGATCAGGCGCGTCGGATAACTGGGATCCGGGGCATCGCCGTAATCAAAATCAGGCTTCACCGAAATATCGGGAATGTCAGGAATATCCGGAATATTGGGGTTCCCCGGCAGCACCGGAATTGGAAATACATCCAGATCGAATGGCTCAACTCCGATCACGTCGGGGTCGAGCTGTCCACTTGCGAGGGACGCACTTCCGATCAGGAGGGCGCAGGAGCGGTTGAGTAGTGTTTTGGCTGTCATGGTGGATTCTTGTCTTCCTCTGCCAACCGGACTTCCCGCACCGGATTTTCAGGAGAGAGTCCATCGCTTGCCCTCTGGAGTCCCACCCTTCCAAAAAATCCCTGAAAACAAGGATATCCCACTTTCATCGAGGCCGCCCGCAAAGTCGGCCGCCGGGGCTATCCCACCCTGCCCGGAGGCCCGGCAACCCCGGGAATTCCTTCCATTCTCGCCGGCAGAGCCAGAGCACCCAAGCCACTCACCAGATCACAACGGACGGACGACAGGGCCATGTTCCCCGCCGACTCCCCCGTAATCTCTTCAACTAGGTCAAGCCCGCGAGGCGTCCGCTGCCGTCCACGAAACGAGCCTGCTCCACTCCCATTGCCTGCAGCATGGTAACATGAAGATTGCAGAGAGGAGTGGCGTCGTTTTCAAAAACGAGATGCTGTCCCTGCCTGATTCCGAGTTTCCGCCCCCCAGCCAGAAGAATTGGCAGCTTACGGGTGGAATGAGCTCCCTTGCCGTCCTCGAGACCGATCCCATTATTCATGCCGCTGCCGTAGAGAACCATCGTATTGTCCAGCATCGTCCCGTCTCCCTCACTGGTTTGCCGGAGCTTACCCAGAAATCCTGCGAGGAGTTCGACCTCGAGTCGGTCCACCTTTGCGAGGCCGTCAAGCCGACCAGCATTGCCGGAGTGGTGCTGGAGCCCGTGGTAGGTCTGGTTCACACCAACCTCATTCCATTTGTAGAGGTCGACCTCCACACCTGCCATAAACGTAATGACACGGGTGGAATCCGTGCGCAGGGCCAGAACCATGAGATCATACATCACCCTCAGGAATCCACGGCGGTCCTTAAACTCGAACTCCAGCTGGCTGGCATCGATCTCCGGTTTGGACTGATCCAGCCATTGACGGTTCCGGTCCAGCTGGCGCTCCACCTCGCGCACCGAGTCGAGATACTCCGCCAGCTTCTCGCGATCGGCCCTGCTCAGCTTCCGATCAAGATCCCTCGATTCCGCCAGCACGCCGTCGAGCAGGCTCCGACGGCGCCTGTAGCGCCTGAGCTCGGCCGCCCGGTCTTCCGGCGTGACCGGAACAAAGAGCCGGTCGAAAACTGCCCGTGGCCTGTTTATCGCAGGCAGGGGCAGGCCCCGGGAATTGAAGGAAAGCGTCTTGCTTCGCCCCGGCAGACCAGCCCCGCCTTCAGTCGACAATTGCAGCGACGGCCACCGCGTCTCCTGGCCTGTCCGGGCCGCCACCAGCTGGTCGACGGAAAGAGATTCATTGGGAGAGGCGAAGTCCACGAGGATGCGGTCTCCCTCCTGCACACCGGTGAGCCAGCGCCCGGCGGCAGCATGTCCGACATTGGAAGACATTCGCGGATGACAGAGACCGGTCAACACCGACAAATCCTCCCGAACGGGCTCCAAGGGCCTGAGAGTTGGGGAGAGCAGATAGTCCGCCCCGGCCTTCTCCGGGTACCAGGCGCTGTTGCGCACACCGTGCGGAGTATAAATGCAGACCATGCGCGCGGGAACGCTGGGCAACCCGGACTCCGCGGCGCGGAGCTTCCTCAGGCTCTCGAAGGCAGGAAGCACAATCGCCGCCCCCGCTCCCCTCAGAACAGCACGCCTCGTCAGTGATTGTCTGTGATTCATCATTCTTCTCCCCGCGGATAGAAAATATCTCTCAAGACGATACACTTGATCAAGTGCTTCAGCGTCGGCGTGTTTGTCAATTCCTCGACGATGTCCTTGATCTCGGAGCGGTCACCGAAGCCGACCGGCCGCCCCAGCGCATACACCAGCATCTTCTCGGTCAGGCAATGGAAGAAATCCTCTCGGTCTTCGAGCAGAAGTTTCTTGAATCCAGTCATGTCCTCGAACATGCGTCCATCCGGGAGCTTCCCAGTGGAATCCACTGGAACCCAGGAAAGAGCATGCGAATCATTCTCCGGGTCCAGCAGGAGAGGCGCCCTCCGATCGCTGGACCTGACCTCTCCGTCCACCGATGCTACAAGGAACCTCTGGCGAGCCTCCACCTCGTATCCGCCTGCAAAAAACAGGCGGGCTTCATATTCACCCGGCGCCTCGGGAGCGGGAAGGGTTACAGTCCCGTGGAAGAGTCCGTTCGGAAGACGCTTCCTGGTGTCCGTGGTATGCTTCCAGATGTTCACTTCCTCAAACTTGCGGTTATTGTCCTCACGCGCCGGGAGAACCGCAATCCAGTCATTCGGCTCACCCGTGCCATTGGCGAAACGAAGCGTGATCAATTCTCCGGGGAGGTATACCTGCGGCCTGTGCCGATCAGCCGCAACCTCCACCAGCTCATGAGTCCTCCATCGACCGATCGCATCATAGTTCTCCAGAGCGAAGCCGAGCGGGTCAATCTTACGGTGGCAATCTTTGCATGAAGCCGAACTCCGATGCTGCTCAAGACGCTCGCGCAGGGTGGCAAGGGCCCTGTCCGGGGTCACTTCCTCGACGGTGGGCACATCGGCCGGCGGCGGCTTCGGAGGGTCTGCGAGGATCTCCCCGAGCACAAACGCCCCACGCTTGATTGGCATGGTTCGAAGCCCGTTGGCGGTCGCCGTGAGGACTGCTGCCTGCGTGAGGACACCCCCGCGTTGCGCCCTGGGATCAAGGGCCACCTTACGAAATTCGCTGCCGTCGACGCCCGCGATTCCGTAATGCCAGGCGATTCGTTCATTCAGCATCGCGAAATCCGAATCGAGAAAGTTGTCCAGGCTCAGGTTCTCCCGCAGGATCTCTGTAAAGAACGCCAAAGACTCCCCGATCATGGAATCCTGCAAGGCGTGATCAAAATCCGGATGGAGAGCCCTATCAACCTCCAGTGCGTCGAGCCTGTCGAGACCCAGCCATTGCCGAGTGAAGTGCTCAACGAGAGCTTTCGATTTCGCATCCTGCAGCATCCGGTCAATCTCGAGCAGGACAACGTCCTCCCGCAGGAGATCACCACTCGCTGCCAGTTCGAACAGGCGCTCATCAGGCATGCTCCGCCACAAGAAATACGAGAGACGGGAAGCCAGCTCCCAAGCCCTGTTCCCCGTCCCTCCGGGACCATCCCGGCCAAGATACAGGAACGCGGGTGAAGAGAGGATGGTGGAGAGGGGCATTCGCAAGGCTTCCTTGAAGTCAAGACCGGCCTCCCGCTCCTGGCGATAGATCTTCAGCATCCGGGCGGATTCTCCCTCGCTCACCGCCCGGCGATAGGCCCTGCTCATGAAACGGCGGAGCACTCGTCCAGCATAGGCTTCGTCTCCCTCTCCCGCTACCCGGTCAGGAAACACCCTGCGATGCCAGACAGGCGGCCACTCCGGGTGGAGCGGCCCTTCAATCTCAATCTGTGAAATATGGAGCCCGAAGGGGACTTTCGTTCCGGCCTTCGACGCTTCCTCGCCAAGCTGGTAATAGAGCTTGAGACCCCAGTGCCGATTCCCATTGGTTTGGAGATACCAGTCGACGCTGTCACGGTAGAGCTCGATTTCCAGCACTTCCGACCGGTTCGGCTCCAGCAAGTGCTCCCGCCACAGAGTGCCTTCCGGATAGCGCACGATTCCCACCTTGGGCGAGAGGCCTTCCCAGTCCTCCGGGCCAAAAGAGGACAGGTGAACCCGGACGCGGTAAACTCCTTCCTCGTAGGCAAACCATTTGAAGCCAAATGCGTTATCTCCCTCCCTGATAAGCAAGCCCTCGTCAATCTGGCTGCCGCCGAAAACGCGGATATCCCACGCCCCTTCATACGACTTGGGTGGGTCCTCGGTCAGGTCGACCATGGTGTAGGGAGTGAACCCGCTTGGCACTTCGGCATTGGGAAGAACATTGCCCTTCAGAAATCCAGGCTTGATCTTCTCCCTGTTTTTCCCGCGGTGGCCGTCGTGCCAGGAGCCGTCATCCTTGAGGAGAGGCTTCCCTTCCGGGGTGGAATTCAAGATTCTCCAGTGCTGCCGAAAAGGGCGGCCTTCCGGAATGTTGAGCACCTTGTCGAGGATGCGCTCATTGGCCGCCACGAAGCTCTCGACGTGCAGGGGCGACACCACCAGCGATTCTCCGACATTGTCGAATCCGTGGGAGATCGTATCCGGCGGGAGAAGTTCGGCAGGGTCGTAGGGGTGACCTATCAAGTCTCTCATCGTATTGCGGTATTCCACCCGGTTGAGCCGCCGCATCCCGGTGCTGACCCCTTGCGACTTCACCGCCGCCTCAGCACTGTCGAGAGCTCCTCCCAGCCAGGACATTGCTTCCCGCAGCTCTGCTTCGGCCGGAGGTTCACGCGTCTTCGGGGGCATCTCTCCCGCCTCAACTCTCTCCAGCACCGCTACCCAGGGTAGCGCCGAGATCTCATCGATCGGATGTGTACTCAGCTTGCGCAGGTTCAGGTCGCCCTTCTGTTCGGCATCATCGTGGCAGTCGAAACAATGCGCCTCGAGAAAGGGGAGCAGGTGCTGATGCAGAGAGGCCACCCCGCTCTGGCCCGGGATCTCCTCCGCTCCCGCAACCAGATTCAGGAGAGCAAGAACAAGCGCTGCCGAGCATGGGTTTCTTAGCACTCTTCCATCAAGATCCGGGTTCGCTATCCGATCACACGGGCCACCGGCTGATACGGGAGCAGGCTGTATACCACGCCCCCTCAGGGGCCCGCAACGGGAAAGGAAGAGGTCCGGGAGATCCCTGTGGATTTCTCGCCGGATATCCGGGGGACTTTTCCTCTCACTCCCCCAGCGCCTCCAGAATCGACCTCGCGGCCTTCTCTCCAAGCAGACTGTAAGCGGGGTTCGTCCAGTGGAAACGATCCCCCTTGGCCAACTCCCGCCGGGTAACCAGAAGCTCATAAAAATCGTTTACCGGAATCCCCGCATCCCTCATCACCCCCGCCGCCATGTAATTGTGCTCCACAATGACCGGATTGATAGCGGGGTCGAGTTTACCCACATCTTCCTTCGTCGTCACCGGCGTGCTGCTGGCCCAGATCAACCTCACCCCGGGAAGCTCTTGCCTGAGCACCTTGACGTAGGCCCGGGTGAGTGGCTGGAAAGTTCCCTCCTTGATCCTGCCCTCCGCCCAACCGTGTAATCCCATGTTGAAGTGCACGACATCGTATGGGCCATTGGCCGAAAGGACGTCTGCAAGCAACCTGTTGGTTCCCTCCGACTGCCAGTGCGGATTGACCCACGCATCCACGTAGGCCTTGTCCCCGAGACCGGAAACCACTTTCTTGAAGTATCCCTGCAAGATGGAGTCTCCTATCAGGAGTACTCGTGGTCGTCCCGGATCACTGATCCGGGCCCGGTCCATCCGCCAACCCTTTCCCTCCACATGGAAGCGTGCCTCAGGTTGCCGAACTCCAGCCCCCTTCTTGTCGGACGGCTCAACCCAGAGAGTGACTGCCTTTCCCGTGACCTTGAGGTCCGGGACCGTTATCAGGCCCTGAGGGTCTACCTGCCCCACTCCCCCCGACTTACCAAATCGCCACCGGTAGGAGGCCCCCGGCGTGAGGCGGAACTTCTGAAGACGCCGCAGGCTGACATCCGCCCGGGCCTCGTCCGGAATCTCGAACCTCGTCTCCAGCTCCTTCGCGGTGACAAGGACTAGAGACATCCCCAGCCGTTCCGGAGTATCCTCCACCGTCTTCCAGCGAAAGAAGGCGTTGATCTGTCCGGATTCCCCGCTCTTCCGTCTGTCGGGCCAGGGAAGCTCGGAGTTGGTCGAGGCATTCGTAAAGACTGGATAGGCCTCGTCCTTCCTGACACCAAGCCAGTCGAAGGAATCAATCNGGTCATTGGTCTGCATGATCCGAGCCGAATTGTTGGCGTGACCAAAGGGCCCCCAGTAAAGGAANAGGGCGTATCTGCGTTCGTTCATCGCCCGGGCAAACCGGTCGTGCCCAGTCGACCATCCGTCATTCTGGCCCGAGTAGTCGACACAGATCGGCGGGTCCACGAGAGANACCCCCTCCGGGATCTCCNTGGGAGGAAAGAACATGCGCTCGGAGACGTGNTCAATTCCAGCGGGGACATTGGCCTTGATGGCAGCAAAGACATCCCCGTGTCTCATCCCGATCCCCAGGGCTCCGCTCCCACCCATCGAATTGCCCGAAAGGTAGACCCGGTTGGAATCGAGGCCATAGTGCTTGATGACCCACTTGACGGTGGCGATGACCCGCTTCTCCACCGGCACGGTGACCCCTCCGGAATTTTTCTGTATCAACCCCTNGTCNCCCCGGTGCAGTCCGCCCCACCACCAGTCGTTTGCCCGGTTTTTCCGGCAATCAAGGTAGAGCGCATAGTGGTCATCTGGCGCACGGTAAATGTCGTGATTCCCGACCGTTCGCGTACAGTTCACACACGAATACACGTCGTGCCCGGCCGAGTGTAGAACGACATAGAGGGGCGCATTTCTGCGCTCTCCTTCCTTGGGATACATGACAACAAAGGTGTCTTCCTGGGGCGCCGCATATCCCCACTCCGGCAGTGTCCCATGCTGGTAGGTTTCGGTCTGGCGGCCCGTAAAAACCTTTTTCGCGGGATTGGCTGGAGGCCAGCTCCCACNACCAAGGACAGGCGTCGCGAGTAACAGGAAAGTTGGCAGTATATAATTTTTCATGAGGAAGGAAACCACGGTCTCAGCCAGGTATTCTTCGCTGAGCTTTCAAACAGTGCCTGTCAGCATCGCTCTGCACAGCAGAAATCGATTTGCTCGAATTAGTCCCAGCCGTCAATCAAGAGATCCCTGCTTCCATGAGCCTTTCCCCCCTCCACTCTAAACCTCCCAGCCCGGCCTGTATTTTCGCCCGACAAGGCGGTTGATACCTTCATTGTTGGTGCAGCGCATCTTCTGCACATCCCAGTGCAGCTTTTCTCCCACCCCTGCGAACATGGCAAGATGGCCAGTTGCCGCAAAAGCGCTGAGCGGACCTGCGGAGCCCGGGAAGTCTGAACACGGCGCGGTCCCGTTCTTACAAGCGTGGATGAGATCGNTGATCGGGCCGCCGTGAGCCCGTGGCAGGGTCTTCGNGGGGACCGGGACATCCCTCACCCTCTCCTCCGGGAGAAACTGCCAGCGTCCGCTTGTCCCACTGATCGTGATCATGCCCTTTTCCCCGACGAAGAGGGTGTGCTCGTTGAACTGAATGCTGTACTGCTTCTGTGCCTCAAGCATCACCGGTGGCATGAGCCCCTTGTGGTCATAGCAGTGGACCTTGACCGGTGGCATATCCCCCCGAGGACCGAACTCCCAGCGGACCACGTTGTCCTGTGGATACTTCTCTTCGCTGCCTCCCTTAGTGTTGAGGCATTCCATAGTGAACTCCGATGCCTCGGACAGCCTGAGAGCCCAGAAGAGGGTATCCAGATTGTGACAGGCCATGTCCCCTACCGTCCCGGTCCCAAACTGCCGCCACGACCGCCAGCTGAACGGGTGCAGCCCATCGTGATAATCGCGTTTGGCCGCCGGTCCAATCCATTCATCCCAGTGAATGTGCGCCGGCGCCGGCTTGCCGGCCGGCTGGCCGCCGCTCCCCCCGAAATTACGGCCCAGGAGCGCATGAACTTCGCGCACCTTCCCGATCGCCCCGGCCCAGATATACTCGCACACTTGGCGGATGTTCTCACCGAAGTGCCCCTGNTTGCCCATCTGNGTNNGAACCTTCTTCTCCTCGGCCGCTTTTGCCAGCGCATAGCACTCCGCGATGTTGTGGGCGAGGGGCTTCTGGCAGAAGACCGCCTTGCCCAGGTCGATGGCGCGGATGGCGGCGGGCGCATGATGATGATCAGGGGTGGCGATGAGAACCATGTCGATGTCCTTGTGACACTCTTCGATCATCTTCCGGTAATCATGGTATATCTTCGGGTTCGGAACCCTGTCCCGGATACTCCGGGCGGCCTGCCCCAGGCGCTTGTCGTCGATATCACACATCGCTACGAACCGCTCTCCAGCTGCAATCCGTGGATTACCGCTTCCCATCCCGCCGGCTCCGATGACTGCAATGCCGAGCTTCGAGTTGGGAGCCTTCTCGGCCAGAATATACGGGGCGGCCACAAGCTGCGTTCCGGCCGTCGCTGCCGCCGTCCTCTTGATGAAGTTCCGGCGGGTTTCTGCTTTCCTGATCATGTCTTCGGTTTAACAGCTTTGCCCCCGGAGCACTACTCTCCAGAAGCGGGAAGGGAGAGATCGGTTGCACGAGAGGACCGGTATGGTCTCCCGGTCGTCATTCGCCGGAGGCCGAGGCGCGACCCACCCCGGCAAGCTCGACATCAACACGCAACCGCTCTCCCGGCAGCCCATCCCGTGATCATCCTTCCGCCGAACCTGCTGGCAATGAAGAAAAGATCGTCCATCTGGACCATTCGAGCCACCGCGACCCAAACAGTCGAGGCGATGCGTGCCCGCGGAACCAGATCATTCAGTGGTTGTTCCTGAGGGCGTGGGCTCCTGCGCAACCCGCAGCGGACATCCCCTCACCTGCACCCCATGCCTGGAGTAGCGGATCACGGTCCAGTCCCCTGCAACGGGCAGTCGCACTTCCATCCAGTCCCATTCTCCCGGCAGGGCGGGCCGGATCGCAAGCTCATTCTCAGGGATGGAATAGCGCAAGCCCGCCAGTCCTTCCAGATAGAGGAGGATCTTCCCGGCATTGAAGTTGGAATACTGATCCCCGAAAAGCTCCAGGTCTCGCCGATAGGCCTCCGGCGCCACCGGGATCCCCCATCCGTCATGGTAATTGTAATTCTCAATGTGATTCAGGGTCAGCCTGGCCGCCTCCTCCGCCAAACCCTGGCGGAACAGCCCGTCGAGGGTGAAGTAGGCCGTATCCGGTGTGTATCCGAAGGAATGGTCCACCTTCGTGTTAAAAATCTTCATGGCGTGCCTGGACATCGCGAGGGGAAAGAAATCTCCCGAAAACCCCTTCTCCCGGTCGAGCGCCCAGGCTTCCATCATCGGACGGGCATATTCCCTCGGGAAGTGAGGCGAGCGCATGGCCCAGAAACCGTTGGTCATGACCATCCCGTCCTTTGGCCCGGCGAAATAGTTGGGGATACCATGCATTTCCCAGCGCTGCTCAAACATCTGGCGGATGTGGCGGGGATCGCGCCGGGTGATCTTCTGCCAGTGCGCGACCCCCTCCTCGTGACCCGTGAGGCGCGCCATCTTCTCAAGCGTATCGGCGACCTCGAACTCGTTCATTGCGACATTCGGGAGGCGTTTCCAGAACAGCTTCGCAAAGTGGTCTTCGTAGCATTCCTTGAGGAAGGCCACATCCCCGGTGTGCTGATAAATCTGCCAGGCGCCGAGGACGTGCTCGGAGGTTTCCGCGCCGTAAGCCCCGCTATGCCAGGAAGTTCCCATGTTGTCGGAGAGCAGACGCAATCCGTTGGGCAATTCGCGGTAGCGATCGTTCTTGCTGAGATGCTTCCAGGTAAGAACATTCCCGTATGCGTAGCGGCGCTTGTCGGCAGTCCACGCGCCCACCTTGATCTGGAAGGCCGCATCGTAGCGATGCATCCCGAGGAAGTTGTTCACCGCCGTCTGGGTGTGGTGCTCCTGCTCCCAGCCCATCCCTACTTCGATGTAGTACATCAGGTAAAGGGCCCAGAGGTAGTAGTAGATATCGACGAACTTCTCGTCCGGACAACGGAACCAGGGGACCTCCTCATTAAGCATCCGGTTCATGGTGGCAGTCTTCCTCGCCAGGCATTGCCGGTGGTTCCGGATAATCTCACGGGCGGAGGACAGGGCTGCCTTCTGCTCGTCGTGCATCGCCCAGGAAACAATCGTTCCCTCGCTGTCGCATGGGACGGAAAAGACGTAGTGCTGCACCCCTCGCTCGTCCTGCCGGGTCTGGAAGGACCGCGAAAAATCACGCGAGGAACTCAGGACCGTGCTCATCCCCGAATAGACACAGGGACCGACCCGCTCGGGGCCGCCCGGATCGGGGCGCGACCTCGCCGTCCCTCCCTCCGTAATCAGAAGCGCATTACTCTCCTTGTCGAACCGGATTGCCGCCGATGACGAGACGCTGTTCCGGTGGTAGAAGCTGTGACCGTCAAATCGAAGAGTAATCGGCCGGGAAGCTGTGACGATACAGGCCGCGGCATCATTGGCAGAGATGAACTTCTCTTCCCTGATGGTGACCCCCGCCACTTCGTAATCGCAGATTATCTTGTCTGGCCTCCACCGCATGCTCCTGGGCCGGGGATGCCGGTAGACCTTTCCATCAAGGATGATGCTCCCGTAAAGCACGCGAGTGTCCTTGTAAAATTCCCAGCCCAGGTAGTCATTCCCTTTTCCGGTGTGTTCGGTCCCCGTCAGCTCACTCTCGAGGAGCCCGACTCCGCGACTCCGCAGGTCGTGATGGAACGGGTGCGTTAGTCCAATTGTCTCATCTTCGACAAGGCTCCAACTCGCATGAAAGCCCCCCACATAGTAACTGAGATTCCCGGCCAGAAAGCCGTGCTTGCGGCCCTGGATTTCCTGCTCCAGTCGCTCGCAATAATCGGTGAAGGCCGGTTTTCCGGGGACCGGGCCCGCCTTCCCGGTCGGCGACAGGCTCCAGGGCAGGACCAGGAGGAGAACAGACAGGCTGCCAGTGAAGCGGAACATCATTTTAATCGCCGGGGACGTTTCGTGGCAGGGAGGAGGGGCCAGGCCGTTTCCGAGGCCCACCAGGCCCCACGGACCGGCCAAGTAGCTGGTCGTTCCGGGAGGAAGGCCCACCGGCCGTCCCTCGGCGATCGACTGGCGGAACCTTGCAGGCAATACGCATGCCACCGCTCATTTCTTCCCCTCCCCCAGAGGAACAGAGAAGTGATTCTCCATTTCGTGACAGGCCATGAGCCACTCCCCTAAGGCGTCCCAGGAATCAAGGCAGGTGTGGGTCGCCGTTCCCTGCAGACCCCTCCCGCCACGAGCCGCGGCCTCCGCTGAAATCCTGCCGTCCGCGAGCATCGTATCATAGACGAACTGCCACTGGTACCAGGCGACGCTTCCTCGCTCGCCCCCGTAGACTTCCTCATGCTGGAGATAGTCGTAATAAGCCGCCCCCCACTTGGTTGGCCAGCCGGGGCCGTCCGCCTCTCGGTAACGGTCCCCGTACCAGCGGCCCTTTTGCCCGACCAGGGCCCCCGGATCACTGACCGCGAGGATTCCCTTCCTATCCGGATTTCCGGCAAGGCGGATGCTGCGCTTCTCGGTTGCTCGCCGGGCGGCCGCAACCCTTGCCTGGAGATACTGGTCCGCGGTGTAGCTTGTGGGATTGGAATGATACTTCAGAAGCGCGGCCCGACC
This sequence comes from Roseibacillus sp., assembly GCA_002721695.1. Taxonomy (GTDB): domain Bacteria; phylum Verrucomicrobiota; class Verrucomicrobiia; order Verrucomicrobiales; family Akkermansiaceae; genus Roseibacillus_B. The sequence continues at coordinate 34,883 of PBLI01000059.1, read as the reverse complement.
ACCGCGCTTGTGCTCAAGGAGTGCACGGCGGATCTGGCTCATGTCGTTGCCCATCGAACAATGACACTGATGCCTTCCAAAATAATTACGATCGGCAGCGTAGATCTTAAGCCAGCCCCGGTCCGCGCCCAGGTTCATCCGCTGCTTGGTCTCCATTCCGTCCCGCAGGACGGTGACGTCGTGGCTTTGAATTGGCAGGAACCGTCCATACTTCTTCCTCCGTTCGTCACTGATTCCATACCAGACAAAGACGTTGTAGCCGGTAACCCCTCCCCAGTTCGACCCATCAGGCAGGTAGGCGCTGGGCCAGCCGGGGCGGTAGTGGTTATAGAAATGCCCCTGCGCGGTCTGGTGATCATTGAGCTGAAGAAGCAGCTTCCAGTTCTCCGGCTTCAGGTCTTCCAGGCGCATGTGCTCGTGCCAGGCGTAGGCCCTGCGCAGCAGGTCCATCTGCGCTTCATCACCGGACATCAGGTAGTGCCAGATGAGAAGCGGTCCAACCGCGCGGGTCAGGGCGTAGGTCGAAGGCAACTCGATCTCATATCGCCGGGCCCTCGCTGGTGAAGCATCATCATTATACTGGTCCCCCCACCCGACAACCTCATCCCGCTCGCCCAGGTTCGCCTTCACGATCCAGGGCCACAGGTTACCGAGCTTGGCGATATACTTCCTGTCCCTCGTGAGGTTGTACATCATCACCAGGATCCGAAAGGGCGCGTTCGTGGCCCGGTCGTTGAACGAAATTCCATGGTATACCCCGGTATTACCGGACGCCGATCCGTTGAACGACCACTGGTCACCCCACCCACCGCCCGGCCGCTGCAGCGAGAGCAGGAGATCCGCACATCGCCGGGCCGACCGCAGGTACTTTTCCTCCCTGCTCACCTTGTGCGCGTACAGCATGATCCAGAACGGCTCGGTCGTCGACCCGTCCTGAATACGGACAAAGTTCTCGCTCTTGCCCGGCCACGGCCAATGCCCCCGGGGCCATTGTGCTTTGAGAATCAGGTCTGCCCGGGCCAACCCCGCCGCCAGGTAATTCTTGTCACCAAACGTCTCGTAGGCACGGAAGAAGACCACTGCTCCGGACCTGATCTTGTGGGCATCGCGACCCACGTAGGCTGCAGGAAGGTCCTTCGCCTGCTGATGAAGCCACTTGCGAATCTCCGCCTCACAGTTCACGAACAGTTTGCGGTCGATCTCCTTTCGCAGGCCCTCAAGTTCGCCCTCCGCAGTGGTTCGCTGCACCCCCGTCAGCTCTCCATAATGCACTGTCTCCCCACCAAAGAGACGTGTCCTCTCTTCCCAGGACAGCCCTTCGTCAGTGAGCGCCCCGTAGGACAGGTCCTCGTACTGCCCCGTCTCGGGATCAACGGTCAGCAACCCGGCAGCGTGGGCTCCCAAGCCGACCCGCATCAGAAGCGCGAAAGAAACTATCCGGACTCGTCTGCTCTTCACTTGTTTCATGCCGGGACATTTCCCGGCCCCTCATTCGGCGTCAATCCCCGCAGCCCGTCAAGTGGAACCCCTCGCGATCGCCGTGTGGTCACGGCTCCAAGCACTACCTCATCTTCCCGTGGCAGCTCTCCCTGAACCGAAATCGTTCACTTCTTCAAGATCTGCCAGAAATTACCCTGATGGGAGCAGTGACGGCCCTGCCGTTTATTTTCGAAGGAATCTCTTCTCCCGGAGGTCGACCTGAATTGCCTGCTGGGGGCCCATCGTAAGCAGGTCTCCCTCCATCTTTAACCCCCCCGACTTCTCCCNNGGGTATGTCCCCAGGTCAAAGGCATAAGAGGGGTCATCGAAGCGATGGACCACGAAGTGGTTTCCTGAACCGTCATCNAGTGTGTTGCTGACATAGTAANCGCCGCTCTGGCGGACGATGCGCGCATGCTCCCGGACGATCTGCAGTCCTTCTCCATCCATGCCATAGCGGAGAACACTCCCGGTATCGCTGAACTGATAGCGGNCGTCGAGGGCNNCNCCGCCCTNNCCGTTATACAAGCCTCCGATCCGGGGACGGGCTGACATGATTCCCCTGGCCACGGGCTTNTCCCGGGNNCCCGCTTTTNCCGTAACATGGATNTCGAATTCCTTGATCATTCCCTTNCTGTTGGAAATCGTGGCAGGAAGGTAGCGAATCCCCGTAACCGCAACTTCTTCTCCCAGGTCAAGCTGGATCTCGTGCGGAAGCGGATAGCCCTTCTTCCTCCAAGGCGTGTGCCACCAGGTGACGATATCCTCATCGATGGCATTCTCCGGATCCTCGAATCCGGAATTAGCNTAGCTGTCCACGGANTGGATCNGCAACTGATCCCGTGGAAGAGGNTCNCCGTCCGCCCCGAGCACTTGCAGGTCGGCAATGGTCGTGAAGTCCTGGTTGTTCACTTCGGAAAGAGCCACCAGGCGGAGATAGCGCCCCCGCCTCGGAAGGAAGGTGACCTCAAGATAACCCCGCGGTGCTTCCACCGCTCCCTTGGGCTCACCTTCAACCCGCGGAATACCGAGAGGATCCTCTGACAGGGTCCGCCCCGTCAGAAGATCGATTTCCAGATGTGAGACCGTGCGCACACGGGAAACGGTCACAACGTGAAGNCGNTCATCTCCCGGCTGGAGACACATCCTCTCCGCCGGCAGGAAGCGACGCTCCCAGAGCTTCTCCCCGGTCTTTCCGGCAATGGCCAGGAGGCGATGATTCTCCCGGTAAAAGAGAACGACATCCCCGTTCGGGATCACACGGTTCAATTCCCTCGGAATCCGCTGAGTCCAGAGGGGGCGGCCGGTTTTCCCATCATAGGCCCGGACTCGATTCGGTAGACCTGGAAAGTATCGATTCACCCGGTCGATGAGCAGGAGCCGCGTCCCCACGAAGTGAAATTCCGGCGACCAGGCATCCGAGCGACGCTCCCAGCGCAAGCCTCCACCGGGCCGGATCTCAAGACACTGCAGCAGGCCCTCCGAGTGCCCGTATCCAAAGCCCTTGAGGAGTGATCCTTCCGGCGGCAATTTTGCCTGCGCGGAGCGGCGGCCCTCCATCCACTGGCTCATGATGATTTCGGGCCGATAGGCTCCATGCCACTCCACCTCGAAACTTGGAGAAACANCCCGCTGCCGGGTGATGCGGTCCGTGACCACGATGAGTTCCCGGCCCCGGACGGTGAAGGCCAGCACCTGCGTGGACTCGAGGCCCCAGGGCCTGCTTTCCATCTCGGCCCCGTTGCGGCCATCGATCCGATACAGTCCCCCGGGCTGACCAAGGAAAACAGCCGATCCTGCAAGTTCACAGCGCCCCACCACCCGCTCAATGGGTCGGTACCAGCGAGTAATCCCGGTCCGCGTNTCCAATCCGGCCAGCACTCCTCCTCCCCGCACCACGATAAGNTCCCCCACCCGTCCAACCAGTTCGGCCCCCGGCAGAAGGGAGTTCTCCCAAACCAGCCGCCCGCTACCAGCCTGCAAGGCGAACACGGATCGTGCGTCCCGGGGCATGCAGATGACAAGGTCTCCGAGGACCACCGGCGCAGCCCCCAGCCTGCCCACCCGCGGTTCCCGGGAGCCGGTCGACTCATAGTTGTGGATCCACTCGGTCCGCCCATCACGGATATCGGACCGCGCAACCACCCCGCAGTTTGAGGCACTGTATACGGCTCCTCCGGAGACCGTTACCCGGTTCCCGAAAATTACACGGTGGGGGGATGCCTGTCTCAGGGAGCCCTTCCGGTCTTCCTTCCCGTTCGCACCCACGACCGTCTGCTGCCAGACCGTCCGCTGCCCGCGGGGGTCGAAGCAGGTCAGGACCAGGCTACGCCCTCCCTTCAGATTCCAATGAAGCGAGAAGAGATACCCATCAGACAACACGGGATCACCAAGAGGAGACAGGAAACGCCCCCCCTGACCCTGATCCGAGAGATCACAGCTCCATTCCGGACGCCCCGTTTCCAGGGCGATCGCGGCAAGGGCATTCGGCATGATCCGATCACCGGCCCGGAGGTAAAGCAGGTTTCCCTCCCGGGCCGGCCGGAAGTAACCCGGGTGGTAGTTGATGCCATCACCCACGAGCGGTTGCGGCGTGCTCCACCGCGGGCTGGAAAGGTCGCTCCGGTCGAACAGCGAAAGAATCGTGCGCCCACTGACCAGAAGGCGCTCTCCCGGCATCCACTGCAGATCGATGGTGGCGGGCAGCTGTCCCGGCCACAGGGACGGCTCGGCCACGGAAAGCTCCCTCGTGGTCAGCTCACGAAGACTTGCGACGGAAGGAGCGCGCAGGGGATTGCTCCTCTCCTTGAGCAGCTCCCCGGTGAGGTCCTGCGCCCTCAAGCGCCCACCCCGCCANGGGAACAGTTCATCCTGTTCGATTCCGTCCAGGATCTGATCGCTTCGCGTAAGGACACCGCTGCGGACCTTGGCAAGCCAAAGGGTCACCTGAGCCTGCTTGCGAACCGATTCCCGCTCAGTCCGGTCGACGACTTCCTGAAAACACCGGCCGGCGGCCTCCATCCGCCCTGCCCAGAAATACCGNTTGCCCAGTNNCAGGAGTGCATCCTCTGACTTCCGCGCCCATGGGTAGCTCCGAACCAACCCGAGCAACTCGGACTCCATTTTCTCCACCGAGAAGTCCTCCGAGTCGGCCTTCTCGTTCTGAAGTGCCCGCAGATCCTCACGTTCCACACGCGTCGCCTGCAGCAGATACTGATCCANCAGGAGCGGGAGGTCGATNGAACCAGTGCCATCAGACCAGGGCANAAGATTGATCGCGGAACTCCGGACGAGCATGCGGTGAAGCCCTTCCGGTCTCTCGTGCGGCGGAGCCGCCACCANGTTCTCCCAATCCCGCGAAACGCCGGGCCCGTCGATGAGGGACAAGGAGAGTCTTCGCACTCCGTTTCCCAGCGGGGGCCTCAGCTCGGAGCGCCAGTTCCTGCGCGCCCGGTCATTGTCAGCCAGTCTTTCGGCCACGATTTCCTCCGTATTCACTCCTCCCAGAAAGTCTTCCAACCCTGCATAAAGCAGGGTCGTCCCGGGCGCTCCCAACGCACGAAACAACTCCGCTTCGCTGAGCTTCCAGTAGAGGTCCTGCGGGTCTTCTTTCCTCAGGCGCGTCACCAGGTCATGCGCCTGCATGGTCTGCCCTTGGGCCAGGGCTCCCTGCACTACCAGGTCTACCGCGAGGCGCATCATTTCCGTGTGCGCAGAGACCGCGCCCCTCCGCTCCAGCGCGCAGTACTGCTGCGCCGCCCAGAGTGCCCGCGGGTTCTCGCGCGGCAGGAGCCGATGATGCCAGCGTTGCCGACGAGCTTCCTCCAGCATTCGCGCGAGAGCACGGGCAGCCAAGGCATCATCTCCCGGCCGGGAGGCCAGCAGGCCTTCAATAGCCGCATGGCCATTCTCAAATTCATTGCGGGCGTAGGCCTCCTCGACCCGCTTCCACAGTTGGTCTGCATCCTCCGCCCATCCCCAGCCTGCTATCCCGATGAACAGGCTCGCCACCGAGAAACAAACCCTCGACTTCCTGCCCACCGCTCTCATGGTCCACGTCCTTCTAGCCTATTCTGCCCCTGCAACAAGCTGGCATTCCCCGGGCGCGCTGAAAGTCCGGATAGGGATCGGAGGGACAGGGCAAAGCCGAATCCCGGTCTACCCGGGAATCACCGTCCCTGCATCCTTCCTTCCGATGATCCCTCGATGCTTGCCCTGCCACCGGGGCCTCCCCAGACTGAGGGAATGAACCCACGCCCCACTTGCGGAACCTGCCGCATCGTTGTCCCGGCGACCACGAAATCGCTCGCAGCAACAATCCTCCTCGCCGGAGCCACCGCCTCAGCCGATTTTCAGAGCGGATTTGAAGCAGGGGAAGGCTACACCGGGGCTCCCGGATCAGCATCCACCACCGGAGGTGCCAGCCAGCTGGTCCCCCAGAACGGGTGGACCAAGCAGTTCGGCAACAACTTCGACGTGCACACCTATGCCGGGGCACGGATTCCCTGGACACCTTCCTCCAACCAAACCCCGGAAAACTACCCGGTCGCTCCGCGCCTCCTTCCCTTCAATCCGAATGGAGGCGAACAATTCATCGCCCTCGGCACCAGTGACAGTAGCGGCGGCGGACGCGACCAACTACCGGTAGAGTTCCCAAATGCCCTCGTGGAAGTGAGCATCGACTTTTGCAATGCCTACGAGCATGACTTCCCGAACTATCAGGGCAGCATCCTCGCCCGGGACGGAGGAGGCCACATGGGCGGAATTTACACCAGTGCCGGCTCGGACGAGCCGACCCTCAATCTCAACCCCCCCCGCTCGGGCCCTTGGGCAATCAGCGTCCTGGCTTACGATGCCTCCGGAGTGGAACTGGATGAGGACGTCCTCGACCGCTTCTACCGTTTCGACGGCACCGAAGGATTCGACAACCTCCCGCGGGAGACCTGGCACCGCCTGGGGTTTGTCCTTGATCTCGATCCGGCCAGCCCCTCCTACCGCCAGTTCACCCAGCTCAAGTGCCAGGACCTGATCACCGGACAACTCTGGGTCATGGAAAATCCACGGGCCTTTGCCGGAACTCCCCGGGAATCTCCGCTCTACCTGCGCGGGGGTGCGAATGCCATTGAGCAACCCAGCCTCATCGGCCTCTACAACGTTGGCAATGGACAGATCTCCATGTTTGACAACCTCTACGTCGGGGCTCCCTACGACTGGACGGGTTCCAAGCGGGACCGCCTGCAGCTTACCTTCACCCCGCGGGCTGAAGCAGGAACTCTACGCATCGAGTGGCCCAGCAGACCGGGAAACATATACCACCTCCGCAGCACCACCAATCCCGGAGCGTCCGAACCCTCCGGTTGGCCCATTTACGACGGCCACATGGATCTCGCGGCTACGCCGCCCCTGAACAGCCTGACGCTGCCCTTCCCCGTCGAGGATCACCGCTTCTTCGTGGTGGAGCAAAACCCTGCTCCACCCGTTCAGGTCTTCGCGGACAACTTCGAAAATGGGCAGGGGGGGTGGACCACCGGGATCGAGGGGGATGCGGGCACGGCGTGGGGCCTTGGCATACCTGCCATACTCCCTACCGGCCCGCAGGCCGCCCACAGTCCGGACCATTGCTACGGCACTAATATTGATGGTCCCTATACGGCTAACGCTCTCGCGTGGTTGCGCAGCCCCGCCATCGACCTGAGCGGCGCAGTCGAGGCCACCCTCAGTTTTTTTCACTTCAAGGACATGGAGGTGGCCTTCGACTTCGGCACCATCAACATCCTCGATGCGGAGGATGATTCCCTGATCGCCGAGCTTGTCTCCGGGCTCGACAACTTCACAACCGACTGGGAAGAAATTACCCGGACCCTTCCTGCCGAGGCCCTTGGCAGGAGCATCCTGGTCGAGTTTCGCTTCGAGTCGGACGCATTCAATACCCCTCCCTATTCAGGGTGGTATCTTGATGACGTGGAAGTCATGGTGAGGAGGTGAAGTAGAACTGCCAGTCAAGCAGTACCGTTCTGCCCGCGGTCCCCGCCCTCCCGTCCTCGGCAGGGCTAGGCGAGGATCTTCTTGATAACCTTCACGGGCTCGACACCGGTCAGGCGCTGGTCGAGCCCCTGGTCTCGCACGGTGAAAAGCTCGTGGTTGATCCCAAGGCAATGCAACACGGTGGCGTTGATCTCATTGATATGCACCTTGTCGACCACCCCGTTGTAGGAGTATTCGTCGGTTTCCCCGATCTCGACTCCACCCTTGATCCCCCCACCGGCCATCCACATGCAGAAATTCCGGGGATGATGGTCACGACCGTAGCGCTCACGGGTAAGTTTGCCCTGGCAGTAGACCGTGCGACCGAACTCTCCCCCCCAGATCACCAGCGTCTCGTCGAGCATGCCTCGTTGCTTGAGGTCGGTAATGAGCGCGCCGACAGCCTGGTCGGTGTCCTTGCACTGGTTCCCCAGTTCAACTGGAAGGTTGCCGTGGGAGTCCCAGCCGCGATGCAGAATCTGCACCATGCGCACTCCGCGCTCCACCAGGCGGCGGGCGAGGAGGGCGCTCCGCGTGAAGGACCCGGGAGTGTCCACCCGGCTTCCATAGAGCTCCTTGGTGGCCTTTGATTCCCTCGCAAGGTCAGTGAGTTCCGGAACGCTGCTCTGCATCCGGTAGGCCATCTCGTACTGGGAAATACGAGTCTGGATATCCGGGTCACCGAATTTCCTGAATCCTCGCTGGTTGAGTTCACCGAGCGTATCGAGCATCTCCCGCCGGTCGGCGGAACTGACCCCCGGCGGATTGTCGAGATACAGCACCGGGTCCGCTCCCGGACGCAGGACGACCCCTGAATACTTGCCCGGCAGGAATCCGGAACCCCACATGCGGGAGTAGAGCGCCTGGGCGTTGGAGCCATTCGGAAAATTCGGGACAAGCGATACAAAGGCGGGCAGGTCGCTCGTTTCCGCGCCGAGGCCATAGGAGACCCAAGAACCCATGCACGGTTTGCCCGGGATCTCGCTTCCGGTCATTACGAAAGTACAAGCCGGGTCATGGTTGATGGCGTTGGTATGCACCGTTTTTATCACCGCGATATCGTCTACAACTTTCGCGGTGTGGGGCAGGAGCGCGCTCACCCATCGCCCGCACTCTCCATGCTGGGTGAACTTGTATTTTGAAGGAGCGACCGGGAACTTGCCCTGGCCACTCGTCATCGTGGTGATGCGATCGCCGAGGAACTCCTTCGGCAGGCTCTTGTCAAACTGCTCCTGCAGCTTCGGTTTATAATCCCAGGTATCGAGCTGCGAAGGCCCCCCGTTCATGTGCAGATAGATGACCGCCTTGGCCTTGCCGGCGAAGTGCGGCAGGCCCTCGATGCCGGGGTGCACCTCGGACCCTTCCGCCGAGCTTCTGCCCTGCGAAGCAAGCAGTGAGGCCATCGCCACGCCTCCGAGGCGAATTCCGGTATCCCCGAAAAACTGGCGGCGGGTCTGCAGGAGTTGGTTTTCAAACAGAGGATTCATGACTTGAAGACAGGATGCCGCTCCGATCAGTTCCGCATGACAGCTTCATCGAGATTGAGGATCAGGTTTCCGACCAATGCCCATGAGGCCAGCTCTACCGGATCCAGTTCAGCCGGCGCCTTGCTCTCGCCGAAGGAAACCGCCTTCTTTGCCTCTTCCGGCGCGGCACGATACCTCGCCAGCTGGCCGTCAAGGAAGCTCCCGATGAGCGCTAGTTCCTCAGCTTCGGCCTTGCGGGCGAGAACCCGGCGGTATGCAAAATCAATCCTACCCGCCTTGTCGGGTGCTGCACCGATGATCTCAGCAGCGAAAGCACGCGCCGCCTCATAGTGCTGAACATCATTCATCAGCTGGAGAGCCTGCAGGGGCGTATTGGTTCGATCACGCTTAATGCAGGAGGACTCGCGGTTCGGCATGTCGAAGTTTTCCATCAAGGGGTGCGGAGCGGTTCTCTTGATGAACGTGTAAATCGTCCTCCGGTAGAGATCATCCCCATTGCCACGCTTGTAATAGCGAGTGTTGGAACTTCCAAACCCGACCGGCTCCCAGATGTTCGGAGGCTGGTAGGGATTTACGCCCTTACCCCCCATCTGCAGCTTGATCAGACCGCTTACAAAAAGCGCCTGGTCCCGCACCTGCTCGGCGGCCAAACGAAAACGTGGGCCACGGGCAAGCCACCTGTTGTGGGGGTCCGTTCTCCAGTTCTCCGCCCGGGCAGTACTCTGCTGCCTGAAGGTCTTGCTGGTCAGCATGAGCCGCACCAGGTTCTTCACGTCCCAGCCGCTCTCCACGAACGTGACGGCTAACCAGTCGAGAAGGTCCGGGTGAGTCGGAAGAGTTCCCTGCGTGCCGAAATCGTGACTGCTCTCCACCAGGCCGACTCCAAACATCTGCTGCCAGAACCGGTTGACGGCCACGCGGGCAGTGAGCGGGTTCTCGCCCGACACAATCCAGCGGGCGAGGTCGAGCCGGTTTCCCCGCTCACCGGCTTTCTGAAGCGGAGGCAGGATCTCCGGTGTGTTTGGCACGACTTTCTCACCCGGCGTGTCGTATTGCCCACGGATCATGACGAAACTGTCCCGCGGCTTGGGCAGATCCCTGAAAATAAATGTCGACGGTGCCGACGCGCCAAGCGCGGCACGCTCCTTGGCGATGGCATCCAGCCTGGCCCGCAATGGCGCGAACCTCTCTCGCGTCCCAACATGCACCCGGGCGAGGTAGTGACGCCGCTGGGCACCCACGTCCCGCGGAAGGGCGTTTTGCTCTTTTTGGGGCAGGGATTTTTTCCAGGCCGCGAAACTGCGCGCCGGATCAGCACTGGGATCACTCCGCCCCACGACTCCCATCCTGTCAAAATGGACTGTCCCGCCATGGACCGTAAAGGCGAACCCCTTGATCTTCGTGCCCGGTGCGAGCCCCACCTTGCCCGCCGCGAACTCGAGCTTCACCCACTTGCCGGTTTCCGGCAATCCACCCGCCGGGAAGCGCTCGCCCGTCCCGGCCCGACCCCACGGGATCAGGTCCTTGCCCCAGATCGCCCGGTGCATCCAAGTGCCCGTATTGAACTGAATCATCACCTCCTCTGCCGGATCCTCCGGATCATTGAAAACATGCAGGAAAAACCTTCCGTTAGCCGGGACGACAAGGTCAGCAGCACCGCTTTCGTAAAATACCTGCGCCATGGCAGGCCCCTTGACCTTGAGCGACTTCAGCCCGCTCGCAACCGGCTTGGACGCGAACTCCAGCCTGGTCTCCGACGTAGTGACCTTGGCACCCGCCGGGAAGGCGTCTTCGAACCAGACACGCTCGGTCTCGCTCACTGGAGGGCTCGGCTTTCGGTCGGCAGGATCCTCGTAGGCGATTGTCCCTGCGATCTGATTGATCTCCTCGTTCACCACTGCCTCCCGCCTGGCGAGATCCTCCAGCTGCTTCTTCGCGTCAACCCTCTCAACTTTCACCACCGGCTGGGTGAGCAGCCTGTTGCCATCCATCGCGGGATCGGCTGCCGAATAGAAGAACGCATACAACGAGTAAAAATCCTTCATCGTGATCGGATCATACTTGTGATCGTGACACACCGCGCAGCCGGCCGAGAGGCCGAGCCAGGCCTGCGCGGTCGTACTGGCTCGCTCGACCGCATAGCGGTAAAGCCACTCTTTTGAGATGCTTCCGCCCTCCCCGGTGGTGACATTGCACCGGTTGAACCCGGTCGCTACCAGTTGCGAGTTGGACGGTTCAGGCAACAGGTCGCCAGCCAGTTGCTCGATGGTGAACTGGTCGTACGGTTGATTACGATTGAACGCATTCACCACCCAGTCACGGAAGGCAAACATCTGTCTCTCGTTGTCCAGGTGCATCCCATGCGTATCCCCGTAGCGGGCCACATCGAGCCAGTGACGTGCCATTTCCTCGCCAAAATGACGGGATGCAAGGTAACGCTCCACCATGCGCTCGTAAGCGCCCGGGCTCCGGTCAGCAAGATAGGCATCTACCGCGGCAAGCGAAGGGGGTAATCCGGTAAGCGCGATGCTCACCCGGCGAATGAGAGTAGGGCGATCCGCCTCCGGGGATGCCTGGAGACCCTTCTCTGGGAGCGTTTCGAGGATGAAATGATCGATACCATTCCCTGCCTCCTTCACCGGGGCCTCAAAGGCCCAGTGTTTCTGGTAGGACGCACCCTCCTCGATCCATCTCTTCAGGAGAGCCTTCTCGGAAGCCTCAAGTTTCTTGTGCGACCCGGGGGGTGGCATGATCTCATCCGGATCAGTCGTATTGATCAATTCCCACACCAGGCTCTCTTCCGGCCGGCCGGGAACAATTGCAGCCAATCCGGAGCCATCCTTTCTGAAGGCGCCTGCCGCGACATCGAGGCGCAGCTTGGCCTTGCGCTCCTTCGCGTCAAAGCCGTGACAGGAGAAACAATTCTCCGAAAGAATGGGACGGATATCTCGATTGAATTGCAGCGGCTCGCCCAGAGCCGTAGCCGGCCCGGCAAGGACGAGGAGGGCAGCGAAAGCAGTCCATTTCATTCTCGGCTCGCATTACCCCAGTTTTAAGCCACTTCTCCCAGCCTTTTTCCGCAAAATAAGATCCGGAGGCCCCATGGCACGGAACCAACGTGCAGATGCAACCGCAAATACCCTGCCGGGGCCTTTCTGCTTGCGGTGGATGAGGACGGCCTCCTCTATTCCCCCATGACACCGTTCCCCCTCTCCGGCAGGCTCCTTCTCTGCGGCCTGACTGCCGCTCTTGCTGCCGGCGCATGCGCCGGCGAACCTCTGCTCAACGTAAAATATGATGACAGGCACGAGCGTAATGTCCTCGACTACTGGCCGCCCCGGAAATCCGCGCAGGACAAGGGCTCACCTGTCTTCGTGTGGTTCCACGGGGGAGGATTCCGGCAGGGCGACAAGCAACTGCGCAGCGGCCGCATGGCTGTCATGCGCAAAGCATACCAGGATGCCGGTTATGCAGTCGTCAGCTGCAATTATCCCTTCCTGAACAGGAAGGAGAAAATCGGCTACCTTGAGATCGTGGAACACTGTGCACGGGCAGTGCAGTTCGTGCGCTCGAAGGCGGAGGAGTGGAAAATCGACCCTGCACGCCTTTGCTGCGGCGGAAGCTCAGCCGGCGCCCTGATCAGTGAAGCACTGGGCTATCACGACGACTATGCCGACGCGGAGTCCTCGGACCGGGTTGCACGACTCAGTTCACGCCCGGCGGTCGTGGTGAGCCACTGGCAGCCGATCGGCACGCAGGAATTCGCCCTCCGCTACATGGACAAGGGGGAGGCTCCCCTCTTTCTATTCAGTGATGCGCCGAAAAGCGATCGGGTGCACGCCCCGGCGGAAGCAGTCAAGATCCGGGAGAAGTGCAAGGAGCTCGGCATTCCCTGCGAGGCCATCAGCCTGGGCCGCAACGAGCTGACCGCAGTCAAGGACGTCCAGACCGCCCTCAGGCGCCAGCTCAAGTTCTGCGACAAACACCTGCCTGAATAGCCCGGAGAGGCCGGGAGCTCCTTTACCGGTCCGGATGTTTTCCCCTGAACGCCGGGGCGGGATTCTCTCCAAAAAAATATCCGGGATAACGCCACGGACGTTTCCGGGCCGCCTTCTTGGACTTCACGGAGCGGACCTCGCCCGAGAGACGGCGAAGATTCTCCTCTTTCAGGAGCGGATCGCCTGTCCTGCTGCGCCAGGCCCGCAGTTCTTGCCGCAGGATCCGCAGCGTAGCGGCGTATTCCGGCTTACCGGCCAGATTGCGGAACTCGTAGGGATCGGATTCCAGGTCATAAAGTTCAAAGCGGGGCGGCCGCCTCATGCGCTGGTAGGCCTCCCTGACTTCCATTGCTGCAGCAGCAACTACTGCGTGTGGATCGAGGGGCGGCCCCTTCGAACTCAACCCGGCTTCCTTGACGAGCTTGGCGAACGTCGGACCGTAGTCGGGATGCTCTTCCCCCGGCAAAAGGCTCTCGATGAGCTTGAAGCGGCTGCAGCGCACCGCACGCTGCGGAAAATAGTTGTGTGCGCTGTGCGTGTGATACTCCGTGAACAAATACTGCCGCCACTCTTCTCCGGGTCCTGCAAAGAGCGGACGCAGGTCTCGCCCTGGCAGGCCGGGCACCGGTTCCGCCCCCGCCACTGCCAGCAGAGTCGGCATCAGGTCGATGGTGGAAACGAGCTCCTCGCGGATCTGAGGACGGATCCGCCCGGGCCAGCGCAGGATAAGTGGAATGCGCACTCCTCCCTCGTAACAGGTGCGCTTGCCACGCAGCATGTCCGCACCGTGATCACCGAGGTAGACAACAATCGTGTTATTCTCCTTCCCGGATTTCCGTAAAGCCGCCAGAAGGTCGCCCACCAGGGAGTCCAGACGACTGAGACAGTTGTAGTAATCGGCGATCATTTCACGCATCGCGGGCGGATCGATGCCCATATAGGGCATGGCCCTTACATCCGCTCCCGTCTGGGGGTTCCTCGGAAGCCCTCCAACCTGGCGCAGCCACGGATCGTGGGGATCCGGGTAATTCACACTCAGAAAAAACGGCGCCTCGCCGGCCGTGATGAAGCTCGTGGCGTGCTCCTGGTAAGCCCCCAGGTCCTTACGGGCAAAGTTGGCACCTGTAATCTGTTGAAAGTCAAAAGGGAACTCCGAGGCCGGATTGATGTGCAACTTTCCGATGATCCCGGTCCGGTAGCCCGCTCCCTTCAGGCAACGGGTCAGATTGGGAATACCCTTGGCGTAAAGACGGAAATTCCAGGTCGCGAGTCCGATCTGCCCGTGCTGGTGCGGGTAGAGCCCGGTCAGGATGCTCGCCCGGCTCTGGCTGCAACCTGCCTGCGCCACAAAGGCGCGATTGAAGCGGATCCCTTCCGCGGCAAGTCCATCCAGGTTCGGGGTCCGGGCGTAGGGGTCACCATAACAGCCGAGTTCGGGACCATTGTCTTCCGAGACGATGAGCAGGATGTTCGGTTGGTCGGCAGGCAGCCCCCCCGACAACAAGATCGCAGCAAGAAGCTGCAGGCCAAACCACCACCCGCGGGGGAAGACGCCTTTGCCAGGCCACCCCGGAACGCAGATTCTCTTCCGGCCCCCGTTCATCACGGAAAACCTGCTTCTCCAGCTAAAGCGTCCAGCCCTTGCGGTATTCCCGGTGGAGAAGCGCACTGGCCTTTGCATTATCCGCAACCTTGCCGGTAGCCGGATCGTAAGTGAAGGGCTCCCCCACGATGCCCCCGACGTTGGCGAGCTGGACGAGCTCAGTAAGAGGGCCTCCGATATCGAAAGGCGAGAAGGTCTTGCCCTTACCCTTGCAGGCATCGACCCATTCGCGGTGGTGATTCACCCCCCGGGCAATGGTCTTTGCAGGCTCCTTGAGCTCACCCTTTTTCCCGATCAGGGATGAACTCGTGTTCCATGGATTGGACGAGTAAATGCTCGCCTTGCTCCCCACCAGAAGCGAGCCGAAGCTGCCCGGCTGCTGGCCGTGCAGGAGTTCGGCCGGTGGCCGCATGGACTTTCCGCTTGAAACCGTAAGTTTGACCGGTGGCATCGCCCCGCGGGCGGGGATGTGAAAGTGAACACGGCATGCGCTGGGATACCCTTCCGCGTGCACCCCGACGGCTTCGCCCTCAATTCGGATCAGGCGCTCCTGCTTGGCGCTGGCCGGATCGGCTTCCCAGAGCTTTCGCAGGTCCAGGCAACGGAAGAGGAAGTTTCCCGTGTGACAACCCATGTCGCCCAGCCCTCCGCTGCCAAAGTGGCGCCAGGGACGCCACGTGAAGGGAAGATAACTCGGGTGATACGGGCGCTCCGGCACGGGTCCGAGCCAGAGGTCGTAGTTGAGCTCTTTCGGCACCGCAGGCGTGTCAGCGGGACGTTTCATCTCGCCGCTCCCGTCTCCCACCCAGAGGTAGGCTTCCTTCACCGGGCCGATGGTCCCGGCCTCGCCCCACTCGGTGGCCCGGCGCACGCCCTCGGAAGCAGAGCCCTGGTTTCCCATCTGGGTCACCACCTTGTTCTTCTGCGCGGTCAACCGCATGATGCGCGCCTCATGAACGGTCCGCGTGAGTGGCTTCTCGCAGTAGACGTGCTTGCCCTGGTTCATGGCCATGACAGCCGAGACCGCGTGTGTATGATCCGGCGTGCTCACCACAACCGCGTCGATCTGCTTGTCCATCTCGGACAGCATTTTTCGATAATCCTGGTAAACCTTCACCTTGGGGAAGTTCTTGAGGGTAGGTTGACCGCGCCGGGTATCCACCTCGCAGAGGGCCACGATATTCTCACCCGCCACGTTCCTGATGTTGCCGACTCCCTGTCCCCCCACGCCGATCCCGGCTATGTTCAGTTTCTCATTGGCCTTGAATCCGAAGGCCGTCCTGCTGCTGCAGATCAGCAGGCCCGCACCTGTGCCGGTCTTGAGGAATCCGCGTCTGGTCGAAGTTTTCATTGCAGCCTCCTTGCTGACTGAATAGCGCCCCGAGGGCAAGCAAACTCGCCATCAACCCTGGTCTGCTGCCGCCGTTCCGGGCGCAGGGCCTGCTCCCGCGAAGGAGTGGCCGCTGAGAAGCACCGGGGCGGATCATATTCACCAGATCCGGTGAGTGCTTGCCGCTTGAGGTCTGGGACCTCCAATGCCAGCCTGCGAGCAGGTGAACCTTGGTACACACACCGGCGGACTTGCGGCCGCGCTCGCAGTCGGCGCCGTCGCAACCCTCCACGCCTCGGGGGAGGTCGACTTCGAGCGTGATATCCGTCCCATCCTGGCCGAGAAATGCGCCCTCTGCCACGGTCCGGATGAGCAGAAGGGCGGACTGCAATTGACCGGCCTCGCCCTCGCCCGCAAGCAACTGAAATCGGGCAAGGTCGCTATCGTCCCCGGCGAGGTCGAGTCCTCCGCACTCATCGAGCGCATCCACAGCAGGGACCCCGATGAAGTGATGCCTCCCCCGGGCAAGGCCGCACCGCTCACCGACAGCGAAAAGGACCTGCTCGCCAGATGGATTGCCTCAGGTGCCGAGTGGCCCGGGCACTGGGCCTATGCTCCGCTGAAGCAGCCGGTCGCCCCGGTCGTGAAACAGGCCGGCTGGGTATCCAGTCCGATCGATGCCTTCGTCCTCGCTGATCTCGAGGAAGCAATGATCTCTCCGTCCCCGCCAGCCGACCCGACCACCCTGATTCGCCGCCTTTTCTACGACCTCATTGGTTTGCCTCCCACCCTCGACCAGCTGAGCCGCTACCAGCAGGCCCTTCAGTCCGACCCGGAGGCGGGCCTGTCCCGGCTGGTCGACGAATTGCTCGCCAGTAAGCACTTCGGTGAACGCTGGGGCCGCCACTGGCTCGACAAGGCCCGCTATGCCGACAGCGACGGCTACGAAAAGGACAACAACCGCCCAGACGCCTGGCGTTATCGCGACTGGGTCATCGATGCCATCAACCGTGATCTTCCTCTCGACCGGTTCACCATTGAGCAGTTCGCCGGCGACCTGTTGGACGATGCGAACCCCAATCAGCTCCTCGCCACGGCCTTCAACCGGCAAACCCTGACCAACACCGAGGGTGGCACCGACCGGGAACAGTGGCGCGTGGCAGCCGTCATGGACCGGGTGGAAACGATGGGATCGGTCTGGATGGGCCTCACCCTCACCTGCGCCCGCTGCCACACCCACAAATACGACCTGATCACCCAGCGCGAATACTACCAGCTTTTCGCCTACTTCAATAACGGAGACGAATCCAATGGCAAGGTGCCCCGGTCTAATAGGGAATGGTCCGACTACCTGAAGGCGCGTGCGAACTACGAGGAGAGTTTTGCCGGCCTTGAGGCGGAACTGACCCGGCACCGGAAGGACCTGGAGGTACGGTTGCCGGAGTGGGAGCGGGAGATCCAGGACATCATCGCCAGAACCACGAACAGCAAGGGCCCGGAAATCGCCCCGGTCATCACGGGAAAGACGACCGGACCGGAAGGAGTCACCTTTACGGCCCAGAGCGATGGCAGTGTCCTGGTTGGGGGAGAGAACCCCGACAAGGCAACCTACACCATTACCGGACTCCTTCCCCCCGGACCTGTCACCGGACTCCGGCTCGAGGTCCTGCCCGACGAGAGCTTCGCCGCCAAGGGGCCGGGCCGGGCCGACAATGGCAACTTCGTCCTCAGCAATATCGAGCTGACCACCGGCGGAAAATCGCTCTCATTCTCCGGCGCCCAGGCCACCCACTCTCAGAATGCATGGCCGGTGACGGATGCCCTTGATGATCCCGGCGAGGACAGTGGGTGGGGAATCGCCCGGGAATTCGGCAAGCCCCACCACGCCCACTTCGCCTTGAATGTTCCCCTGAAAAACAAGCAGGCCACCCCGTTCACCCTCGTCATGGACCAGAATCACGGCAAGAAACACACCATCGGGCGCTTCCGGGTTGCAGCCATAACCTCACCTACCCTGATCGGATACCCCGCGGAAATCCGGAGTATCCTCGCCAAGCCTGCCGACCAGCGCAGCTCTGGGGAACGCAACCGGCTTCTTGCACAGCTTGAGAAACTCGATCCACGAACGAAACCCCTCGCCGCCAGGCTGGAATCCGCCCGCCGGAAGGGACCCAAGCCGCCCCAGATGGATGCCCGCATCCTGAGGGAGCGGGGAAAGGACCGGCGCACCACCCACATCCTGCATCGCGGCGAATTCAAGCAGCCTGCGGATGCGGTACAGCCCGGAACCCTCTCGACACTGCCTCCCATCGCTCACCGCGAGGGAAGTCCGGGAGACCGGCTCGATCTGGCCCGCTGGCTCGTGAACGGGAAGAATCCGCTTCCACCCCGCGTCCTCGCCAACCAGGTCTGGACCCATCTCTTTGGCGAGGGGCTGGTGACCACTCTTAACGATTTCGGGGTGCGAGGTGCCCGTCCTTCCAATCGCAGGTTACTGGACTGGGTCGCCGCCGAACTCATCCGCAACGGCTGGTCCCGCAAGAAACTCATCAAGACCATTGCCTTATCCAGCACCTACCGCCAATCCTCCAACCATCGTCCCGAACTCCGGGAAACTGACCCTAAAAACCGACTTCTCGGAAGACAGAACCGGTTTCGGGTGGAGGCTGAGATCGTCCGTGACATCTCCCTCCACGCCGCCGGCCTGCTCGCCTCTGATGTGGGAGGAGTCAGCGTCTTTCCGCCCCTTCCCTCCGGCGTCAAGGAGCTGAACTACAATTCGGCATTCAGGTGGAAGGTCAGCGAGGGCAGGAACAAGTATCGCCGCGGTATCTACACCTTCTTCAAGCGCACGGCCCCCCATCCCAACCTCATGACCTTCGATTGCCCGGACTCGAACGTCACCTGCGTGCAGCGGACCCGCTCCAACACGCCCCTCGCTGCCCTGATTACGCTCAATAACGCGACCTTCACGGAGGCTGCCCGCTCCCTCGCCAGCCGCGTTCTGAAAGCGGACGATCTCCGGGATGACCGGGGAAGAATCACCAGGGCCTTCCAACTCTGCCTCTCACGCGCCCCCCACGACACCGAGCTCGGCAAGCTGCTCCAGTTGCTGAGAACCTCCCGCTCCTGGTATGCCTCTCATCCGAAGGAGGCCGGGCAGATGGTCCCCGGGGAAATCCCCGCCGGAATCACCAAGGTTGAGTGTGCCAGCTACGCGGCTACCGTACGCGTCATCCTGAATCTCGATGAATTCCTGACCAGGAACTAGATCCCCGCAACAGGGCTCCAACCCCGGAAGCATGAATCCAGCCGACACCTATCTCGCCCGCACCCGCCGCGAATTCCTCACTACCTCCGCAAGTGGGATCGGAGGTATCGCTCTTGGCTCGATGCTGGCCCGCGATGGCGTCCTCGGGGCCGCCTCTGCAGCCGACGCCCACCGGTTCACGGCACTCCAGCCACATGCCGAGCCCCGGGCCAAGGCCTGTATCTTCATTTTCATGGCGGGCGCCCCTTCCCACGTCGACCTCTTTGATCCCAAGCCCCGCCTCAACGAGCTCCACGGCCAGAAGCCACCCCAATCGCTGCTGAAGAAGGAACGCTTCGCCTTCATCAAGCCCGACAGTGCCACTCTCCTGGGATCTCCCCGCAAGTTCAGCCCGCACGGGGAGTGCGGCATGGAATTCTGCGATCTCCTCCCCCACCTTGGTTCCTGTGCCGACGATCTCCTCATGGTGCGCTCGCTTCACAGCGAGGAGTTCAACCACCATCCCGGTCAACTGCTCATGCAGTGTGGTGTCTCCCGCTTCGGCATGCCCACGATGGGCTCGTGGGTCAACTACGGGCTTGGCAGCCCCTCGGAAAACCTCCCCGGTTACGTCGTCCTCACCGCCGGACGGGGTTCCTCGGGGGGCGCGACCCTCTGGCAATCCGGTTTTCTTCCCTCCAACTACGCCGGCGTTCTCTTCCGCAACACTGGTGAACCCGTCCTCAACCTCAGAAACCCCGAGGGACTTCCCCCACACCTCCAGCGTGCCGGCCTCGACACCCTCCGGGATCTCAACCAGCACCGCTACCAGGAGGTTCATGATCCCGAAATCGCAAGTCGTATTGCCAACTACGAGCTGGCCAACCGCATGCAGAGCGCCGCCCCCGAACTCGTTGATCTTGCCGGCGAATCGAAGAAGACCCTCGCCATGTACGGAGTGGGACGTCCGGAACCGAAGGGCAAGGACTTCCGTGGCAGCCTCCCTGGCTTGAACACATATGACACCTTCGCCCGGAACTGCCTTCTCGCTCGCCGTATGGTCGAACGTGGCGTCCGGTTCATCAACATCGTTCATGCCAGCTGGGACCAGCACTCGGAGCTCGATAAGAACATTACCTATAACGCACACGCAGTCGACCAGCCCATTGCCGCCCTCATCAAGGATCTCAAGCAGCGCGGCCTGCTCGATTCCACCATGGTGGTCTGGGGCGCAGAGTTCGGGCGCACCCCGCTCGGCGAGAACCGCGGTGGGCGCAAGCACAACACCGGCCGAGATCATCATCCCAGCGCCTTTACCATGCTCCTCGCAGGAGGAGGCCTGAAAGGAGGGATGGTTTATGGCAAGAGCGACGAATTCGGATGGGGCATCGAAGAAAACCCAGTCCACGTCAATGATCTTCATGCGACCATGCTCCACCAGTTCGGGCTGGACCATCTCAAACTTACTTACCGCTTCCAGGGCCGGGACTTTCGCCTCACCGATGTTGGAGGGCGGGTGATCCAGGATTGGATCTCCTGATTGGAACTCNCTCGCTTTCCGATCGCCCAAGGCCCTCCTCGACCCACCTGAGGTTGAAGCGCGCCATCCAGTNCNNGTTGGANAGNANNTAAATANANCCNTCGCTGGGCGTGCCCTTNCGNCCCACNGCCATCCAGGTNTAATTCCCGGGNCCCTNCTTNACNANGCGGCTCACCGGCCAGCTCTGGCCGCCATCAAAACTGACCCGCACCGTGATATCGTCCCGCTTGTCCCTGCGGCCCGGAGAACTGAAGAGAAAGACATCACCCCTCTCCTCACGCAGGCAAGCNAGCGCTCCCTTGCAGCCGTATTCATCGGGCGGACCATCAAAAAGCTCATCATCCTCACGCCCCTCCACCCAGGTCTCTCCGCCGTCGAAACTNTTACCCACCAGCTTGTTCCCGGTCCGGACATGGGTACGTGCGTTGTAGTAGATGCTGCCATCCTTTCGCTCAAGCAGCCCCGGCTCTGACCCCCNCAGGATCGGGAAACGCGCACTCGCAGCCCACGTCCTGCCCCCATCATCGCTGAAGAGGGCATTGCTATAGCGCTTGGCGAAGTATCTGCGACCCTGGCCCTTGTTGAGATAAGTCCGGCTCCCGTCCCCGGCGATGGAGCCTACAAAGACCTGCGACGGCATCACGAGCCGACCCTTGTGCCTCCCGTGACGCAAGGTGATCCCGGGGTCACAACAGTAGGTCGTAGCCAGCCATCCTTGGCCATCCGCCGCGATGCGGGTCTTCTCCGTGCGCCAGGTCCTCCCATGATCCCGGCTGCGATAGAGCACCTNCGTTGCCATCAACCCCATCGGGAACACCATGATATCGCCGGTTGTCTCGTCCACACACACGTTTCCCAGTTCACTCCAGCCCACATGTTCACCCCGGTAGCGCCCGTCGTCGGACATGTCGGCATCAATCCTGATNCGCTCGCCGACCACCACCGGTTTACTCCAGTTTCTACCCCCGTCCTCACTGCGNTTGACCTCCACTCTTTTCCGTTCCCGCTCCTCCTTGAANATGAGNACCGTGCCGTCCATCGCGACTGCAAGGTGTCCCATGACGGGCACTTCCTCCTCCCATGTTTCATGAAAAGGCGCGGGCTTTGTCGCTTCCACCAGGAGCGACTGGCACCAGAGAGAAGCAGCGAGCNCAAGAGCTCCACGCACCGGACTGCCAGCATTCATAGCCGCAACCTGCGCCCCTCACCACAACCTGACGAGCGGAAAGGTCGGACTCACGAAGGCAGTCGGAACTCCATGACCTCTTCCCGTCATCCCACTTCTGGATCAGAAGCAGTGATCACGACCTGCCCNGTCACAGGGGAGCGGGTNCTCTTTTCATGGGACTTCATGGGACTTGGACGCGNCTTTTCATCCCGAGGCCCTGTTCCTGCAGGGGCCGAGAGGCAGGNATCCCANCCCNNCCGGATCTCTCAACCGAAATTCCCGCTTATGCCGAGCCCCCGATTGTGGAATACTCTCGTGAACGGGGGATTAGCAGGTTCGCATGNTCTCCCGATAACCCGGACCATGAATCAACGACCAACCCGGCGGCGTCCGGCCAGGACGCTCCCCAGCCGCCGAGACCTTCTCCGCGCCGGAGCCNTGGGCCTCGGCTTACCCTCCTACCTGGCCCTCTCGGACCAGGCGCGTGCACGCGGGGGGACAGGTGCGCCCGGGTTCGGCAAGGCGCGCAGCTGTATCGTGATCTTCGCATGGGGGGGACTGAGCCATATCGACACTTTTGACCTGAAGCCCGATGCCGGCAGCGAGATCAAGAGCGCCTTTGGATCCCTGCCCACTACGATTCCCGGCTACCACGTCTGCGAGCACCTCCCCAGCCTGGCCCGGCAGGTGCACCGCATGACCATCATCCGCAGCATGCACCACGATGCACCTTCNCATCGATCNGCCGCCTATTGGAACCTGACCGGCCACGCCCCGCAGAAGCCCGACAAAAACTGGCCGCGTACCCGCAGGGACTGGCCCTCTCTCGGATCCATGGTGGCCCACGCCCGGCACGACCCCGAAAGCAAACTGCCCGGCAATGTCGCGCTCCCCTACCCGATCTATGACGGTGGCTGGGCCAATGGCCAGCACGCCGGCTTCCTGGGGATGAAATACGATCCCGTTATCCTGAAGCCCGACCGAGGGAGTCCCTACGACGGAAAGTCCCCGGTCTCCGGCCATCTCAACTTCGACCTGATCGAGGGNGTGGATGANAAACGCCTCGCCGCCCGCCGCAACCTTCTGACCGACCTCACCGGGGAAACGCTTCCCACCGAGCCGCTTGAGCAGTACCAGGAGCGTGTTTTCGACATGCTGCTCGATGCCGAGACCCGCAAGGCATTCAAGATCGATAACGAACCCGAGAGACAGCACAAGCGCTACGGGCCTCACATCTTCGGCCAGAGCCTCCTTACTGCCCGGCGCCTGACCGGGGCCGGTGTTCCCCTGGTAACGGTTTATGCCGCGGCCGGCGACCTGAACGGNAGCAAGGGCGCTCACTTTGATACCCATGCTGACGGGTTTAATCGCCTTAAGAATCAGATGCTCCCTCCGCTGGACCAGGGATTGTCTGCATTACTCGATGATCTCCACGAAAGCGGGCGCATTGAAGACACCCTCGTCGTCCTCCTCACCGAGTTCGGTCGCACACCCAAGGTGAATGGCTCGGGCGGACGCGATCATTACCCCAAGGTCTACACCGTCGCACTTGCCGGGGCGGGCGTGAGCGAAGGCCTCCTCTACGGCACCTCCGATGCGAGCGGAGCGTTCCCCGACAGCAAGGCCGCCACCCCGGCCGACCTGCACGCCAGTATCTTTCATTCCCTCGGGATCGCCCCCGGCCATCGCATTCACGACATCGACGATCGGCCTCTCCCCATGTGCGACGGGGAAGTTCTCCCGGTCTTCGGGTAAAANCCGGCTCCGGGNAGANCCCGCCCGNGTGCTGATCGTCCCGGGGGACNGGATTTGCCCGGACCNCCGCCGGCACATTGCGCTCTTGACGATGCCCGCTACAGCTCAAATTGTCGCGGCCATCATGCAGATGCTCCCNCGCCCTTCCCTCCTCCTTGGAATGCTCCTCTCCCTGCCGGNTACTGCCGCCCCGGAACCGGAGGCAGGCCGAATGGTCAAGGTCACTCCCAGGCAGAAGGACTTGATACCATACTGGCTCTACCTCCCTGAGGACTACTCCTCAANGGCGACCACTTCCAGGTGGCCGGTAGTGATTTTTCTCCACGGGATGGGCGAACGCGGAAGTGATCTCGAGCGCGTNCTTGTCCACGGGCCACCCAAACTGATTACTCGTGGAAAGCAGTTTCCATTCATCATGATCGCTCCGCAGTGCCCGGACGACGGGCGCAAGGGCGACGGAAAATCGAAGTCGTTCTGGTGGAACCCCGANGGCCCCATCGACAAGGTGAAAAACATCATGGAGTTTGAGAAGAAACGNCTGGGGCGCGTGGATCCCNACCGGATNTATGTGACCGGCCTGAGCATGGGAGGCTTCGGCACCTACCACCTGGTGGGTCGGCACCCGGGATATTTCGCAGCAGCCGCCCCTATCTGCGGACATGGAAACCGCTTCCCNGACAAGAAAGCCCTCCAGAGAGCTTTCGCCGATCTCCCGGTATGGGCCTTCCACGGCGACCGCGACCGCGTCGTGCGACTCTCCGAGCAGAAGCAGACCATCGACCTCCTGAAGGCTGGCGGCGCAACGATCAAACTGACGGTCTATCGCGGAGTCGGCCACGATTCGTGGACACGCACCTACCAGAACCCGGAATTCTACGACTGGCTTCTCNNGCAAAAGCGGAAAAAGNCACNGGGAGGAAAGCAGGCCGAAACCGGTCAAGGACTTCCCCCGCACTGAAAACTTTTACTTACAAGGCCGAGACTCTCAGGCGGACAAAGCGTTTCCCGGCAGCAGCACCCGAGGGCAACAGGCGCACCGTCACGAGTTCGGTAATGCCATCCTCCATGGCTATCGGCACTCCGACCTCTTCATACATTGTTCCGTNCGANTCCCAGAGAACGAGATCGGAGGATGTTTCNACCCGGTAGGTGNGAACCCCTGGANCAATAAGCCTCCGGTGAGAAAAGTGAATGCGGGGCGCTCNCTCCTGGTCATGTGAGGCAACGANGATGGACGGCAAGCCCTCCGGATCGNGTTCNTTGGNATCGAGGTTCAAGGCCCATTCGAGAAAGTTTGGAATTCCATCGCCGTCNCCATCTCCATCGGTTCCATCAGGGCCATTTGCAATCCAGTGATCAAGTTCGTGGAGCATCTCCCAGGNGGTCGGCAATCCATCGCCGTCATCATCACGTTCGGGGNCGGCTACCACCGCGAGCTCAAAGGACCCCTCGGCCGTTTCCTCGCCGTCACTGACNACAATGGTAATGGTTGTAATTCCTCGCCGCCCNGCGACCGGAGTCACCCCGATCGTTCGCTCATTCCCTTCCCCCCTGAGGGTTAGGTTTGCTTCAGGAACAATCGCTTGATCAGACGAGGCCACCGAGATCTTCAAGGCCTCCAGCGGAAGCAGATCCTCCTCCACCGTAAAACGGACCTCCGCNTTCACACTGTTCTCGGGCACACTCTGCAGCGCCGGGGCAGTGACCCTGGGCGGGGCATTCCGGTAGGAAATGGCCGACAGGTGAACAACGTCTCCTGCCCGCCCGCGCTGGATTGGATCAAGCCGCAGCCACGAGATCAGCCCCCGGTAGCCTGGCGAGTCCATCAGATCAAAGGNGTAGAGGTGCCATTGATTGTCCGGGTTGACCGCGACATGACTGAGACGCGTTTCCGCAAATCCCCCGGCGTTGTCCGTCTCCCAGAACATCGAGGCNCGAGGAATCGCGGGTGGATTTGATAGCTGGTACCGAGCGGCCACAAACATTCGAGGCACGTCCTCAGCCCTGAAAGCGCACCTGGGCCCGACCAGCACGGGGTCATTGCTGCCCACCATGACCTCAAGGTAACCCTTGTCCGGCAGGCCCTTGTCCCTGGTTCCCGTGGTAACATCGGGATACCAGTGCTGTCGATCGCGCTCAAAGCGGTAATGCGGCCTCCTGTCAGGGCCGGAATTGGCATACACCCAGTCCCGGATCTCATTCAGGTGCCCAAGGATCAACTGGTATTCGTTGTCGTAGGTNATGTCGCCATCGATGAGCTCGACGNGCAACGGACTGACGTAACCGGTATCGGGATCAAGCGGTCCGCCTGTCCCCGGGTTGGAGCCATCATAACCACCAACGAAATGGACCGCATCCGGATGATGCACTCCGACTCCCCGGAGACTGTCATCCACGAGCGCAGCCCAGTTTTCAGTAGCCCGAAAGTAGACCCATGGCGGAGGGGTTTTCGCAAGCTCCGTGAGTGCGGCCCCGGTAAAGGGTGAAGTTCCAGTATAACTGAAGAGCCTGTGGTATCGACCAACGGTGTAGATGGCAGGCAGTTCCTGGTCCCGCGCCNGGAATTGCTCCCTTGAATCCGTTCGGGNATTNGTCAGGCGTGTGCGCACATGGACGACATTTTCCTCCAACCGGATCCACTGCTCGAAAAAAGCCTCCCCGGGAACATCGTTCAGGGCCCACTGCATCGGGATCATTTTGACGTAAATCTCATCATTGGTATTGCGATGAGACACCACACGACCCGGATTACCGAAGACATCCCCCGTCTGGATCGGNTTCCATGNCCACGGGCTCCAGGCAGGATGCTGCTCCGCCCGGCCCGGCCGGAACTGGTCGGGCCCTGAAAAGTAGGACTGCTGAATCTGCCGCCCGAGGTCGTAGGAGTTGATCATGTTGGTTCTGCTCCCGGACTCCGAGAGCCAGGTGATGGCCCCACCCTTGCCAAGATCAACACCTATTCGGACCACCCCGTTGTCAATCGCGCTGCCCTGTGCCCCGGGCTCCGTCGCCGAACANAAGAATCCCATTGGCACCAGANCCCAGACCGTCACCAACCGTCTTAAAACCGTCATCATTCAGCACGCTTCCAGTAAGGGCNGGAGNCTCTCTGGTCAAAGGTTCAGTTCTCCTTATCCCCGTCCTTNAGCGGGGNCACCTCCCTGACNACCCAGCGCAGATTTCGAAACTCGGGAGGCGGTCCCTGCCAGTTCCTGGCCAGGAGCCGAGGCGTATCCTTGCTCCCGTGCCTTGGCCGCAGCCTCTCTCCATACCCGAGAGTCAACCNCTTGATGCCCTGCCAGCCGGCAAGCTCCTCNCCCNCGAGATCCTTGAAATCCTTCGCATCCAGCACGACGTCCTGCCAGCCTTCATCAGGCCCGGCCTGTGTCCTCCCGGCCAGGTCCACTTCACTGGCATGATGGTCAATGATCACCACCATNCGGTTGCTNGCCGCGGCACGTACCCGGAATGCCAGCCTCGCTCCCGCGGGCGCCTTCCAGAGCGGTTCATACAACTTGTGGGTCGTCCTTGACCAGCGCTCCGGACTGTAGGTGAACCAGCCCTTTTCCCAGTCGCCCTCGAAGTCCTCGATCAGCAGGGAGGATTCCAGGGCCGGCCTGACCCCCGCCCCAGCAAGCTCCCCGGGTGTCATCCGCACAAGCGGGGAAGACAACACGAAGCTCTTNGCGGTATAGGGACCATAGTAATAGCCCGCTCCACTAACCGCGTCCCTGAGGGAATATTCCGCGTTGGCATAAACCCAGAGCGGACGNTCGACCCGTCCCACGGGTACTTCGCAAGACCATAATTCTCCCTTAGCCTTGGTCTCTGCATGGTGCCAGTAGCGATGAATGGTGTTCCAGATGTCAGATGGCTTTTCNTGCCTCTTGCCCTGCTGAGTGTAAAATGTGTTCACCTCACGCACCGGCATGGCCTCGTCAATGGTAACTTCGGCACGGATCATTCCGGCAGGTGCATCAGCCCTCAGGACGGCCGCGGGTGAATCGGGAAAGGTAAAGGTTCCCTGCAGGTGCTGGTCGAACCAAAGCATGGTAGCCACCTCNTAGTTCGCCGAGTCCTGGTGATTGTGATGTGGCGAGCACACCAGCCGCCACTCCCTGCTCTTGATCTCCTGCACCGCATCCTGAAGNTCTCCGATCCGCCCGTGGAAATCGTTTGCTGGACTGAGGAAGATGATGGGACACGAAATCCTCTCNAGGCTGACGTTGTCTCCCAAAGTTGTCCGGTAGAGCGCACGAGAATTGTCGCGATCGCTGATTCCGCCGCAGGAAGGAGCAGCTGCCTTCACCCTCGGGTCAACGGAAGCCATCACGGTCAGCTTCCCNCCCATCGAATGCCCATAAACCCCCAGCCGTTGCCCNTCCACTTCGGGCTGTTCCTCAAGAAAGGTCAATGCCCGCCGGGCCGCCACCGCACAGAGGAACCAACCGCTGTTACGGGGAGATTCCACCTCATCAAGAGTCCAGGGGGACGGCTTCACACTGGGAAAGACATTGCCGGGGTTACGGCTCGGCGCATGATAGCCATCAACTGCGCCCCAGTCCGTGGTCACCCTGTAGTTCGGGTCATCGGTCTTTCCTTCCCAGAATAACCTCACCCTGTCCCGCCCGACGTTGTAGGGGGGCGCGGAAAGCCTCCCCGCCCATGCCAGGGACACACTCGCATAGCCACGCTTGGCATTGAGGAGGCACACCCGGTAGTGCGCAGCCTGCCCTCCCCCGTGAATCTGCACCAGTCCGGGGATCTTCTTCCCTCCGCTCACCGCCTCCTTCGGATAACCGTAGATCGCAGCCAGCATCGCCNTGCGACCCTTGAATACCCCGACCCGGTAGCGAACGACCCGCAGGACCACCCCCTCCTCTTCCCATTCCTTGAGCACCTCGGTTTCCAGCGGCTCCGCGCGCGCATCAAAATCACCCCACATCTCCTCAAGATTCCGGGGGGCATTACCCTGCCCGATGGGGGGAAATGTCTCTGCCGCGGCGTGGGTCTTGCTCCAGGNNAAAAGGAAGGCAATCAGGACTAGNGGGGATGCGTGCATCGGGGAAAGGGTAGGATCCGCAAGGCAATCTTGGCTACCCTAATGCGCCCGACTNGGCGGCCACGCCTTGGAAATACTAGTCGACCACTTCGAAGAACACATTGCCGCCCTCAACGCCCACCCGCTGCCGTCCGATTACGATCCGGTTTCCCTCCAGTGAAAGAGCCGGGGCCCGGGCGGTCGGGAAGAAGAAGGTGAGCCGCGCACCTTCCACCTCCATGACGGTTCCCTCCGCCGGCGCAGTGGTAACCAGCATGACNCCCGCTCCGCTCGCACCCGAGAAATCCACCCCGAGNCAAGTCCCGTCCGCCATCGTAAGCGAGCTCGTCCTGCTTCCCGGGGAGACCCACCAGTGCCTCGGCTCTCCACTGGCCGCCCGGCCCCACTGCAAATGTCGCCCTCCCGTATTGAGGGAGATGGCCTCGTCCGGAGCGCTGAACAGATATCCCCCATATCCTTCCGTCCGGCTGAGCAGAACCGAGATCACGGTATCATTTCCATCCTGCCACCGGTTGCGCCAGAGATGGAATCCCCACTTCGAATCCCGGTAACAATGGGGCAGAACCTCGGCGGGATTCCTCGCCTGCACACCAGTGGGCCAGTTCACGAATGCACTCACAGCCACGTGCGGATACCAGCTCGCGGTGTCGCAGGGATGGCCTGCCCCCGCATCAGAGGCAGCCAGAAACCGGTCATAAGACCACTTCAAGGCGGCCCGGTCGCTCCCNTTCACTGCTCCCAGCCCGATCGCATAATATCCCGCTCCGCTCAGCCCCTTCCGCGACCACACATTCTGCGGATAGCTCCCTCGAACCGGCCAGAAATCGGGCACCCCGTCCCGCACCACGGTCTGGTAGAGCCACTTCAGNGTGAGCATACGGGCATTCGGCCGNGGTCCGTTGATGAAGTCCTTGCCCGCNGNATTACGCCAACCCTGCAGGGCCGAAAGAAAGGCAATCTGGGAAGACATTGAACCCGTCCCATCCCCCTCGGCAAAGAATCCTCCATCCCCGAATCCCTCGCTCAGGTTGCGAATCATGCTCTTCTCCGATTCATCGAGCAACCGGTCGACGCGCTGCTGGTCAACCCAGCGCTCNCCCGAAATGGCGAGAAGGGCTAGCGATGCTCCCCCCACCTGCATCCCGAAATGATTACTNCCCGGNGGCGTTCCCCGGTTCCGACGGAAGTGTGGGCCNACATAACGCGTTCCCCTCGCGAGGACCTCGAGNTCGGATGTAATCCTCTCTCGCGGGGTGGAACTGGCCTCCGAGTAATTCTCGATCGCCCGCCCGAACTTTTCCCGCGTTGCCTCNTCCCAGCCGTCGTAGCACAGGTCGTAACCCACCGCCGACCACCCTACCGAGGGCCCTGCCCGAAGGGGCCCACCCGGCGTGCGGAATCCATAGCGTCCATCCCGGTCGGGCACTCCCTCGAGGGCCTTCTCAAACGAGAGNCGGCCGAGTTCGGCATACTTTTTGTCGCCCGTCAGCTGATACAGCAGCCCATACCCTGCCGCGTGGCCGAAGGTGTACAGTCCNGGCTTGCTCCCGTGNACCTTGTCCCACTCCGGACCCACCTTCCTGCCCGGGCGGAAGAACGCAGTCATNGTATCGCCGCCCGCACCGTCCAACAGCAAGCGCAGGCGCCTGATGATGGNCTGGCCCTCCGGAGTCCTNGCCTTGGCGCGNAGAGCAGGCAGGTCCGGCCGCCGGAAGAGCAAGCGCGGATGCTCGCCCGGAACTGGCGCAGTGAAATTCCTGACCGGCACGTGCCAGGGTCGCCCCTCTGCGAGCAGGACCTTGAGGGGAAGAGAGCAGCACACCAGCTGTCCGAGCAGCAGNCACGTTGTCTTCCGGGGAAATNGCATGACCAATGGGAACTTTCTAAGGAAGCAACCTCCATTCATGCACCCCCGCCGATACTCCGGGTTGCAGGTCTACCTCCAGCCGCAAGTGCCCGGTTGAAACGGGCTTGAACTTCACCTCGTTGAACTGGTCAATCTTGAGCCCATATCCACCCGAAACCTCGACCGGCTCCCAGCCCTTGCTGGTGCGGTGGAGCACGCGCCATCGCTCAGGCAGCTTGCGATCGGCCCCATTGGCAAACCAGTAGACCTGCACCCCTGAAACCCGGCGGGGTTTCTCGAAGTTGTACTGCAACCACTCAGCTTCCTTGGCACCAGGAACCTTTCCATCCGTCCAATTTTCGCAATCCGTCCAGGAACCACCCTCCCTACCGGCCCAGGTGAAATTCGTCCGCCGAGGCTCGCGGCCGGAAGCGACAGCCGGCGGGGGCCCCGCCAGTGGGCGGGGGGGCATGGCGGGCGGCGTCTCGGGAGTGAGCCGCGGCGCAAAGACGCTGAACTGCAACCTCGTCCCTGCCAGGTGGAACGTACCCTGAAAATTCTGGCTCTTGTCCAGGCGGAAGTCGTTGGCCTCGACCCCGACAAAACTCGCGCCCGTGAAGTCGATCAGGTCGTAACTCCGCCCGGCCTTCATCCCTCCCGCATCCTTGATCGTAATGACGACCTTGCGCTTGTTACTGCCACGGAACGTTCCCCCCGTGATCTTCAGAAGATCCGCCTTCTCACCCACTTCGAAGACAAGGCGCGCACCGTCTTCGAGCGTGAGGCCATCCCGAAGGGTCAGGGTCCCGATCCCGTCTCCAGGCGCAATTGTTCCACCTCCCTTCACCACGACTTCGGCAGAACTCCCGCCCACGCCGATCGCTCCGTTTCCACTCAGTGTCCCCCCCCAGTGAACTTCCATTTTCGACTTGGGGCTTACCCCGGAGCCACTCTCATTGTTCACCAGGAGCACACCCCCCTCCACCACCGTGGGAGCACGGTAGCCACGGTTATCCCGGACGTCCGGGTTGTAGATCGGAGCATAGTCCGAAGTCACTTCGGCAACCCCCTCGCCCTTCTTGATGATTCCCGCTCCGTCACACCAGGTGTGGGCTCCCTGTATCTCCTGCGCACGGCCATGAAAACTGAGTTTCGCACCCCGGGCGACATCCAGGATGAGATTGTAGGTCTCAGTCTGCGACCAGGCCCTCGTCGTCCAGGTGGATTCCGGAGCCCAGGCATGCTCACCACGCAACACGGTGAGACTCAGGTCACCGGTTCCCGCCAGATCGCCCGCGAAGGTGTAACGGTGTGGTGAGTCGATCACCATGACACTCACCGAATTGCGACTCTCCGGGTGATCATTCATTCCCCTGACCATCACCGGCCCCTCCAGGATATCCGGAAAGGTCACGACCGCTTCATCCGTGGCCTGGCGGACATTCTGCCATGACATGTGGGGAACTCCCCGGTCTCCAGACGATTTCGGAAGAAGGTCGTCGCACACCGCCTTGAGCGAATAGGAGTAGGCGAGATGGGAAGCGGTCGGTTTGTAGGGTCGCGATTTGAGGGGCCGCAGGTAGGGCACGGCCTCCCCTTCGTTGCTTCCGGCGTAGGAGGGAACCTGGCTCAGCTTCCCTCGCAGGGCGGCCTCGAGAGTGAGATACGCAAGTGGCTCGGCGGAGCACTGGTTGGCGGTGCGATGCAATTCGCTTGGCGTGAAGAGAGCCTGTTCCTCGCGGAAGTGCTTCTGGAAGGCATTGTTCGCAACGCTCCGGGCAAGCTCGAGGTAGGCCCGTTCCCTGGTCGCCCGGAAGAGTTCGACGAGCGGAAAGATGAGGAGGTAGCTGGATTGCCGAGTCGCAAGATTGAGCTCCAGCGCCTTCCCTCCCGGCGCTCCGATGTCTCCGAGGTCGTTCCCCCGGCACATCGCACGCAGGGACTCCCAGATTTCCGCGTCTCCGCTCTGCCGGTAACAGATCGCGTAGGCCGTGATAGTCACCGGACTCGGCGACCAGGGAGGCCAGGGATTGGTTTCTGGGGCTCCCGGCTTCGCATTCTTCCGGGCCCGCTTGGCGAGATCCGTGCCGTCGATGAGATACTGCCGCATCTGGTTCACCTCCGGGCGGTAGCAAATTTTCGCATAAGCCTTGAGATGTTTGAGCATGGTCTCGCGATAGAACTTGCCCTTCTGCCCCAGCTCTTCGCCGATCCGCAACATGGCTACCCCGCCGTTATTCATGAACCCGGCAGATCCCGCGCTGACGAGAGCGTACTCCGGCACCGGCTCTTCCTCGGTTCCGAAGGTCCGTAACGAGGTGTGATGCCACGGCGGCAATCCGGTTTCCGCGGGAGCGCTGTCGGAGTAGCGGGCGTAGAGACGCTGCGCCCAGAAGAGCGGACGGGCGTCGTTGTTGAGCCGCCCGAGCTGGGCACCGGCGTAAATGATGTCCGATCCCGAGTCGAAGAAAGTGAGGTTTCCCGGCACGATGCCCTTGACGGGCTCAGTGATAGGCTGGCTCCAAACCGTCTTTTCGTTCAGCTCCTTCACATAGCTCCCATGCCGGGTGAAGTTCATGAAGCCCCAGTCCTGGAGGTGAGCATCCCAGTGCGCGGTCATCATGCGGCGCGTGGCCACCGGGTCGCTCTCCCAGAAGACCGGATAGTAGGGATAGTCCCGCTTCATCTCGTGGCCGCTCCTGCCCGCGGGCCAATCGTTGCCATCCCAGTGATCACTATTCAGATTGACCCAGCGGTGGTGCCCCATTTGCAAGAGTCCGTTGGGCGCGGCGTAGTGCTCAAAGTAGTAGCGCAGGTTCTCCTTGTAGGCTTCCTTATACTTCGCATCACCGGTCAGGTTACTCATGCCCACCAGAAAACGCATGAGGTTTCCCTGGTAGGCCAGGTTGGAGGAAATGACCGGCTGGAAGGGCTGCTTCGAACGGGGACCGGGGCCACCAAGCCGGTGAATATACATCATCTCGGGTGCCTTCAAGGTGCTCACCTCGAGCGCATCGACAAACAGCGGCGTGTGCTCCTCGCCGTAGGTATCGCGACCGTGCACAAGCGTGGTCTCCGCATACCGGACCAGCGCCGCCATCCTGGCATCGTCGCTGACGCCGGCCGGCGCTGAGTCGGGGAGAGCGAGGTTGATGAGCAATCCCATGCTCGCAGCGGACAGAACTCGGAGAGGTGACATACGGCTCCGGATGCAACCGCTCCCGGACAGGGCAGTCAATCACACATTAAGGAGCTTGCTGCTCCTCGCGCACCGTGTTGAGAGATCCTGGAAGCATTCCCACCATCGCCGTGGGCAAGGCCTTGCTGCCGGAAGTTCGAATATTGGTCCCGGATACGAACGGTAGCCGACACGGCCCATTCCCCACATCACAACAGCAGGCTAATTTTTCATGCGCATCAAAGCCCTGACACCTTGCCTCCCCCTCTCCGGCATCCTTCTCCCTGTCGGAGGCACCGCGGAAGACTAAACCACCGTTCGCGGCATTGTGTTGGGTGAACTTAACAAGAACGGCGCACGCGAGCCGGGAGAACCGGGCCTTGCGAAAATCCGCGTCTCGAACGGTTTCGAGGTGACGAGAACTGACGTCACCGGGCGATACGAACTGGCCATCGAAGCATCCGACGCCACGGTCTTCGTGATCAACCCGCGGAGGTCTTTGTCGCCGTTGAACAAGCACAATTTTCCCCAATTTCACTACGTTTACAAAACGCAAGGCGCGCCGCCAGGACTGAAATACAAGGGTGTTGCGCCGACCGGCCCGCTTCCGCCGTCAGTCGACTTCCCCTTGCACAAGCGGCCGGAACCGGACGAATTCAAGATCGTGATGTTCGGAGACCTTCAACCGGCATCCGAGTATCCATTACGCGTTCAGAAGCGCGATCGTGAGGCTGGCACGGTTCACTTGCGCTCGCGCCCCTGCCGTGCAGCATCCCGTTACTCCATGAGAGCGGCATGCCTTTTGTTTCTCCCAATCCTTTCCGTTTGTTCAACAGGACACGCCGAGCCTGCCAACCGTACGGTCGAGAAAGAACCCGCCCTGTCTCCGCTCTCCCCCGAGGAGTCGATGAAGCGCATCACGCTTCCCCCGGGATTCCGGCTTGAACTGGTTCTTTCCGAACCGGTCATCCGGCAGCCGGTAGCTCTGACCTGGGACGGAAGCGGACGCCTCTACGTGGTCGAGATGCGTGGCTACATGCAGGATATCGATGGAAATGGAGCACGCAACCCGGTCGGTCGCATCTCATTACACGAAGATACCGATGGCGACGGCAAGCCCGACAAACACACCGTCTACATGGACCAGCTGGTTGAACCGCGCG
>PBLI01000058.1 GCA_002721695.1 Roseibacillus sp. | reverse complement strand
CAGCATCGCTAGGATTACAGGCAGGCCGGTATTCAGGTGCACCAGCAGCGTTGCACGGGCTGTCTCTAGCAGCCTTGGGGTCTCGAAGGTGTGGGATCGCTTCGCCAAGGTACTACGTCATCCTTCCAGATGAACTTGATCCGTGGACTTGTATCCGTGGTCACGGCATTCGCGGCCGGACTTCCTGAAGCTGAAGAAATCGGCCTTGAGAACCCGGTCAAGGTCTTGAACAAGCCGCGGCAGTCCTGCTCGGGAAAGGGAGAGGATAGTTTACCGGGTGACCAGGTCCGACATCCTCGGGTCCCAGGCCAGTGACGCCACTTTCCTCAGGTTGCCATCCGGAAAGATCCGGTAGGCGGTGAGGCTGGCCCCGGCGGTGGCGGAGACGAGGAGGAATCTGCCGTCCGGGGAAAGGGTCAGACCCCAGGGGATCTTGTCGGCCTCGGTCAGGCCGAGAAACTCAGCCCTGCCGTCCTGAAGAACGCGGTAGCGGGCGATACGGTCAAAATCCTGACGGTGTCCGCGCAGGCCGGCAAAGAGGAATTTCCCGTCCGGGGTAATGAGCAGGTCGGAGGCGCTCAGCCCGATCTTGGACATGCCGGGGGGAAGAATGCTGATGTCCTGTTCGACCTTGAGCTGTCCGTTGGTTTCTCGTCGGTAGGAGGACAGTCCGATGCCCTGCTCGTTGCTGAAATAGACCATGGGAAGAGAGGGGTGGTAGGCCATATGGCGCGGACCCGAGCCGAGGGGAGGCTTGGCGTCCCTGGGTTCGAGGGGGGAGACCTTTCCGGTCTTGCCGTCGTAGGCATACTGCAGCAGGGCGAGGTTTCCCTTCACGTAGGGGATGTAGATGTTCTTGCCGTCCGGGGGCAGGAGGACGCAGTGGGCTTCCCGCTTGCCCTCGTCCACCGTCGTGACGGCCTCCCCCGGTATCCCGCGGTCGTCGAGTGGGTAGACATTGAGTCGGCCGTTCCCGTAGCTGACGCCGAGCAGGTGCCTGTTTTCCCTGTCGAGGGATAGATAGCAGGCCCCATCGTTGAAGTTGAGGTTCTGGTGCTTCTGGTAGGAACCATCCTTATTGAGGTGTACCACCGCCCCCGGCACCTTGCCGGATTCCCCGTCCGTCGCGGTGATGTAGAGTAGTGGTTTTCCCGGGTGAGCGGTGATGACGCGGCCCGGAAAGTCGAGATCCACCTTCCGCGAAACCTTGAGGGCGAGGCTTTCTCCGCGGGGTGTTGCCCGCACGATCCAGAGCGTCTTTTCCTTGGAGCTCGGGGAATAGATGTGAAAGGGCTCGGCAGCTCCCATGTGAAGACATGAAAGGAGGAATGGAATCAAGGATGGGAAACGCGTCATGACTGTATCTCGGGGGAAGCAATATTGTGGGAAAAGGGCCCCCGCAAAATAATAATGAGAGTTCCGTGAATAGCACTCATCGTGGGAAGAGAGTCGTCGAGGCTGGTCGGCGAGCAGACTGAATGGTCATGCTCCTTCTGACCGGGGCGGTGAGCCCGCGTTGCGGAAGTGGGCATGTCACATGGGTCTTTACCGCCGTTAGGAACGTGATACTGCAAAACCATGTCTGCAACACGCCTTGCCATTGTTCATGAACACCCCACCTGGCAGGAGCCACTCTTCAAGGCACTCGGGGACCGCGGAGTTCAATTTCATACCTACGACCTCAAGTCAGCCGCCTTCGACCTCGACGGGGAGGTGCATACCCCGGTTGTTTTTAACCAGGCCAGTCCCAGTGCCTCACTGCGGGGTAATGGGCATGCGGTGTCATTCGCCCTTGCTCTCCTCGAGCATCTGGAGGCAGCCGGGGCAAAAGTGCTCAATGGATCTTCCGCCTTCCGACTGGAGCTCAGTAAGATTGCCCAGGTTCGACTCATACGCCGCCTCGGCATGGATTACCCGAGGACCTTCGCGTTCAATCGCGCGGAAGCCCTGAGGGATCAGGATGTGAAGCTCAGGTTCCCTGCGATCCTGAAGCCCAATCAGGGAGGTAGTGGTGCCAGGATGGCAGAGGTTGGGAGCCTGGAAGAAGCGATCAGCCTTCTCGAGGCCGACCCTTCCTACTGGGATCCTGACCCGGTTTTGCTTCTTCAGGAAAAGCTCGATCACGATCCGAATGGAGAAGGAATCGTCCGCATGGAGTTTCTTGATGGAGAGCTTCTCTATGCCATGCGGGTGGTAGGAGTATCGGGATTCAATCTCTGCCCCTCTGTCGACTGCAATCCGGAAGGAGAGGAAGCGGGGACCTGTTCGATTCCGGTTGAAGATTCTCCAGGAAAACCAGGGTTTCTTCCCTATCCTGACATTCCAGGTGAGGTGGTTGAGGAGGGGCGGAGACTCTTTGCTGCCACCGGTTTCAACATAGGTGCCCTCGAGTATCTCATTACGAGTGATGGAAGGAGGGTGTTCTATGATATCAACGCAAACTCCAACCTGCGGCGGTCGGTGGGACTGGCCATGGGTTTTGACCCCTTCGACCGGGTGGCGGAATACCTAGAGAAGGAGATGCTTGCATGAGGCAAGGCGCTCGCCAGAACTTCTGCCGGCGCGGATTGAGACAAGTGTCAGCCGTCAGTATCCGGTGTAATGCCCGGGCCCGGAGGGCATCCGAGGGCCGCATGCCCAGCTGGTGCCCCCGCTTCAGGGAGCGAAGCGTAATGCAAAGAGGTCGGCCTTGCGCAATTCGACGAGGAGCCGGACAGGAGTGCCTTGGAGTTTTGCAAGGTCGGGACCTTTTTTCCACGTGACGGCCTTGTCGATTTCATCGCCGGGTGGGAGGGTGCAGTCGGAAAGGGAAAACCCGGGGATGGTCTGCCCCCCCGGTGTCTGAAGTTCCGCCCGCAGGTGGCCGTCCCCGGCCGAGCGGTAATTGAGATACAGGCGGGACCCGTTGAAGCGGAACGCCTTGGTGAGGAGTGTTCCCCCTTCCCTGGATGAGTGCACCGAGACGAAGCCATCCTTGCGATATTCGAAGCGTCGCAGACGGCTGTCGGGGCCTGTGTAGTAGGCTTCGCTGGCGTAGACTGAGAGGTGCCGGGGACGCCCGGGTAGCTCGACCAGGCCCCACGCCATGTAATTGCTTCGGTTTCCTGTCCGGTCCCGGGGAGCGCTTTCTGGAATAACCGGTTCAACCCAACGGTGAAAACGCCTGCCGTCGCGGCTCACCATGAGAGTCGGCTCCACCCGTTCGCCCTGGTCGGGAAGGTAGCGGGTTGGAAAGCCCAAGAGGAGATGGGGGGCACGGGGATAGGTCTGCACCGCGTTGGTATAGAGGTGCTGGGGGGAGAGGCCCTCCTGATAGGTGAGCAGGGTCGGTTTCGTCCAGTTCACGTAGTCGGTCGAGGTTGCCGTCATGATCGCGCGGATCCCTTTGACGAAAGTGCGGTGGTATTCCCGGTAATGCCCGCGGTGGGCGTCCCAGAAGGCGAGGTTCTGCGAGTCGAAGGCCCCTTCCGTAATGACGGGCTCCTTTCTGGTAAGGGACCAGCGGAGACCGTCAGGTGAGTGGAATAGAAAGAGGCCTTTCTTCCCCGCAGGCCGCCCGCGGGAGATGCCCTTGTAGCGGGCTTCGGGCGGGCAGTCGGGGTTGTCATCCCGGAATGCGGCGAAACAATGAGTCCCGATCCCGTCGAGCACGATATTGTTTGCCCGCGAGCCGGCAAACTCGAACTGACCGAGTTCAGGCTTGGTCCAGTGGATGCCGTCCCTGCTCTCGGCGTAGCAGGTGACCTCGCGGTGGGTGGCTTTCCTCGTCTTCGTATCCCAGTGCGAGCCCCGGTAATACATCCGGAAGAGCTCCCCATCGCGGAACACGGTGTAGTAGGCGCTGGTGTTGCCCTCCCAAGGGGCATTGGTGGTGAGAACAACCTCCCGGGCGGCAGGGCGATGGAGCTTCTGCCGCGCGTCACCACTCATGCTGGCGATCAGGTAGTCATCGACAAACAGCTCCCTCTGGGAGCCGATATCGACTGTCTTGGCCTGTAGTCCGGGGACGAGGGGAATGAGGAGGAGGAAGGAGAGCTTCACGATCGCCATGATGGGGTGGGGGCAGGCCTGCGAAAAGGCAAAGTGCGCTCCACTGGGGAATTGCCTCCATGCAGGGGACCGTTACCCTCGGGAATGCAGTTCCTTAAGAAACAACTTATCCCCCTCCTGGTGGTCCTGGTTCCCGGATTACTTGGGGCCGAGGAAAAAAGCCCTCTTTCCGAGCCGCCGGCCGGGTTGGGCTTCGTTGAGCTGTTCAACGGGAAGGACCTGACCAACTGGGTGGACGTGAACACCTCACCCGAGACCTGGTCGGTGAAGGACGGGTTGCTGGTATGCACTGGCAGACCCATCGGGGTGATGCGCTCGACGAGGATGTATGAGAATTTCATCCTCGTGATTGAATGGCGGCACATGGAGGCGGGGGGGAACTCGGGAGTATTTCTCTGGAGCGATGCCAAGCCGGAAGGCAACCGTCTTCCCCGGGGCATGGAGGTCCAGATGCTTGAGTTGCAATGGCCCTACATCCATGCGCAGGCGAATGGACAACCCCGTCACCTCGGCTACGTGAGTGGAGAACTGTTCGGGGCCGGCGGAATGAAGGCCATCCCTGAAAATCCACGTGGACGCCGGAGCATGTCCTACGAGATGCGCTGCAGGGGCAAGGGAGAATGGAACCGCTACGTGGTCGTGGCCGTTGATGGAACGGTGAAGCTGGCGATCAATGGGAAGTTCGTAAATGGAATTCGCGAGGCGGACGGCCGGAAGGGTTTCCTCTGCCTGGAGGCGGAGGGTGCCGAGATTCACTTCCGGAGGGTCAGTATCATGGAATTGCCCTCCGGGCGGGCCGAGGAGTTGGGCATGGTCCTCGGGGAGGCCCTCGGGAAGAAGAAATAGGAAAGACGTCACCAGTTCCGGGAGACAGGGAGCAGGGATGCTCTATTCCGTCTATTCAGGATCCCCGGTCCGGGCAGCGGCATGCAGCTCTTTCACCTCGCTCTCACTGAGGGCGCCTTCGAGGAGCAGGAATTCCGCGAGATATCCCTCCAGGGGGGCGAAGAAGTCGTTGCGGGCTCCGATGTGAAAATCAGGCGAGTCCGGTGCGGTGGGCTTGAGGATCCCATCGATCTCAAGGGCTCCATTGAGCCAGGCCCGGGCCCGGGCACCGGACCGCACAAGGACAGCATGATTCCAGGACCCCGGGGGAATGACCGTTTTTCCGATCAGCACATCGTTGGCTTCGTTGCCATTGAACAGAAGGAGCCTGCCGGGGTAATTGCCACGGTAATTGCCGCCAATGCCGAGGTGGTCCCCGGGGGCCATGTTGTGGCCCGCTGGTCCACGTGAAAACAGGTAGGCGGTCACCGGCCGGCGCTTGTTGGGAAGCTCGTTTCGGAACCAAACGGAGATTGAGTAGTCGGAGGAGAGTGCCTTCGCCTGACCACGGATGCGGCCGCCCTGGAAGCGGGCCCGCTCCCCGGCGGAGAAGCGGACTGCCTTTTCGATTTTCATCCTGCGGGGGGCGGCATCGCAGGGGACGTGAACGAGGGTTTTCTTTTGCCGGACGAGCTCGTGGTAGCGGGCCGTCCAGAGGGGCGGGCGGGCCTTTTTGATCGCCTCCCGGAGCTGCTGTTCCCTCATGGCGGCAGCGCGGGCCCGTTGGTCTGCGAGTCCGGAACGCTGCCACAGGGTGGCCTGCTCGTCCGGGGACAGGGCCCGTTCCCAGATAGCAATCTCATCCAGCTTGCCCTCAAGGCCCTCCCCGAAACGGAGGGCGAGGTGCCTGGAAGCCTGCAGGGGAGCTCGGAGGGTAGCCGTGCGGCTACCATTGACGTGGAGGTGAAGGAGCCCTCCAGCGTGTCTCAGGACGGCGAAGTTCCACTCATCCGCCTGCTGGGTCTTCTCGCTGGCGGATCCGCCGAGGGCGAGTCTGCACTGGTGGTTTGCATCCTGTTTCACCGTGATGGTCTGCCCCGAGGGCAGACGAAGCAGGGCTCCCTCCCGGTCGGATGCCCCGCTCCGTTCCCCGAGCCAGTACCAGATGGCAACCGTGAAGTCGCCGGAGAGCGCCAACTCGGATTCGAGGTATCCGTCCACGAGATGCATGGCGCGATTGATTCCTTCCCTTGCGTTCAGAGGGGAAGGGCTCAGGGCCTGCTCCTTGCCACAACCTGAACCACTGCCCACTCCCGGCAGGTAGCGAGCCACTTTCCCGTGGACGCGCATGGCGGGATGGTTGAGTCCCTCGTTGGGCCTGGCATTCTGTCCGCCGAGGTCGTCGAGGGGCCAATGGGCTCGCACGTCCGTTTCACGGTATGCACTGCTGGAAAGGACTTCAGTCTTCCTGGCCTTTCCTGTGACCTGCTCGAGTCCGCGAAGGAGGCTGTCGACGATTCGTGTTTCGGAGCTGACTTCGAGACCGGCGGTCCGTGCGGGCCAGGTTGTGTATCCGCCGAGGGAGAATTGCTCCTCGGGTGGGATGTAGCCTTCCGCGCCATTGGCGAGCTCGATGTTGAAATGACTTTCGAGGGGAGAGAGAGCCTTCAGCTTCAACCCGGTGATTGCGTAGACCTCATTGGGCAGGGTGGCGATGCCCAGGCCGCCGATGCGGATCGCCTGCAGCTTTAGCTCAGCCTTGGGGGAATCGTGCAGGATGGAGGCTTCCATGGCGTAGATATCCTGTCGGGACCGGGGAAGGGCGCCCTGCAGGCGGTCGAGCCGTGCGCGGGCCCATTCGAGGCGCCGTTCATCGGGACGGCGCCAGTCGAGGACGATTTTCCGTTCAATCATCCCCAGAGGCAGATGATCGTGCCATCGAATTTCCCGGTAGGCACGCAGGGCGTATTGAGCAACCCGGGCTGAATACTGGTCCATGGTTTGTCTTTCTTGTGCCGCGCCGTAGTCCATCCACATCAGGTCACCACTTGTCCCCTGTGAGATCATGGCGACAAAAGGGCCTTCGCCGGAAGGTTGCCCCAGGTTGCGCGCCATATGCCTGCAGAAGGCTCCGAAGTAGTCTGCAGAGAGGAGGCCGGATCCGAAATAGTGCTGCGAGTAGTTGGCGAAGAGGGCGAGGGGCCTCCCGGCGGGTGACTGAACTGCGAAGAGGGTCAGTTCCGGGTCCACCGGTCCGGAGGGGCCGATCACATTCGGGCTGAGGTGACCCGGATGCATGTTGGCGTGGATGTTCCGCACCCCGAAGGGATCGCTGCCGGTGCGGTCCAGCCGGAAAATCCATCGCCGGTTGTGGGTATGCTCCCAGTCGTCGATGGAGGCCCAGCCGATCCGGGCGGGTTGCAGTCCGTTGAGGGCCTTGATCATGCACTCCGCGATCTTGCCGGGGAGCCATCCTGCGTAGTGCGGGTCCATCCGGCTTCCGAGGCAGCTCATTGCGGCAGGCGCGCTGTGAGTGTGGGTGGCGGACACCATCATGCGGGTGGTGGAAAGACCGGTTCTCTCCTCGACGAGTTTCTTGGCCTTGTCGATTAGTTCGCGTGGGAGCATGCAGGTGTCGACCACGCAGAAGAGGATCTTCGTCTCGCCATCATCCAGAACGACGCTGCGGGCAAAGAGAGGATCGAGCACGCGGGTGCCCGACCGCTCGGTGAACATCCCGTTGACCCGGACCGGGAAAGCGGGGGGAGAGATGTCGACGGCGGCTGCGCCGGCCCGAAACACTTCTTCACTCCGGGCCCATCCGAGGAGCGAGAGGGCGGTGAGAAGGCCAAGAGCGGGACGAATCATGCCTCAGGGTAGTCCTTGCGGGGAGCGCGATCCATCGCGGAAATGGAAGGGTTTTCTGGACGGTCCGGTCATCCGGCGCAGTGCGTGCCGCGAGGAGCTGGACCCGGGCTTCCGGCCCCGGTTCAGGCCATGACGGGCTGGCGGGCGGCATGTCTCCATCCTGGAGGACTGCCAAGGGGGGCTCGAGGCATCCAGGAGCTCTGGCTCGGAAAGAAAATTCGAGCAGTCCTTCATTTTGAACAGGTCGACTTTCCCTGTTGCCTCCCCGGCTCCCCGGCGTCTGTGACCATGTTTCGCGAGAGTATCCTCAGGCTGCCGGGTGGAAAGAGCGTCCGCGGAGTCAACGCTCAGGCTGCCCACGGTACGGGCGAGGAGGAATGCCGCGAGGCGGGAGAATGGAGGTTTTGGCTTCACGTATCCTGACAAGAACGTGGGTGCGCCGATCTGATCCAGCAGACAGCGACAGGTTTTCCCACTTCGGGAATGCGCGCTCCCGGGAGGCGTTGCAGGCATCCTAGTTGGCCTTCACGAGGATATCATCGAAGTAGACACCGGCGTAGGTGTCGGGATCTGAATCGTTGCTGAC
The DNA here is from genome assembly GCA_002721695.1 of Roseibacillus sp. Lineage (GTDB taxonomy): Bacteria > Verrucomicrobiota > Verrucomicrobiia > Verrucomicrobiales > Akkermansiaceae > Roseibacillus_B. The sequence continues at coordinate 10,140 of PBLI01000058.1, read as the reverse complement.
GAATCGAAACTCGATCATCACATTTTTCCCGTTCGCGACCTCGGGCAGGGCAATGGGGTCCGAGGCGTTCCAGGTCACATCGTTCCACTCGATGTTGCTTGCCAGCTCGGTGAGGAGGGCATTGTTGTTGTCGGCGTCTAGAATGCGGATCGAAGCGGCATCGCCATCTCCCTCGGTATCCCGCCACTGCTGATAGCTCAGGGAGGCTCCGGTGACCGGGATCGGGATCACCGGAGTGCGAAGGGAGACGTCCTGGGAGGAAGTGTAATCCCCGGCGATATTAGTTCCGACACAGTGGGGAATGCTGCTGGCAGCCTCGGGTCCGAATTGGGTCCCTGTCGGCACTCCCACTTCCCACGCCGTGGTGTCCGATCCGCTTGTGGTCCATCCGGGGGGGAGGTTCGGGCCGGCATCAAAGTTCTCGAGAAGAAGGGGGCCGCGTTCCTTCTCGACGACGGCGAAGAAGCGAGTGGGGCCCTCGGGGACAATGCCACTCAGGAGATTGGTGCCAGTTCCTGAAGGCGGAATGTTTTCGTGGACGGTTACCCCGTCATCGTAGGAGGGCCAGGTGGAGAGAGGCCTGGACAGGTCAGTCTCGCTTACGAGGTCATACTCCATGCCGGACCGGCTGTTCCACGTGAACTCCAGTAATCCGGCAGTCCGTGCAACCGCGAGGCTGAGGACGGTGGCAGGCGCTCCGCTGCCAGGTCCGGGGAGGTAACCATAGGCGGCGACCTGGCTCTGGGAGCCGTCGACCGTGCTGTTGTGATAGGTTGACCATCCGAAAGCGTCCTCGGCCGGCGGGTTCGGACTTTCTATGATGAAGGTTCCGCAGAGTCCGGAGTAGGCGTAGGGATTCATTCCCGCATTGAGTAGCTGGGCGTTGTGATTCTTCTCGAACCTCCAGACGGGCGTGCCATCAGACAGGACGAGGGAATCGTCCGTGCGGGAGGGCGGTCCCCAGAAAAAGACGGTCGGCTGGAAACTCCAGTGGCCCGGGACGTTGTAATCGCTGGAACTGTGGAACTGGTTGATGATGGGGTCAGGGTGTCCGTTTGTGAGAACCCAGGTGCCGCCCACGCCGTGGGAGGGGCTGTTCTGCTGGTCGCGGTGACCACCCCAGCCATCGAGGCCCTTGTGCGCCATTGGGCTGCCCCACCAGTGTTCAAGGACGTTACTGGCCCCGGTCTCGCTGTAATTGCTGGTGGCAAGGTTCGTGATGCTGTCGGCGTTGCTGACCCAGAAGGACACGTCGCGGGTCCACGCCTTGTTTCCGCTGACCAGGTCATACCAGTACTGATAGTCGCCATCGGCAGCAATGGTCGTCCCAAGGTATTCGATCCGGGCCACCGAGTTGTGGTTCGCATCGAGCGGGTCAAACCGGATGGCGTTTGCGGCCTCCAGTCCCATGACTTCATCGAGCAAGGGGACGGCCCGGGCCGTTGACCCACCCATGAGAAGGAGAGCAGAGGTGAGGAGGGAGAGATGGAAATCCCGCATGGTCATCAGCTTCCTACGCGGCGCAGGGACCTCTCAATGCAAAAAAGGTACCGCGGTCGTCGCCTGACCGGATGACCCGTTTTCCCGGGCGTGCGGTGGCTTCAGGATGTCCGCACCCGGACTGATCCTAGCTCGCAACCGAGGCCAGCATTGCCTGGAGAGCCTTCGACGAAGCCTTGAGGGCCTGTTCCTCCTTAGGCCAGAGTTTGAGCTCGAGATGGGCTTCGACTCCTTTGCGTCCGACAGTAGATGGAACACTCAGGCACACGTCTCGCAGGCCGTATGTTCCTTGCTGGAGCGTGGAAACGGGAAGGAGCTGCTTCCGGTCAAGGGCGATAGCATGGATGACTTCGGCGATGGTCGCTCCCACTGCCCAGCCGGCTCCGCCCTTTCGGCTGATCACTTCGGCTCCGCTTTTCTTGGTGCGCTCAAAGATGCTCCTCTGAAAATTCTGATCGCATCCGGCAACTTCTGCCAGTGGAAGTCCCCCCACGGTTGCTGAAGACCAGACCGGCAACATGGTGTCGCCATGTTCACCCAGGATCAGGGCCTTGACCTGGGTGGGTGCTAGCTTGAGATCGTTGGCGATCAGAGACCTGAATCTGGCCGTATCGAGCATTGTGCCCAGGCCAATGACCTGACCCGGGGGAAGGTCGAGGAAGCTCACCGCAAGATGGGTAAGGATATCGACGGGATTGGATACGACGAAGACAATGGCTTCGTCCTTCGTTCCGGCGCTCTTGATGTCCCCGATTACCTGCGAGAAAAGTCCAACATTGCGATTGATCAGGTCGAGACGGCTCTCGTCGGGCTTTCTTCTCAGTCCGGCGGTGATCACGAAAACGTCCGAGTCCCTCGCGCGCTCGAAGTCTCCCTCGTAGATCCGCTGGTCAGCAAGGGACGACGCCCCATGGATGAGATCGAGAGCCTCTCCTTCGGCCATCTCCCTGTTTGCATCGAGAAGCTGGATTTCCGAGACGATTCCCGCGCACTGTAGACAAAAGGCTGCGTTGGAGCCGACCCGGCCTCCCCCTCCGATGATTGAAACTTTCATATACGGGGCCGCTGGATAACGTCGGAAGGGCCATGGCTCAAGGGCAGGGATTCAGTTTTTGTTGTCCGGAGCGGAACGAGGGCTGATTTCATGGCTATCCGGCGTTCTGTGAAAGGGAGGGCCCGGGGGGAAATGGGCGTGGATGACGGAGTGCAGGGCCAGATTATGGCGATTTCATGGATTTTCAGATTATCGTGCGGGAATCACTAGGTTAGGTCTCCGCCCAGCGAAAACGTGAGGCCACAAAAGACAGACCGCCTGCCTGTGTTTCTCCTGCGGATGGGCGCCTTCCTCTGTCTGCTGGGGTGGGCGTGGGTTCACCTCTACTGGGAAGCTCCATACGGAATCCTGCTCTGGCAGGATGTGACCTATAGTCTCGCGGAGGATTTCGGAATCGGGTGGGATGACTTTGTTGGATCCGGTGCCAATGACGGTCTGATCCAGAAGTGGATGTCCCGCATCGGCTGGCTTTACGTTCTCGGTGCTCTGCTGGCCATCACGGCCCAGAAGAGGGCATGGATTCAGATGGGGGNATTGGTGGGGGCCGGGATCTTACTCTCCGTTCTCGCGTATGCCCGTTATGTNGGCGCTGAGAGACAGTTGCCGATGCTTGTGGAGCATGGGGGCCANGTTCTCAGTCCCNTTCTTCTCGTGCTGGCTCTCGCTCTGGGGCCGGGTCACCGGGTGACAATCTCNGTNGCCATGGTGGCCTTGATCACGACCTTTGCGGGACACGGGNGCTATGCTGTCGGTCTNTGGCCCACCCCGGCNAATTTTCCGGCCATGATTTCGGTCANCCTCGGGGTGGGGNATGAGACNGCCCAGAGTATACTCGTTGTGGCGGGCATCCTTGATTTCGTGATCTGCATCACGATCTTCATTCCNGCCCTCAGGAGGCCNTCGGTTCTCTACGCCGNAGCGTGGGGATTGCTGACCGCCCTGGCGCGTCCGGTGGCAGGAATGTCCCGGGAGTTGAANCTCTGGGGAGCAGACCAATTTCTCCACGAAGCGGTCTTGCGTGCTCCACATTTTCTGATTCCCCTTTACCTGTTTTTCCATTGGCGCNCGGTGAAAAAAGTCGAAACCCTTGCCTCAGAGCCTGAAACCAACGCAGAGTCTGNCCAAGGTGCTGGCCGNTCGCCGCAAGGGAGGCGCGTGGCGCCTGCCAATAATACATCNACCGATTAACCTCATGAAGTTCTCCAAATGGTTCTTTGTTTTGTGCGCTGTCCTCGTCGTGGCCGGAGTAGCAGTGTCCCAGCAGCAGAAACGAAAGAAAAAGGGCCGTGCTGTTCTCTCAATNCCGGATGTAGGAAAGAAGGATCTCATCTGTTTCGCCTTGTATACGGTCCACGANCGGACCCTCAAGCTGACAGCCCAGCTCTACCCTCTTGGTGAAGCCGACAGCAGAGTAGTAAAACTTGAGGTGAAGCGGGATGGAAAGTGGGTCGAGGTCGCGCGTGCCGAGGTGATTGAGAAAGGATGGACGGCACCCTTCAGGGTCGAGAACTGGGATGACGCCCGTTCCCACAACTACCGTGTGCTTCATCCGGCGGGNTCGATTTACGAGGGNACGATCCGCAAGAATCCGGTAGGCAAGAAGGAAGTGGTCATGGCGGCCTTCACCGGGAATTCNATTCACCCGGCCCATGGAGGAGANATCTCCCGTCAGGATATCATCGAAAACGTNAAGCGGATAGATGCCGACGTTCTCTTCTTTGCTGGAGACCAGGTATACGATCACCATCGACATCTTGCTGCGTGGCTCAAGTTCGGNCGGGATTTCGGGGAAATCATCAAGGACCGGCCGACCATCTGCCTGCCCGACGACCACGATGCGGGTCAGCCCAATCTCTGGGGCGAGAGCGGGAAGGTCTCAACCCTTGGTGGTGCGTCGGACGGTGGCTATTCCCGTCCCGGGTCATATGTNCAGGAGGTTGAGCGAGCCCAGACGAGTCACTTCCCCGATCCTGCTGACCCACACCAGATCGGTCAGGGTATTGGGGTNTGGTTTACGAACCTCAACTGGGGGGGCGTCGATTTCGCCATTCTTGAGGACCGCAAGTTCAAGACCGGTCCGGCAGGCCGGGTTCCCAAGCAAGGCCCGAGGCCGGATCATATCCGCAACCCCGAGTATGACCCCGACAGCGTGGATGTGGAAGGCGCAGTCCTTCTGGGGAAGCGGCAGCTCAAGTTCCTCGATCGCTGGTCCCGGGACTGGAAGGANGTCCAGATGAAGGTGGCCCTGTCGGCGACNATTTTCTGTGGGGGAGCCCACATCCACGGGAACGCCAACGGCAGACTCCATGCTGACATGGATTCCAACGGCTGGCCCCAGGCCGGTCGGAGCCGGGCGCTCGAGGCCCTGAGGAGGGGGTTTGCCTTCCATTGTGCGGGGGATCAGCACCTTGCTACCATCTTTCATCATGGCCTTGATAACTTCCGGGATGCGATCTGGTCCTTCTGCGTGCCCTCGATTGCCAACCTCTACCTCCGGTGGTGGGAACCCCTTGAACCCGGGGCCAACCGGGAATCGGATGCTCCGAACTACACCGGGGATCACCTTGATGGGTTTCACAACAAAGTGACCAACTATGCGGCCGCCAATCCCGAAAAAAGGCCAGCCGGCAACATCCTGAACACGCGCTCGGCTGGTTTNGGGGTNGTGCGCTTCAACACCGCGACANGGGAAATCACGATGGAGTGCTGGCCGCGNAATGTAGACATTACCGACCCACGGACGAANCAATACACCGGCTGGCCAAGAACGATTTCGCAGTTCGACAACTACAACCCTCCTTCCTGGGGTAAGCTCGGCACACTCACTTTCGATGTGGAAGATCCCGTGGTGCAGCTTATCGATGCGGAAAGCGGGGAGATTCTCTATACGGTCCGTGCCAATGGCAGGGCCTTTAGTCCCGGGGCCCCGAANGGAAGGGACTTTGTAGTGAAGGCGGGCAGGGACGCGGCCAATACGATCGTGACGAAGAAGGCACGCGTGGGAAGCTCCCCGATCAAGGTGACTCTTGATTGAGTCTTCAGGAACCTGAATTGTTGGACAGCTGGAGGGAAATTTCCACTGCCTTGCTCGTGGGGGTGTTGGACTGCAGGGCAGTGGATGTAAGGGGGATCAGCGGGTTGGCCTCCGGGAAGTAGGCCGCTGCTGTCCCGGGGGGCATGTCGTACGGGATCGCGTAGAACCGCTCTACTCTGCGTTGCTCTCCCTTCCAGTGACTCGTGATATCAACGAGGGTGACCGGGGGGATCGCGCGGTCTTTCATGTCGTCGGGATTCAGAAAAATAATCCGGCGACCCAGCCCGATGCCGCGGTAGCGATCGTTGAGACCATAAATGGTCGTGTTGAACTGATCATGGCTGCGGAGGGTCTGAAGGATGAGGTGCCCCTCGGCCACCTCGAACTGTTCGAACCTCGCCGATGAAAATACCGCCTTTCCTTCCCCGGTCGCCCATACCCTCTCCTTTGCTCCGTTCGGCAGGTAAAAACCACCCTCTTCCCTCGCTCGCCGGTTGTAGTCCTGAAACCCGGGGACGACCTGCTCGATCGCATCGCGAATGCGGTCATAGTCATCCCGGAAGGATTCCCAGCCGATCTTGCTGCGAGTCCCAAGCGTCGCCTCGGCCAGCCGGGAGATGATGTGAGTTTCGGAGAGTAGTTTCGGTGATGCGGGCTCCAGAGAACCCTGAGATCGTTGCACCACACCCATTGAGTTTTCACACGTTACGAACTGCGGCCCAGCTGCCTGCTCGTCGTGCTCGGAACGACCGAGGCAGGGGAGGATCAGTCCAATCCTCCCGGTGTGAAGATGGGAGCGGTTGAGCTTGGTGGCAATGTGAACGGTGATCCGACACCTCTCCAGGGCTCTGGTCGTGAAGTCGGTATCAGGAGCAGCTTGCAGGAAGTTGCCGCCCAGAGCGATGAATGCCTGCCCGGGTTTCTCGTGCATGGAGAGGATGGCACTGACGGTGTCGTGACCGTGGTCCCGGGGACAGGTGATTCCGAATTGCCGGTCGAGGGCTCCAAGAAATGATTCCGGCATCCGTTCAAATATACCCATGGTCCGATCGCCCTGGACATTCGAGTGGCCCCGCACGGGGCATAATCCGGCGCCGGGGCGGCCAATTGCACCGAGGAGCAGGTGAAGATTGGCAATCTCCCGGATGGTGGCGACCGCGTTTCGGTGCTGGGTAAGCCCCATGGCCCAGCACGTGATAAGCCTCCGCTCGCCCCGGAGCATGGTATCAGCTAGCTGGCGGATCTCTGCCCGCGACACCGCAGAATTTTCGAGGAGTTCGGCCCAAGAAATTTGCTCACAGCGACGGCGATACTCATTGATACCGAGGGTGTGCTGATCGATGAAGGCCTGATCGATGACGGAGCCGGGCCTGGATTGTTCGCGCGAGAAAAATTCCTTCCCGAGCGCACGAAGCAGGGCAAGGTCGCCGTTGACCTTTACTTGCAGATATTGCGAAGCTAGCGGGGTGGCCCTGTTGAGCATGCCGGTCAGTTTCTGGGGGTGAGCAAACCCGAGCAGACCTGCCTCCCGGAGTGGGTTGATCGCCACGATGCGGGCATCATTTTCAACGGCTGTTTCAAGGGCCGACAGCATGCGCGGGTGATTTGTCCCGGGATTCTGGCCGATGCAGATAATGGTTTCGGCCTGGTAAAAGTCCTCCAGAGTTACGGTGCCTTTGCCAATCCCGATTGATTCCTTCAGGGCGGTGCCAGAGGACTCGTGACACATATTGGAGCAGTCCGGCAGGTTGTTCGTGCCAAAATTCCGGACAAACAACTGGTAGAGAAAGGCCGCCTCGTTGCTTGCGCGTCCGGAGGTGTAGAAGATTCCCTCGTCAGGGGACGAAAGGGAATTGAGTTCCCTGGCAATGAGGAGGAAGGCCTCCTCCCATGAAATCGGATGGTAGTTCGGAGAGTTCTCAAGACGCACGAACGGCTCCGCTAAACGCCCCTGCTGGTCGTGCCAGTAGTCCGTTTGCTGGCGGAGCTCAGCAATGGAATAGCGGGAGAAAAAATCACGATCGATTCTTCGCTGGTTGACTTCCGAGGCAATGGCCTTGGCCCCGTTCTCGCAGAACTCCGTGCGGGTTCGATGGTCATCTGGATCGGGCCAGGCACAGGAAGGGCAGTCGAATCCATTGTACTGATTCAGGCGCAGGAGAGCCTTGGTGCCCTCGGTGATGCCCGCTGAGCGGATGACGTGATTCAGCGAGGAAGCGACCGCCGCTGCACCGGCCGCCTTCTGTTTCGGCGAGGAAACCCGGGGTGGTTGATCTTCGGCCATCGTGCTGCAGGATAGCGCAAAGGAACCATTTCAAGAAGCCTCTCCTTTGCGAGCTTTCGGGCCTTTTCCCTGGGCGGAACCACGGGGTAGGTCCCGATGGCCTCCGCGGTATGTCCCTGTTTGCGAACTGAGCGAAGGCTCCTGCCGCGGAAGGACCTCCGCCAGCGAGGCTACGAGGGGGCGGGGGGCCTCCCGGAATATCACGGGGAGTGGGCAGATTCCCACGAGTTGGACCAGTCAGGCGGGGCTGTTCGCCCGGGTTGCCGGCTGGAGCTCCCGGGGGATTTGCGGTGGCAGGAGGGTCTTTAATGCCAATTTTGCAGGGGATTAACCTACGGGCTCGGGGCCGAAACCGCTACGTCGTCGATATACCAGCCGGACTGGTCGAAGATGCCATCGTTGTCGCTGAGGAACCGGAACTCGAGGACCACCTCCTGGCCGAGAGAGGCCTCAGGAAACTCTCCTGAGAATTCAGTCCACTCAACCGGGTCGAGTCCCGAGATGTTCATTTCGATCGCTCCGATTTCGGAAAGATCGGAGGCGGCGAGGACCCACACCTGACCGTGATCCAGCGGAGAGCCTGTCTCGAAGGGATCGATATCAACCCACTGCTGGAAGGAGAGGGTTGCAAACGGCACGGCCGGGAGGACGAAGGCGGGGGAGCGCAGCCAGGTGTTGGACTCAATTCCGTAGTTGGTCCCGATATTGGTCCCATAGCAGTTGGTTCCGCTGGAGGCGTTAGCGGGCCCTGTCAGCGGCCCTCCGCTCGGGTTGCCGATTTCCCATGCAGTATTTCGCGACAGGTCGGTGGGAGCGAATCCAGTGGTCCACCCGGGATCGCCGCCTTCGAAGTCCTCGGCGAGCAGGGTGACCGGGGGTTTCGGGAATCTTTCCACGACGTAGAGTGAGAAGGGGGTAGCTCCTGGATCAATTGAAAGAGCCGCGGTGTTCATGGGTGGAGTAGCCTCGAGACCTTCTAGAAGCAGCTCCCAGGTCGCCGGGGCTCCGGCGCTGGCAGGTTCTGTCGAGCCGCGGATATTGTAGAGGTAGCCGAGGTCGCTCTCCCAGGTGATGCTGAGTTCGCTTTCGCCACTGTCGAAGCTGATATCGGTGATCTTGACAGGGCTTTCGCTACGGATAAGACCGGCCAGGCGCACCTCGGCGATGGTGAAATTCACGTTGTTGCCGATGATACGGACGGTGTCGAAACTGTCGCCCGGGGTCAGCACCGCCCCCAGATTGATCCGCAGGCGGTTGCTATCATTGTCAGGAGCGTTGTTTCCGAGGACCTCGCCCACGACTCTCCCGTTGGGGCCACCCTCCAGCAGGGCGACCTCGAAGTTGTTGTCCCTGTCAGGGCAGCAACCATTGCGTCCGTAAAAATCTAACCTCAGGTCAGAGCCCGACCCCCAGGTGATCTCCTCGAAGGTCCAGTAGAGTGTCGGGTTGCTTCCGGGGCCATGGTAATGGGTTGCCGGGCTCCAGATCGTGGTGGGCAGGGTTCCAAACGGGTCATTCGGATTGTATGCGAAGGGATCGTTAGTTGTATTGGCCATGCTGCCTCCGAAACCGCTCGGAGATGATGCCAGCAGGTCGGGGGTCAGGGGGATCGAGGTGAGCTGCGCGTTCGGATCTGGAATGTCCCGGACGCTGATGGAGATCGTGGAGCTGATGATTCCGTTGGCATTCGTGGCTTCCAGCGTGTAGGTCGTCGAGAAAAGTGGCTGGAGTGTTATCGAGGTAGTTCCAGGGTCGATGGGAGAATCGTTAAGTGTCAATTCTTCAAAGTTGCTGGCATCCCAGGTCAGGGTCAAATCGCTGCCGGCGATTATATCGGTCTGGTCGGCTTCAAAGGAGCTGATTATGGGATTGTTGTCGACGGAGATGGTGAGAAGGGCAGTTGAATCCTCCCCGTCCACTGTGACGGTAAGCTTATAGGTGGTGGTTTCAACCGGACCAGGATCCAGAACGACTGATCCGACGCCGGCATCGGTTTGTGGAAGGACGTTTCCCACTGAGAATTCGAGATCGCCGGAGATCGGGACGAGGCTGGCGGCAGTCGCGTTCTCAGCGAAATCCCATGTGAAGGTGACCGGCGCGTTCGATGGAATAGTTGCGGGAGTGGCGGCGAAACTCCTGATGGAAGTGGGAGTAGTGTTCGCTGCCAGTCGAACCTCGGCAACGGTGAAGTTGGGGTTATTGCCTACGATCCGAACAGTGTCGAAAGATTGTCCTGCAGCAAGACCAGCCCCAAGGTCGGTGCGAAGG
>PBLI01000057.1 GCA_002721695.1 Roseibacillus sp. | reverse complement strand
CGGCCTCTCTTTCTTGGCCTCTCACGAAAGAGCTTCATCGGGAAGGTGCTCGGTGAGGATTCTCCGTCCATGCGTGAATGGGCCACGGTGGCCCTCACGGCGGAGACGAGATGGAGGGGCGTGTTGCTGCACCGGGTACACGCGGTGCGTGAAAACCGGGATGCTCTCCGCATGGCAGAGGCGGTCCTGTTCGCGGGAAAGTAAGCGGGAGCTCCGTTCCGGCAGGCTGGGCGTCACCGGGGAGGGCCTACTTGTTCCAGTAGATCACCACGTTGCGGGTGGCTCGCCCGCAGGCGATGACATCCAGTTTTCCGTCCTTGTTGAGGTCGGCAATCTTGAGGTCCTCACAGGCCATCCTGTTGTCATCAAGAAGGTGAGTTTTCCATGTGCCTGCTTTATCCCTCGCGTAAAGTTTAATGCCAACCTTTCCTTCCTTGTTCGGGTTTCGCCAGCCTGCGAGGACCTGAAGAGAACCGGTTCCAAGGACGTCAGCGTATTCCAGTGCGTGACCCTGAGCGAGGCTGTCATCCAGGACCGTGCGACGCCATCTGGTCTTTCCCCCTTTCCCCCCTTCAACCTCGTAAACGGCCACCGTGTTGCCGTGCAGAGGTTCGATACAGGCGTAGGTGCTCTTCTGGGAAAGGGCCCGTTTTCCATAGACCCCGAAAGGATTGGCCTTGCCGATACGAATTTCCCCGGCCCCGCCATTCATGTCCGGGAGAGTGAGGTCGGAAGATTGCCACTTTCCCTCCGCATGCCAGATCGCCCGGGCCCCTTCCGCACCAGCTATGACGACGGAATCGCCCGAATCCCCCGCTGTCACCGAGTCGAAATTATGAGTCTTATGGAGTTCGTTATTGATGATGGCCGTTTTCCAGTTGCCGCCAGCGGCAGGAGCGGATGGGGGATAGTAGGCGGTGACATTGACACCCTTGCCCTGGCCGCCCCGGTTTCCCCGACCATGAAGGGGAAGTACGACGAGGGCATACTTCTTGTGGCCGGTATTGACCCAGCGCATCCGGTGAGTCGTGGGATCATGGGGGAGCCGAACGGGTTGAACCTTNCCGAGGGANCCNAGANAATGAATGNNTCCNGATTNTTCCTCNCTGTCGGTNTTGCCNGGNTTCCAGTTTCCGCCNACNGCGACCTCGACCCTGCCGTCGCCATCGATATCCCGTGCTGCGATGCACACGTTATCCCGCAAGCTGGTGCGTTTGTCGCCCGTGTGAAAGGTATGGAAGAGGTGTTTCTTCCAGGAAGGGTTTTCATACCACCAGAAGTCCCGCTTGTCGGCGAGGAGGATATCCTGGTCCCCATCGCCGTCGACATCTCCGATTGCCAAGCCATAACCAATGGCGATCTGGGGATCGATTGTCTGGGCTTCAAAGTTTACCTCGGCGGCAGAGGAAAGGGGCAAACAGGTGGCTGGGATAAGAGCGGTGAGGCTTGGACGGATCTTCATGAACAGGGTGCCGGCTATTGTTTGGGAGGTAGCCTAGCCACCAGCGAAGGAAGAGGGAAGGACACTCTTGTGCCATCTTCGTGAAAGCCTTCCTGGGGGGTGGGGCAGGGTTGCGAATTGCAGGATCCCGGACGATTACCGTTGCTCGAATAACGCATCGCGGTAGTATCAGGTGGAGGTAGTGTTAGATTTTCTTCAAGAGCACTGGCGGAGCGCGGTGGAGATTCTGATCCTCTGGGTCTTCATCTACCAGCTCTATCGNACCTTCCGGGCTACACGGGGGGCCCGGATCCTTGTGGGACTGGCCATGATTTTCGTGGTCCTGACCCTGGCTTCCCAGTTGCTCCAGCTNGAAGTCATGCAGTTCATCATCACGCGGGCAGCGGTGGTGGCCGCTCTGGCACTCCTTATTATTTTCCAGCCGGAGTTGCGGAGCGCTCTNGCGCGGCTTGGAAGTTCANGGCTCTGGTCCTTCAACATAACTCAGCAGGAGGAATTCCTCGGAACGGTCGGTGACGCCGTCTGGCAGCTCTCCAAGAAGCGTTTTGGTGCGCTCTTTGCCATTGAGCGCAGCATTGACCTGAAGGAACACGCCGAGACCGGGGTGACCATTGACGGGGCCCTCAGCGCGGAGCTCGCCCTGACCATATTCCATCCCAAAACTGCTCTGCATGATGGGGGGGTAGTCCTCTCCAGAGAAAGGGTCGTCGCGGGTTCCTGTGTCTTCCCGGTGAGCCAGGCTGAGATTCGTGATCGCTCCCTCGGATTGCGTCACCGGGCTGCGATCGGACTNACGGAGGAGAGTGANGCAGTGACNATCGTGGTCAGCGAAGAGACGGGCGCGGTTTCCGTATGTGTNGACGGAAAGATCGAGTATAATCTGCAAGAAGAAGAATTTCGTGCGCGACTGGAAGAGATTTTCCTGAGCGATNGTGAAGGTGATAGTGATGAAGAAGAGAATGCTGAAGAAGTGGTTCCGGAANAACTGGATGCCCAAGATGGCCTCGCTACTGGTAGCGATCGCACTCTGGTTTCTGATTAACGGCTACCAGAAAAATGACGCGGTTAAGAGTAACCCCATGGAAGAAAAGCGGGATCGATAGACAATTTGATTCGGGAACGGGTATTGCCGCCCCAGCCTGATTATCCCATGCCNAANGCCTTCGTTATAACCGGTACTGATACGGAAGTGGGTAAGACCTACGTTACCAGCCAGCTTGTGCGCGAGCTGCGCCGGGGTGGTGCTGATGCGGTTGGATACAAGCCGGTGTGCTGCGGGGAACGTACGGACGCNGAGTTGCTGGTGGAGGCCTCGGGTGGAGTCGAACCTATCGAGTCAGTGAACCCGGTCTGGTACCAGGCACCGGTGGCTCCTGCGGTGGCTGCCGAGCTGGAAGGCAAGCCAGTGNGNATGGAGGAGATCCGTGGTCACGCGGAATNGATGTCAGNCCGGCATGATGACCTCCTGCTCGAGGGCGTGGGTGGCTGGGAAGTTCCCATCACCCGGGAGGAGACGTTTGCCGACCTTGCGGAGGCCCTCGGCTGGCCGGTNATTCTGGTAGCGGCCAACCGCCTCGGGGCACTCAACCACACGCTGCTGACTGCCCGCGCAATCGAAGAGCGCGGACTGGAAACCGTGATGATCCTNCTCAACCACCTCACCGAGGATCACCACATCGCGATGACGACCAACCGTCACATTCTCGGGGAGTACCTGAGTGTGCCCGTCCACTGCCTGGAAAAGGATGATGACTTCAACGGCCACGTCCTGGTGGAGGAGATTGTGGCGAGGCGGCGGGAAAGGCCCGTGGAGAGTTGAAGAAAGGGGGGTGGTCGCCNCGGGGCGGGTTTCCACCTTTGACTTTTTGACCTTCCGCGGCACGCTCTGGTCATGAGTTCGCTGCCCTCCGTTCCAGATGCCACGGGCCACTTTGGCCCCTACGGCGGGATGTTCGTGCCGGAGACTTTGATGGCTCCGCTTCAGGAACTGGCGGACGAATACGAGCGAGCCCGCGTTGATCCGGATTTTCAACACGANTTGGACACCCTGCTCCAGGATTACTGTGGACGTCCNACACCGCTTTACTTCGCGAAGAGGTGGAGCGAAAAAATGGGAGGAGCAAAGGTATACCTCAAGCGGGAGGACTTACTTCACACCGGGGCGCACAAGATCAATAATGCGATCGGACAGGCGCTCATGGCCAGGCGCCTGGGCAAGAAGCGGATCATCGCCGAAACCGGGGCTGGCCAGCATGGGGTGGCGACTGCCACGGTGTGCGCACGCTTNGGTCTCGCGTGCACGGTNTACATGGGNCAGGTTGACATGGAACGACAGGCTCCCAACGTGCAACGCATGGAGCTTCTTGGCGCGAAGGTTGTCCCCGTCCGGGCCGGCCAAGCGACTCTGAAGGAGGCCGTGAGCGAGGCGATGCGCGATTGGACCGCCACGGTGGAAACGACCCACTACATCCTCGGTTCGGCGCTGGGCTCNCATCCATTTCCCATGATGGTGCGAGACTTTCATCGGGTGATTGGCGAGGAGGCGCGGGAGCAGGTCCTCGCCAGGGAGGGCCGCCTCCCGAATCTGCTCGTCGCCTGCGTGGGGGGAGGATCCAATGCGATTGGTCTGTTTCACCCGTTTCTCGAAGACGAAGAGGTTCGCATGGTGGGGGTGGAGGCAGGAGGTGGAGGAATCCTGCCCGAGAGACATGCGGCGCGCTTTCAGGGTGGCAAGCTGGGCGTTCTGCAGGGCACCAAGACGTGGCTTCTCGCCAACGACGACGGGCAGATCGAGCTTACTCATTCGGTGAGCGCGGGACTGGATTACGCCGCGGTAGGGCCGGAGCACGCCTTCCTCAAGGACATTGGGCGGGTTGAGTATACCTACGCCACCGACGATGAGGCCCTCGCTGGTTTCCGGGAATTGTCTGAGACCGAGGGGATTATTCCGGCATTAGAGAGTTCGCATGCGATCGCCTATGTGGCGAAGGTTGCGCCGCAGTTGCCCGTAGGGGATGTCCTCATTGTAAATCTTTCAGGACGGGGCGACAAGGACATGGAACAGGCCTGCCGCTTCCTGTCAGAGAACGGGGGAAGCGGACNGGANGCCCGGTAACCANGGTGCCTTACTTCTTCCACCAGTCGGGATCCTTCTCCCAGATCTCCTTGGGCGGGGCCTCGGAGGGCTGGTCTCCAGCCGCCTCCAGGCTGCCGTTGGCGGAGTCCTCTTCCTCTTCCTCTTCTTCGTCTTCGAAGTAAGCAGTCTCGGAACCGTGGGGGCTCGGCCCACTGCGGGCCATCACAAACAGGATGGTCGCAATCATGCCGAGGGCGAAGCTGAGGAGGGCCACGAGGCACAGGGGNAGGACATCCCCGGCGGTGAAGGCGAACAGCTCGAACTCAGGCATGAAATTTGGGGGTTGCGGAGAGATCAGGGAGTTGGCCGGCCTGGCGCGGCATGACCACCATTCGNATACGATCAACCCCCCATNAGTAGCAGGGGTTTGGTCCACNGACAGGACATTTTTGCATTTTGAGGTGGGAAAAATCTATGACGCATTGACAAATACGGGCCTCGGGATAGTCTCCCGCCCCCCGCGGCCGCATCGCCGTCTCATAAACGCCTGAAAACCATGAGTAAGCGCACTTATCAACCTTCCAAACGCGTCCGCAAGCGCCAGCACGGCTTCCGGGCCCGCATGGCCACCAAGGCGGGACGGGGCATTCTCAAGCGTCGCCGTCAGAAGGGACGTAAGCGACTCCTGCCCAAGGGAGCGGAAATTCCCTACAAACGCCACACCGTCCAGCACGGGAGGTAGCGCTCTGCCGCGGAAAACCCGCCTTGGCGGACCGTCCGCCCGATAACCATGCGATTGCCGCGCCGATTGAGCATGACGCGGCGTGAGGAATTCGTCGCTGTCAGGACTCAAGGAGAGTCCCGGGCGACCCGGAATTTCGTCATGGCCACCTTGTGTGATCCATCTGTGGAGCACGTGAAGATCGGGCTGATCACCTCTCGTCGGGCCGCCCGTCGGGCCGTCGTACGCAATCAAATCCGACGGCGCATGCGGGCTGTCCTTGTGCAGCACGGTGACAAGCTGACCCCCGGCCGGTATCTGGTCCTCATTGCCCGGCGCCGGGCCGCCGAGGCCAGTTTCCGGGAATTAGAGGCCGATTGGCTGGATTTGGCCCGTCGGCTTGGCATTCTGCACGAGAACCTCTCCCAGAGCTCCCAATCGTCCTGAATGAGGGAATCCGGAAGGTTAAAATCAGATGAAGGGTTTCATTCGAACAGGAATTCGCGCTTACCAGAAGCTGCTCCGTCCGGTTCTCCATGCCCTCACGGGGGGTGGAAACTGCCGTTACGAGCCCAGTTGCTCGAATTATTTTCTNCAGGCAGTGGAGCTTCATGGCTCACTGCGGGGGAGCTGGCTGGGGATTCGCCGGATTTTACGCTGTCATCCATGGGGGCGCTGCGGTTATGACCCCGTCCCGCCGATTGCGGGGGCTGTCAGCGGTGCTGGGAACTCTGGTTCCGGCGAGAAACCGTCCCGGTCCCGTCAGTAGATCGGACCAGGGTAATGAATATCCGCCAAACTTACACCACGTAGCAAAGGACTCTCGTTTTGGACCGCAAGGCTTGGATCGTCATCGTGCTGTGCTGCCTCGGGCTGGCCGTTAATCTGTATTTCAGCGGACAGAACCGCGAGGCGCTGCTGGAGCAGNAGCGTAAGAAGGAACAGGCGGAGCAGGAGAAGCAGGAGAAGCAGGAGAAGCAGGAGAAGGAAGGAAGTGCGGAGAAGCCCGATGGGGATCTTCTGCCAGGGGATTCCAAGGCCCCCGCTCCTGAGTCGCCTGATGTGCCCGAGCCGGTAGCGGAGGAAGAGACGCCGACCCTTTCCACAGACAGTGCGGTCTTCACCTTCACGACCTACGGAGGAGGGATCAAGCACGTCGAGATGCTCGGGCAGTATGCCGTGGGCGACGAGGTCAACCAAGTGCGCATCAACGGAGGAGGCGCGCATCCGATCGGGGTGCTGACCGATGGTGCCGACAAGTATCTCGACGTCAAATACCGGCACTTGAAGGATCCCGAGAAACCCGGGAGCGTGACTTTCCTGGGGGAAGTTCTTGGNGAGCCTGGCGAACGTCTGATTATCAGGAAGGAGTGGAGCCTGCTTGATGACAAGGAAGTCGACGGGCACGATTTTCGTCTTCGNTTGGAGGTCACCTTTGAGAACGCCGGGAAAAGTGCGGTGGAGCTGAAAGACTATGGCCTCTTCGCGGGCTCGGCCGCGCCCCTCTGGAATGGCGAGTGGGATCGGCACATCATGTTCTTCTACCAGAAGGATGGGGACTACAAGAAGTACCGGGTCACCAAGTTCAAAAAGGGTAAGAAGAAACTCGAGAGCAAGGATGCCGGTAATATCGGCTACCTTGGAGTGAGCAACCAGTTCTTCGTCACGCTTATCGAGCCGGAGGAAACCTATGATGCGTGGGTCTGGGGAGATCGGGCGCGGATCGAGTTGCCCGATGNGGCGGGAGGAGGAAGCGGAGAGTCCATCCGCATGGGCTTCAGCCTTCCCGATGAAACACTGACGCCCACCGGCGACAACTCGGAGGCGCTTGCTTTCGAGCTCTACCTTGGTCCCAAGCGCAACCTCCTCCTCCGCAAGACCGGAGAGGATCGTGGCGACGTTATGAACTACAAGCCGTTCAGCTGGATCAGCAATCCGCTCAACTGGCTCCTGAACGTGCTCTTCGNNTCGATCTTCAGCAGGATGTCGGACACCTGGGGCTGGGGCTTCGCCATCGTTGCCCTGACCATAATCATCCGGGCTGCGATGTGGCCGCTGCAGAACAAGTCGACCCGCGCGATGAAGCGGATGTCCAAGCTGCAGCCGCAGATGAAGGAACTGCGGGAGAAATACGCCGATGATCCGGGCCGCATGAACCAGGAGATGATGAAGATGTACCGGGACTACGGGATCAACCCCCTGGGGGGGTGTCTTCCCCTCCTCGTGCAGATCCCGATCTTCTTCGGATTTTACATCATGCTGCAGTATGCGGTGGAGCTCCGGCAGAAGGAATTCCTCTGGGTGCCGGACCTCTCCCTGCCTGATACCCTGTTCAACATGCCCTTCTCGCTGCCCTTCCTGGGCAACGGATTCAACCTTCTGCCCATCGTGATGGCAGTGACCATGGTGTTGCAGATGGCGCTGACACCCAAGACGGGGGACAAGTTGCAGCGGCGCCTCTTCATGCTGATGCCTGTCATCTTCTTCTTCTTCTGCTACAATTTCGCCTCCGCGCTGGCCCTCTACTGGACGACCTCCAATATTTTCGCGATTGTACAAATGCTGATTACGCGGCGCTTGCCTGAACCGGAGCTCAAAAAGAAGAAGGGCGTGCNGAAGAAGGGTTTCTTCCAGCGAATGCAGGAGCGGGCCGAGGCTGCCCAGAAGGCCCAGAAGGAAATGCGGGCCCGCCAGATGGGTGGAGGCGGTCCCAGNAAGCCCAAGAAGCGACGCCCGCGTACCGGNGGGTAAGCAATTTGTGCTGGTGTGCCCGGGGCCGGGGCAATAGGCCAGATCACCCGGCTTGACCGGGCCGTCCGTCCCCCTAAGCTGGACCCATGGAAGCCCTCTCCGCAGCTCACCAGATTCTTGAAAACATGGTCACCCAGCTGGGNTTTGAGGTGACCATCGAGGAGCAGGAAAGTCCGGAAGGAGCCTGCCTGCAGATCCTGACCGAGGAGAGCGGCCTGCTGATCGGCAAGCACGGGGACCGCCTCGATGACCTGCAGTATCTCGTGAATCGCATCCTGCAGAAAAAAATGGAGAGTCCTCCACGCATTCGTATCGATTGTGATCACTTTCGCGTACGGCAGGAAGAGAAGCTCATTTCGACCGCGCGGGATCTTGCCACCAAGGCCAAGGAAAGCGGTAAGCCCATGAAGATGCGTCCGCTCAACGCTTACCACCGCCGCATCGTGCACAATGCCCTCATNGACGACGAGGAAGTGGAGACGGTTTCCCCAAGNAGCGACGAGCGCCTGAAGCGGATCCTGATCCGTCCCGTCTCGTAGCAGAATCCCGGNCCCGCATTTCCGCAGGGAGAGGGGATCAGGGGCAAAGTCGAAAATTGGCAAGAGTACGATGGAAACGCACCGGCTTGTTCTGCCAGAAGATCTCAATCACTACGGNTTCCTCTTTGGCGGCCGCCTGCTGCGCTGGGTGGACGAAGCCAGCTGGATTGCGGCAAGCCTGGATTTTCCCCGATGCCGATTTGTCACGATTGGAATGGATGAAGTAGTCTTCCGGCACAGNGTGCAGGAGGGCACCATCCTGTCCATTCGCTCCNAGCAGCAGAGGCTCGGAACTACCTCGGTGACTTACGAGGTAACCGTCCGGCGGGGCAAGGTCAGTGACGGGGATCCGATCTTCACTACGCGGGTGACCTTCGTGAACGTGGACGAACACGGTGACAAGGTGGTGATCGCAACCTGAGATGATGGCGGATTCTCAGGAAGTAGATGTTTCCCTCGCTCTTGACAAGGTGGACGACCAGGAGGCCTGGCGCAGGGCTGCTGCGCGCAGATTGAAGATTTCGCCAGCCCGCATTGCGAGCCTGAGCCTGCTCAAGAAGTCGATCGATGCCCGCAAGGCGCCNGTCAGGTTCCGGCTTAGATTGCTGGTGGGTATAGGTATGCCACTGCCGCCACAGGAACCGCAGTGTCCCGTATTCCCGGAGATCTCCTCCCGGGCGCGGCGGGTCGTGATCGTGGGCTNTGGACCCGCGGGAATGTTTGCGGCTCTGCGCTGTCTTCAACTGGGTCTATGTCCGGTGATTCTGGAAAGGGGAAAGGACGCTTCCACGCGGCGTTTCGATCTTGCGCCGATCCTCCGGCAAGGCCGCGTGATTGAAGATTCGAACTACTGTTTCGGAGAAGGTGGAGCGGGCACGTTTTCGGATGGCAAACTTTACACGCGGGCGACCAAGCGCGGACCGGTGCGTGACATCTANGAGGCGCTGGTAGCGCATGGTGCACCTCCGGAGATTCTGACCGATGCACATCCTCATATTGGATCTAATCTTCTGCCCAACGTGGTGAAAGGCCTGCGGAGAACGATTCTGGAAGCGGGGGGGGAAGTGCACTTTGAGAGCAGGGTTGAGGAGCTTCTGCTGAGTGAGAGGGNCAACCGGCTCTCCGGGGTTGTGACCGCTGACGGGAGGGAGTTCCGGGGCGGGGGAGTCATCCTGGCGACGGGGCANTCGGCACGGGATATCCCGCGACTTCTCCTCAGGCATGGAGTTGCNCTGGAGCAGAAGTCATTTGCCATGGGGGTGCGGATTGAGCATCCCCAGCCGTTGATCGACAGCATCCAGTANCACTATGACCACGGGGTGAAGCGTCCNCGCAGCCTGCCCGCGGCCCGCTACCGGCTTGCCACGACCGTGAAGGGGCGGAGTGTNCATTCNTTCTGCATGTGTCCGGGAGGCTTCATCGTNCCCTGCGCGACCTCCAATGATGAGCTGGTGGTCAACGGGATGTCGCTTTCACGCCGGGATTCTCCCTTTGCCAACAGTGGGGTGGTGGTGGGCATTGAACCCATTGATACCGCACCCTGGCAGGCTGAGCATGGTGTAATGGCTGGGACGGAGCTGCAGCGTGCGGTGGAACATGCTGCCAAGGAGGCCGGAGGCGGAGGCCAGGTTGCTCCTGCGCAGCGCCTTCTCGATTTTCTCGAGGGGGGGCTCTCAACAGACCTTCCAGAAACGAGTTACTTTCCCGGGGTGAGCCCCGCACCGCTCTCGGAATTGCTGCCCGATTTCATATCGCACCGCCTCCGGGAGGGCCTGTTGCGGTTTGGAAAGTCGATGACGGGTTACCTCAACGGAGAGGCTCTGCTGGTTGGCTTCGAGACCAGGAGCAGTTCTCCGGTCCGGATTCCGCGTGCCGAGGACAGTCTGCAGCACCCCGGNCTGAACGGGCTGTTTCCCTGTGGTGAGGGAGCAGGGTACGCAGGTGGTATTGTTTCGGCCGCCCTGGATGGGAGACGGTGTGCGGAGGCAGTGGCGGAATCCCTGTCGTTTGTATGAGCCCCGGAGNCCCGGGGCGGGCGGCCGTCTNAAGAGTGGTGGCCCCGGAATGATGGTGGGATTGTGAGGTTCGTGGATCTCGTGCTGACGAATTCGAAATCGTTGTGTCTCCTGTCCGGAGAGCTTACAAGACGTTCATGAATTACTGGCTCATCAAATCCGAACCGCATGTTTATGGGATCAAGCAGTTGAAGAAGGAGAGGCGGGCCGAGTGGGATGGAGTGCGCAATTACCAGGCGCGCAACATGATGCGGGACGATATGAAAATAGGCGACCTNGTTCTCTACTACCACTCCAACTGCAATGCGCCAGGTGTTGTCGGGATNGCGCGTGTAGCAAGTGAGCCCTACCCCGACCACACCCAGTTCAACAAGAGGTCGAAGTATTATGATGCGAAGTCGAGTAAGGACGACCCGCGGTGGATACTGGTTGATTTCGAGTTTGTCGCAGAGTTGAAGGAGGAGGTGAGCCTCGCGGCAATGAAGGAGGACCCCAGGCTCGAGGGCATGATCATTCTTCGAAGAGGCAACCGGCTTTCCATCACCCCGGTCGAGGGCAAGCACTTCCGGCGCGTGTGNAAGCTCGGTGGNTGGGATCCAAGGGCAAAGTGAGCGGGAGGGTGCCCGATGNAGAACTGGGCCTTGTCTCTGCCCGGCCCCTGGTCTGTAGCTTGCGCGTTCAGGAAGGAACCAGTGTCTCCACGTGCTTGCGGGCAACTTGGATACAGCTGCGGAGGAAGGCGATTTTCTGGGCGACCTTGCCCACGCTTGCACTACCGGCTATGACCGCAACCAGGAAGGATGCTTCTGCACCGGGATCGATATCTCCCCGCACCGTTCCCTTTTTCTGCCCACGTTTGAGTGCTTCGTAGATAGAACGGCGCCAGGCACCGTAAATCGCTCCGATTCGTGTCCGGAATCCCTCGTCGAGGGGAGACATCTCCACCGCGAAATTACAGATCGGGCACCCATTGAAGAGAAAACCGGACTCAGGATCCTCTTCTTCGACGCGCTTGATAAAGCGGGCGAGTATCTTACGCAGGATGGGAACGGGATCCTCAGTGTCACGGAGAGGCTCCACCCACCAGTTGTTGATCGCGGAGAGCAGGAACTCATCCAGCACGGCATAACCGAGATCATTCTTGCCGGCAAAATGATGGAAGAGGGCGCCCTTGGTGATGCCGGCGGCGGAGACGATCCGGTTGATGCTCCCCCCCTGAAATCCGTGCCGGTAGAATTCCCGGTAACTGGCCTCAAGCACCTTCCGGCGGGTCCGTTTGGGATCGCGCAGGCGGGGCATGCAGTGAAGTTACATACCTCCTGGAATGTTGCAAGCGGAGGGCTGGGNGAATGCGATTCGGACGGCCAAACCGCGTTACGTCGGAGACATCCGGTTTTAGACGATGTGCAAGGCTTTCGTTCTTAGGAACTCTTGAGAGTTTCGGGGCTTCGGTGGACTGGTTTCGAGGCCGGCGGAGCCAGGGCGCTTCAGCGTGGCCCGGGAGGAAGTTTGTCGTGGAGAAAGCGAGTCATGGTCTCGTAGAGGTGCCGGCGTGTATTTTTACCTTCCCGGATGGAGTGCGTTCCNCGTGGGTAGGTCATCATGGAGAATGTCTTGTTGTTCTCGATCAGCCTGTCCACGAGTTTGAGATAGGTCTGATAGTGGCAGTTGTCATCCAGGGCCCCATGGATGAGCAGCAGGTTGCCTTTCAGGTTCTTTGCAAAGTTGATGGGAGAACCCTGCCAGAACGCTTTTCGGTTTTCGCGAGGCAGGCCCATGTAGCGTTCCTGGTAGATCGTGTCGTAATGTCGCTGGTCGGGAACGGAGGCAACGGCGATNGCGGTGTGGTAGAGATTCGGATACTTGAAGATAGCGTTCAGGCTCATGGACCCCCCACCACTCCAACCCCAGGAGCCAACCCGCCCGGAGTCCAGCCATGGGCGCTCCTGAAGGACCCTGCGCACGGCGGCGGCCTGGTCGCTGGGTGGGAGGATCCCGATCTTACGGAACGCTTCCCGCCGCCAGGCACGTCCCAGCGGGGCTCGACTGCCACGGTTGTCAAAGCTCATGATAACGTAGCCCTGCTGGGCCAGCATGTGGTGCCATAGATTGCCCCAGTTATCGCGGACGACCTGCCCCGCCGGTTCGCCATAGACGTAGACGAGCAGCGGGTACTTGCGCCTGGGGTCGAGGTTGGGTGGAGTGATACACCGGGCCGGCAGGAGAATGCCGGGTGCGATTTCAACCTCAAAGAATTCGACTGGTGCAATTTCAAGGGCAGAGACCGCGCGATGGAGGTCCGCGTTGTCCTCAAGGATCTCAATCACCTTGTGGTCGGGAAGGCTTACAAGCCGGGTGACCGGTGGAGTGTCCGCATTGGAGCTGGTCCAGACCGCGAAGGCCCCGGTGGGAGAGATGTGGTAACGATGTGTGCCGCGTGTCTCGGATGTTGGAGTCAGCCGGATGAGGCCGCGGCCATCAAGTCCAACCCGGTAGAGGTAGCGCTGGGTGGGATTGTCCGGGGAGGCAAGGAAGTAGGCCCACTCTCCTCTGCGGTCCACAAGCTGGAGATCAATATCGAATGGAGCGGGTGTCACGAGAGTTGTTTTGCTGCCATCCCGGGAAATCCGGTAAAGCTGCTCCCAGCCTCCGCGTTCACTGGTCCAGGTGAACGCGGAGTCGCCTGCGATCCAGTGAAGATCGTTGTTCATGACCACCCAGGCAGCGTCGTTCTCTTCCCGGATCATCTTCACCGAGCCATCTCGTCGCTGGGCGAGAAGGACGAGCTTGGTGTTCTGGGCGCGGTTCAGCTGCTGGAGGACGAGTTCGTTGGAATTGTTCTGGCCGGCCCACTCCATACGCGCGAGGTAGTGTTCCCGGGGGGCTCCAGGAACCTTCAGCCAGGTGGTTTTGCCATTGGAGAGCTCGACTACCCCCACGCGGCAGGAGGCGTTCTGGTGCCCGGCCTTGGGGTAGCCGAACCTGGTCGCCTGCGGGTANCGTCCGGAGACGTGGTCCAGCATGGTCTGCTGCCGCACACCGCTTTCGTCGAACTGCCAGTAGGCGATGGCACTCCCATCGGGGCTCCAGCGGAAGCCATCGCGAACGCCCAGCTCTTCTTCGTAGACCCAGTCAAAACGCCCATTAAAGATATGGACCGATTCACAGGTGGTGAGGGTCCTGATGGTGTGGTCCGAGAGAGACTCGAGGTGGATGTTGCCATCGCGGACGTAGGCTACCTGCGAGCCCTCCGGNCTGAGCTTGGCGAACATGAGGGANGAGGGTTCCGCGTCCTCCCCGCCCAGCTGGTGGATTTTTCCGGTCCCGCGGTGGACAATCCAGTAGTCTCCGCGGGAGTTGGCGCGCCAGACGCGCTTGGAATTGGTGTAGAGCAGGAGAAGGGACTGGTCTGGAGAGAAAGCGTAGCCATCGATCTCGAGGGCTTTCTCTTCTCCGGATGGAACGAGGTCCTGCGCAGCGACAAGCCGTTGGGCCTGGTCGTGTTTGCCCGCGGTCGCTAGCCAGATTTCCCTGCTGCCCTCGTGTGGACCTTCCTCGGCGGGTTTGAGAAAGGTGTAGCGNATGCCGTCTTCCAGCCAGCGGAGATTAAAGCGCTTTTCCTTGAAATCTTCCTTCTCGTGAATGCGCTCGAGGGTAATGCGGGAATCAGGAGTGGTCTGGTGGGGGCTGGCGGTGATCGTATTCGGGCCGAGGAATGCCGAAGCCAGTAATCCGACTTTTACGAAGCGAATTCTGAGGGTGTATGGGAACATGGTGAAAGGTAAAAGGGATGTTCTATCCGGGTGAAAAACTGGAGCTGGCTTAAAGCCGCTCCCGATCATAAAAGCAGACATTCGGAATGTCACGATTCACCAATGCCCTGCTGATGAGGTTTGAGGTCTGCTTTCTGATTTCCGGGTTGCTCATCGCAGGGAACCTGGCTGAAGGCCGTTTTGTTCATCCTGGCCTTCTGCACACGCGGGCAGACCTTGTGCGGATGCAAAAGGAGATTTCCTCCGGAAAAGGCCCGGTGTTCGAGGGGTTCAAGGTTCTCAAGAGCAGTCCATATGCGGCAGCCGACTACTCTGCAAAAGGGCCGTTTCCTGAATGGGGCCGGGCTCCGAATATTCGAAAAGGAGAGGNGGAAAGTGATGCTCTTGCAGCTTATCAGAATGCCCTGATGTGGGCGGTTACTGGGAAAAAGAACCACGCGCATAAGGCAATCAGTATCCTGAATTCCTGGACCCAAAAGTTGAAGAAGGTNGGTGGCATTGATGGAGTGCTGGCTGCNGGGTTGCAGGGTTTCATGTTTGCCAATGCTGCGGAACTCATGCGCCATACGGAATCCGGGTG
This sequence comes from Roseibacillus sp., assembly GCA_002721695.1. Classification (GTDB taxonomy): domain Bacteria; phylum Verrucomicrobiota; class Verrucomicrobiia; order Verrucomicrobiales; family Akkermansiaceae; genus Roseibacillus_B. Next base: position 16,094 of record PBLI01000057.1, on the reverse strand, counting down.
GAGCGAAAGCGATGCAAGGCGTTGTGGGGAGTGGCTGCGAGAAGTCTGGGATCCTACGCTTGAACACTATGCCTATTTTGCGAACGGAAACTGGGAGACTGCGGCATTGCAGACACGTCTGGCGATTGCGGTTTATTGTGATGACCGGGACATGTTCGAGGAAGTTGTGCGTTACGCGGTCGCAGGGGCTGGTAATGGAAGCATTCCGCACATGATTATTGATTCAAGTGGCCAGTGCCAGGAAACNACGCGGGCCCAGCATTACGCCCAGCTGGGGATCGGCCTGCTCGCGTGCGCAGCCGAGGTGGCGTGGAACCAGGGGGTAGACCTCTACGGGTGGGCGGACAACCGGATTCTCCGGGGCTTCGAGTACACTGCCAGGTATGGGCTTGGAGAAGAGGTTCCCTTCCGGCACTACCTCGACCGCACCGGGAAATACGGCTACGGGGGACGGCATAGCAACTACACGGAGATTTCTCCGAAAAGCCGTGGAAGTTTCTTCCAGATTTTCGAAAGGGTTTATAACCACTATCAAAACAGGAGAGGGATTCCGGCTCCCTATTCCGAGCGGGTTGTTCGAATGAAGGAGCCCGAAGGGTTCAGCAGCGATAACATAGGCTTGGGAACCCTGACTCACCGGCGGAATCCTCCCGGGCCCCCGGTCGTTGTCGGGTCCCCCGGTGCGCCGGCGGGGTGTGTTGTGAGGAGCATGCGAGATGGCATCCGTTTGCGNTGGGTCACTTCGGTTGACCCTGTCGGAGGTAGTAATGCGTCGAGTTATGAGGTCATCCGCTCCTCCATACGGGGAGGGCCGTTTCAGAAAGTGGCCCGGGGGCTGAGAACCCCGGAGTTTCTCGATACGAACGTGAAACCCGGGGAGCTGTATTTCTACAAGATCACGGCTGGCAATACAGCCGGGACCAGTAGTCCGTCCGCGGAGATTGCCGCCTGTGCGGGGTTGCCCGGAAAATGGAGGGTGGCGGACGTGGGCGAGGTGACCATTCCGGGATATGCCGAATATGATGGAAGGGTATTCTCACTGGAGGGTGAGGGGGAGAATATCGGAGGCCGGTCTGACGAATTCCTTTACGTCCACACAGCCATGGAGGGAGACGGCGTAATCACGGCACGAATACGGCGCCCGATGAGTTCGCAGTGGACGAAGCCGGGGGTNATGATGCGTCAATCGCTTGAGGCGGACTCTCCTCANGTGGCGGTTCTTCTACAACCGCATTGGAATGGCTCGGTGGTTTCCAGGGCAGAGAAGGGAGGGAGGAGCGTGACTGGAAAACTTGAGCCANTCGGGGAACGTCATGTAATCAAGAAAAACCGCCTGAGTAGCCCCTACTGGGTCAGGTTGGAGAGGGTTGGCGATGTTTTCAGCGGGTTCATGTCGGCGGATGGAGTTGAATGGGAGAAACTGGGCTCGGTTGAAGTCAGGATGGGAAAGGTGCTCCAGATAGGCCTTCCTGCCTGCTCTCAATTGCATGATGTGACCACGACGGTCACCTACGACCGGGTAAGTGTGCCGTCTTGGGCCATGCCGGGGCGTTGAAGTTGGGAATTCTTCCGACTCACTCGGACCTGAACTCCTCGGCGAAGCGCCAGTTGGTGGTGTAGTCCCGGGTCAGGGGAATGTCTGATACTTCCGCCCGGACCATTTCGACGGGAATACGGTTGCCTCTTAGCACTCGGTCATGGAATTCCCGGGCACTCATCTTGCCGGAGGCCACCAGTTCCCGATGAAGGACGTGGAACTGCATTCCACCAAGCATGTAGGCGCACTGGTAGAGGACGGGTGTGCCAGGTGCGAGAGAGCGGCGGACTTCACCCTCGGCATGAGTTCGTTCGTGCCCGACCACGTCGACCAGAAGGTCGACGCATTCCTGGGGGGTGAACTCCCCAAGGTGGTAGCCGAGAGAGAAAATNATACGGACGCAACGGTGCATTCGCCAGAAGAGGAAACCCATCCTGTCCTCTGGTGTCTTGGGAAACCCTAGGTCCCAGAGGAGCATCTCCCAGTAGAGGGCCCAGCCCTCGGTCCAGAACACGGTATTGTAGATGCGCCGGTGCGTATTGTAGCGGGACGTCATGAAGTCCTGCANGTGGTGGCCGGGTATGAGTTCGTGGTGCACGGTGGCGGCTGAGAAGTGAGGATTGTTTCCGCGCATGCTCATCAATTTGTCGGCGTGCTCCATGTCCTCGTGGGGATAGGAAACGCTGATCGTGGAGCCACCGGTGAAAAATGGATTATAGCGTTGCCGTCCCGGTGACATCATGCCCACTCGCCAGCTGTCCTTGGCGAGTTGTGGAATGGTTACCAGGTCATGTTTTTCGAGGTAGGCGATGGCTTCGAGGGCAAGACGCCGAATCACGGCCGATTGTTCCCCGGGGGGNACNTGCTTGCCCTTGACGTGCTCGAGGGCAGCAGCTGCGTTGTCCTGGAAGCCAAGCTCCCTCGCGACCTTCTTCTGTTCCGCGACGCACCAGGCCAGCTCGCGCTTGCCGAGCTCTACCAGCTCAGCAGCGGAGTAGGGAATCATGGCTTCGCGAAGCAGTTCAGCGAGCTTATCCCGGCCCGCCGGATCAACGTGGTTCTCGCCGTTGAATCCCTCGCTCTTTGTTTTTTCAGCCGGCTTGGGCTTCCGCTTGGGGTCTGGCTTGAAAATGTCCGCATAGGCCCCCAGCGCGGTGGTCAGCTTCCTGCTCGGGGCCGTAATCCACCAGGTGAGCAGGGGATCATAGCCCCGGTAGTAGTTGAACCAGTTTTCGACAGTTCGCTGTAATTCGCGCGTCGCGTCCTCTGCGGTCTTGAAACGTCTCTCGTCGACCTCATCCAGTCCTTCCTCCTTCTGGCGGTCGCGACTGGCGATAACAAGGGCTTCTGTCCTGCGCCGCTGTTCATCGATGGTCCGGGCCAGGTTCTCAAGGCTGGGAGCGAGTTTCTGGGGGTCATATTTTTCCTGGTCGCGCCGGCGATATTCGAGGGTGGTAATTTGATCTGCGAAAGGAACGAGGGAAGTGGCGGAGCGCAGATGCTTGGCTTCTTCAGCGAATACGGACTGGTCTCGTTCGAGGCGGTGGCGGAAGAGGATATAATCGACCTGGCCGGAGCGGTTCATGTCGTCGAAGTTCATTTCCCGCAGGACCTTGTGCCAGTCGTGGTAGAATTTTTTCATTCCCTCGATCCGCCTTGGTTCGAGGCGGGAGGGAAACTCGCGTTGATAGGTATCGCGGTCCCGCTGGTAGCGGTCCAGGAGATCGCGGAAGTCATTGGCATGGGAGGAGACCACATCCCGGCCATCGGGTGGGGCGTAGTTCGGGCCCTTGGTGGAAACCTGGGCAGGGAGCAGTGGGGTGACGGCGAGGCTCAGCATCACAGTCANATTGAGGCGGTGGNGGGTGTTCATGGNAACAAAGGGTGGTGCTTGCTCGCGAGGTCNGGATCCGTGGGCCTGGACATCAGCTGTTAGTNCGATCACGGGTGGGGTCTATTCCGGATTGTTGTAGTTGGGAGGCTCGATTCCAAGGAGGTGCTTGCGAAAGAAGTCCACGCGCTTGCGGTGGCCATGGTGCCCACCTCCCCCGTGACCGCCGTTAGGGACGACGACGAGTTCGAAGTCCTTGTTGGCGCGGATCAGCGCATCGGCAAGACGCAGGGTCGATTCGGGAGGGACGTTGCGGTCCAGCTCCCCCACGATGAGGAGGAGCCTGCCCTCCAGCCGGTGAGCATTATCGATATTGGAGGACTCGGCGTAGTGTGGGCCGACCGGGTAGCCCATCCACTGTTCGTTCNAGGAGGCCTTGTCCATGCGGTTGTCATGGCATCCGCATGAAGAAACTGCTGCCTTGTAGAACTCCGGATGGAAGAGAAGTGCCCCGGTCGAGCTTTGTCCACCGGCGGAGCCCCCGTAGATGCCGACCCGGGTGATATCATACCAGGGATTCTTCCGCGCGTAGGCTTTGTGCCAGAGAATGCGATCGGGAAAGCCNGCGTCCTTCAGGTTCTGCCAGCACACGTCATGAAACGCCTTGGAGCGGTTGGCAGTTCCCATGCCATCGACCTTGATGACCACGAAGCCCTGGTCCGTCCATCCGGAGTATCGGCGTCCCGGGCTCCAGCGCTTGGGAACATAGGAGTCGTGGGGCCCCGCATACATNTCCTCAAGCACTGGATACTTCTTGTCCGGATCGAAGTTGGCTGGCTTGCATACAATACCCCAGATGCCGGTTTTCCCGTCACGACCCTTTGCCGAGAATACCTCTGGGGGCTCCCAGCCGGTAGCGAGCAGNTCGGTAATGTCGGTTTCCTCNAGTTTGCAGACCAGCCGTCCGTCCGAAACGCGCCGTAGTTCGTGAANNGGGGCCTGNTCGACGCGGGAATAGGTATCGATGATGAANTTCCGGTCTGGAGAGTAGNAGATCTCGTGGGAGCCGTCACCCTCCGTAAGCGGAGTGAAACCGCTNCCATNGAAATTCACGCGATAGTAGTGGATGAGGTAGGGGTCCTGGTCCTCNTGCCGTCCACTGGCACGAAACCAGATCTGTCGCTTTTCTTCGTCGACCTTGTCAATGTAGCGGACGACGAATTTGCCAGCGGTAACCGGTTTCATCGAGCCGGAAGCGATATCGACAAGGTAGATGTGCCGATGGCCATCCTTTTCGGAGAGGTAGAGGATTTCCTTGCTGCCCGGGAGCCAGTTCACAGTCGCCATGCCGAGACGGAGGGCGTGCTCGGTCCAGATGAAGGTATCGGTCTGTTCATCGATTATGTTCCGGGGCTTTCCGGTGAANAGGTCGAGTTCCACGACACGGAATCGCTGGTGTCCCCGGTCGATCTTTTCGTAGCGCACCCGCCGTCCGTCCCTGGTCCAGCGGAGGCGGGGACCGCGGAAGTCGATCAGCCCGCCCTCCGGTTTCCTGTGCTCCCGCCGGTCTATATCGAACCAGTTTAATTCGTGGATGGCGAATTTGTCTCCGGGTAGGGCGTATCGGCGGGAGTGAAGTTTGGCCCGGCCGCCCTCCTTCGGAGAGGAGGCTACCATGTGAACATCGCCTACTTCGGCCGGTTGAACGCGGAAGGAGANCAGGTTTTTTGAATTCGANGCCCAGAAAGGAGCCTCGTATCTGTTCTTCTCGACGCCATCCTTCGTGAGCTGGATCTCTCCGGTGCCTTCCCCTTCCTCACGGATCCAGAGGTTGTGATCCCTGATGAAGGCGCGCCATTTTCCGTCCGGGGAGAGATCGCGGGGAGCCTTGTATGGTTTTGGTCCTGCCTGGGCCTTCTTCTCCCCGCTCTTCTCAGGAAGTGCAGGGGCGGGTGGTTGTTCGACCTGTTCGATCCGGTAGCTGTTGAGATGGCAGCGAAACCACTTTCCGTGGGCCCGGAAGGTGGTGGTTCCAGCCTGAAGGTCGAATTGCAGCTGTTCGAGGGGTAGCTGGGCTGGATTGGGGTNNCCGGCTCCCGCCTGTTTTAAGGCGGCTGCCATCCTGGCATGATCAAAGGCCCGTTCCCGCAGGCCCTTTCTCAAGTCGACGAGGATGAATTCCCGTGTCCCCCGGGCNAGNTCATTGCGATACCACATCCAGGAGCCATCCGGNGCCCAGTTTGGATTGATGCGCTGTTTGTAGACATTGGCGAAGAGAGGCGAGAAAGAGGNAGCGAGGATCAGGAGGGCTGTGAGGGCTGGANTAATCTTCATGTTGCTTGCCCGAGTTTCCGCAAAAATAGAGGCNNCTTACAATCACACAGTCCTGTCACGGGCAGGAGAGCAGGGCCATGAAGGGCGGGAGTGATTACTTTGGGTGATTTGCTTTTCGGTACCCACTAGGGTAGGGGATTGGCATGTCGCAGCCGGATCGTCGCCACTTCCTTGCCGCCACGGCCGCCCTCGGGGCGGGATACTGGGTGGGAACCTCGCCCCGGGCCCGTGCNGCCTCCCCGAATGACAAGCTCAACATCGCCTGCATCGGGGTAGGNGGGCAGGGAGGGGGTAACCTCGGGAGGGTCGCGGGAGAGAATATCGTGGCGGTGTGTGATGTGGACGAAAAGCGGGCAGGCAAGAACTGGACGCGGTTTCCGAAGGCGAGGAAATATCGTGATTTTCGCAGGATGCTNGATGAGATGGACAAGTCCATTGANGCAGTGGTAATCAGCACCCCGGATCACACGCACTTTCACCCGGCCCGGCAAGCCATGCTGATGGGTAAGCATGTCTACTGCGAGAAACCCCTCGCACACTCTGCCTGGGAGTGCCGGGAGCTTACCCGGATCGCAAGGGAGANGAAGGTCGCTACCCAGCTCGGAAACCAGCGGCATGCCAACGNGGGAATGCGTCGTACGGTAGAGGCGGTNCAAAGCGGCATGATCGGGAAGATCAGGGAGGTNTACGCCTTTCAGGGTGGGAGCAGGGGTATGCCTGCGGTGCCAAAGGACTTTCCTGCCGTTCCCGGACACCTTGATTGGGATCTTTGGCTGGGACCGGCCAGGAGCAGGCCCTACAGCCCGGCCTACTGTCCCTACAACTGGCGGTTCTGGTGGGACTTCGGGACAGGGGAGACGGGCAACTGGGGGTGCCATACGCTCGATATTCCCTACTGGGCCCTTGGCCTGAGTCATTCAAAGCGAGTGGACCTCGATGTTGTCCCGGAGGCTTCNGAGATCGATTCCCAACGGACGCCCAAGGCTATGCAGACGCGTCTTGAGTTTGCTGCATCCGATGACGGAAGGCGTCCTGCACTGTCCGTTCACTGGTGGCACGGGGGACCCCGCAAGGAGGTATTCAATAAATACGGAGCCGACCAGAAGCTGGTTCTTTTCGTGGGAGAAAAGGGNTCGATCTCCGCTGACTTCGGNGGATACACCGCCAGAATGTTCGACGGCTCGGATCCAGTCGTGCCGCCGGAGTCGATTGCGCCCTCACCGGGCTTTCACCAGGAGTGGATCAGGGCCGCCAAGGGTGGTCGGCGCGCTACATGCGATTTTGTCGACTACAGCGGACCGCTGGCGGAGGGAGTGCTCCTGGCCAATGCGGCTTGGCGTTCCGGGGGCGGATTCGACTGGGACGCTAGGGCATTCAAGCCAAGCGGCAATGGCAAGGCGGAGGAGTTTATCCACTCCGAATTCCGCAAGGGCTGGAAAGTCTAGGGTCCCCGGGGTCAATTTCCCCGCAAGCGTGCGAAGTAGGGTTCCCCCGCGGGCCCCACGGGATCCGCAAGGCGCAGGGTCACGGTGGCGGTGCCATCGCCATTGTCGACCTGGGTGAGGAACTCGGTCAGGTCGGGATCGGACGTCCAGGTCAGAAGATCGCTGGAGATCTCAACGGTGAGAGCGCCCACCGCATTGAGGTTTCGCTGGTAGGTGAGAACGAGGTAATTGTCGACTACACCATCAATTTCCAGGTTCTCGACGCTGATTCTGGGCCCCGGGGCGTCCGAGGCCAGATCTGGCCGCGATCCGTAAAGGAATTCGAGGTAGTTGCTGATGCCGTCGAGGTCGTCGTCGCTGCCGGGGCCACCAGGCAGGCCGTAACCGGAGGCCCAGGCAGCGTAGTCTGTTCCGGAGGGCTCGGTTCTACCCGGCGAGCCACCTGGATTGCGGCTGGTAGTCCAGCTGGCTGCGAGCCCGGGGTCTGGATTGCTGGTGGGGTTGACCAGTAGGAGGCTTGGACCAGCACCATCTGCAGGAGTGGCCCAGGGTTCTTGATCGTTGTAGACGAAGTCGAGAATCGGATCGAGGTCCGCCCCGGAGACCAGGATCTGTTCACCGTCATTACTGATGCGGCCGGAGTATTCGAACCACTGGATATCGGGGACTGGGCCATAGCGGGCCTCGTAGGCAAGGCGGTTGCGAATGAGAAGGAGCCGGGCCCCGGGGGCGAGAACCGTGCCGTCGGGGAAGGTAAAGTTGACTCCGCGGTCGAAGTGTACGCCGGTGAGGTCGATGCTTCTGCTGCCGATGTTCAGGAACTCAAGGAACTCGTAATCATCACGGTCGTTGCTCACCACGGTCTCGGCCGGGAGAGTGGGGTTGGCAGGATGGTAGTGTATCTCAGCGATGACGAGGTTGCCGGGGGCTGCGGGTTCGGTATCAATAGTGAAGAGAGCTTCGTTCAGGGCACTCCATTCTCCCGTGTCATTGCTGTAGGCACGGGCTCGGAGCCTTGCTGGCTCGCTGAGGAAGAAGGGGTCGGAAATGCTTTCTCCACCCCCACCGCCTCCTGCCGTTGTCTCGCCACGGAGAACCATGTCCATGCGCATGTCAGAACTTGTTCCGCTTCCCTGGTGAACCTCGACAGCGATCTTATTGGTGCCGGCCCGGAAGGAGCTGACAGGAATGGTGTAATCGAACCATGCGTCCTCGTCGCCTGTAGTGCTGCTCGCATACTGGTCGTGCCCGGCATTGGCTGGCAGATTCGGGGTGCGGACGATCTCGGATCCATTAAGATAGACCGCTGCTGCATCATCGTACTTCAGACGGAGAGTGAAGCGCAGGAAACGAGTAGGATCAGGAATGGTAACCGTGGTTCGGAAGTAGGTGGTAGCGTATTTGCTGCTGCTGCTTGGGCCGAAGGAAAGGGTCGTTCCAGAGCCCTCGCCATCTGAGCCGTAGCCAAGTTCGGAGGGCCCTTCCGGCCAGGAAGAGTCGTCGAATCCGGTTTGACGCCAACTTGTGCCCTGGTCGCTCCCGTTATCGAGGTATTTCCAGACGTGCCCGGTGGTGATAAAGGTTTGCGGGGGGTCGACCTGGTTACCACCTCCGAAGGAAGCAAGAGTAGCAGTTGGATTCGCAATGCCCCCTGGCAGCCTTGGGTCACTCCCATCAAGGGTATAGTAGATGGTATCGGCGTTGGTTGACATCGTAAGGGGAGTGGTCGGAAGGATGGAGCCGCCATGCTGGCTGAAGACGGGCGCGATGGTGTCCGGGTACATTCCGCTGGCCCTGAAGCGCCCGATCATTGTGCTGGTGAGTCCCCTGAAGTGGTTGTTTACGAGGTTCTGCTGGTAATTGAGCCAGTCCTGATATTCACGAAAGCGGTCGCCCCAGCGGGCGGATTCGGCGATAAAGCCCGGACGGGCCTCATCCACACGCTTTTGGAGGCGTTCGATGTTTTTGGCCGGTGTTAATGCACCATCGTTGAAAAAGTGCATGTGGATCCGGTCTGCAACGAGCATGTCAAAGTCGGTGTTACCGTTGCTGAGCCTGTCCATCAGGTTCAGGGGGCCGGCTTGGTTCACGGAGCGATTCGTGCTTCGGAGGAAGCCATCAGCATCCTTCATCTGGAAGCGAAAGGGCTGGCCCTGTTCCTTGGAGCCAAGCAGTCGAACTTCGCTTTCGGAATTGCCACTGACCCACAGCAGCATGAAGTCGATTAGGTTGGCGACGTCGATGTTGTTTTCGTTGTTTGCCCACGGGTTTGGTCCGGAGGCGAGTGCTTTCGCCTCATTCCAGAAGACGCCGTCACCATCGTAGACTTTCTCATCGGCGCGGAAGCCGTCATTCAGGTTGACTGCGTCATAGTCTGCCTTGGGTCCTCCGAAATAACTCGAGGCCATGTCCGCATTCCACCGCTCGCGCAGGTGGTATTGNCCCCAGTAGCTGCCGTTCAGGTAGACGTGCACAAAGCGCCCATGCGGGGCAAGGTTACCCATATCCAGCATGGAGTCGTCGGTGAANCGGTTCGACATGTAGGCACCACGCGAGCGCATGTCGTGGGAACCACTGCGCAGGTCCATGATGTCAAAGCGATCAGTCGGTGGATAGTGCTTGTACTCGAATCCATCAAAAAGAGGGTATTCGACCTTGGTGGCNCCGTATNGNGACCGGAATCCGATGCGGAAACTCTTCTTCGGGAAATTGGTGTAGTAGCCTCCGAAGTGCTTCAGGCCTGCGTTTTCCTGAAACCCGGGCCTGCCGTCGGGAAAGATCATTTCCACGGAGGTTGGAGACTCGCTGCGAATATTGCCGCCCCCCTCATTCTGGAACGGGCCGGGATTGTCCGTTACGATCGAGACGGTCGGTACGGCCTTGAGGGAGTCGACCATCTGAGGACCAAGGGTTGCNGACTGGGTNACGGAACTNCGCATGCGGGGCTGTTGGACCACGTCCTCGGGGAAGAGATAGGTCTGAGTATCGATATTGGTGGGCCTTAGTCCGGCCACGTGAGCCATGGCACGCACTATCGTTGTGCCGGTTATCCGNATGGNACCCGTATAGACCTGACCTCTCGTGGGGCTTGGTGGGGTTCCGTCCAGCGTGTAACGGATCTCAGCCCCCTCNGTCGANGAGGTGATTTCAAGATCAAATGGCTCCTCGAAGAAGCCGCGATCGATATNGAANGAAGTNTCTCCCACAAANCCCNCAAAAGTGTCACCATTGAAGGTGCGGGGTGATGGTGTCGCGAGGTAACCGGGACCTCCTATCGACGGGTCGGTGATTCGTGTGCCCCGAATTTCTGCGGTAATCAGCATGTCTGAACTGGTGAGGCCGTCGTTAAGCCCGTGAATGGCGAGGACGTTCGTTCCTGNCGTAAGCCTGTCTACAAAAGAGGTGATGTTCCATTCCTGGAAGTTTACNGCCTCGTTGTCCGGATGATTACCCGTGGCCTCGGAGTCCCAGGTCAATCCTCCGGGNGCGTTCACATCGGCAATGAGCGTGTCATTGAGGTAGGCTACGAAGCCGTCATCGTATTTCATCCTCAGGGTGAGGTTCGTGATCGTTGATGGGTCGCTGACCTCGAAGGGAACNCGGATGTAAACCGACGTGTTCACGTCATTGAGAGCATCTCCGAGATTTCCATTCGCCCCGAACTCCTGAGTGTAAGTATTGTTTTCATCGTAGCCGATCCCCATTTGGGCTGCTTGCCATCCGGCATCATCAAAATCCTGCAGGGTCCAGTCCCCCCCGAGGGAGTCATCCGGGGGAATGAGGACCCGGGCCTGCTGGGCCGGGCCAATGAAGGTGGTGGGGGTCAGTCCGCCCCCTTGCATGAGACCGTAGGAGGAGTCCTCAAACTGTTCAGGAAAGGGGTTTTGCTCNGTGCCGAATTCCGCAAGGATCGAGGTGCCGTCGGGGTGGACAAGGGCCAGGTATTCTCCGTCATTGGAAAGCCTGAAGTTTGTATGNANTTCCGATTCCGGGTCACGGCGATCCTTGCCCGAGGCNAACACCAGNAGGAAGCCGTTCTCCGCTAGCTCGACTGCCGGGAAACTCCACGATGTGAGCGTATCTGTGGTGTCGGTGAGGAAGTAGCCCCCCAAGTTTACAGGTTCAGTGCCGGAGTTGAAGATCTCGATCCAGTCGGATGCGTCACCATCCTCGTCCTCGATAGTCGTTCTGTTGTCTGCCATGAACTCCGTAATATAAAGACGTGCAGTTGCCGACGGGANANCAAGGANCCAGATCACAAGAAGATAGAGNGCCAGAGAGGGATGACGGTGGGACATCATGAAATTGTCAGANTGGTGGGGGATCGTGATTNTAGGGAATTCAGGGGCCATGGCATCCAAAATATGTGTGGACTGGGCGGCCTCCGAATCCCGGACTGGCAGGCCGCGGCGCGCCCGCAGGTGGCGGATCTACTCCAGTTGGGGGCTGTTTTTCTNATTCGGCCGTGGATCAGGCCATGATCTCCCGGATGACCCGCGATTTTTCCACACCTGTTAGGCGCTGGTCGAGTCCCTGAAAGGGAAAGGAGAGGCGCTGGTGATCGACACCGAGGAGGTGGAGCATGGTCGCATGCAGATCCCTTACGTGGACCGGATTCTCGACCACGTTGTAACTGAATTCGTCAGTTTTCCCGTAGTGCAGACCACCCNTGATCCCCCCTCCAGCGAGCCATCCGGAAAAGCAGCGGGGGTGGTGATCACGCCCATAGTTGTCGCGGGCAATATTGCCCTGCCCGAAGACGGTCCGCCCGAACTCGCCTGCAAAAACCACAAGCGTATCCTCAAGGAGTCCGCGGTTCCTGAGGTCGGTGATAAGAGCAGCGGTGGGTTGATCTACGTCCCGGCACTGCCCCCGCATGTTATCGGGAAGGCGGGAGTGGTGGTCCCAACCCCGATGGAAGAGTTGTACGAAGCGGACATTGCGCTCAGCCATGCGCCGGGCCAGGAGGCAGTTGCGCGCGTAGGANCCGGGTTTGCTTACTTCCGNTCCNTACATCTCGAGGACTTCCTTCGGTTCGTCGGAAATGTCCGCGAGTTCCGGGACGGACTTTTGCATGCGAAAGGCCATCTCCTGTTGAGCGATGGTGGTTTGGATCTCAGGGTCACCAATCTCCCCGAGGTGTTTCTCATTGAGCTCCCCCAGGGTATCGAGCATGCGGCGGCGTACGTCGGTATCGACGCCCTTCGGGTTGGACAGGAAGAGGACCGGGTCACCGGTGGTCTGGAAGGACGTGCCCTGGTGCCGGGAGGGGAGGAATCCGCTTCCCCAGAGGCGTGCGTAGAGAGCCTGAACGTTGACGCGCCCACTCCAGAAGGCAGAGGGGACGACCACGAAGTCCGGGAGGTCCCGGTTGAGGGAGCCCAGGCCATAGCTGAGCCAGGCACCCATGCTTGGTTTGCCCGGAATCTCGGATCCGGTGCAGAAGGAGGTCTTGCCCGGGTCGTGGTTGATCGCATTCGTATTGAAGGAGTGAATTAAGCACAGCTCGTCGGCCACGCGGGCAAGGTGTGGGAGCAGTTCGCTCATCCAGACACCGCTTTGGCCCTGTTGTGCAAACTTGAACATGGTCGGAGCGATCAGTTGCTGGCGCCCGCGGGTCATGGTGGTGACCCGCTGCCCCTTGCTCACGGACTTGGGGAGCTCGGTCTTGAAGAGCTTGTGCAAGTCGGGCTTGTGGTCGAAGAGATCAACCTGACTCGGGGCTCCGGCCATAAAAAGAAAGATAATCCGCTTGGCCCTTGCCGTGTGGTGCATCCCCGCGGAAGCCGCGCCTCCCAACTGCGGGACAAGTGAGGCGAGGGCGGTCGCGCCAAGTCCCATCCCGGAATTGAGAAGGAAAGAGCGACGCGAGTGGAGGGTGTCGGTGCTAGCAAGCAGATCGTTCATGATCGTGGGGCAGGCTTTTCGGAAACGGGAAGGGGAGATCTTGAGGGGGCGGGGCAGCTTCGACCGCAATTCACTGCCGGGTCTTGGTGATATCCATGTTGTAGAGAGTGTTCACAAGAATGGTCCATGCTGCGAGGCGTGCTCGCTCCTTGGTGGTTTCCAGCGCTACGCCAGCACAGAGTTCCTCGGCGAGGGCGGGATTCTGGGCGTAGGTGGTTTCGAGATCCCTGAGCAGCTGGCCCAGGACAGCGCGTTCCGCGGGGTCAGGCAGGCGGGAGGTGATTGTCTCGTAGGCCTCGGTAAGTGCGTCGGCGGGCACCGGCCCCCTCTGGCTGGTGAGCCGCCGGGCCAGCTGGCGGGCCGCCTTGAGATACTCGCTCTCATTGAGCAGGAGCAGTGCCTGGGAAGGCGTGTTGGTGCGCTCCCGCCGGGACACACAGGCATCCCGGATGGGAGCGTTCAGGATCGTCATCTGTGGGGGAGGCATGCCTCGCTTCCAGTAGGTGTAAACACTGCGGCGATAGATATCGTCCCCTGAGTCCGCCTTGAAGCGCTCTCCGATCATGGTGACCGATTTCCAGAGACCGTCTGGCTGGGGAGGCTTTACGCTCCTGCCGTACATCGTGCCGGAGAGCAGGCCGCTGGTCGCGAGGATCTGGTCCCGGATCATTTCGGCATCCATCCGAAACCGTGAACCACGGGAGAGCAGGCGGTTTTCCGGATCCTCCTGGAACTGCTCCGGGGTGGCGGCGGAGGACTGTCGGTAGCTGCGCGAGAGGACCATTTGTTTCATCAGGGACTTGATGTCCCATCCGGATTCCACGAAGGAGACCGCGAGGGAATCGAGGAGTTCCGGATGGCTCGGCACCTCACCCTGGGCGCCGAGGTCTTCGGAAGTCTTGACGAGTCCGACTCCGAAGAGCTGCTGCCAGAAACGGTTGACTGCGACGCGGGCTGTGAGCGGGTGTTCCACGGAGACGAACCACTCCGCCAGATCCATCCGGGAGGCAACTTCTCCCTGCTTCCGGAGGGGAGGGAGAAAGGCCGGGGTATCGCGGGTGACTTCCTCTCCGGGATCGTCGTAGCGCCCCCGTTTCATGAGGTATGTTTTGCGGATGTCCTTGCGCTCTTTCATGACCATGGCCTTGACCATGGTCTTATCCAGCCTGGCTCGGGCCCGCGTCAGGGTGTTCTTCTGGGCGACGAGCTCCCGGGCGGCCTGCATGAGGGGTTTTTTCCTTGCAGGATCCTCTTCCGCGGTGGCGATTTTCTTGGCCTCCTCCACTCTTGGGTTGAGGGTTGCCAGCTTGATATCGATTTCACGGAGTTCCTCCTGTTCCGCGGAGGTGCCCAGTTGCAGAAAAGGCGGTTGGAGGCCCCCCCGCTCGCCTCCGTTGGTCTCGGGCTGGGCGTCGATATTGTTGAAGAAGGCGAAGAGGGAATAGAAGTCTTTCTGGGTCAGGGGGTCGTACTTGTGGTCGTGGCAGCTGGCGCATTGCACCGTCATTCCCAGGAAGGCGGTGCCCACCGCGGTAACCCGGTCGGTCACGTTCTTGAAGAAGCTCTCCTCGGGCAGGGCAGTACCGCGGTCGATGATGAGGTGGAGTCGATGAAAGCCGGAAGCGGCCAATTGGTCTCCGGTGGGAGCATCGAAGAGGTCGCCAGCCAGCTGGTAGCGGACGAAGTCATCGTAGCCGAGGTTATCGTTAAAGGCACGGATGACCCAGTCGCGATACGCTATATTGTTCCGGTAGAAATCCTTGTGCATGCCGTTGGTGTCGGCGAACCGAACGAGGTCAAGCCAGTAGCGAGCCATGTGTTCACCGTATTGTGGACGGGCGAGAAGATCGTCGACCAGCTTCTCGTAGGAGTCCGGTCCTTCATCTGAGAGAAAGGAATGGATCTCGTTCCGCGTGGGTGGCAGGCCCGTGAGATCGAGGGTGAGCCGGCGAATGAGCGTACGCTTGTCGGCCTCGGGAGCGGGGGCCCTCCCGACCGCTTCCAGACTCCGCAGGATGTGAAGATCAATATGACCGGTAGCCCAATTCAGGGTCTTCACGACGGGGGCGGCTGGCTTTCTGGGCTGGACGAAGGCCCAGAACCTTTCATAGGGAGCACCGGCGAGAATCCATTGCCTGATGATCTCCTGCTCCTCCCCGGTAAGAGCTTTCTTGTGCGCCTCGGCGGGGGGCATGCGCTCGTCCTCGTCTGTCGTGGTGATGCGGTGCCAGAGTTCGCTGCCCTCCAGGGATCCGGGCTTGATGGAAGTGAGTCCACCAATGGTGCGGTAGGCACCCTCCGGTCCATCTGGCTGGTCGAGGCGCAGTTTGCCCTTGCGCTCGTGCTCGTCCGGTCCATGGCAGGCGAAGCAGCGATTGGAAAGAAGCGGACGGACATCACGATTGAAGGAAAGGTCCCGGGCCTGGCCCGAGGTAAGGGCGGCAGGCAAAAGGGCGATGAAGGAGAGCATCCGCAGGTTCATCAGGAAGCACGGTAGGGAGATGACCGCAACTGGTCACGGAAACAAAGAGGTGAGATGCCACGACGCGATCTCCAGGCCTTCTCAGGAGGTGTTCGTGAATGGCCGGAAAGCAGCGATTTGCAAGAATATCCCCATGCCGCTTGACAGCAAAAAGGCGGTGATGCCCACGGACACCACCGCCTGGAGAATTTGCAGGGAAGATATCAGGGATCTGCCACTTCCACTGAAACGTTGTCAATATTGAGTCCGCTGTATTGGTCGGGGGTCTTATCACTGACGAAGTTGAATTCGATACGGATAATCTCGCCTGCCGCTTCCGGAGGAAACTCCACGCTGATTTCCTCGTAGGCCAAGTCAATGATTGACATGTCGATGGCGACTTCTGCTCCCAGAAGGCTGTCGTCGGCGACCCGGCGGAAGCGCACACTGGCAGTCTCGCCGAACTGGTCCCCGTCACGCCAGGCCTGGAAGGTGAGTTGCGCTCCAGGAAGACCGGTAAGGTCCAAGGGGGGGGAGAACAAGGAGATGTCGGAGTCGGGTCCGTAGTCACCCAGGTTA
>PBLI01000056.1 GCA_002721695.1 Roseibacillus sp. | reverse complement strand
GCAGGAGCAGCGCGAGCTGGCTGGCAAGGACGCATCGGAGCGGGAGGGCCACACGGCGAGGCGACAGCAGCGGCTGGCCGCCCGCGAGAAGAAGAAAGCGGCGAAGAAGGCCGAGATGGAGGCCGCAGCCGAGGCAAAGGCGAAGCTCGAGCAGGAGCTCGACGAGGCCAAGAGCAAACTGGATGACGAGGCTGCGGCGAAGCAGAAGGAGCTGGAGGAGGCGAAGCGGGCGAAGGAGAGCGCAGCACTCGAGGCGGAGATACTTCGTGAGGCGCACGAGAAGGCGACGATCGACGCGCAGAAGGCGAAGGACGAGGAGGCGCGGCTGCTGGAGCGGATGCACCAGCTCGAGGACAACTTCGCCGAGGCGAACAACAAGATGGCCGAGCAGACGGGGCTCGAGAAGCAGCGGCGCGAGCTGCGGCGGAAGGAGCGCGTGCTCGAGCGGAGGAGGAAGAAGGCGGAGAAGCTCGTCAAGGGGCTGGAGCGGAAGCCCCAGGGGGAAGGAGCCGCAGCCGCAGCCGCCGCCGCCGCAGGTGCCGGTGCGGGTGCCGGTGCCGGTGCGGGTGCCGGTGCGGGTGACGGCGTCTCGGACTGCTCCACTGAGATGGGCGGAATCTCCGGGTCCGGGGCTACGAAGGGAGCCGTGCCGGCGGGCGGCAAGGAAGGCAGGCCCTCGGAATCGACGGGATCCACAGGAGTTCCGGGCAACTCCAATCCCCCCAGGGGGACCAGGGTAGAACCGGGTAGGCGGTTGCTCACCATCACGGTTGGCACAAACCCTATCTGGCCCGATTCAGTTTCCACCTTCAGGTAGGACCCGCGCTCACTGACCACCTTGAGCTGGGAACCCACCTCCAGCTTGCTATCGGGCTGGACGTTGCCGCGGCCACTGGGAAAGCGCCCGAACAGGCCCGCATTGGCATCGGTCACCTCCACGTAGGTTCCCGGGGCAAAAACCGGGCTGGAATCCAGACTCTCGCTCCCGCGGCTGCGGCCCGGAGAATCCAGCGGATCGTTCGCGGGATCAAAATTCTGCGAGGTCGCCAGGTTCCCACAGGAGGAGACGAATGCGACCATCGTTCCACCCAGCAAAAGCTGCAACAAGGTGTTCATGGTCTCAGTGTGCACCTGCCCTCCGGGTGGTCAATGGGATTTCATGGGCCGGGCCTGGACTCACCCGCAACGAACCAGGGCACCGGCGCACCTACAGGTTCAGCAAGGAGATCCTCTTGCGAGCCTCCGTCTCCCAGCAGACCCCCGGCCAATGCAAATCCTCGCGTAGCCTCTCCGGATCCATCGCGGTATGAACCGGACGCTCCACCTCCAGCCGCTCGGCCTGTGCCATGGTCTCGGAGACCACTTCCACTTCGTTCCCCAGGAGCCCATCTTCCCGGGCCAGCGCAGCCACCTTGCGGGCGATCGACCACCAGCTTTCCGGTTCGCCCGGGTGGGTGAGGTGAAAGATCCCACCCAAGTCTTCTCTCCCCAGCAGGGCAAGAACCATGCGCCCGATCTCAGGCACCGAGGTCGGCTTGGAGAACTTGTCGTCCACTGCCCGGATGATTCCGCCCTGGCGCAGACGCCGGAATGCCGATTCCACCACCCCACCGGGTTCTGTCCCGAAGAGCCAGCTCACTCGCCCCACCACCGCCGCCGGATTCTCAGTCAGGACGCTCTCTTCGCCCAACCTCTTGGTATGGGCGTAGTGGTTGATCGGCCGGACTGGCGCAGTCTCGCTCTTTAGTCCCTCCGATCCACCTTCGAGGACGTAGTCGGTACTGAAGTGCACCAGGCGCACTCCCCGCCCGGCGCAGAGGCGCGCCAACACCGCGGGAGATTCCGCATTCACCAGTTCCGCCTCCCGGCGGTCGGATTCACAGCGCTCCACGTCGGCGAGGGCTGCACAGTTGACAAGAGCATCAAAATGCAGGCTTTCCAACCTCTTCTCCAGCAAGCCGGGCTCCCGCAAATCGAGTTCCTCCCGCCCCAGTCCGTGGACGACGTGCTCCCCTTCCCACTCGCTCAGGAGGGCCCGGCCAAGTCGACCCCCACACCCCGTCACCACAATCTCCATGGTGCAAGCCTACCAGCCGGCGAGGGCTCTGGGCAGGGTTTTCCCCTGCCACCTGGTAGCCGGTCGCTGCCTGATCACAAAGCGGCCCCCGAAGCCTTTTGCCGGCCCCACAGATGCCGGGCGCAACAGGACCCCGGGAGGCCCAGCAAATCCGTTGGAGCTCCTCGAGAGAACCCACCCCTCCAAAGCCGCCGCACTCCGCTTCACAAGATCCGTGCCCTCCACTATTCCGGTTGCACACCTCCTGACGGTCCGGTGTAGTTGCTCCCGCCGTGCGCCAACTCCGCTCAATTCTTCTTACCGGGGGTGCCGGATTCATCGGTTCTTCCCTTGCCCGCCACCTCCTCCTGGTGGAGGGCCTGCAACGGCTCGTCGTCCTCGATAAGCTGACCTACGCGGGAAATCGCGGCAATCTCATCGGCCCGGACCAGGATCCGCGCTTTACCTTCGTGGAGGGAGACATTGCGGACCGTGATCTCGTCTCCCACCTCCTTCACCAGCATGACGTCACGGGCGTCTTCAACCTCGCGGCCGAATCCCACGTCGAACGCTCCCTCGCTTCCAACGAGATCTTCGTGACCAGCAACGTTGCCGGCACACTGCAACTCGCCGAGGCCTGCCGGGCAGGAAAGGTTCCCCTCCTGCAGTGTTCGACCGACGAGGTCTACGGGTCGATTTCTCCACCGGGACGCTTCGTGGAAATCAGCCCCCTCAACCCGACTACGCCCTACGCCGCCTCCAAGGCTGCGGCCGATTTTCTCTGTCTCAGCGCGGTCCGCTGCCATGCCCAGGACATCGTGATCACGCGCTCCAGCAACAACTACGGGCCCCGCCAACACGTCGAGAAGCTGGTTCCCAAACTCGTCCACGCCGCCTTCCACGACCAGCCCCTTGAACTGCACGGGGACGGAATGCAGATTCGCGACTGGATGCATGTCGACGATCATTGCCGGGGACTGATCTCCGCCTTCCAGAAAGGACAACCGGGTGCGGTTTACCTCTTTGGCGGTCAGTGCGAACGCACCAACTTGGGTATGGCCCGCAGCGTGCTCGAAATCCTTGGCAAGCCGGGTTCGCTCCTCACCCACGTCCCTGACCGCGCCGGGAACGACCGCCGCTACGCCGTGGACGTCAGCAAGGCGGTGGCCGGCCTCGACTGGCGGCCCCGGCACCGGTTCCGCACCAGCTTTCCCATCGTGGTTCGCGAACTGGCTGCCAACCTCCGCGACACCGGGGGCGCACCGTTCTCCCCCTCCTCAAGGTATCAACCCCCGGGCCCCCACTAGCGGACCGCTCACCCCTGCCATACCCACGTCCGGGGCAATCTCTCCGGGCACACCCTGCTGTCCCGGGTTGGCAACCGGACTTTGGCCCACGGTGACTTCCCGCGAATCACGCCGTCACTGGTTCGCCTAGCCTGCGTAAACCTGCTCCAGCTCCTCCTCCACGAAGTCGATGTCACGAGCGGGTGCTCCGGCACCTTCCCGGATACTGCGCAGGGTGCGCTGCGTTCCCCGGCGGGTATTGGGCCCCGCCACCTTGTCACGGACGGTATCCACCACAACCGGGGCGATCGCGGCCACTCCCAGCACGCTCAGGGCGAAGGCCACCGGACGCCGGGCACTGCGGTGCATCATGTCGCCGAGGAAAATCCCAGCTGCTATACCGAGCACCATCGGGGCGCACTCCGCACCAGCATCGACAATTTTCTTCCCGGGATCCTGCGATTTATCACTCACAGGCAGGACCGTAACCCACAGCGTCCCCGTGAAAAACAAGAATTTCCCGGCAGAGCAGGTTTTACCAGGACCGGATCTTCCGGCACTATCCCCCCGGCATGTCCCGTCCCTACGCCTTGATTCTCGCCGGTGGCAGCGGCACCCGCTTCTGGCCCCTCAGCCGGAACGCCAAGCCCAAGCAGCTCCTCAACCTCCTTGGGGACGAAACACTTCTCGATCAGACACTCACCCGTCTCGAGGGACTCGTCCCACCGGAAAACATCCTCATTCTCACAAACGCGCTGCAGGAAGAGTCCGTCCGCGCGCTGGCCTCCTCCCTCCCTCCCGGGAACATCCTTGCCGAACCGGCCCGGCGCGATACGGGTCCCGCCGTGGCCCTCGGAATCGGGCTCGTGGCCGCCCGCGATCCGGAGGCGACCATGATGGTTCTGCCGGCCGATCAACTCATCCGCGACACCGCCTCCTACCATTCCGTGATGAAGGATGCCCTCGCGGCCGCCTCTGCCGGTGCAGGCCTGGTCACGGTGGGTGTCAAACCCTCCTGGCCCTGCCCCTCCTACGGCTACGTCGAGCGGGGAGAACCCGCCGCCCTGGGGGAGCTGAACCTTGCTCACCAGCCTCACGAGGTCGTCTGCTTCCGGGAAAAACCCGCCCCGGAACAGGCCGAGAAATTTCTCGCCAGCGGCAACTTCGCCTGGAATGCGGGCATGTTTATCTGGTCGATCCCCACTGTCCTCTCCGAGCTCCACACCCACACACCCGAACTCGCAAACTTCGTGGAAGAGATCCGGGACACGGGGGAAGTTGCCGCCACGGTTGCCGCCCGTTTTCCCGAACTAACCCCCATTTCCATAGACTACGCGCTCATGGAAAAGGCCTCCCGCGTCCTCAACATCGAGGCCACCTTCGACTGGGACGACGTGGGCTCCTGGACTTCGGTGGCGAACTACCTCGAACCGGTTGCAGGCTCCAACCGGTCCAACACCGCGGTGACGATCGTGGAGAGTGAGAACAACATCATCTTCAGCGAAGAGGGCCGGCGCATCGCCCTGCTCGGCGTCGAGGACCTGATCGTCGTCCAGACCGGGGATGCTATCCTCGTCGCCAACCGTCACAAGGCCGACGATATCAAGAAAATCGTTCAGGAACTGCCCGAGGACCTGCTTTAGAAGCCGTGGCCACGCATCCCATTCTTGCCATCGACCACGGTCAGGCCCGCATTGGACTGGCCGCCACCGACGAACTTGGGATTGCCGCCCACGCGGTAGAAACGATTCACACCGCCCGGACCGAGCCACTTCAGCGGATCGCCCACCTCGTTGCCGAGCGGGGAATCAAACTCATCCTCCTGGGGCTGCCTCTCCGCCTGGACGGCACGGAGGGCGACGCAGCCCGGCGCGTGCGCATCTTCGGCACTCAGCTCACCGAAGCCATTCCCGGAGTCCCCCTCCGTTATAGCGACGAACGCCTCTCCACCACCAGCGCGTCCCGGAAGTTGCGCGAGGCCGGAAAGTCGGCACGAGACCAGAAGTCGATCATCGACCAGGCCGCCGCCCTGGAAATTCTGAATGACTGGCTCTGCGAAAACGGGCTGGCGTGAACTGCCCCCGCGCGCGGAATGATTTCGACCTGTTCGAATGCGCTCCGGTGCTCTTCGCATTCCTCAACCGGGGCAAGACAGCTGCCCGCATAAGCCTGGCGATTCCTGTGTTCCCATTGAGAGGATTCCTACTCTGGCACCTAGCCACAGCGGAATCCTGAATCCGTGTCTTCCCGGTCGTCTCTACCACCCCGGCCGCAGCCTTCCACGGCGACGCTCCCGGCAACCCGGCAACCCGGCAAGCCCCCGGGCGGCTTTTCGCGCTTGGCCCCGGCCACAGGATCTTCATAAGAACTCCCCTCATGCTCCCACTGCGCCTCTTTCCTGTTCTTGCTTTCGGACTGCTCTGCACCCTCTCCGCCCCGGCCCGGGAACCTGCGGCCGCCAAACCTAATATCCTCTTCCTTCTGGTTGATGACCTGCGACACGACACCTTTGGCTTTGCCGGTCATGAAATCTGCCAGACGCCCCACCTCGATGCCCTCGCGCGGGACAGCCATGTCTTCAAGAATGCCTTCGTCACCACCGCCATCTGCATGGTGAGCCGTGCCAGCATCTTCACCGGACAATACGAAGCCCGTCACAAGATCCACGACTTCCGCACCGAGTTCACCGCCGACGCCTGGGGCCAGGCCTATCCCCAGCTCCTGAAGCAGGCTGGCTACCACACCGGCTTCGTAGGCAAGTATGGCGTGGGTCACAAGATGGCGGAAGCGCGCAGGACTTTCGACTACTGGAAGGGGTTCGCCGGCCAGGGCCGTTTCTTCGATCCAAAGCGGAAGGGCAACCAGCATCTCACCGCACTGCAGGGGGACCAGTCCCTGGAATTCCTGCGCACCGCACCGAAGGACACGCCATGGTGCCTCTCGGTCAGCTTCAAGGCCGTCCACTGCCAGGACGGGGCCAAGCGCCAGTTCCCCCCCGACAAGCGCGACGAAACGATGTATGCCGACGTCACGATCCCACCCGCTCCCCTCTCTGATCCGGGGTTCTTCGCGTCCCTACACGAACCGCTCCAGACCTCCGAGTCCCGCCGGCGCTGGGAGATCCGCTTTTCTCCCAAGCTCTTCCAGGAAACCGTGAAGGACTACTACCGCCTCCTCTTCGGTGTGGACCGGGAGGTTGGACGCATGAGGGAGGAATTGAAGAAGCAGGGAATGGCCGGGAACACCGTGATCATCTTCACATCCGACCACGGTTTTTATCTCGGCGAACGAGGCCTGGCCGGAAAGTGGTTCGCGCATGAGGAGTCCATCCGGATTCCGCTCATCATTCACGACCCACGCCATGAAAAAAAACACACCCGTCCCCTCACCGAGCTCGCCCTCAACATCGATCTCGCTCCCACCATCCTCTCCTACGCCGGGCTTCCCACTCCCGGGGTCATGCAGGGCCGCTCCCTGACTCCTCTGCTTGAGAAAACCAAGACAGAATGGCGCAAGGACTTCTTTTACGAGCACCACTTCATCCCCAACCGCCTTCCAGAATCCGAGGCCGTCCGCAGCGAGCGTTGGAAATACATCCACTGGCTTGCCCCCAAGCCCGGGGTCGAGGAACTCTACGACCTGAGCAAGGATCCCCTCGAGCGCAGCAATCTCGCCAGTGATCCATCCCACCGGGAAACCCTTGCCACCATGCGGAAGCGCTGGAAGGAATTGAAGCAGGAGGCCCGGTAACCCGGCCCCGGGGGAAGGAATAGTGGCAGCAAGGCTGTTGAATTTGCAGGGGCCCTCCTCCACCGCGATCACCCGAAGAGGCCTTCGATCCTGCTTCCCGGCCTTCGGCGGACCGTGGTAAGGGACATGGTCATTACCCACCGCCCGAAATTCTTCGGCCTGCGCCTCCTCGCCGGCCTCGGAGCGATTCTCCCCCTCCATGGGGAGGAGGCCGGTCACTGGGCCTTTCAGCCGCTGGCCGAGCCCACCCTGCCCACGGTGGACAACAGGGACTGGGCCAGCAAACCACTCGACCTCTTTACCCTTGCCGCCAGCGACGACGAACAGATCGCCTCCGTCCCCCGCGCCGACCCCCGCACCCTGGTGCGCCGGGCCTACTTTGATCTCCTGGGCATTCCTCCCACTCCCGACCAGGTCAGGGAATTCCTTGCAGATCCCTCGCCCGGGGCCTGGTCCCGCGTCATCGACAGGCTGCTCGCCTCCCCTCACTACGGCGAACGGTGGGGGCGCCACTGGCTCGACCTCGCCCGCTACGGGGACTCCAATGGCGGAGACGAGAACCACTCCTACCCGCTCGCGTGGCGCTATCGCAACTGGGTCATCAGCGCCTTCAACCGCGACCTTCCCTACGACCAGTTCGTCCGCGAACAGCTCTCCGGCGACCTCATGGAGCCGGCTACCGCCGACCGCCTCGCGGCCACCGGGTTCCTCGCCATCGGCACCAAGATTCTCGCTGAAAAAGATCCGGCCAAAAAACGTGCTGATATCGTGGACGAGCAGATCGACACGGTGGGCCGCGTCTTCCTCGGGCTCTCCCTGGGCTGTGCCCGCTGTCACGACCACAAGTTCGATCCCGTTCCCGAACGGGACTACTACGCGCTGGCTGGCATCTTCCACAGCACCTCCATTGAGAACCGCGAGCTTCGAACCCCGGAGACCGAGGCCCGGGCCGCTGAACGAGAAGACCAGGTCGCAAGGCTCACCGCCCGGATCACGACCCTCGAACAAGAGCTCACCGGCCTCGAGGACAGGGCGGGAACCCGGGAATGGGAAGCGGAGGACTACGCCCGCGGGAATGTGGTCGTCGACCGCAAACAGTATGGCGAGGGCATCGGGATCATCTCCGATCCGGGGGGGCAGAAGAACCATGTCGAGTACGACGTGGAGATCAACAGGCCGGGACACTACTACCTCTTCCTCCGTTACGCCGCTGCCAGGGCTCGCCCGGGGCGGGTCCTCCTCGACGGCCAGGTCGCCTTCGCCAACGCGATCTCGCAAGTCACCGGGGGGTGGCAGCCGGAAAACCAGCAGTGGCATCACGAGGGAGTGCTCGAGCTGACCGCGGGCAAACGCGTCCTCCGGATCGAATCGGAACCGATGATGTCTCATCTCGACAGGATCCGCCTTGTTCCCCTCACGGAACCTGCCCGGGCCGTGAAACTCCATCAGGATATCGCCCGGCTCGAGGCCGAGCGCACAGGCCTGAAGAAAGAGATCGAGCAAGGCTTTCCCAAGGCGATGGCGGTCGCCGAGGGACGGGTCGCCGACGCCCGCATCAATATCCGCGGCAACCCCAACGATCTCGGCAAATCCGTGCCCCGCGGTTTCCTCACCGGGATCGGCGCATCAAACCACCCGGCCGGGTTGACCGGACAGAGCGGGCGCCTCGAGCTCGGCCGATGGATGACCTCACCCGGTCATCCACTCACCGCCCGCGTGATGGTCAACCGGGTCTGGCACTGGCACTTCGGCGAAGGCCTTGTCGATACCCCGGACAACTTCGGAACTACCGGTAGCGCACCGCGTAACCCTGCCCTCCTCGACCATCTCACCCGCCAGTTCATTGCGGACGGCTGGTCCCTCAAGAGACTGCACCGCCGCATCATGCTCTCCAGCACCTACCAGCTGTCCTCCACCGAGGGCGGGCGCAGCGTGCGGCGCATGGAAGCGGAAGTCTTCCGCGACGCCGTGCTCGCGGTCTCAGGCTCACTCGACCCGGAGGCCCCCGACGGCCCTCCCCCCGCGGTCAAGGCCCAGGACCCCTCCCCTGCCGACCTCGCGCGCAACCGGCAGGTCTATGAGAACTACCCGCACCGCAGCATCTACCTCCCCGTCGTGCGCTGCCACGTCTACGACCTCTTCAGCCTGCTGGACTTTCCCAATTCAACGACCCCGGTGGGACGGCGCGACGACAGCACGGTGGCCACCCAGGCCCTCCTCATGCTGAACAGTCCCTTCCTGATGACACAGTCGTCCGTGATCGCCGCCCGCCTGCGTTCCTACCCTGACCCTCTCAACGAACTTTACCTCCGCCTCTTTGCCCGGCCGGTCACAGGGGACGAACGCCACGCGGCCGAAGAATTCCTCCGGAAAGCCGGCGGCGACAAGGACAGCTGGGGCCTTCTCTCCCACACCTTGCTCATTTCCAACGAATTTCTCTACCTCCGATGAGCTCTCTCCCAATCTCCGCGGACCTTCTTCCCCGCCGGGCCGCCCTCGGGCACATGGCCCTCGGCTTCGGCGGGCTGGCCCTCAATTCCCTGCTCGCCGGGCAATCCCGGGCCTCCGCCAGCGGACCTCCGCAGGCCCTCTTCCCTGCCCGCGCCCGGCGCATCATCTTTCTCTTCATGCACGGCGGGCCATCGCACGTCGACCTCTTTGACCACAAGCCCAAGCTCGCTCAATACAACGGCAAGCCTCTCCCCTTTCCCGAGCGCAAGGTGCAGTTCGCCAAGCGCGGCAACCTCCTCAAACCGCCCTGGCCACTCCGCCAGGTGGGCCAGGGCGGGCACTGGATGTCCGAACTCTGGCAACACCTCCCCAAGGTCGCCGACGAACTCTGCATGCTGCACTCCGTGTGCGAAACAAATGTCTCGCACGGAGGTGCCTGCATGAAAATCCATACCGGGGACGAGGCCCTTCTCCGCCCCAGCATGGGGGCCTGGGTAAACTACGGCCTCGGCAGCGAAAACAGCAACCTGCCCGGCTTCGTCACCATCTGCCCGACTTCCCTGCACGGGGGCGCCAACAACTTCGGACCCGCCTTTCTCCCCGCCGAGTTCGGCGGCGTTCCCCTCGGCACTCCGGGTTACCCCAACACCCCAGCCAAGGACGCGCGCTTCCACTACACGACCAACGCACGCATCGCCCCCGGGAAACAGGCCCTCCAGCTCGCCCTCCTGCGCCGCATGCACCAACGTGATACCGCCAGCGTAAGCGCAGAAGCAGGCGCCCGCCTGGAAGACCGCCTCCGCAGTTTCGAACTCGCCTTCCGCATGCAGATGGCCGCTCCGGAGGCGACGGACCTCTCCGCCGAAAGCGACGCCACCCGCAGCCTCTATGGCCTCGATGATCCCCGGACCGAGAACTTCGCCCGCGAGTGTCTCATGGCGCGCAGACTGGCTGAGCGGGGCGTGCGCTTTATCCAGGTCAGCCACGCCCACTCCCTGAAGTTCAACAACGAGCAGTGGGACCAGCACTCCCATCTTGAGAAGGGCCACTCCATCAATGTCGGACAGATTGACAAACCGATCACCGGCCTGATCCTCGACCTCAAGGCCCGCGGACTTCTCGATGACACCCTCGTGCTGTGGGGAGGCGAATTCGGCCGCACCCCGACCACCCAGCAGGGCAATGGTCCGGTGGGACGCGACCACCACCCGGACGGATTCACAATGTGGATGGCAGGCGCCGGCGTCCGGGGCGGCCTGCGCTATGGCAAGACCGATGAATTCGGATACCACGCGGTCGAGAACCGGATGACCATCCACGATCTGCACGCTACCCTCCTTCACCTCCTCGGCCTCGACCACACCCGGCTCACCTTCAACCACAACGGGCGAGAATTTCGCCTGACGGACGTCTACGGTGAGGTTGCCACCGAGATCCTCTCCTGAACACCGGCCTGCACCCCTGCGACCACCGCGCCTCCACCTGCCCCGATTCTACTCGACGGGAAATGAAGTAGTGCCGAGGCTGCGGTGTGATTCGTGCGATTCGACAACTTGCTCTCCCGGTCTCAGTCGGCCTCGCGCTGGTTCTCAGTTCCTGCGGGGAACAGGACACCCACGGAAAAATCCTGGCCGACACCCTGACCCTGCTGGAGGAGCTGGCTGACAGCCTTGAGAAGGCCGCTGAAAAGGAGGGTGCCCGGTCCGCCTCCGAGCAGGTTCTGCGCCTCGTGGAGGAATTCGAGGAAATTGCCGACCGCTCCGATGCGGTGGGAAAACCGAGCGCGGACACGAAGAAAGCTCTCTCGGAAAAGTACGGGGAGCGCCGAACCAGGGTTCTCGCCCGGCTCGAGGCAGCCTCCAAGCGGGCGCGAACCCCGGGTGACAACCGACTGATCACCTCCCTCCAGAGACTGGGGGAGGTCTGGTCCTCGCTGCCGTAGGGCCACCCGCTGCCCGCTGCATCCGCATGGGGATGGAAAAGACACTGGAACTCCCACCCCCGGAAAACCTATCGTCACCCCATGGTTGCCCTTCGCTTCTTCCTTCCCTTTTCACTGTCCGTCCTCATCACCCTGCCCCCCGCTGCTGCCTCTCCCAGGCCGGGCCAGTCGAAACCCAATCTCGTCTTCATGATTGCGGACGACTGCACCTACCTCGACATGGAAGTCTACGGGGGACAGGCCCGGACGCCCCACCTCAACAAGCTCGCCAAGGAGGGGTTGACCTTCAGTCGCTGCTTCCAGACCGCGCCCATGTGCTCTCCAACGAGGCACAACATCTACACGGGTCTCTACCCCGTCCGCTCCGGGGCGTGGCCCAACCACACCCGGGTTTACCCGGGGACCAAGTCGATCGCGCACTACCTCCAAGGGGTCGGCTACCGGGTGGCCCTCAGCGGAAAGACCCACGTTTCGCCCCGGGAAGCCTTTCCCTTTGAATACTCCGACGACTTCCGCCGCGACGGCCCCGGCACCAAGCCGTTGTTCGCCAGCCTGAGAAAACTCCTCACCGAATGCCGGGCCTCGGATACTCCCTTCTGCCTCTTCGCCTGCTCCAACGAGCCACATACTCCCTACACGAAGGGGGACGCCTCGGCCTATCCGCCGGCCTCGCTCAAGCTGCCGCCCTCCTTTGTCGATACGCCGGAGACGCGGGAATCATTCTCCAAGTACCTCGCCGAGATCACCTACTACGACTGGCAGTGCGGCGCCCTCCTCAACCTGCTCGACGAATTCAACCTGCGCGACAACACCATGGTGATTGTCGTGTCCGAGCAGGGATCCGCCTTCCCCTTCGCCAAGTGGACCTGCTTCGAAATGGGACTTGCCTCCGGGATGATCGCCCGCTGGCCCGGCGTGGTGCGCCCGGGGACCACGACAAACGCCCTGGTGGAATACGTCGATGTGACGCCCACCTTCCTCGAGGCAGCCGGCGTCGACCCCGAACCGCTCAAGCTCGACGGCAGGTCCTTCCTGCCTGTCCTCCTCGGCAAGAGTGCGGAGCACAAGACCTACACCTACGGCCTGCACACCACCCGCGGGATCATCAATGGCAGTGACGCCTTCGGGATCCGCAGCTGCGGCACGAAAGAGCACCGCTACATCCGGAACCTCCATCCCGGCACCCTCTTCACCAATGCGGTCACCCGGAAGGGAGGAGACGGCAAGGCCGCCTTCTGGACGAGCTGGCAGGAAAAAGCCGGGGCAGGTGACGCCCATGCCCGGGCGATGATTTCAAAGTATCAGCGGCGACCACCTGAGGAGCTCTATGACGTGGCGAAAGATCCCCATTGCCTTGTCAATCTTATCGACGATCCCAGCCTCGCCGCCAAACGCAGGGAGCTCTCCAGCCA
The DNA here is from genome assembly GCA_002721695.1 of Roseibacillus sp. GTDB lineage: Bacteria > Verrucomicrobiota > Verrucomicrobiia > Verrucomicrobiales > Akkermansiaceae > Roseibacillus_B. Next base: position 8,137 of record PBLI01000056.1, on the reverse strand, counting down.
GCTCGACGCCTGGATGAAATCACAGGGTGACAAGGGCGCCGCCACCGAGGAGATCGCCCACACCCGTCAGGGAAAGGCCCGCAACAACCGGAAACCGCAGGAGAAACGAAAGAAGAAGCGCTGATGGCTCACCGCCCTTCTGACTTGCAGGGGCCGGGCTCTCATGCTGCCTTTCCCACTGCTCAACCCCACCCTTGCCATGATCACTCCCCGATGCGTGCCGCGCACTGCGGCCGCCCTCGCTGCTGCCCTGGCGTTCACCCCGCTTCTCAGTCCGGCAGAAAAGCGCTCTCAAGAACGGGAGCGCCGGGACAGGTGCAGACAGCAAACCGTCGAGACACGGAAAACCCCCGATCCCCGGGCCGGGCGCAAGAACCGCGGCCGGAAACAGGACCTGCAGGATCTCCTCCAGNAAGAGGCGGACGCCCACGCGCAGCTCGCCAGGGAACTGACCAGGGCCCTCGAGGCGCAGAGCCACCTGACCAGGATCGCNGAGGCCTCCAGCATCCGCTTACGCCAGGCCCTCACCNTGCAGAAGCATATTGCCAGGCAGGCCACCGCAACCTCGGAGGAACTCCGCCGGGCCCTGCGGACCCGGGAAGAGGAAAACGANAAGGCGAGGANGAGCGCCAGCAAGTTCAAGGAGGCCCTCGCCCTTGAACGGCAGAAGCTGGAATTCGAACGTGCCGCCTTCGAAAGCGACCGTGAGGAGCTCGAAAGCCGCCTTGCCTCCCTGCAGTCNGAGGCCGCCAAGCCGAAGCGCGCTCCCCTCGCGCTGAAGGTCGAGCCCCTCCGCTTCGCGATGAATCGAACCGCTGCCGCGGAGGAGGAAAACCGCCTCCTCACCCAGGTCCGCACCATCCTGGCCATCCGGCCTGATGCCACGGTGCGCGTCACCGGCCACACCTGTGACATCGGAGACTCCCGGGCGAATATCGCCCTCAGTGAACGCCGTGCCCGGCACGTCGCGGAATTCCTCATCCGGGAAGGCGTTCCCGCCGCACGGATCACCGAAGTCCGCGGACTCGGCCCCGACCACCCTCTCGCAGACAACTCCACTCTCACCGGGCGCCGCCTCAACCGCCGCGTCGAAGTAGAACTCCTCTCCCCATGAAACTCTCCATCCTGACCTGCGGGGCCGTCCTCTGCAGCGCCTCCGTCCAATCCGCTCCCGCCCGGGACGCGTCCCGTCCGAATATCGTCTTCATCCTGGCCGACGATCTCGGCTGGGGAGAGCTCGGCTCATACGGGCAAAGGAAAATCAAGACCCCTAACCTCGATCGCCTCGCCAGCGAGGGCCTGCGCTTCACGAGGCACTACACCGGTGCACCCGTTTGCGCCCCCGCGCGCTGCGTCCTGATGACCGGACGCCACCTCGGCCACGCCGAGATTCGTAACAACGGCGATTCCAGGAATGGTCGCAAGTTCCCGGGCCAGTGGCCCATCACCGCTGAGGCGGTCACCATCGCCGAAGCCCTCAGGAAGTCCGGTTACGCCACCGGCGGATTTGGCAAGTGGGGACTCGGGCCGACTGACACCGCCGGCTCTCCCATCCGGCAGGGCTTCGACCGTTTCTACGGTTACAACTGCCAGCGCAACGCCCACTCCTTCTACCCNCCCTTCCTCGATGACGACGAGGGAATTGAAACCATCAACCAGAAGCCTGTTCCCGGGCACCAGCGCAAACCAACGGGCCCGATCGTGGCTGACGACTACCGGGCGGAAACCTACGCCCCCGACCGCATCCTNGCCGAGGCCGTCGAGTTCCTCGACAGGCACGCCACCACCAAAGAGCCCTTCTTCCTCTACTGCCCCTTCGTGGAACCGCACGTCGCCATGCACCCTCCGCAGGAGTGGGTCGACCGCTACCCTGCTGAGTGGGATCGTGAGAAAGGCGTCTACCGCGGCCAGAACGGCTACCTTCCCCATCCCCGTCCCCGCGCAGGCTANGCCGCCATGATCTCTGATCTCGACGAGCACGTTGGCACCATCCTGAAGAGACTTGAGAAGCACGACCTCGTCAGCAACACGGTGGTCATCTTCACCTCCGACAACGGCACCACCCACGGATCCCGGGATGAACGGTTCGGAGTGGGCGGTGTCGATGCGGCCTTTTTCAATTCCACCGCCGGCCTTCGCGGCTTCAAGGGCAGCGTCTACGAGGGAGGCATCCGCGTTCCCTGCATCGTCCGCTGGCCCGGCGTTACTCCCCGGGGTGGGACCGACAAGACCCCTTCCTACTTCCCCGACTGGTTCCCGACCCTCTGTGACATCGCGGGCGCGGAAGCGCCCGCCGCCCTCGACGGAGACAGCCTCGTTCCTGTTCTCCATCCGCGGCAGGGTGCCCCACAGCCCTTTGCCCGGCGCAAGCCCATGATCTGGGAGTTTCACGGCTACCGCGGGCAGCTCGCGGTCATCGACGGCAGGTGGAAGGCCGTCCGCCAGAGGGTTCGCAGCAAGAACCCGGGCCCGTGGGAGCTCTACGACCTCGACACCGATCCCGGGGAATCCAGCAACCTCGCGGAGACGAAGCCCGGGGTCCTCAGCAAGCTGGAGGACTCGTTCAAAAAAGACCGCACCGTCAGCAAACGCTACCCCCTGCCGCTCTACGATTGATCCGGGAATCGCCCGGCACGCGCTCCCGGCAACCCAGTCCGGGGCCCAGCGAATACCGGGCAGCATGCCTCGCGGGGACGCTCCCCGGAAAATCGGGGTTCAATCATNCCCCGCCCGGGAGTATACTCCTTTCAGGTTGGGACGAAACATCNNCCCCTGACCCACGTATACNAAGCGAATGCGGTGCCCCTCCCTCATTTTCCTGGCGATCCTGCTCGCACCCTGGAGCTCATCCGGTCAACCGGANGGGGGGAAGCTCTACGCCCAGCACTGCGCCTCCTGCCATGGTGACAAGGGACAGGGTGTGGCCGAGGAGTACGACGAGATNCTCTCCGGTGGCAAGTCGGTCGAGGCCCTTGCCCGCTACATCCACCGGTCCATGCCCGAGGACAGGGAGGACACCGTCATTGATGAAGATGCCCGCGCAGTGGCCCACTACATCTACGACGCCTTTTACGGGCCCGCNGCCCGGGCTCGCCTGCGCCCCTCCCGCGTCGAACTGCTCCGCCTGACCAACGACCAGTACCGGCAATCGGTCGCCGACCTCATCGAATCATTCAAGCGCCCGCAAACCATCACCGCCAACCGTGGACTGCGGGGGCGCTACTTCAACGTCGAGAAGATGAACAAGGAGAAGGAGCATGTTCTCGAGCGTGTCGATCCCCAGATCAACTTCGACTGGGGGACCGGCGTGCCCGCCCGGAAGCTGAAGCAGCAGGGATTCTCCATCCGCTGGTCAGGCTCTCTCCTCGCACCCCGGACAGGGCTCTACCAGTTTCGCGTCAAGACCCACAACGGTGCTCTCTTTCTCCTGAANTCCTTCCGGGGAGATGACGACAAGAATTCCTTCATCGACGCCTACGTCAGCACCAAGAACAAACTCCAGGAGAAAAGCGGGAAGATGTTTCTCCTCGGGGGCCGCGGCTATCCCCTCTACCTGCGCTATTTCAGCTACCAGGAAAAAGTAGCCTCCCTCCGCCTGGAATGGAAACCGCCCCACGGGGCCTGGGAAGTCATCCCGAGCGAACACCTCATGCCTGAGGTGGTCGACACCGTCACCGTTGTTGACAACAAGTTCCCGCCCGATGACCGGAGCCTCGGCTACGAGCGCGGTTCCGACGTTTCCCGGGAATGGCAGGAGGCAACCACCTATGCCGCCATCGACCTGGTCAATCACCTCATCACCAACCTCAACATCGTCGCCGGGCTGCAGGGCGATCAACGCAAGGATCCCGCCGCCCTCCGCAACTACGCCCACGAGTTTGCCGCCCGCGCCTTCCGCCGCCCGCTCACCCCGGAGCAGAGGAAGGTCTTCATCGATTCCCGCTTCGAGCAACAGGCCGATCCCGAGGTCGCCCTCCGGCACTCCCTCCTCCTCGTCCTCACCTCCCCCCGCTTTCTCTACCCCGGCATCGCCGAGAACAAGGGAACACCCGACGGATACACCGTGGCCGCCCGGCTCGCCCTCACCCTCTGGGACGGCTTGCCTGACAGGATCCTCCTCGACGCGGCCCGCAAGGACAGGCTGCGCACCCCGCAACAGGTCGCGGCCCAGGTCCGGCGCATGATTCCCAACCAGAAGACCCGCCGGAAAATGCAGGGCTTCTTCCGGCACTGGCTGGCCATGGATGAGCACGAGGACCTCCGCAAGGATCCCAAGCTCTACCCGGGCTTTGATGACCAACTGGTCATCGACCTCCGGCGCTCCCTTGAGCACTTCGTCGACGACGTGGTCTGGAGTGAATCATCCGACTACCGCCGCCTCCTGCTCGACAGGCACCTCTTCCTCAACCAGCGCCTGGCCGGCTACTACCAGGCCGCCACCCCGCCCGGGAGCGACTTCCAGCAGGTCGCCTTCCCCGCGGCCCAGCGCTCCGGTATCTTCACCCACCCGTTCCTGCTCTCCCTGCATTCCTACCACGACAACACCTCTCCCATCCACCGGGGAGTCTTCCTGAGCCGCCAGGTCCTCGGGCGGATCCTCAAGCCTCCCCCCACCGCGGTCGCCTTCAAGAACGAGGAATTCGACCCTTCCCTGACCATGCGGGAGAAGGTAACGGAACTAACCAAGGGAACCTCCTGCATGGAGTGCCACCGGGTGATCAACCCGGTTGGGTTCAGCCTCGAACACTTTGATGCCGCCGGGCGCTATCGTTCCCGGGACAACGAGAAGCCGATCAATCCCGTGAGCGACTACATCACCGAGGATGAGGAGAAAATACGGGTCTCCAGCGCCCGCGACCTCGCAACCCTCGCGGCCGGGAGCAAAACCGCCCACCGGGCCTTCATCACCCATCTTTTCCACCACTTCACCAAGCAGTCCATCGACGCCTACGGCCCCGCAACCCTCGAATCCCTCCGTGCAAAGTTCACAGAATCTGGTTACAATATCCGCGANTTGCTCGTAGAGTTAACCAGCCTTGCGACAACTCACCAGGCCCAGGATCAGCCCCTNGCCGCCCAGTGACCGGCCTNTCACCCCTCCCCAAGACCAATGATGATCAACAATCGCCGCACCTTCCTGCGTGAACTCGGTCTTTCCGCTGCCGCCCTCCCGTTTGTGGCCGGGCTNCCCAGCCTGCAGGCCGCCGAGACGGCCGCGCGCCGACAACGCCTCATCATCATCTTCTCCCCCAACGGCACCCTCCCACCCCACTTCTGGCAGGACAAGCCCGGTCCCCTGGGCGAGCTCAAGGCCATCCTCGAGCCCCTCGCCGAATTCAAGGACCGCATGCTCATGCTCAAGGGGCTGCACAACCGGATCCGNGGTGACGGCGACCAGCACCAGCGCGGAATCAGCTGCCTTCTCACCGGCATCGAGCTTCTTCCCGGGAACATCCAGGGCGGCTCCCACACCCCGGCCGGATGGGCCGACGGCATCTCCATCGACCAGGAGATCAGCAACTTCCTGCAGGAAAATCCTGCCACCCGGACCCGGTTCGGCTCCCTTGAGTTCGGGGTAGCGGTTCCTGACCGCGCCGACAACTGGACCCGCATGGTTTACAGCGGGACCAACAAGCCGGTGGCCCCGATCGATGATCCCTACCAGATGCTCAACAAGCTCTACGGGCAGCGGAAGGACCAGGCCACCCTCGCGGGCCTGCTCGACGATGTCGGGGAAGACCTCCGCAAGGTGTCCTCCAGGATCAGCGCGGAGGACCGGCAGCGCCTGCAGGACCACCTCGAACTCGTCCGCTCCATGGAGAGCGAGCTCACCCGTGCCGGGGAAACNGAGGAGCTGGTCCACCCCGAGCCGGACCTCGACCCGAACATCGAGCTCGTCAACGACAACACCCCGCAGGTGAGCCGGATGCAGATCGACCTCATGGTCAACTCCCTTGCCAACGACATGTGCCGGGTGGCCACCCTGCAGTACATGCGCTCGGTGGGACAGGCCCGCATGCGCTGGCTCGACGTCGAGGAAGGCCACCACCACCTCTCGCACAAGCCGACCAAGGACAAGGAATCCCAGGACAAGCTCCTGCGCATCAACCAGTGGTTCGCCGGGGAAATCGCCTACCTCGCCCGGAAACTGGACAGCATCCCCGAACCCGGGGCCGAAGGGTCCATGCTGGACCACACCACCATCATGTGGACCAACGAACTCGGTGAGGGCAGCTCCCACACCCACAGCAACATTCCGTTCCTGCTCGTCGGCGGGGGCTCCGGCTTCAAGATGGGGCAGTCCCACGACTACGGCGGCCAGCCCCACAACCGCCTCCTCATGTCCCTCGCCCACTCCTTCGGCCACCACGTGAAGTCCTTCGGCAACCGCAGCCTGAGCAAGGACGGGCCGCTTCAACTCGCCTAGCGAGGGAGCCGGCTCCCTTCGTGGACCAGGCCGGCCCTCCCCGGGAGGCCCTGCCCCGTTCTCCGGGCCGGGAGCCTTCCCTCATCCCGCGGTAGCAAGGTGAGCCTCTCCGATACCCTCCGGTTGCTGCTGCTCTCCGCAATCTGGGGAGCCTCCTTCCTCTTCATGCGCCTTGCCGTCCCGGAACTCGGCCCCTTCCCCACCACCCTTGCCCGCGTCGGCGGGGCCGCCCTCCTGCTCCTCCCCTTCCTCCTGCGCCCGGAGCACCGCCGCGCCCTCCGCGGCTGCAAGGGACCACTCCTCATCCTCGGTCTCTTCAGCGCCGCCGTTCCCTTCTCCCTGCTCTGCTGGGCAACCCTCCACCTCGAGGCCGGCTTCACCTCCCTGCTCAATGCCACCACCCCCATCTGTGCGGCCCTCATCGGGTTCTGGTGGCTTCGCATTCCCCTCACCAGGTTCCAGGCCCTCGGTCTCGTCATCGGTCTCGCCGGCATCGCCATCCTCACCGGGAACCAGCTCGACTTCCGGCGGGATGGATCCGGCTGGCCCATCCTTGCTGTCATCGGGGCCACCTCCTGCTACGGCTTCGCCGGGCACTACGCNCGGGTCAGGCTCGCCCACCTCTCCCCGCTCGCGGTCTCGGCCGGGAGCCTCCTCGCCGCCACCCTCATCCTCCTGCCCCTCGTCCTGCTCTTCCCTCCCCCCGAACTGCCCGGCCCGGGCGCACTCGCCAGCGCCCTCGCCCTCGCCCTCCTCTGCACCGCGGTGGCCTTCATTCTCTTCTTCGGCCTCCTCCAGCGCAACGGGGCCACTGCCGCCACCACCGTGACCTTCATCATCCCGGTCTTCGGCATCCTCTGGGGTGCCCTCTTCCTCCAGGAGGAAGTCACCGCCCGCATGATCCTCGGGATGGCCGTGGCCCTNCTCGGAACCGCCTTCGTCACCCGGCTCCTCCCGCGGCCCACTNCCCCCTGATCCCGGGAAGGNCANCTTGCAAATCAGCGGGCGCTCTCTTTCTTCACGAGCTCAAGAAGATACGATTCACGGTATCCTTGGGNCTNGTCATTCCAGAGTTTAGGCTNNGNCCCATAATCGNTNATGNGNNNNACCANNAATATGNCCCCNGTCTTCATNCCCCTCAGNATNGNNGGTGTTACTGGGGTTACCCNNNGCCCANTTNCTNCCTTTTGATTGCAGCGCCTCCCCCGTGATCCAGCGCCAGTCCCCCTCCNTNNTCTCATCCGTNAGGCCNATCCAGAGNTNNGGCCACGTGCCGAGTCTCTCCAGTGCGGCGTTCACCCGCCTGATCTTCTCCCCGGTATCGAGAACCGCCAGGCGACCCCCGCGTTTCGCCGCATCCGCCTTCGCCTCGTGCCAGGTGAAACTACCCTTCACGACCTGGAAGGTGCTTCTAACTACCCATTTAGACACCACCCACCCCTGACCAATATCGTCAGTGAAGCCGTTGAAACCCGGAATAGCTTCCGTTTCCGGGACAGGAATCCCCGTGGGCGAGGGAGTGGTGGATGCAAGCACCTTGGCCATCGATGAAGAGGGCGCTCTCGGCAGGTTGTTCCGGGCACTCTGCTCCATGGCGGAATCCCGCTCCACAAAAGTAGCGGCCGTCTGATACCTCAGTCCCCCTTCCGAAAGTTTACGCAGGCCCAAGGCAAGGTAGTAGCGCTCATCGGCCACAGCCCTAGGGATGCT
>PBLI01000055.1 GCA_002721695.1 Roseibacillus sp. | reverse complement strand
GCGGCCCGCCAGACCGAAAGGGGAAACCGGGCCGACGACAAGCGGTCCGAGACCGCGATGGAAGACCGGAAGAAGGAAGGTTACTTCTAGGATCGCCCGCAGCATCCGCCCGCCAGGGCGGGCCTCCACTACCCGCACCCAGAAAAAGAAAGCAATGGATTTACTACGGTTTACAACAGCCGGCTCGGTAGACGACGGAAAGTCGACCCTGATCGGGCGCCTGCTCTACGACTCCAAGTCGATTTTCGAGGACCAGTTGGAAGCGGTGGAGGAGAGCTCGCGCAAGCGAGGCGATGAAAACGTCAACCTGGCGCTCCTGACCGACGGTTTGCGGGCGGAGCGTGAGCAGGGCATCACGATTGACGTGGCCTACCGCTATTTCGCCACCCCCAAGCGCAAGTTCATCATCGCCGATACGCCGGGACACACCCAGTATACCCGCAACATGGTGACCGGGGCCTCCACCGCGAACCTCGCCATTATCCTGATTGACGCCCGCAAGGGAGTCATTGAGCAGACCAAGCGCCACTCCTTCATTGCGAATCTCCTGCGTATCCAGCAGGTGGTGGTAGCAGTCAACAAGATGGACCTGGTGGACTATTCGGAGGAGGTCTACGATGGTATCGTGAAGGAGTATGAAGCCTTCGCTTCCCGTCTCGACAGCATCGTCGGGATACAGACGATCCCGATCTCGGCCCTGGAGGGGGACAACGTCGTGGACCGCTCCGAGAATACACCCTGGTATGAGGGTCCATCGCTGCTCTACCACCTTGAAAATGTCTATATTGGTGGAGAGGAGAACCACGTGGACCCACGGTTTCCCGTGCAGTGGGTCATCCGTCCGCAGAGTGACCAGTGGCATGATTTCCGCGGATATGCGGGCCGGGTGGCGGGAGGAGTCTTCAAGCCTGGTGATGAGGTAACCGTCCTGCCGTCCGGGTTTGCCACCACGGTGAAGGGGATCCACAGTGCCGAAGGGGAGAAGAGCGAGGCCTTTTCACCGCAGTCGGTCTGCCTCACCCTGGAGGATGAGATTGACCTGTCCCGCGGCGACATGATCGCGAAGCCCAACAACCAGCCCATGATAGGGCAGGACATTGATGCGATGTTGTGCTGGTTTTCGCGGACTCCGATGCGGGGGAGAGGGAAATACATCCTCCGTCACACAACGAGGGAGACAAAGGCGATCGTGCAGGAGATCCGGTATCAGGTGGACATCAATACGCTCCACAAGATCGAAGAGGTGGACTCTTTCCAGTTGAACGAGATCGGGAGGGTCAGGCTCAGGACAGCGGTGCCACTCCTGCATGATTCTTATCGTCGCAATCGCCATACCGGCTCCTTCATCCTGATTGATCCGGGGACGAATGAGACGGTTGGTGCAGGCATGATTCTGTAGAGACAGGGAAATGGAATACGTCGAGCAGACACTAGGCAGAATCGAGGAAGGCTCCGCAGTCGTCGGGGTGGTTGGGCTGGGGTATGTCGGCCTCCCTCTGGTCCTGGGCTTTGCAGCCCGCGGATTCCACGTCATCGGGCTCGATATCGACCAGGGCAAGGTCGATGCCATCGAGGCTGGGGAGAGTTATATTGAGCACATTCCCAGTGAGCCAATCGCGAAAGCGGTGCGGGATGGAACGCTGGAGGTGACCACTGATTTTTCTGCAGCCGTCCGGGCGGACGCCCTGATCATGTGCGTGCCCACTCCGCTCACCGGGCATTACGAGCCGGACCTCAGTTTCGTCATCAGCACGATCGACAGCCTCGTCCCGCACTTGCGGGCTGGACAGGTCGTCAGCCTGGAGAGCACCACCTACCCCGGCACCACCGATGAGGAACTGCGCCCCCGCATTGAGAGCCGCGGGCTGGTGGTGGGCGAGGATATTTTCCTGGTCTACTCGCCGGAGCGGGAGGACCCGGGCAACCCGGATTTCACGGCGACTGGGATTCCCAAGGTGGTTGGAGGAACGACGGAGCACTGTGCGCGGGTCGGGCAGGCGCTCTACGAGGCCGTGATCTCCGAAGTGGTACCCGTCCGTTCCACCCAGGTTGCCGAGTTCACCAAGCTCCTGGAAAACATCTATCGTGCGGTGAACATCGGACTGGTCAATGAATTGAAGATCGCCGCAGACCGGATGGGGATTGACATCTGGGAGGTCATCGAGGCCGCCGCCACCAAGCCGTTCGGGTTCAAGCCGTTCTATCCCGGACCGGGACTGGGCGGGCACTGTATTCCAATTGATCCGTTTTACCTGACCTGGAAGGCGCGGGAGTATGGGGTGCACACGCGTTTCATCGAACTGGCGGGGGAGATCAACAACAGCATGCCGCACTGGGTGGTGCAGCGCACGATGGAGGCTCTCAACGAGCGGTCCAAGTCTCTGAAGGGGAGCCGCATCCTCCTGATGGGGCTGGCCTACAAGGAGAATGTGGACGACATGCGTGAGTCACCGACCTTCGAGTTGATGGATGAACTGGCCGGGCTGGGAGCGGAGATCTCCTACCACGACCCGCACATTCCCGAGGTCACACCTACCCGCGAGCATGCCCGGTGGACGGGGACCCAGTCGGTAGGGTGGAGCCGGGAGGTGATCGAGGGCTTTGACTGTGTCCTGATCGCAACCAATCACCAGGCCTTCGATTATCAGAGCCTGCTTGAGTGGGCCGACCTGGTAGTCGATACTCGCAACGCCATCGCCAAGGCTGGACTCGTCCCGCGCAGCGGGCAGGTGGTGAAAGCCTAGTCCGGCAGAGGGCTGGAGCCTCGCGATTCCATGAACAACGAGCCCTTTCACAAGCTCCTCGACGAGGTCGAACAAGCCCTGGAGCGATTCCGTGGAGTGGCGGAAAAGCCGGTGCGCGCAGCAGCCGACCTGATCCTGCAGAGCAAGGGGAAGGTGGTGGTGACCGGGGTGGGAAAGTCCGGAATTATCGGGCACAAGACGCAGGCTACGCTCGCCTCGACGGGCACCCCGGCCGTCTTCCTCAACGCAGCCGAGGCGCTGCATGGCGACATGGGAGTGGTGTGTGAAGGGGATGTCGTCCTGATGGTTTCCAACAGCGGTGAGACCGGCGAGCTCCTCCGCATGCTGCCCAGCCTGAGGACGATCGGGGTCACTACGATCGGGCTTCTGGGCAAACCGGAAAGCACCCTTGCAGGGCATCTGGATCTTGTTGTCCCGCTCGAAATCCGGGAGGAGGGTGATACCCTGAACCTGGCTCCGATGTGCAGTACGGCCCTTGCCCTGGTGGCAGGAGATTGCCTTGCCGCCATCCTGCAGGCGGAACGTGGCTTTGGAGAAGAGGAATTTGCCGTCCTGCACCCCGGGGGATCACTGGGGCGTCGCCTCCTCTTGAGTGCGCAGGATGTCATGCAGCCTCGTCAGCGGGTTGCGGGCTTGGCGGGGAGTGCCAGTTTCCACGAAGTGGTGACCGCCCTGACCAAGTATCCCCTTGGACTGGTTTGCGTGCTCGACGACGGGGACAGGATCCTGGGCGTGATTTCGGATGGAGACGTCCGACGTGCGGTGATGGAGCGGCGTTACGAGGACAGCGCCAGACTGATGATGACCACGACCCCCGTCATCGTCGCCGCGGATGAACGGCTCTCCCGTGTGCTCGAGATCATGGAGAACCCGGGGCGCCGGATCTATGCCGTGCCGGTGGCAGATGCAGAAGGGCGATTGCAGGGCCTGGTGCGTATGCACGACCTGCTCGGTTCGGAGGACTAGGCCGGAGAAAGAATCAGCTGTGAAGGTAGGAGTCATCGGAACAGGTCACTGGGGAGGCAATCTCGTCCGCAACCTCGCGGAGATGCAGGTGCTGGCCGGGGTGGCGGATCCGCTGGAAGGCAACCGTAGCAGATCGCTGGAGGACTCTCCCGGGATCGAGACCTTTGAGGATGCTACTTCCCTGCTGGGGGCCGGCTACGATGCCGTGGCCATTGCCACCCCCGCGGCTACTCACTTTGAAATTGCCCGCGAAGCCCTGGAGGCGGGCATGGATGTGTTCGTGGAAAAGCCGATGACGCTCAATCCGCAGGACGCCTCAGACCTTCATCAGCAGGCCCTGCAGGAGGACCGGATCCTCATGGTGGGCCATCTCCTTCTCTATCAGCCGGCCATTGATTTTATTGCCCGATACCTGCGGGCCGGGGACCTTGGCGAGGTCTACACCATGCACCAGCGACGTTCGAAGCTGGGCCGGGTGAGGGACAAGGAGAACGTGATGTGGAGCTTCGGGGTGCACGATGTGGCGGTTCTGCTCTCCCTTGCCGGGGAGGCCCCCACCCGGGTGCTGGCCTCCGGGCACGCAGCGCTCACGCCGGGTGTTGAAGACGACACCTACCTGCATCTTGAATTCGCAAGCGGAGTGAAGGCGCACCTGCACAATTCCTGGCTCTGGCCACGGATCGAGCGCGAGCTCATCGTGACGGGCGAGCGCGGGATCCTGGTATTTGACGAACAGGCCAGCCAGGTCGTCCTCCACCGCAAGACGGTCGATCCGGGCCTGGCCCACCACGACGGGGGAGAGGAAATCCTTTTTGAGGGCAGTGGCCAGCCCCTGCGTCTTGAGCTGGAGCATTTCCTGGAGTGCTGCCGGGAGCGTAAACAGCCTCGTTCGGATGGACGGAACGGTTTTGAGGTGGTGCAGGTGCTTCAGGAAGCGGAAGCTCAGTTGAAAGGATGAGCGCGAACTTCCAGGCACACGAGAGCGCCATTATTGATGACGGTGCCGAGATCGGGGAAGGAACCCGGATCTGGCATTTCGCTCATGTGTGCAGTGGGGTCCGGATTGGCGAGCGCTGCTCCTTCGGGCAGAATACGATGGTAGCGCCGGGGGTGACCATCGGATCGAACGTGAAGGTGCAGAACAACGTCTCCATCTACACTGGAACCGTGGTGGAAGATGACGTGTTTCTCGGTCCGTCCTGCGTGCTCACCAATGTGACGAATCCGCGATCCCAGGTCAGGCGGCAGTCTCTTTATGAGAGAACTCTGATCCGCCGAGGTGCCACGGTAGGAGCGAACGCAACGATTGTGTGCGGGGTGGAGATCGGACGGTATGCCTTCATCGCAGCCGGGGCGGTCGTTTCCCGGGATATTCCGGACTATGGTTTTGTGATGGGGGTTCCCGGCCGGTTGAACGGCTGGATGTCGCGGCATGGGCACCGCCTGGACAACCCGGACGCTGATGGGATCATGACCTGCCCGGAAAGTGGATACCGCTATCAGGTCCGGGATGGGCGCCTCTGCTGCCTTGATCTCGACGAAGAGGCCCCGCTTCCTCCCGGCCTCGCCGAGGGAAAGCGGAGTTACGATGAGTTCAAGGGCTCTGCATCATCCTGACGCTCCTCTGCACTCCCGCCTCATATTTTGCCAATGAAAGTACCACTCCTTGACGTCAACGCGCAGAATCTTCCCCTGGAAGAGGAACTGACTGCTACCTTTACCCGGGTTCTCCACTCCGGGCGATTCATCATGGGGCCCGAGGTGGAGGCCATGGAGCGTGAAGTTGCGGAGTTTGTCGGGGCCAGGCATGGAATCGGCGTGACCTCGGGAACGGACGCCATCCTGCTCGCCCTGATGGCCCTCGACATCGGCCCGGGGGATGAAGTCCTCTGTCCAACCTTCACTTTTTTCGCGACGGCTGGCTGTATTGCGAGAACCGGAGCGACACCTGTTTTCGTGGATGCCTGTCCGGTGTGCTTCAACATCGATGTCGACGATGCGGCCCGGAAGGTCACCACGAAGACGAAGGCAATCATCCCGGTGCACCTCTTTGGTCAGTCTGCGGAGATGGATGCCGTGATGGCGTTGGCGTCGGAGCACGATCTGAGGGTGATCGAGGACGGAGCCCAGGCGATCGGGTCGCGCTACAGGGGCCGGGGATGCGGTTCGATTGGGGACTTTGGCACCTTCAGCTTCTTTCCGTCCAAGAACCTTGGTGGATTCGGAGATGGCGGCATGGTGGTCTGCAACGATGAGAGTCTTGCCGAGCGGGCACGCATCCTGCGCATGCATGGCTCGCAGCCGAAATACTATCACCGGGAAGTGGGGGGCAATTTCCGTCTCGACCCGCTGCAGGCCGCCCTGCTCCGGGTTAAAATGCGGCACTACGACGCCTACACGAGGGCCCGCCAGGAAAACGCGGCCTATTACTCGGAGAGGCTGTCGGAGTTGGAGGGCGTTGTCTCCGCGGTGCCGGAACACTGCTGCTGCGCGAGTGCGCAGGAGGAGGCGCTCGGGGAAGCGGCGCTCGTCCTGCCGGCACGCTACGGCCACAACGAGCATATCTGGAACCAGTTTACCCTGCGGGTGCGTGGCGAAGGCCGGCGCGACCTGCTCAGGCAGCACCTCGCCGACCGGGAGATCGGGTGCGAGATTTACTACCCGCTTACGATGGACCAGCAGGCGTGCTTTGCGGATCTTCCCGAGAGCAGCCGGCTCGGAAACGACGTGGCCCATCAGCTTGCCTCTGAGGTCCTCAGTATCCCCGTCTATCCGGAGCTGACCCGGGAGATGCAGGATGTGGTGGTGGCGGCGGTTGCGGAGTTCCTTGCCGTAGATTGACAAAGGCGCCTGATGGCCGTGATTCTCTACGATGGCGAGTGCGGAATGTGCAGGGCGTCCGTCCAGTTTGTATTGAGCCGGGATCGCGGGGGCGCCTTGAGATTTGCCTCGCTGCAGTCGGAGGCGGGCCGGGAGATCCTGGCCGAACATGGGCTCGTCGCTCCAGAGTTTGATACGATGTATTTTTTGGACGGGGAAAAACTGTATGATCGCAGTTCGGCAGCGCTTCAGATCGGACGGCGGTTGCCATACCTTGCGGTTCTGTCCCGGCTTGCGCTTCTGGTCCCCCGGTTTTTGCGTGACGGGGTCTACGATTTCATCGCACGCAATCGTCACAACTGGTTTGATAAGAACCGCTGTCTCGTTTTGACGGAGGAGCAGCGAAAGCGCTTCTTGGATCTTGGGGAATGAAGGTGCTATTTGCTTGCTAGCACCCATAATCGAGCGAAGACTAGAGGACACTCGCTTTAATTTGATGATCATTTTTTTCCGAGGTTTTCTGGTGGCGTTGACTCTGTTCCCGCTCCCGCTTGCAGCGGATGCCGTCGCAACGATCGACAAGTATCGTGGTTCGTTTGAGAAACGGATGAACGCCGAGCTAGATGAGCACGGCAAGGCGGCACGTGACTTGCGTGTCAAATATTTGGAGGCCCTCAGGAAATTGAAGCTGGAGCTGGGGCGGGCCGAAAACCTGAAGGGCGCCGTTCAGGTCGTTGCGGAGATTGAAGCGGTAGAAGACGGGGAAGAGGCGACGGAGTTGCCCGCCGATGCCGATCATCGTTTCAAGCGGCTTCGCGAGCAGTGGGACCGTGGCCTGGTGGGGATCCGCCGGGAGCGAACAAAGAAGCTCAATGAAACGGTCAAGTTGTACTTCCAGGCCCTGGACAAGGAGAAACGCCGGTTGACGCGGGCCGGGAAGATCAAGGAGGCCCTTCTCTTTGAGGAAGAAGAGAACCGGGTGAAGGAGCTTCCGGAAGTTGTGGCGGCCCTGCCCCAGGAGGAGCCCTCGCAGAAAGAGGTGAACCTGAAGAGGTATCTCCCTGGCAAACACTACAGTTATCGAAAAGAAGAGGCTCCGGACGAAAGGTTGACGGTGGTGTTTAGGAAGTCGGGAGCAGCCCATTTCGTGGGCTTGGAAAACAAGACTCTGTTCTGGAAGATCAAGGAAGGCCGGACAGTGGTGCTAGGTCACAAAAGCTGGAGCGCGCAGATGCATTTGAATTTTGCGGCTGACGGTAATTCCTTCGAGGGGGAAGCGGTCCCGCTGGGTCATTGGAGACGGGGGAAGCTATTGGAGACTCCGGACTAGGTGTCCGGCGAAAGCCCTTTCGATTGGTCGGGCCCCGCTTTTCGGTCGTGTGCCCGCGGGTGGCAGCCTTCCGTTCCCTGCCGTTGTCCGCGGGCGTAAATTAAAGGATACGTGGTCTGTACGCCCGGATCTCGAGTGCTGCTACAAGGGCTGCCCTTACCCGAACTCCTTCCGTTCCCGTTGTTCTCCGCACCGCAAGGACTCCCCCACGAGTAGAGCGCTCCACAGCGGGTAATCACATGTCTTGGATTCGTGGCGAAATCTCGTACCTGGAAAGCCGTCATCCTTGCCTCGGGGCAGGCTGCCACGGCATTGGTGGGCCTGATCCTGGCCGCGATTTTTTCCCGAGCCTTCGACAAGCCGGATTATGCGACCTACCAGCAAACCTTGCTGGTTTACAAGGTTATCGCTCCGCTCCTTGCGCTTGGGCTTCCCAGTGCACTGTATTATTTCATTCCGGGAACGGAGGACCGGGCACGCGGGATTCTTGCCGAAAACCTGCTCCTGCTGAGCCTCACGGGGTTGATCTTCTCGATCTTCCTCTTTGCCGGGGGAAACGTGCTGCTGGCGCAGCGTTTCAGCAATCCGGACCTCGAGAAGACGCTGCTTCTCTTTGCAGTTTACCCGTTGGTGATGCTGCCGGCTTCGGCGACCACTGCCTGTCTCATGGCCCGGGACAAGGTAAGCTGGGTAGCGCTTTTCACGATCAGCACGAGGCTGGCCAAACTGGTTGTCGTTTTGGCGGCGGTCTGGCTCGTCAGCCCTACTCCGCAAGCGGCGGTGGGAGGCACGGTGGTGGGCGGCGTGCTCATCCTGGTGACGGGAGTGTTTCTGATGGCCCGCTCCGTCCGGGGCCTCGGTGGAAAAATCGAGATTCCCGGGATCAAGGCCCAGCTGGCCTACAGTATCCCGATGGGAATCGGGGTGATGATCGGGACCTTTCACCGCGCGCTCGACAAGATCATCGTTTCGCTCTTCACGGTTCCCGAAAACTTCGCGGTATATGTGAATGGAGCAATGGAGGTCCCCTTCATCGCGGTCATTACGGGATCGGCAACCGCCGTGCTCCTGCCGGAACTGCGGCTCATGTTGAAGGAGGAGCGCAAGGCCGAGGCCCTGCGCCTGTGGCAACGAGCCGGCATAAAAACAGGAGTCCTTATCATCCCGCTGGTAGGAATTTTTGTGGCGGCTGCTCCGGATCTGATGGCGATCCTGTATTCCGAGAAGTATCGCGAGAGCCACGTCTTTTTCCGGATTTACGCCCTGCTCCTGCCGATCCGGATCGTCATCTTCGGAGCGATTTTCCAGGCTGCAGGGCGGACCGACGTGATTTTGAAGCGGAGCGTCATTGCGATGGTGGCCAACCTTGCGCTGAGCGTCCTCTTTGCCACCCTGTGGGGCTACAAGATGGTGGCGGTGGCGACCGTGGTGGCGATCTATGCGGTCGCGGTTCCCTACTCCCTGTGGATGGTGGGGAAAACCCTGCAGGTAAAGATGGGTGAGGTGTTTCCCTGGGTGCAGGTCGTGCGTATCCTCATCCCGGTGGTGCTTGGGGGTATGGCGACTTGGGCGGTCGGGAAGTGGTTCCCCGTGGACCTGGTTTTGCTGCGGCTGGGGGTGATGTTGGCGGCCTATGGGTTGATCATGGCCATACTCCTGCCGCGGATCGGACTTTTCCGGGTGGATACGGGCAAGGGGGTTCATTGGAAGAAGCGAATCATGTGGACCCTCTAGCATGGGCCTGAGCCTGGAAACGGTGAAGGCGCATGGCTCAGCCGTTCAGTGACCCTGGGAATCGATTGGACTGCCGGAAAAGGGTAAGTCGGATGCCGTCCAACGGGTTGATCCGTCATGAGTTGGAAGAGAGAGCTCGTTTGACCAGGCAGGGATGTCTCACCAACGTTATCGTCCTGCAATCATCCCCTCGGCGAAGTAGAGCGGTGGATGTGATCAAGAAATAATGAAAAGACGAATTCGACGGGCGATTCGGCGCTGGCGCGTGCGGCGCTGGACGAGGCATCTGCTGGAGGCAGCTGACTGCAGGGGATCGTTACGGATCAACGGTCCAGGTCTCGTGCGATGTCCGTCGAGGCTCACGCTCGGGGACAACACCCACCTCACCGGGGAATTCCATATTGATGCACGGGGGAAGGTGGAGATTGGTGACAACTGTCATATCAGCCACCGGTTCGTCTGCTATTCGGTCAATCACGACTACGAAGGTGAGGCGATACCCTATGATGAAAAACTGCTGGAGAAGCCCGTTGTCATTGGTGACAACGTATGGATTGGATTTGGCGTGTCGGTCGTGCCCGGGGTCACGATCGGGGAGGGTGCGATTGTCGGGATGGGTGCAGTCGTTGTTTCCGATGTGCCTCCCCTGGCGATTGTGGGCGGGAACCCCGCGAAGGTGCTCAAGTATCGTGATAAGGAGCACTATGAACGTCTGGTCGGGCAAGGAAGGTTCGGGGGTGTCAATGGGGCGCTGGTGCAGAAAAAGCCCCGCCCCGGAACGGACATCTAGGTGCCGATCATCAATTGGTTGTGAACCTGAAAAGAATAGCTCGCCGCCTCTGGCGGTCGTCCCCGCAGGACTGGCTGGCGGCGCTCGCGGGGGAAAAACGCGCAAACGTGGATTCCCGGCAGAGAGAGGTCGGCCGCTACGCCTGGTGCCTTTCAACCGGCCGGGTGGGAACGAAGACCCTGGCCGCCCTCGGAGCCTTGAACGGTGAAGTTGATGCTCGTCACGAGCCGTCTCCTTCGCTCTACGGCCTTGGCCGCGTGGCCTATGACCGGCGGGGAGAGGAGGCGGCCGGGGAGGTTATCCGGGAGGCCCTGAGCGCGTGCCGGCCACCTGTGCGGGCTGAACAGTTCAACGTGTCCCTGGAGACCAGTCCCCAGGTGACGTTCCTGGCCGAGCAGTTGAGGGATCTGTTTCCCGGGAGCCGGTTCGTTCATGTCATCAGGCATCCCGGAGCTGTCCTGCGCAGCGGGATGCGTCGGAGGTGGTATGATGGTCACAGCCACGATCGCTGGCGGCTGGTTCCCACGGAAGGTAGTGCCGCTGCCACTGATTGGGATCGGTGGTCGAGGTGTGAAAAGAATGCCTGGCTGTGGGCGGAAACAAACCGGTGGATCCTGGAGTTTCTTGAGAAACTCTCACCGGAGGAATACGTGACCATTCGAAGCGAGGATCTTTTTGACGGGCAGGAGGAAGCCGTGAACGCATTCTTCGGCTGCCTCGGAGTTGCCCCGCCTCCCGCTCCAGTGATTGCCAAGGTCCTGGGCAGGAAGCTCAACCGGCAGACGGCGGGTTCCTTCCCGGAGTGGGGCGACTGGAGCCGCGAGCAGAGAGAGGAAGTCTTGCCCCATGTTGAAGGCCTCCTCCAGCAGTTTTATCCCTCGGATGGGCTTCCCACATGAGAGTCCTCTACCGACATCCTGACAGCTGTCACAACGAGCGCCGCTATATCGTGACTTGGCTGTTTGAGGAAGTGCTCGGATGGCAGGTGGATTGCCGAGCCGAGGAGCGCGACGACCAACAGTTTGAGGTGGAAGGAGAAAACGGTTCGCTCAACCTTCCAGATTCATTTTTCGGGATGGCGGAGGATCGTTGGCTCAGCAGGCAAACCATGCCGCAAGAGCCCCTCGTGGAGACGCAGGGGCTCCCGGCGCTCTATGGGTCGGGCGCTACCATCGACGTGCTGGGATCACTCTTCTTCTTGCTCTCCCGTTACGAGGAAGCAGTGGAGGCAAAGCGTGATGACCACAGCCGCTTTCCGAGTCAGGCCTCCGTCCTGGGGCGGGCGGGATTGCTTCACCGGGCAATCGGAAACGAGTATATCGAGTGTTTCTGGGAGGCCATGAGCCGGTCCTGGCCCGGGATCACCCGGCGTGAGCGCACGTTCCGCGTGGTCCCGAGTCATGACGTGGACTGTCCCTCCAAGTTCTGGAAGACCTGGAGGAGGACGTTTCGGGCCGTCTTTCACCGGCTACGCACGGGCCGTCTGCGGGAAGGGGCTCGCCATCTCTGGGACCGGCTGGGTTATCAGCGGTGGCATCGTTGGGAAGATGACCCCTGGGACACGATCAGCTGGCTTCTGGAGACCTCTGAAGGGGCGGGGTGGCAGAGTACTTTCTACTACATCTCCGAGCAAACGCATCCGATTCGGGATCCCGGGATGCCCATCGAGCACGGCCATGTGGTGGATCAATGGCAGCGGATTGCAGCCACCGGCCACAAGCTGGGAGTGCACCCGGGCTATGGGACCTTTAACCGGCCCGACCTGGTCGCAAGTGCTGCCGGGGCCCTGCGCTCTCAAATGGAAAAGCTGGAGATCAGGCAGGATGACTTGGGGGGGCGCCAGCATTACCTCCGCTGGGAATCGCCCCTGACCGCACGGGCCTACGAGGCGGCTGGCCTGTCTCACGATGCCAGTATGGGCTTTCCCGAACAGGCAGGCTTCCGGGCGGGTGTTTGTTATGAGTATCCCTGGTATGACGTCCAGGAGCGAAGAGCCCTGGGGTTACGCGAGCGCCCTCTCATCCTCATGGACGTGACCCTCAGCCGGCCCGATTACATGGGCTTGGGACTTGGGGAGAAAGGTTACCACTACGCCAGGGATTTGAAGGACCAGTGCCGCCGTTTCCGGGGAGATTTCTCCGTTCTTTGGCACAACAGCCATCTGGAGACCGAGGAGGACAGGGATTTCTACCGGCAACTTCTCAGCGCGTGAAGGGGGCGAAGGTGTTTTTTTCATGCTGTCACTGGAGAAGAGAAGGTTGCAGGCCGGGGTCGGGCGTGACTGGCGGGACGGGAGGGAATGTTGCGGATTTCACCGGTCGGGGACGACCGGGTGGTAGAGCCAGTCTCCCTGTCCGGGGACTATTCAGATGATCGTCTTTCACCACCCTAAATCTCTGGAGGTCCCGGCTGTCGTGGCCTCGGTGGTGCGCCCGATGTGCATGGCCCGGGCTTTCCGCGAGATCGGCCAGGAAGTGGTCGAGGTGACCGGCGATGGAGATGAGCGCATCCGCCGGGCGCGGGATCTCGAACGACGGCTCTCCGATCCGGCAGAGGCCGCCGATGCTCTCCTCTATGCTGAGTCGGTGAATGTTCCTCCGGCCTTGACCTGGCTGCGCCGCCGCCCATGGCGACTCAACTTCGATTACAGCTTTCTGCAGGGGGTTCACGACAGGGGGGTCCCCACCGGTCTCTTTTACCGGGATATTCATTGGATCCTCGGCCGAGCCAAGGCGAAGAGCTTCGGGCCTCGCCTCCGACATTTTGTCACTCCGTTCTTTGCGAGACACGAATTGCGTCGGTATCGGCGCTGCCTGGATCTGCTGTTCCTCCCACACGAGGCCATGATGCGCTACCTTCCCACCGATTTTCCCGCCGATGTGTGCAGCCTGCCGCCCGGGGGTTGGGCCCGTCCTCTTGCCGAGCGGAATCCGGCGTTGCGTCAGCAAGGACGCCTGCGGCTGGTGTATGTGGGTAACATCGCGCCGCCCATCTACGATCTTCGCCCCTATCTCGAGGCATTGGAGAGCGTGGACTGTGCCGAGGTCCAGCTTGTGACCCGCGCCCGTGCCCTCGGGCAATTCGGTCACCTCTATGACTTTGACCGGAAGCCGTCCGTGACGGTGTGCGAAGCTCACGGGGACGGCCTTGTTCCCTACTATCAGGAGGCGGAGGTTGCCTTCACCACGCTGGGGCAGGATGAATACCTGTCCTTTGCCATGCCGGTGAAAGTCTTCGAGGCAATCTCATTTGGAGTGCCCCAGATTGTTTCTGCGGGGCTCGAGGTGGCTGCGCGGCTGATCGAGGAAGAAAACCTTGGCTGGGTCGTCCAGGGCCCCGTCGAGTTTGCCGGCCTTTTGCGCCACCTCGCGGAGCGTCCTGAGGAGGTGGCCCGGAAACGAGAGAGTGTCCTCGAGGCCCGGAGCAGGCATAGCTGGCAGGCACGGGCTCGGGAGGTAGTTGCTCAGCTCACCACGCGCAGGCAGGCAGCAGGACAATCCCGAGAGGCGCCATGACGATGAGACGAGGGCCGGCCACGTTTCCATCCTGANNCATCTGGGGGCAGCGCGAGNTGACTCCCCCCGGGACCCGGTCACCTGCTCTCCCCGCGCCTGAGGCACGCAGAGAGCTTGTGACCGTGAATCATTGAGGAATCCCTTCGACGAAATCGAGTCCTTTCCCCACCGTTGAGATGAGTATCAAGTTGCGATTACGGGCCGCTTCGCTTGAGGCCCGCTTTCAGGTCAGCTGCCGGGAGTCTCTCTGGCCCCTGATGGCCCCCTTCAGCTGGACNCGCGCCCGGCGTTTTCGTGCGGGTGAGGAAGCCGTGCCCGAGGAAGCGAGAGTGCACCGGGACCTTGACCTNGTCATCGATGGCTTTCCGGGATCCGCCAATTCCTTTGCCACCCGGGCCTTCCGCGCGATGCAGGAGAAGTCCGTTCTGATTGGGAACCACTACCACAGNCCGGCCGAATCCATCCGGGCCACCCGTCTGAAGATCCCCGTCCTGATGACCCTGAGACAGCCTCTGGAATCCGTAAGTTCCATGGTGCGGCGCTGGCCCTNTGTGTCGTTCGATTCGGCCCTGCGCTGGTATGTCATGTTTTACGAGGCGGTCGAACCCCATCTAGAGCGCATGGTACTCAGTGATTTCGCCTCCACCACGGGCCGTTTCCCGGGAGTGGTGAGGGCTCTCAACGAGAAGTTTGGGACGTCGTTCAGCACCCGGCTTCCCGGGGAGCGGCTNAGAGAGTTCGAGCCCCGGTTGTGCCTGGAGGAAGAGGAGAAGCAACGGCGGGCCGAGGAAAAGCAGGCAATGGAGGAAGCCTGCCTCGCAGCGACCTCTGAAGAGCGCCGGAATGGCGCATTGGCCATCTATAGGAGGCTGGCTGACCGGGCGATTGGTGAATGATTGCGGGGAGCTGGACCGAATGGACCATGAGCGTAAGAGAGGAGGTTCTGGCAGGAGTCATGCTTCCGCCCGTCCTGCGGAGGACCGAGGATGTGTTTCCCTCGCCGATGAGAATCCTTTTGCTCGCGCCCGGCCCTCGGGAAGTTCCTCGGCCTGACGCCTTCCTCCCGAGGCTGATCTGCTGCGCTGAATTCTCTNTCCTGACACGCCATGGGTTACCCGGATGCGTGCGCTCCGGCGCCCTTGGGGATTGACCCGCCCAAGGACTCCACGGAAAATGGAGCAACCCAATTGAGCGAGTGCTCGCGCCCCGGGTGACCTCCTCCCCTCTTCTCCCTGCGATATGAAAAAGGTAATCAAGGGGCTCATGCCCCGGGCTGCACGCCGCCAGTTCCATCAGATCAGGAACATCTTCAGGGATTCCCAGAATTCGGGAATGCGGATGAAGTGTTTGTGGAAGTATCTCAAGTGGAGCCTGTATAACAAACCCTTCGGGCGGGTGGCGTATGCGGAGTTGATCAACGGATACCGGACAAGGGTGGTTCCGGACTGCGATGCCGGGGTGGCCGATCTTTACTATCACCGGGAACATGAGCATCTCCAGTTCATCCGTGACAATGTGGAGGAGGGAAGTTTCATCATTGATGGGGGGTGCAATGTCGGGAACAGGACTCTCTCCCTTGCTGACAAGATCCGCGGAGCCCTGATGATTGACGCCGGGGCTGAGTGCCTCAGGCGAGTGGAGGAAAANCTGGAGCTGAACGGGATAGAGCGTGCCGACTACGATCTCGTACACGCGGCCCTGGGCGATAAACCCGGGGAGGTGTGTTTCAGCGACAAGGGTGGCGCTTCGACGCAAAACACGATTGTTGCGGACCAGGGGGAGGAACCGGCCGGGGCGGTCAAGGTTCGCATGACCACGATTGACCAGGAAATGGAGCGGCTTGGCAATCCAGACACCACATTTATCAAGCTGGACGTCGAGGGATTCGATTTGCCGGCTCTGCGGGGGGGCACGCAAACGCTGCGCCGCGGGTCAGTGAAGCTGGTCATGTTCGAGAAGTGGCCAAGCGTCCCTCTCGGGGATTTCCTGGAGTTTTTCGGAGATCTCGGCTGGCGCGTGTTTTCGCTGGGGCCCAATTTTGAGAAGCAGTTCGACCCGGNAATAAATGCGGACAAGCGGAACTTGTTTGCGGAGCCCGAATAGAGGCAAAGTGACAGGAGAGCTCCCAAAGGGATCCGATCTTTTCATTGGCACCAACGTGTTCCGCATNCCTCGTAGGAAAGTTCCTCGGAATTTGAACGTCCTCCCCGAAACCAGTCACCAAGTGATTATTCATCCATGGGAAATTATCGAATAGGACCGGTCGTCCTGATGATCGCCATGATGGCCCTCGGGCTCTTCGTGGTGATGACGATCCTGACCGGGACTGGCAACGTGATCGGGGCAACCTACCGCTTTGTGTGGATCCCGGCATTCGTCCTCGGATGCGTCGCCCCGCGGGCTTCCATGTACGTCCTGGCAGTTCTGGCAGCCTACCTGGATATTCCGAAGAAGTTGCTCGTGACTGCCGGCGTTCTCCACATGGACTTCCGGGACGTCTACTTCATTCTGGCCGTTCCGCCGGTCATTCTGCTCGGCATGGTCCTGCATTATCTCGCGAGCTTTGCCTTGCGGGTTCGGCTCATGACGAGGCGGGAGACCCTTCTGTTCTGCCTGGCGGCCTTTTTGGTAGCCGCTACCGCGATCATTGCGGTAGCCAAGACCGGGGTTGGCATGCAGATGCTCAAACCGTTGGCGAATACCTCGGCCTATTACGGGTTGATTTTTGTTTTGCCCCTGGCGTTACCCGGGGTCGTTGACGTCCAGAAATATCTGCGATTCGTGGTCCTCATCATGGTTCCGGCGGCCCTGCATGCCTTGTGGCACTTCTTCTTCGGGCTTTTCGAATTCGAGCACGACTACATGGAGACGGGATTTTCGATCAACCTGAAGTATCTCCTCTGGGGCGAGGGGATCTTCGGGCCATTCTCGGCTCAGGGCCCGCTGGCGACCTGCATGTCGATCTGCGCCGCGATCTGTCTGTCTCCCCTTCTCTTCCGGGGGCGAATCGCGAAGGAGTATCGGATACTCCCCATCGTGGTGTGCCTCCTCCTGTTCCTTCTCTATGCGAGCGCGGCAGTGCTTTCCCTCAAGCGTGGCCCGCTCCTCATCATTCCCGGGGTGGTATTTGGTCTGATCGTCCTGCGCAGCGGGATCCTGACGATGGCGACCTACGGGGTAGCGCTTACCGCTCTGGTGCTGCTCGTGGTGCTGGGGGAAGATCTGGCCTACCAGCTTGAAGAGTGGCAGAGGTGGATTTACGACATTACCGGGACGGGAGGAGCGAATGCGGATCTCTTCCGGGTGCGCACCTTCCATACGCGTTTCGTGGATTTCAGCCTGCTTGCTGACGGAAGTAACTGGACACCCTTTGGCGCGGAAGAATTCCAGGGGGACGATGCCTTTCACGTCCACGCCCTGGTGGTCCGCTTTGTCCTCAAGTACGGATATGTCCCGATNGGAATAGCGCTCGCCCTGGTCGTNCCCTTCTTGGTCTACACCCACCGCCGGCTGGTCAGGATGTCGAAGGGAAAGAGTATCGAGGTTCTGCAGCTGCGACTGATGGCCTCTCTCGCCTTCTCCCTGGTCGGGGCGTCCGCCCTGGGGGTCCTTTCCATGGAGGCCTATCCCAACCCCTACTTTTTTGGAGTGTTCCTTGGAGTGGTGGCGGCCGGACTGACACGCCACCGACAGAAGGAGGAAGAACGCGCGCTCACCGGCTCCTCCACCAGTGAGAAAGTGACCGTGGTGGAGGGTGGCAGCGTCACGCCGGCACCTTCCTGACCTGTGGTGGTGCTGCGGCAGGACGNCGTGACCTGCCCGGCCGCCCCGCGGTCTTTCCGTGGTGAAACTACTTCCCTGAAAACACTCCTGTGCAGGANAGCCAGAACCGTGAAGAGGATCTCTCGTCGCACGAGGTCATACTCACGTCTTCACGTGGAGCGGGATTCCGCTTTTCCGGGAGATCGGAGACCGAGCGCTGCCGAAGGGGTCGGCCGGAATCGACCGGGCGTGAAGAAAAAGATGGCCGGGAGAGAGATCTGGAAAGCCTTGGCCGAGCTGGCCGCCGGGCGATGGTTTTTGGACGAGACTGCGTGAAGAAAGGCATGTCCGCATGAGCAATCCTACCAGCAAGATGAGACGCCTGCGTCTGCGCTTCATGAAGAGCTGCCCCCGTCTCTATGTGACGTGCTCCCAGTTCTACAATTCCTTTCTGTGGAAGGACGAGAAGCGGGCGTGGCGAGGGGAAATCAAGCCAAGTGGTCCCCCGAGTGTGCTGTTTTACAGCTACTACCGCTGCGGATCGATGTTTCTGTCCCGGGCCCTGCGGGAACTGGCCCTCGCCAATGAGCGGATCCATTTGGACTACGACAGCTATTTTGCGAAGGCAGGCTCGGAAGGGGCAGGCAAGATGTCCGATGCGAATTACACGGCTCGGGCTTTTCACGTGGAGGGCTGTTACTATGGAACACTGAGGAGGGCCTATCCGATTCCGGACCACGAGCGCTACCGTACGGTGCTTCTGCTCCGGGACCCACGGGACTGTCTGGTCTCTCATTACTATTCGATCCGGGAGTCCCATACCCTGAACAACCGGAACAACCTGGAGTCGAGGATTGAGGCTTGTGCATCGGGGATAGACGATTGGGTGATTGCCCACATGGAGGACTACCGTNGCGACTATCTCNANTTCCACAAGCGGCTCGTTGGGGCGCCGGGNGTGCTCTTTGTCCGCTACGAGGAGATGATCGCGGATTTCCCTGAGATTGTTCGGCAGATCGTTGAGCATACGGGTCTGACAGGTGCCCCGGCGGTGACGGAACGCATTTTGGCTGAGGCGGACTTCGAGGTTGGCTCGGAAAACGTCCTGTCACACAAGCGCTCCGTGAAGCCCGGGAATCACCTCAAGAAGCTGAGGGCGGAGACGGTCACCCGCCTGAATGAGAACCTCAAGGAGGTGCTCGGGCTTTTTGGTTATGAAAGCACGTCCCCGGGCGTCTGATTGCACGGCCTGTCCGGACAACCGGCTTTCGTATTCGACACCTCTTTCTCGTGAAAAAGCCACCGGACTTGTGCGATCTCCCTCAGACCCGGGGCAACACCCTGTCGGTTGCGGCTGCGCGAGGAGCGGCACCTGGTGCCCTCATGCGCAAGCACACCTCCGGAACGAAGCAGATGATCGCTCGCGGGCTGGCCGATATCCTCCGGCGGATGGTCAGCCAGGGTAACGGACCCGGTTAAGCAAGCTCAGGATTCAAGGAAGATTTCATGCCATCTGTTCTATGGATTCCCACGGTGCCCTCCTTCGGGAGTGTCAGCATGCAACGCTACTTTGGCTCGCTCTGGGCCGAACGAGAGGAGGGCCTCGCTGACGGGCTGTCCGACTTCGGCATCGAGGCTCTCGTGCCCTATACCGGGTTGATGACCAAGGCCGACTCCCGGCTCTTTCGGGCGCTTGACCGCTGGGGAATTTATCGGTGGCGGGTAGCAACCGCTGGACGGTTTGACCTGGTGCACGCCCTTTCCCACGGACTGGGATTTCTCCTGCCTCACCTGCGGGGTTCNCCCAGGACACTGGCCACGGTTCACGATCTCATTCCCATGAGATTCCGGGGCGAACTGACTGATGCGCAGCTCGGGCGCTTCCGGAGACACATGGAGCGTCTCAAGAACTTCGACCTGCTTACCTCCGTCTCTCACTTCACGGCTGATGAGATGGTGGAGCTGGCCGGGATAGACCGGGGTCGCATCCGGGTGGTTGAGAACGGGATTGATCAGGAGGCTTTCCGCACTCCGGCGTCCTTCCCTCCAGAGCTGTCCCATCTCAAAGAGCAGCCCTACATCCTGAGTGTCAGCAGCTCGATAGCTCGCAAGAACCTTTCGATTCTTCCCGAGGTCTTTGCCGAGGTGTTTGCCCGTGAGCCGGAACTCAAGCTGGTGCGGGCGGGATCGTATTTTTCCCCCGGGTTGCGCGAGGAATTCTGTCGGCGCTGCGGAGAGGAACGCCTGATCGAGCTGGGGCGTGTTCCGGACGAGGTCCTTGTCCCGGCGTACCAGCATGCGGCGGTGTTTTTCTTTCCCTCGCTTTACGAAGGTTTTGGCCTGCCAGTGATCGAGGCAATGGCTTCGGGAACCCCCGTCGTCTGCAGCAATACCTCAAGCCTGCCGGAGGTGGGGAAAGACGCGGCGCTCTATTTCGACCCTGCTGATCCTGCAGCTGGGGCGGCGGGCATTCTGGAGGCTTTATCGAAGGCCGATGAACTGGTTCCCCGCGGCCTTGAGCACAGCAAGACCTACAGTTGGCAGCGCACTCTCGAGGGCCATCTGACCTGCTATCGTGAGCTTCTCTCCTGACATGGACCGCCCGCTGCGGATCCTCATGGTCCACAATCACTACCTCGTGCGGGGGGGTGAAGATGTCTCCTTTGAAGCGGAAGTGGAGCTCCTGCGCGGGGGAGGACACGAAGTGGAGACCTATGTGCGGGAAAACGAAGAGATCCAGAGCCTTGGTAAGTTGCGTGCCGCAGCCGGCTCCATCTGGTCGCGGCAGAGTCGGCGGAAGGTGTCAGCCATTCTTTCGGGCAGGAAGTTCGACGTGATGCACGTCCAGAACTCCTTTCCGCTGATCTCCCCGTCGGTCTACGGGGCGGCGAGGGCGGCCGGGGTTGCGGTGGTGCAGACGTTGCGGAACTTCAGGCCGCTTTGTGCGGCNGCGGTACTCATGCGGGAGGGCAGGAATTGCGAGGATTGTGTCGGTAAGGCGGTTGGTTGGAACGGAATACGGCATCGTTGCTACCGCGGCAGCGTGCTTGGCTCCGCGGTGGTTACCGGGATGAATGCCTTCCACCGGGCCCGGGCAACGTATGGACGTGAAGTGGACCGCTTCATCGTGGCCTCTGATCTGGTACGTCGAAAATTCGTGGCGGGCGGATTTCCCGAGCATCGCCTGCGGGTCAAGCCGAACGTCATGCCCGATCTCCCGGACCTTGGGGCTGGCCCGCGTAAGCGCCGGGCCATCTTCGTGGGCCGGCTCTCCGCAGAGAAGGGAGTGAGACCAGCCATTGAGGCCTGGCTCCGGGCCAGCCTGGAAATTCCGCTGCTGGTGGTGGGCAGCGGTCCCCTCGAAGATGAACTGCGGGAGCGCGCGCGGGGGAATCCTGCCATCAGCTTTGCGGGACGCCTCCCGATCGAGGAAACTTGCCGGCTGATAGCGGAGTCCGAGATTCTGCTCCTGCCCACCCAGTGTTACGAGACATTTGGACGCACTGTTCTGGAGGCCTACGCGATGGCTACGCCGGTGATCACATCACGCGGGAGTGCTCCAGGTGACCTCGTGTCAGATGGTGAGACGGGGTTCCTCGTCAATCCCAGNGATGCGGAGGACCTCGCACAGGCCGTTAAAAGGTTCTTCNCGCTCCCTGCCATCGACCGGCGAGAGCTTGGACAGCGTGGGCGGGCCCACTATGAGCGCCACTTCGGGAGGAAGAGGAACCTCGAACTCCTGACGAGTATTTATCTTGAAGCGATGGGGGAGGTCCGGCTCCCCCGGGTGGCCTAGGGCCTAGGGGAATCGCCCCGACCCCAGCAAACAATTGCCCAACTCCGTAGTTTTTCCTAAACTTTTGCTCCGGCTGCCGGGCCCCGACTGCGATCTTGCCAGAAGGGCCATCCCGGTTTTCCTTAACTCCTGCCGTAGGAACGATGAGTAGCTCCCTGTCCTCTGCTGCCTCCAACCGCCTTCCCATCGCGATCATGCTTGGNACGGTGGCTCTGGTGATGGGATATCTCTATTTTTCCTTTGGCTATTCCACGGGATACATGTTCCAGCGCTCCACGATCTGGAGCAACATGCAGCAGGGATATCGCCACGATGACTACGAGTGGGTTTTCGGATACTTCGTGCCACCCGCGGTCCTGATTCTCATGCTGGTTACGCGGAAGCGCTATGCCGACCTGATTCCCAAGCCAAGCTGGCTCGGCCTGGCGGTGGTGGCCTTCGCCTGCTTCATTTACTTCGGGGGTTACAAGGCAAATGAAAAATACGTCGGCTACGCGGCAGGACAGATCTTTGTGGCGGGATTCATCATCTGGTTCCTGGGGTGGGAATACTTCCGCCGTGCCTTCTGGCTGTGGGTTCTCTTTGGCATGACGTGGCCNCTCATTTTTCTGATCGAACCCATCGCCAGCCCGCTTCAGCTCCTGATGACCAAGCTCACGGAGGTCTACCTCAAGGTCACCGGGGTTGATGTCCTGCGCTCGGGAACCTCCCTGTACTCTCCTCCCTCNGAGGGCGTTGCGGCAGGNGANCGCTTTTCGCTCGGAATTGCAGCCGCTTGTTCCGGTCTGCGCTCCCTGTTTGCCCTTACGATGGTGAGCATGATTTATGGTTACCTGGCCCTCAAGAATGGGTGGCATCGCCTCTTTCTGACCTTTGCGGCAGTGCCATTTGCCATCTTCGGAAATTTCATCCGCATGCTCCTTCTCTACTACGGCACGGTATGGGTCTCCAAGGAATGGGCCATTGGATCCGACGACCACCCTTCTGGATTCCATATCTCGGCCGGCCTCATGGTATTTATTGTAGCCCTCTTCTGCATGCTGCTGCTGGTGCGGATTCTCAATGGGGGCTTGAAGTCTCTACGCCGGAAGAGGACGCGCTCGCGGGTGGTGGGCCCTGAAGACGACAGTTTCGGCGACGATAGCCCCGACGACGATAGCCCTGACGACGAACCGGAGGAGTCTGCGCCTGTATGATCACAACCAAACAGTCTGTGTTGCGTTGTATTCCGGTGTTAGCCCTCGTGATAGCCACGGTGGGCCTTTGCCTGGTTTTCCCCAATGCCGCGGAGAACTCTGAAACCGGGATGGTCATGAGGCTTCCGGCCAAGGATGGNGTTCCTGGTCATGTCGGGATTGAACGTCCCATCACCAAGGAGGAAAAGAAGTGGCNCCCCCCCGATACCGGCATCCTGAAGATGCTCTACGTTCCCGCGGATTCTACGGCCACGGACCTCGCCAAGGCGGCCGAAGACGGCATATCCGCGAGCCTCATCCTGGGTGGAAACGACCGACGGAGCCTGCACCGTCCCCATGTCTGTCTGCGTGCGCAGGGATGGCACATCGCGCAGAAGGAAAAGATATCCATCGCGGTGGGCGGACAGGACCTGGAGGTGATGGACTACACCCTGCTGCGAAAAATCAATGAAGAGGATGGGACCGTGCGCCGGGTCCGAGCGCACTACCTCTACTGGTGGATCGGGGCTAATCGTTCCACGCCTTCCGACTTTGAGCGCATTCTGCTCACCGTTCTCGACAACATGTTCAGGAACCTCAACAACCGCTGGGGTTATCCCAGCGTGATGGTATATGCCGATATCGAAGGGGTGACTACCCCGGAGGAGGTCGCCGAGGCTGACAAGAAGGCGCTGCAGCGGGCCACTTCGTTCATCCAGCAGTATGCGCCCCTGTTCCAGAAGTCCCTCGGAGCAGACGACGCTGAATGAAGGCGCTTTTACGCACTTTGCATGCGCCGGTATACGAGCGGCGGCTGCGGGTTCTGGTCGANAGCCTCGGCCAATGCCTGCCTGCGGGTGAATCTCTGCTCGATATCGGCTGTGGGGCCGGGACTCTCGGGGCGGCCCTCGCCCGCGAACACGGNATCGAAGTGCGCGGATTGGAAACAAAGGTGCGGGAGGGATGCGCAATTCCGGTAGACCCCTATGACGGCAAGATCATTCCGTTTGAGGATGACTCCCTCGACAATGTCCTGCTTGCCGACGTCCTCCACCACGAGGAGGACCCTGCTCGCCTTCTGCGAGAAGCAGGGCGGGTGGCCCGCAAACGCGTGATCCTGAAGGATCACAAGACTGGTTCTCTCCTGGCCTGGCCGCGGATCGCCTTTCTCGATTGGGGTGCGAATGCAGGGTATGGGGTGCGTTGTCTCTTTCGCTATCCCACTCTGGCGGGCTGGCACGAACTCTTCGGGCAATGCGGGCTCCGGGTGCACGANGAGCGCATCTCGCTCAACCTCTACCCGCCTGTCCTGAACCTCATCTTCGGAAGGCGGCTTCAGTATCTGGCGGTCCTCGAGGCCGCCAACCACGAATCAACATGACGAGCNCCGGAAAGATGCGCCTCGCAGCCTCTCTGGTGACCCTGGTCTGGATCTGCCTCGAGGTATGGGCCGTTGGCCCCACCATGCGGGAAAGTGACCAGGCATCATTGCTGGAGGGGTCGGTCCAGTTGCTTGTTGGTGACAAGGATTTCAGGGACAACGACAGCTACAATTACGACAAGCAGTACCTGTCCTACTGGGTGGTGGCGGGGTGGCTCAAGCTGCGTAATCCAGCGGGGGACACCTCGCTTTCCATTGTTCGGGAGGGAAACCTGCTTGCGGTCACGCTCTTCTCCCTAGCGCTCCTTGCCGCCGTGGGTTCGCAGCGGCACTGGTCCGGGGTACAGGTGGCGGTGCTTTACGGAGCGCTTTTCACCCCCGTCCTGGCGTTCTCCGGAATGTTCCTCTCACCCAACATCATCTCGGCTTCATTCCTTCTGTTACTCGCTGTGCTGCTTCGTCCGCTCCCTGGGAAGGAGGGGGAGGACGGCAGGGCGTCACGACCCTCGGTCGGCCGGGCGATCCTGACCGGCCTCCTTGCCTGGGCAGCCACCGCGGCTCGCCAGGATGCCATTCTCCTCCTGCCTCTGCTGGCGATGTTCACGATTCGGGAGGATTCTGTTCGGGTTCTTTTGCAGGACCGGAGAGTCAATGCCATGATTGTGGGCTCCGTTTTCGCCATCGTCCTCGGCTTCCTGCTGAGTGATGGCTACGCTGCCGTGCCGAGGCCTTTCCTGGTCCTGCCGACCTTCATGGCGTTTATCGGGGGTGGGCTGGGAGCCCTCCTCCTTCTTCTTCTGGCCTTCGCGTTCACCATGGCGGGGAGGCGGTCCCTCTACCGCCTGCTCCTCGCAGGAGGGTTGCTCCTTCCACTCGTTTTTTATTCCTGCGTTCTTTATACCCCGCGGCATCTTTTCCTGCCGGCCCTCGCCGTNCTGCTGACCATTTTCTTTGACCGCGGAAACGAGGTCTGGGCCACGATCNCACGGAGGCGNGTGGGCCAGCTGGTCATCCTCCTGACCCTGCTGGGTACGATTGTTCCCTGGATCGTGGGGGCCCGGATGGCGACTTTCCGGCAGGGGGCTCCGGTGATTTCCGCCGCCACCCTTTACCCCTCGACCGACGGGTTCTGGCCCATGGGAGCCTATGGCTGGTTCTTCAGCCGTCTGGCCAATGGAGTGGCGGAACCGGTCGATCACAACCAGCGGGTCTTCGAGGCCTGGAGTACGGTTNCTCCCGCCGACCTGCCCCGGGGCGAGGGTGTGATCCTGAGTAGCGGACTCGTCTCCTACGGCACGTTTCATCTTGCGCTCTTCGACAAGAAGCAGGCGCCCGGCCTGGAAGAGGCCGGNTTCGTTCTCTTCGATGAGCGCACCCTCGGGAAGCGGCAGCGGGGGGTCAACGCCACCGAGGGCAGTAATCGGTCACGATTGCTTTCCCTCCTGGAGAAGGGCCGGGTGCGCGTGGTGGGACAGGCCCATGGAGAACGCATTCTTCTCTGGACCCCGGGCGGGGGTGCTCCCGAGCCCGGGGTAAGCCTGAAGCTGGCACTGCATGGTTACTATGGGGGCAATGACTTCCTGCTCAGTCCATGGGGCCAGGNGTCTTGGAAGGTGGCTGACTTACAGGGGCACCGGGGTCTGGTGGCGGGGCGTGATCGCGAGGTTCTCGAACGGATCAGGGGGAGCCTCCNGGAGACTGGGGAGGCTTTGGAACTGGAAAGCTCCTATGACCCGGAGCCCTGGTGGGTGCTTCCGATCACGGCTGAGAAATGGGATGACCTCAAGGACAGCGGGACTGAGGATACNCGTGGCCTATGGGTGGCATTTGGCTGCCTTCCAGCCTTCATGGATGTCCGGAGCTACGCTGCTTCGGGATCGAAGGAGTAACCGCTCCCCACATATGGGGGATCAATGGTCCGGCGGCGGGCCGAATCTGTCAGATGAACGCAGAGAATAAAGGTCGGGTGTTTCCCGGTGCGCTCTCCATGTGGCTTACCGCATTGCGGACGTCGCACTGGATCAAGAGTGGATTCTGCCTGGCCGCCCTCTTTTTTCACGGATCCATGCTGGAAATCGGAGCCTGGATGGCAGTCCTGCCCATNGCGGCCTGTTTCTGCCTGATTTCCAGTTCGGTCTACCTCGCCAATGATATTGTGAACCGGGCAGAGGATTCCCGCCATCCACGCAAGCACAGGCGACCGATAGCCAGCGGACAGATCTCCTTGCGACGGGCGTGGTGCGCGGTGGTGCTTCTCGCCGGGAGNGCCATCGGGGGGGCCTGGTGGTTTTATGGCTGGGGAGCCCCGACCTGGGTTCTTGTCGGCTACTACCTGCTCTCATGGGTGTATTCCTACTACCTGCGGGGGCTGCCCCTGCTGGACGTGCTTGTCCTCGCGACCGGGTTTTCCGCCCGGGTGGGAGCGGGCGCATGGGCGCTTCAGGTTTTCGATCCAGCCGCCCACCCGACGGGATGGCTCCTCGGCTGCACCTACTTTCTTGCCCTCATGCTGGGATTNGGAAAGCGGAAGGGTGAGTGGATCCTGCTCGAGAAGACCCATCGCGAGATGGGCATCACACGACGGGCCCTGCGAGGCTATACAGCGGAGCTCCTGAACGTTCTCACCGGGTGCAGCGCCCTCCTGGCAGCGGCCATCTACCTGGCCTACTGTCTGAATCGGCCGGATCGGATCCCCTTCGTATGCACCGCCCTGCCCGTCCTGACGGGGGTGATGACTTACTTGCGTCTCGCCTGGCGCTCCACTGTGGTGGAAACTCCCGAGCGCCTTCTTCTCAGGAGCCCCGGACTTGTTGTCTCGGTGGTCGTCTGGCTCGTGCTGGTGGGCCTCCTGACTGCTCTCGGTTGAACNATTCACGCCGTTTGGCCACTAATTCGAAGACATGACCGAAAAATTCGACCAGACCCAAGCCCAGGCGCGTAGCGTGTCCGGCGGCTGGTTGNCACCCGCGGCGCTGCTTCTTCTCCTGGCGGGGTGGCTGGTGGCCCTCCTGCTCGGGGGAGGGCTGGAACTTCATCGCAGTGCGGTGGCCATGCCCTTGGTGGTGGCGGGAGCATTGCTGGGCCTGACTGTGGCTCTGCGCAGTGGGCGCAGCCTCCGGGCNCCCGTCCTGCTGGCCGGAGGGGCCGGTCTCCTCTACTTTACCATCCGCGCGTTGTCCTCGGAAGTGTGGGACCTCGGCCGGCATGATCTCCACCTCATCACGATGGGGTGGCTCACCATCGTCACGGTAGCGACCTGCGCTGTNGGCGGGCGGGAACTGAAAATCCTGTTCTTTGCGATCGTCGCGGTTTTCGGAGCGCAATTCCTGGCTGGGTTCTATCAGCAGTGGATTGATCACGAGTTCACCTTTTTCCGCCGCGTCCGCGCGAGCGGGGCCGGAGTCAGCGGTCTCTTCTGGCAGTGGAACAACCTNGCCGGGCTTCTTGTCATCATGGTGCCACTTTTCCTGGGGATGGCTTTCTGCGCCTCGCGCTGGAAAGCGTGCACGGCCTTGTTGCTTCTGGTCGGAGCCGGTCTGGTCCTGGTCTGGNTGACCAAATCGAGGGCGGGATTCGCGGCCACCATGGGAGGGCTTGTGTGTGCGGTGGTTCTGGGTATGCACGGGCGGGCTNCACGAAAAGTCTGGGTCACGGTTGCAGTGGCGCTGCTCGTGTCGCTGGGCGCTGCCATGTATACCCGGGTGGCAACTTCCCAGCTCAGCGAACAGCGNGGCCAGGGGCAGAACGTCTTNGATTCAAGTTCACGCCTTGGACTGGCCGGCGTGGCCTTTGATATCTGGCTGGAGAAGCCCCTCTTCGGGAATGGCAGCCAGAGTTACCGTTACCTCTCCGTCCAGTACTGGGATGGGGATATTCCCAGCTGGGTCGATGACCCGGAGCTGGCCCACAACGAGTACATGCAGGTGCTTTGTGACTACGGGGTGGTTGGGCTGGTGCTGGTCATCGTATTCCTCGTGGTGGTCTTTTTGAGTGCTCTTTTCTCGTCGCGGGGCGGCAGCCGGGGCCCCCCCGTGCCGCTGCAGGCAGGGCTGCGGGTGGGGGCTGCGGCCGGGCTGGCGGCTGCCATGCTGCATGCCATCTTCGACTTCCAGACGCATCTCCTGCCCATTCTCATGATGGCCTGTATCGCGATCGGACTGCTGGTCTCCGTGGATTCCTCCCCGTCCCGGCTCGCGAAGGGCGGGCACGCCATCCTNGTGATCCTGATGTCCGGCCTCGCGGTGGCTGCGGTGGGCAGGGAAAGCGTGCATACCGGCGCCTGGTTGAAGTGGGAAAAGAAGCGGATTGCAGATTTCGAGGTGGATCCCGCAGAANTGCCCGGGTTGCGCANACTGGTGGAGTCCTCTCCCCACTATCANGCTGCAGAAGGATACGGCAGGTTGCAGTTGAGTGCCTACACCCATACCCCGGAGGGCGAGCGTCCCGGGGTGGCATTCCGGCTTGAGGAGGCTCGCTGGGGGTTGGAGGAGGCGCGCAGGCGAAACCCGCAGGATCCCCGGACCCTCATTGAGCTGGGTCTCGTCCTCGATCACCTGGGCGAGTTCGAGGAGGCGGCCGAAGTTCACCGGGAGGCCATCCGTGTGACCGAGCTCCGCGAGCGGAAGTTTGGAGCCCACGCCGGCTTGTCCCATCATTTCATGAAGCGCGGGAAGAGACTCTGGTTCAGCAGACGGCCGGAAGAGGCCCTTGGATGCTTTCTCCTCGCCCAGCATTACCTCGAGATTTCGATTGCCCGCGGTTACCGGTTCAGACGGCCGCAGGAGTTCCGGGAGTGGAGGGCCATCCTCAAATCCTACATTAAAACATTGCAGGACGGAGCGATCCGGCCTGAGTTTCCGCCTGAAATCCTCAGCCGCTTTCCCCGGCCCGAGGAGCGACTGACTCCCTGATGGCCAAAGGACGTAAAGAAGCGCTCTCGGTGCAGGCATTGCAATTTGTTGATGCCGCGCTGGTCTACCTTGCCTTCGTGGTCAGTGCCGCCATCCGGGATGACCTGCTTCGCGTGCTCGTCAGGTGGCGGCTCTGGGAAGGNAATGCCAATCCCGGCGAGATNGGCCTGGCGGAGATGACGCCCCTTCTNTTCGTGATCATACCGCTCACTCCCATCGCGCTGGANGCCTTCGGGTTTTATCGTCACCCNCTTCGCAAGCGTGTCCGGGATTCGCTCGTCCAGATGTTCAAGTCGCTCATTATCGTGGGCGTGGTGGTGGGCGCCTTGGTTGTCANCCTGCAACTGGGGGACTCGCTGTCCCGGCTAACCCTCGGGGTGTCCGTCCCCATTGCCGTTGCCTTTGTCCTGCTGCGCGAGGGCCTGGTGCGCGGTGTGGTGCTTCACTCGGTCCGGGCGGAGGACGCCAAGGAGGCCGTCATCTACGTCGGGTCAGAGGAATCAGTGAAGGAGTTCGAGAAGGGCCTCTCTTCCGAAGCCCTCGCCGATTACAAGGTAGTGGCTCAATATGAACCGGCCACGGGCAGCCCGGAAGAGTTCACGAGCCTGCTCAAGAGGGAGTCGGTGGCTCGAGTGATCTTTGCTCCCAAGCGCACCGAGTTTGGGGAACTTGCCGAGTTGGTGGAGATCTGTGAGGTGCAGGGGGTGGAGTCCTGGATCTCCGCGGACTTCATCCAGACCCAGGTAGCCCGCCCCGACTTCGATAGCATGGGAGGGAAACCCATGCTTGTCCTGCGCACCACCCCCGAACTGTCCTGGGCTCTCTGGGTGAAGGGGGCGATAGATTTCATCGGAGCCGCCGTGGTCTTGAGTGCCTCGATCGTGCTGCTCTGGTGGTGGGTTGCGATCTTTATCAAGATCGGGAGTCCGAGAGGACCTGTTTTCTTCCGGCAGGTGCGGGCCGGACGTTACGGCAAACCTTTCACGATGTGGAAATTCCGGACGATGCACCCGGATGCGGAGGCGCAGCTGGACGACGTCAAGCAATCCGAGGGTAACGAGATGTCCGGGCCGGTCTTCAAGCTGGAAAATGATCCACGTGTGTTCGGATTTGGAAGTTTCCTGCGCCGGACCAGCATCGATGAACTGCCTCAGCTCCTCAATGTCCTCCGCGGAGACATGAGCCTGGTCGGGCCCCGTCCGCTTCCCCTCTACGAGGTTGATCAATTCGCCAAGTCCGAGCACCGGCGGCGNCTCAGCGTGAAACCGGGTATCACCTGCCTCTGGCAGGTCGGGGGGAGAAACAAGATCAGCAGCTTCGAGGAGTGGGTGCGCCTGGATCTCAAGTATATCGACAACTGGTCGCTGTGGCTCGATTTCAAGATCCTGCTCAGGACCGTCCCTGCGGTCATGCTCAGGAAGGGAAGCAAGTAGAGGATAGTGGTGCCGAGTGGCGTGATTGCGCCGGGCGCGGATCGATTCTCCTCGCTCTCTCCGCCATTAGCACGTAACCAGAGGTCCGGCCACTGCCATCCATGAAACTTCTTACCGGGAACGCCCACCCTTCCCTCGCCCAGGGGATCGCCGACGGGATCGGAACAAGCCTGGCTGATGCCGAGGTCACCAGTTTTCCAGACGGCGAGACCTACGTTCGTATCAACGAGAACGTGCGACGACAGGATGTCTTCATCATCCAGCCCACCTGTCCGCCTACGAACCAGAACCTGATGGAGCTTCTCATCATGGTTGATGCGGTCCGCCGGGCAAGTGCGGAGCGCATAACGGCGGTCATTCCGTTTTTTGGTTACGCGCGCCAGGACCGCAAGGACAAGCCGCGTGCGCCCATCACCGCCAAGTTAGTGGCTAATCTTATCGAGGCCGCAGGAGTGGACCGGGTTCTCACCATGGATCTGCACGCCGCGCAGGTGCAGGGATTTTTCGATATCCCGGTGGACCACCTCTACGCCAAGCCAGTCCTTCTCAGGCACCTGCGTAAGCAACGCAATGGATCTGTCGGTGAGATTACGGTGGTGTCTCCAGATGTGGGCGGAGTCAAGATCGCCCGCAGCTACGCCGGGGCCCTGAGCGCGGAGCTTGCGATCGTAGCCAAGCAGAGGATCTCGGCAACCCAGGTGGAACCCATGAAACTGATTGGCGATGTGGAGGGTCGCGATGCCATCATCGTGGATGATATGACGGAAACCGCCGGAACGCTCTGTGCCGCTGCGGAGACGTTGAAAAGCAACGGGGCGGGCCGAATTTTCGCCGGGGTATCCCACGCTGTGCTTGGCGACCTGGGCTGCGAGCGAATCATGAAATCCCAAATTGACGAGGTCATCACGACCGACTCTACCCCGCTGCCGCCGGAGAGCTGCCGTGCCAAGGTGAGCACGGTGTCCGTAGCGGGGCTCCTCGCTGAGGCGATTCAGAGGATTCACAACGGAAAATCCGTCAGTTCTCTCTTTGACATCGACGGTGGTTCCGTGTAGCTAGCCGCCCCCGCGGGGCGCGCTCCAACGCTCCGCTTCTCACCAGAACTCCAAACTCCACTGACCCATGGCAAAGACCTATTCACTCAAGGCAGAGGATCGCAAGCGGACCGGCACTGGCGTGCTCAAGCGCATGCGTCGCGAAGGATTCATTCCATCGGTGGTCTACGGGGGTGGTTCGGAAAACCGAAACGTCAAGGTGGACTCCAAGGAGTTCCGCGACATGATCGTCCAGAGTGCCTCTGCGAACATCCTGGTCGACCTGGAGCTGGAAGGGGGCGCGCGGCAGCTGGCCTTCGTCAAAGATCTCCAGCACGATCCCCTCAGCGGGACGATCCTGCACGCCGATTTTCTCGCCGTGAACGAGGACACCGAGATTACCGCCCAGCTGCCGGTGGTCTTCACCGGTGAAGCCAAGGGTGTCAAACTTGGTGGGCAGCTTGAGCAAATGCTTTATAACATCGAAATCAAGTGTCTGCCCAAGGACCTCCCCGAGACCATCCTTGGCGAGGTTTCCGACCTCGCTGTGGGCGACGTCCTCAATGTCGGAGGGCTCCAGTGGCCGGAAGGCGTTTCTCCCACCCTTGCTGAAGACGTGGTGGTGGCCCTGGTGGCCAAGACCCGTGTTGCCCTCAGTGAGGCGTCCGGAGAGGGCGGGCCGGGAGGAGAGGAAGGCGGTGCCGACGGGGGAGCCGAAGGAGGAGACACCAAGGAAGACGCTGGCCAAGGCGCTGCAGAGTGATTGTCTCCGGTCCGGCCAACCGATTTTCAAACCCGGGGAGCGAGCCCCGGGTTTTTTTGTATGAGGGAACGGACATTTTCGGGGGGCATTTCCGGGGGCAAGGCGTTATGAAACGCGTGTGTCGACGGAATCAGATGTGCCCCGCCTTGTGGTGGGACTGGGAAACCCTGGCCGGGAGTATGGCGGAACGAGGCACAACGTGGGGTTTGAGGTGCTGGACCGGCTGGCCGGAGCCGCGGGTCTTTCCTTCCAGCGGGAGAAGAAATGGCAGGCCGAAGTGTGCCGGACGGCAGGCGGTCTTTTCCTGCTTAAGCCCCAGACCTATATGAACCTGAGTGGTCGGGCGGTGGCTGCCGCAGCCCGCTTTTACAAGATCGCCGCCGAGGAGGTTCTGGTAGTTTGCGACGAGGTTTCCCTCCCGCTGGGCCAACTTCGCTTCCGCATGAGTGGGGGTCCGGGAGGGCACAATGGGCTCCGCAGCCTCATTGCGGACCTGGGTTCCCGGGATTTTCCCCGCCTCAAGATAGGAATAGGCGGGGTTCCGGGTGCAAAGCTCACCAGCCACGTGCTGGGACGCTTTCGAGAGGAGGAGCAGGAAGCCGCACAAAAGGCGCTTGCCACCGCTCTTGATGCTGTTCAGGTTGCCCTTTCCGATGGAGTTGGCAGAGCTGCCAACCGGTTTAATGTCCGGCCCAAGGCAGCGAAGCGAGACTCCAGAACAGAACCTGAAACCGATCCAGAATCGCAACCTAAATCAACAGAGGATGAACAGGAAATACGAAGGCCTGATTGTTCTGAACACGACGGGTAAGGAAGATAGTGTCGACGAGCTCGTGGGAGCGGTGGCCAAGGAAATGGAGGCGGAAGGAGCCAAACTTGACGAGATCAAGCAGATGGGCCGCCGGAAGTTCGCTTACAACGCCCGTCACCTTGAGGGCGGGCACTATGTGAACTATATTTTCGAAGCCAACGCCCGGCAGATTGAGAGTATCCAGAGCAAGCTCAAGCTGAACGAAATCGTCCATCTGCAGCACTACCAGCGTCTGGCCTAGGCCGCGCGAGCGGGTTGACTGTTCCGTCCGGACCGGAGGGACATCGAGCAGAGACGGCATGCCGAAGGCATGCCGTTTTTTTGTCGTGGAGCCCCGGCCGGCGAGGCGGGAAACAAGCCGTCGCATCCGAAATGCAGTGGCATCATTTCCATTCCCCGCGGCAGCTCCACATTTTCCTTGGTAAAGGCCGGACCCGAGCTACGGTGCGGGCTATGGCAAATCTGAACAAGGTGATGCTCATTGGAAACCTCACGAGGGATCCTGAGCTGAGGTACACCCCGAAGGGAACGGCGGTCGCTGAGCTCGGAATGGCGATCAACCGGGTCTGGTCCAATGACCAGGGGCAGCGGCAGGAGGATACCACTTTTGTCGATGTGACTCTCTGGGGACGGCAGGCTGAACTCGCCCAGCAGTATCTGGGAAAGGGGCGCCCGGTCTACATCGAGGGCCGCCTCCAGATGGATACCTGGGAAGACAAGAATACCGGGCAGAAGCGCAGTAAGCTCAAGGTGGTGGGAGAGAACATGCAATTTCTGCAGGGCGGCGGCGGCGGAGGTCAGGCCCGAGGCGGGGAGGCCCCGCAGCAGTCCAAGCCCGCGTCCCAGCCTCAGGGAGCCACACCCGCGGCCGATGATTTCGAGGATGAAGGCGACGACATTCCCTTCTAGGCCGTTTCCGTTGTGTCCCGGGGTCCGGTTTCGCGGCGCTCCTGCTTGAGGCGGAGCTGCCCGCAGGCGGCGTCGATATCGTGTCCCTTTTCGAGGCGCAGGGTGGTGGACACGCCTCCTTGAGCCACCGTGTCCTGAAAGGACCGGCAGTGGGCCTCACTGGGCCGCTTCCAGTTTAAACCCTCCACCCTGTTGTAGGGAATCAGGTTCACCTTGGCATGCAGGGACTTGGCGCGTTGGGCCAGGAGCGCGGCCTGTGCGAGGTCATCGTTGACACCTTCGATGAGGATATACTCAAGAGTCAGCTTCTGCTTCTTGCGCACCTTCCAGTAGTGCAGGGCGTCGAAGAGTTCGGATATGGGCCACTTACGATTGACGGGCATGATGCGGTCGCGCACTTCGTCGCTGGCCCCATGGAGGGAAATTGCGAGCCTGATCTGCTGAGGATGGTCGGCCAGTCTGCGGATCTGGGGGACAAGCCCCGAGGTTGAGACCGTGAGATGGCGGGCGCCGATCCCGAGTCCCCACGGAGAGGTAATCAATTCGAAGGCCTTGAGCAGGTTGGGAAGATTTGCAAGAGGCTCTCCCATGCCCATGAAGACGATGTTGTTGACCTTCTGGCCGCTGAGTTCCTCGGCAAGGAGAACTTGTCCCGCGATTTCGTCGGGAACGAGGTTCCGGGTAAAGCCTTCCAGGCCCGAGGCACAGAACTTGCAGCCAAAGGCGCAGCCGACCTGTGAGGAAATGCAGAGTGTGCGGCGGTCGGAACGTTCGCCGTAGAGCGCGGGGGAAGCGGGTATGAGAACGCTTTCCACGTAGCGCCCGTCGTAAAGCCGGAAGAGAAACTTGCGCGTGCGATCAGACGATCCCTGGGTGCGGGCGTGAGCCAGGGTGTGCAGGGTAAAGTTTTCCTTCAGATGGGTGCGGAGCCGGGCGGGCAGATTGTGCATCTCATCGATGCTGGTGCTTCGTTTTTGCCAGACCCACTCAAGGATCTGGGTTCCCCGGTAGGGTGGTTCGCCCATGTCTTCCAACATGGACGACAGTTCGTCCGGAGTCTGGGTGAGCAGGGAGAGCGGCACGGACAAGGTATACTTTTTTTTTGGCTGCGGATCAAATTCCCGCTTTTGAACGGCCTTACGGCCCTCCTGTGCAATTGACAAGGATTGGCCGGGGGGGCATTTTCCCGCCCTTGCGAACAATTGTCCACGTTCTTTGCCTTGGCGCACTGCTTGCTCCTCCACTGGTCACCACCTCGTGTTCAGGCACGGATGGGGTGAGCCCGGAGAATACCTCCGCTACGGTGAAGACACGTAAGCGCGAAAAGCAAATCATTGCCCTCGGGGAAGGGGAAGGGTCTGCGGCCCTGGAGGAACGGTTCGCCTTCGATACCCGCAAATTGAAGAAGAACAAGAGTGGGAACTACGTGGGAGCGGTGCGCAGTCAATTCGACGGCAAGAAGAATCTTTCCTTCGGAGGGGGCATCGGGAAATCCACGTACCGGGCAGGTCGCTACAGCGCTTCGGAGTGGAGCGGCGTAAG
Source organism: Roseibacillus sp. (assembly GCA_002721695.1). Taxonomy (GTDB): domain Bacteria; phylum Verrucomicrobiota; class Verrucomicrobiia; order Verrucomicrobiales; family Akkermansiaceae; genus Roseibacillus_B. Next base: position 68,939 of record PBLI01000055.1, on the reverse strand, counting down.
CGAGGTTCCTGCCAAGAGCTATCGGGGGAAGGCTGATGCTTCCCGCTTCCAGCGCTCCTCCCGGTTGCAGGGAGCCAGTGCGTCGCATCTGGCACGGAGCTCCCGCTTCCAGAGCAGGCAGAAGGCGACGAGTCCCTACCGGGTGTCTGATGCCCGCGAAGGGCAGTCCGCTGGTCTGGAAAAGCCTACTGATAGCCACACCGATTTCCGTCGCCGTGTCTTTCCCGAGCCCCCCATCATGAGCAGGGAGGACTACAATCGCTCGGTGGAAGACACCCGCAGGCTGCTGGGGCGTGATGACTAGGGTCCCCGGGGGCCTGTTTTCCCGGGTCCAGAGACAGGCCGGGATCCGGACTGCCGTAATGCGGGTTCCCTGTCGCCCGGTAAGCTGCTAGAATGCCCGGGATGGCTGAGGAGCCGAATCCATCCCCCCGCCCGTATCACAGCACGCGCGAGAACCTCTGGAAGATCATTTTCGAGGCGGAAACAAGGGCCGGCAAGCTCTTCGACGTGATCCTCCTCCTGGCGATTGGCCTCAGTGTGGTTGCGGTCATGCTGGAAAGTATCGATACGGTATCGGCCCGCTGGGGAACTCATCTGAAGGTCGCGGAATGGTTTTTTACGATCCTGTTCATGGGGGAATATTTCCTGCGCATCTGGCTCGTGCGGCGGCCGGCCCGCTACATCTTCAGCTTTTTTGGGATCATCGATTTCCTTTCCTGGATCCCTACTTTCCTCGCTGTCTTTCTGGGGGGTAGCCAGTCGCTGGTCGTCATCCGCATCCTGCGCCTCCTGCGGATGTTTCGTGTGCTCAAGATGCTTGAGCATGTTCGGGGCGCTAATATCATCCTGAGGGGCTTGATGGCCAGCCGGGCCAAGATCACGGTGTTCTTTTTTGCGATGGTGGTCCTCGCCATCATCATGGGGACGGTGGCCTATATCCTGGAGTCGGGGCAACCGGAGAGCGGATTCGAGAACATTCCCGTCAGCGTCTACTGGGCCGTGGTCACGGTGACTACCCTTGGTTATGGCGATATCGCTCCTGTCACGGTGGCCGGCAAGTTCCTCGCCGCTTTCTGTGTCCTGATCGGATACTGTATCATTGCAGTTCCTACCGGAATCGTGATCGGGGAGACGTTTAATGCGGCACTGAATCGGCAGGACGAGACGACGGACGCCTGCCCTTCCTGTGGCGTTCATGGACACCTGCTCGATGCGAGGTACTGCCGTCGTTGTGGAGAGAAACTCAATGACCGGGAGGGTCCGGATCCGACTCTGCACACAGGGGATGGTGAGGTGATCTGACCCGCAGTTCCGCGAGGAGCTCTGCTGCTTTTTGATCGTGACCCTTGCGCCTTGATAACTCGATGCGCAGGGCGAGCACGTCGGGTTCTTCCAGTTGGTCGGCCGGCAATTCGTAAAGAAGGGTGGTGGCTTCAGAGAGGTCGTTCAATTCGAGAGCCCCTTCAATTGCTGCCAGTCCGGGTCCGACCCCCCGGGGCTCGGGAGGCTCGTGGAAGATGACGGAGCGAGCGCCTTCGGGCAAATCGGCGGGAGGGGACTCAACCTGCTCAAGGTAAACGTATTCGTCCCCCTCGCGGGCGCGGATGAAGATGTTTAGCCAGAGAATCAGAATGATCCCGAGGAGGAAGAGGGAGACGTCGAGGATCAAGGGAGTCCACATCAGCCCCGCCATTTTCCGGAAGACTTCCCCGGCGAATCCCGGGAGAAACATCCCCAGCCAGATCAGGGTGATGAAAGCGGCGGCCGCGAAGATGATCCCGAATCCGACAAGGAGGCTGCGTTTCTGAGCGGCAGTGAACATCGGTGTTTTCTTCGTGGGCACGTCCCAATGTGCATCAGGATAAGACTTGATGCCATTGCAAGGTGTCCCTTTCTTGCCCGGGCCGCCCGGAAGGAGGTTGGCCTGCTGGCAGAGTCCCTGTCCGTACCAGTGTGCAGGGACAGGGCGCTCTTTCCGGGGAAGGACTGAAAAGCCAAGGCTTGCGAAGCGTGCATCCCGCCGTTAGAGCACGGCGTGCGCTTGTTTGACACCATGACGCGTGAGACGCGTGAGTTGAAGCCCGTCGATGGCAAAACTCTCGGGTATTACTGTTGTGGTCCCACGGTCTACGGGCCGACACATGTGGGGAACTTTCGTACGTTCGTGTTGCAGGATGTCCTGCGACGGGTCCTTGAAGTAGGGGGAACGCGCACCAAGCACGTTCGGAATGTCACGGACGTAGACGACAAGACCATCCGGGATTCACAGTCCGCGGGGGAGTCCCTTGAAGAGTTCACCCAGCGGTGGACGGCCCGCTTTCACGAAGATTGTGCGAAGCTGAACTGCCTCAAGCCCCACGTGGAGCCGACAGCGGTGGGGCATATTCCTGAGCAGATCACCATGACCGAGGCTCTCATCGAAAAAGGGCACGCCTACCCTTCGGAGGATGGCTCGGTGTATTTCAAGATTTCCTCCTTCAGGGAGTATGGGAAACTGGCTCGCCTCGATCAACAGGACCTTGAGCTCGGCAGGACCCAGAACCAGAGAGCCAACGCCGATGAGTATGAGAAGGACAGCGTTTCCGACTTTGTCCTCTGGAAAGGCCGGCGCCCGGAGGACGGGGACAACTATTGGGAAAGTCCCTGGGGAGAAGGTCGTCCGGGCTGGCACCTCGAATGTTCGGCTATGAGCTACAAGTATCTGGGAGAGACCTTTGATCTGCACAGCGGAGGAGAGGACCTCAAGTTTCCCCATCATGAAAATGAGATTGCACAGTCGCGGTGCGCTTGCGGGGGCGAATTTGCCCGCAATTGGTTTCATCCGCGGTTCCTGCTGGTCGACGGGGAGAAGATGTCGAAGTCCCTCAACAACCTCTACACCCTGAAAGACCTGGCTCAGGATCCTGGAGCGACTCCGATGGAAGTACGCTACCTGCTCATCAGCGCGCACCATCAGAAACAGCTGAATTTTACCTTTGATGGTCTCCATTCTGCGAGGGAGGCACTCGCCAAGCTGGCCCGCGCCGGGAAGGAACTGGCCCGTGCGGCCGGGAAAGCAGGAGTGGAGCCACCCGCCTACCGGGAGCTTTGCAAGGGGGTGGAACCCGGCGTTTTTGCGCCTGCCCTGGAGGCTCTCAACGACGACCTGAACACCGCCGAAGCTCTCGGACAGCTCTTCAAGGGGACCCGGGCGGCCATGGAGGGGGACCCGCTTGTCAACTGGGTGGGTTTTCATGCCGTCCTCGCGGCCCTGGGGTTGATACTGCCCGACTTGGAAAGGCCGCAAGCGCCCCCCGAAGTGGTAGACCTTGCCGAGAAGCGGCAGGAAGCCCGGGCGGCCAGGGATTGGGCGGCGGCTGACGCGGCCCGGGATTCGCTCAAGGTTCTGGGCTGGACCGTGAAAGACGGTCAGGATGGATATGAATTGGAACCACTTTAAGAGATTCTCATGAACCTTTTCCAAAGGCCTCGGCGTAATCGGAAGTCTCCAGCAGTTCGGGCAATGGTGCGGGAGACCGTGCTCACCCCTTCGGATTTCGTCTATCCGCTCTTTCTGCACGAGGGTGGCAAGGACGAAGCCATTCCTTCAATGCCCGGGTGCAGGCGCTGGTCCCTGGAGGGCCTCGTCGGGGAAGCGGGGGAAGCTCATGCCCTGGGGGTTCCGGCGGTGATTCTCTTTCCCGTCATCGCTGATGAGCTGAAGACGCCGGAAGCCGTGGAGTGCGCCAACCCGGAAGGGTTGATTCCACGTGCGGTCCGAGCCCTCAAGGCCGCTCATCCGTCGTTGGTAGTGATCACGGACGTGGCGTTGGACCCCTACAATTCGGATGGGCAGGACGGGCTGGTGCGCAGAGGGGAGGGGGGCTCTCTGGAGGTTCTCAACGATGAGACCGTGAAAGTGCTTTGCCGACAGGCCCTGTGCCACGCCGAAGCAGGTGCAGACATGGTAGGCCCGAGCGACATGATGGACGGCCGGGTGGGTGCGATTCGCGCTGCCCTTGATGGAGCTTCCCACCAGGATGTTTCGATCCTCAGTTACACTGCAAAGTACGCCTCGGCTTATTACGGGCCCTTCCGGGGTGCCCTCGATTCAGCACCCAAGGATGGGGACAAGAAAACCTACCAGATGGACCCCGCCAACCTGCGGGAGGCCGTCCGGGAACTTCTCCTGGATGAGGAGGAAGGTGCCGACATGGTCATGGTCAAGCCGGCCGGCCCCTACCTCGACGTGATTGCCGCCCTGCGGAACGAAACCACCCTGCCGGTGGCCGCCTACCAGGTGAGCGGGGAATATCTCATGATCAAGTCCGCTGCTGCGGCCGGCTGGTTGGACGAGGAAGCGGTCGTATTGGAGAGCCTTACCGGGATCAAGCGCGCGGGTGCCGATGTCATCCTGAGCTATTTTGCCAGGGACGTAGCACAGCGGCTGGCTTGATTTGTTTCGCTGACACGGGAGAAGCCGTGGCGGCAATGCGGGGGATCCCTTCCATGCCTGATCTCCCGGCAGGAATCTCAATTCTCGAAGGCGCTCACCTGAAACAGGCGCCTCGGTCCCACAGGATCGAAATCGAACCAGACCGCGCTCCCGTCCCCGACAGCCGCAAAAACGGGTGAGAGGCTCCCATCCCCCAGGATCTCGTTGAGCTGGTAGACCTCCTGTTGATGGGTGTTCCAGGCCACGCGCACCTTACCGGCATTACCATCCTTGCGGATCACATGCAGCAGCGGTGAGCGCACGCTGTAATCCGAGGACTCGCTTCCGAAGAATTCGAGAAGGCGGTAGCCGATGACGCGAGGGTTGCGGATAACGTCGATTTCGATGAGATCGTCGTTCCCCCTGACCTCGCTAAGCAGGCTCCAGCCGCTTCCGTCGCTAGTCACCTCGACCTGGTAATAGGAATTGCCGGCGGACTGCCACGAGAGCCGGGCAAACTCGTTGCCATGGGGAGAGTTCCCAACAGACAGCGGTGGAGGGAGAGGCGGATCTTCATCACGGCTGCCATAGTCGAGGCCCGAATGAGCGTTGGTTTCCCAGCGGTAGAGTGGCCTGCCAGAGGTGGTCCGGACCTCGACGGCACCCACCAGGGTAAGGATAAGTTCACTGGTGGCGTCCGAGTCGTAGTTTCCTGTAAAGATGGATCCCGCGTCACCGACCAGTACTCCGGTGGCGGTGCGGAGGCGGATGTTCCCGGGATCGGGGGTTCCCGCCTGCACGAGAAAGTCGAAGGTTACCCGCCCAAAGGGATCGAGTACCTCACCGTCATAGTTGGTTGCATCGCGGCTCCATTGCTGCCGCGGGGGATCGGGAGCATTGGGATCCGGATCAAGGTCGAGTCCGGCGGCATTGACCAGAAGCCTGCTCCGGCTGAAGATCCTGTCCGGGGCGTTGAACTCCGCGCGCCCGGATACATCCCAGGCCACGGTCACGATCAGCTCTGTTCCGGTTGACACTCCCTCGGCGTTCACCACGAGGTTGTCGACGTATTCAACGAGTGACTGGGCTGCGGAGTTGAACTGGTTGAGGGCGCTGGAGGTTGCCGCCGTGGTCCTGTGGGTAATACTGGCCATGGTGGCCTCGATGTTCGCGAGGGCGAAGGCGGCATTTGGAGGGGGAGGCAGTTGCGTGAGGTCAGGCGAGCGTACCTCCATCTCGAGAAGCAGGTCAGCAGTCGTGGTCACCCCGCCGGAAAGGAATTGCGCGTTGGCCTGAACCTCGCCGTTTTCGAGGCCGGTAGCCGACGAGGTAGCCGGCCACGCGAAAACGCAGGCGAGGACGAAGGCGGCTGGGGCAATGCTGGTTGTAAAGGAAAGCCTCAAGGCACTGGAAGAGGGGATGGGGCAAACTGGAAGATTTTGAGCGAGTGTCAAAGGATCAATGCCTGACTTGTCGAGGGGAGCAGAGTCCAGAGGGTTCGGAAGGCGGGATCCTGGCGGCCCGGAGGCGGGCCATTTGTGCCTAGAAGTATTTACCCAGGGCAGCCCGGACATCCTGTTCGAAGCGCTGGATGAAGGCGGCGGTATACTCGGTGGGGTCCAGTCCGGGATCCAGCACCAGCGGGGAGAGGTCCATTGCGAACCAAAGCTGTTCGGCGCCGTCCACTGAATGAGAGTCAAAGAAGGTGGCATTGGCCATGCGGCGTCCCTGCACTGCAAGGTCATAACGTTTGCCGCCCGCGATCTGGGAATCGAAGATCCCGCCGAGGGCTGCGCCGAGGTTGGGTCGCCGGCTTACATCGAGCACGGTCTTGTCCTCATCGAGCATCCAGTCCAGTCCGCGCCACACTTCACAGCCGAGGACTTGTTTCGGTCGCGCCGCGGAGGGGAGGGAGCGAAGGGCCTTCAGGACAGCGGCCGTGACAGCGACGTGAGTAGCATGCTTGTCAGCCAGGTTGTGGGTGTAGATGACATCGGGACGAGCGGCCTCCAGGATTGTCGCCAGATCCTCCACGAGTGAGGTGTCGGAGGGGTCCTTGATGACATTACTCGGATAGTCGAGCTGGATCATGGCAGCAAACTCGCCCACGATCGCGGCCTGCTCCTGTTCGCGGCGGCGCACCTTGCGCATCTCCTCGTCGGAGTAGTCCTCGTAGGGGCCTGTGCGTGAGCTGCCAGCGCCGTTTGTACAGGTCACCCCGGAGAACCACCTGCTCTTCTGCCGGTAGCAGGTTTCGATTCCATGGAAGGCCATGAACTCAAGGTCGTCCTGGTGAGCTCCGATTCCAAGGTGGGTTGTGCGGGGCAGCGCCTGTGCAAGAAGCTGCCCGTCAGGGACGGAGGAGGTGGCGCTGGAATTGGAGAAGTTCATCGGGGATCTGGAAGGGCGGGGAGACTGGCGGCCGCCACGGCCTGGCCGTGACGCTTCATCTGTTCGTCCGGGGTAGTCATCTTGATTCGCTCACTCAGATCCGGAAATTCATCGTGCAGGACCTCGGAGGCTTTTTCGAGGATGAGTTCCCCACCCGGGCCGGAAGTGACCCGGCCCAGGATGAGGAGATTCTCGATTTCGTAGAAATCCGCGTAGTGGGCGATCGTGTAACCGAAGCAAACGCCGATCGTCTCGTAGATCCTGCGGGCGCCTTCGTGGCCCGCAGCCATGGCTTTTTGGACCTCCACGAGTTGATCCGGGAAGGGCATGCTGCCGAACTCAAGGCCGGCCGCCGGGGCCAGCCGGGCCACTCCCTGCTGGGAGAAATACTGCACACCACAACCGGTATCGCCGGACCATTCATCTGTTGGTGCATCCCCGCGGTAATCGATCGGGGCGAAGGCAAGCTCATTGAGCCAGGGGGCAATACCTCCGCCCGGAGTGCAGTAGCCGGCCGCGAGTGAAGTTCCCATCGAGATACCCAGGACGGCATGGGCATTCATGCTCATGGAGCCCGCAAGGGCGGTCACCTCCCCGTCATTGATGACCACGAACGGAATTCCGCCCCATTCCTCCTGCAGCTTGCTGAAGATGGGCCGCACCTCGGAGTCGAAGATTTCCGGGTCCTTTATGCCGCGGAAGAGAGAAGCTACCCTTACTTCATTGTTGATATAGATTCCGGCGGCTGATCCACCAATCGCGTCTACGCGGGGAAGGTGTTGCGCAGCGTGCTGCAAGGTTTCCCGGATGCCTGCCAGGTGATATGCCGGATCCGACTGGAAGTAGGGATCCCAGGTGATCTCCTCGGAAAATACGACCTCGCCATCAATGAGAGCGGCGGCCTTGCGGTCGGAGCCCCCGAGATCGAATCCGATCCGGCAACCTTCCAGATTGCGGCCGAGGCTCATGTTTTCCTCGGAGGAGGGGGGCAGGTTCTCAGGAGGACAGGCTGTTACGGATATGGGATCATCAAAAATCCCCCGCCCGACCAGGTCCCGGTCGAAGGTGCGCACTCCGCCCTCCGAATAGATGCCAGAGAGAAGGGCGGCAATTTTCTCATTCCCGGCCACATGGACAGTGCTGCCGCCTTTCATCCAGAGGAGGAACTTCAGGGTGCGCTCGACATAGAGACGGTTGAGTTCCACGTTTTCGGCTTCGTGCGGGAGGATGCGCAGGTGGTGCCGGAAGGTTGTTCCATCCTTGCGGCTGAGGGCGAGATGCAGCTCATGGCTCCGGGGATTGACCTCCACCAGCTTCCGGTAAGCCGCATTCCAGAGGGCGGCCGGCAGAAAGTTCTCGTCCAGGGGGGGGAGATGCCGGGGAGTGGGTAGCTGCATCGTCGAGGGTGAGGTGAGCATGTCCGGAATACGTCTCCGGTCTGCCGGAGGCAAGTCGTGATTGGGTTCAGGAGGCGCGGGCAGCGGTCCTCGCCGAACTGTCTCACCCGGGCCCGGGCAGAAGCCCACCGGAATGATTACTCTATATTCTGCACCTGCTCACGGATCTTTTCGAGTTCCGTTTTGGCATCCACGACTGCCTGCGCGAGAGTAGCATCGTTGGCCTTCGATCCTATCGTGTTGAACTCACGGTTGATCTCCTGGCAGAGGAAATCCATCGATCTTCCCACGACCCCGGAGCTGTCCACGTAGGCCTGGAATTTCCGGAAATGGGACCGCAGGCGGGCCACTTCTTCGGTGATGTCACAACGGTCGGCGAAGATGGCGACCTCCTTCAAGACCCGCTCGTCCTCAGGGTCCAGGTCGAGCTCGGCATCGCGAAGTCGGCGCAGCAGGTTCTCCCGGTGGGTGACAATCACACCAGGGGCGTGCTCCTCGATCGCATTGGTGAGGGCATCGAGGTGGGCGAGGATTCGCTCAAGCTCGGCCTTGAGGTCGGCGCCTTCCTCGGCCCGCATCTCGACCAGTCCGTCAAGTGCTTCGTCGAGGGCCGGTCTCATGGCATCCCACACCTCCTCGACCTTGTAATCCTCATCGAAGACGAAGACATCGGGGGCTCTGAGGTAGTCGCTGCTGCCGGGCGTAATTTCCTGACCAAGCTCCCTGGACAGGTTGAGAAAGGCATTTTGGAGGGCGTGGGCCTTCTCCATGTTGACGTGGACGCCACTGCCTCCTCCCCCGGGGTGCTCAAGAGTAACGTTGATGCTGACCCGACCGCGGGTGACGCGGTTGAGGACGTGCTTGCGCAGGCGGGCTTCCAGCTCAGCGAGGTCACGGGGCATGAAGAAATGCACTTCGCCCTGCTTGCGGTTGACCGAGGAGGCCTCTACCCGGACCACCACGTTTGCGGTGGCGTGAGTGCCGCGGCCGAATCCGGTCATGCTGTGCATGTTGGATTACTATCCCGGCGCTCTGGTAGTGGCGAGAGAGAAACGACGCCTGACCGGAGAGCTGCCTCTGGCGGCATGGGTAGCCTCCAGGGAGAAGACTGCCAGCTGGCCGGGCCAGTGCGGGATACGATTCAACTCCCGCCGGGAAGGGGATTTGTGTCCCCTCTCAACCCGGTCCCGGGGCCGAGCAAATCCGGGCGGTTTGCCCGGGTGCGTTCGAGCGCGCGGGACTCCTTCCATTTCTCGATCTCGCCGTGGTGTCCGGAAAGGAGGACGTCGGGCACATGAAGGCCGCGGAACTCGACGGGCTTGGTGTAGGCGGGGGCCTCGAGGAGATTCGGGTCGGAAAATGATTCGTCTTCGGGAGAACGTTCGTCACCGAGTGCGCCGGGGAGGAGCCGCACGATCGCATCGCAGATGACGGCGCTGGCAAGGGCGCCATTGGTCAGAACGTAGTCCCCGATGCTGATTTCCTCGTCGACAATTTCCTCGATCACGCGGTGGTCCACACCCTCGTAGTGTCCGCAGAGAAAGAGAAGGTGCGGGCAGGTGGCCAGGCGTCTTGCCTCCGCCTGCACGAAAGGCTTGCCCTGCGGGGTGGAGAGAATGACCACTGAAGATTCCTGACGGAGCTCTTCCACGGCAGCGAACAGCGGTTCGGGCTTGAGGAGCATCCCCTGGCCGCCGCCGCAGAGGTAGTCGTCGGTCTTACGGTGCTTACCCGGGGCCCACCGGCGGAGATCGTGGGCATGAATTTCAACAATTCCGGAGGCCTGAGCTCGCCTGGGGATGCTCTCATTCAGGGGCGCGAGGGCGATTTCGGGGAAGAGGGTGACAATATCAATGCGCATGGAGGGGGAGGGCTGGCCCTTGGGGCGGATTTCGAGAAGAAAAGCAATTGTCAGCGCACATTTGACGTAGGGGAAGCCTGATTCTATTAGGAATACACGCCTATGAGAGTATTTCGTCTTCAGATTCCCCTCGTCATGTCCTTTGCCTTGACGGCCCAAGCGGATGAGCCTGCTGCTCAGGAGGGCCTCCTCCTCTCCTCAACCCGGCAGCTGACCTTTGCGGGCAAGCGGGCGGGCGAAGGATATTTCAGTGCGGATGGGAGCAAGATGATTTTCCAGAGTGAGCGGGAGAAGGGCAATCCGTTCTTCCAGATTTATCTGCTCGATCTCGAAACCGGGGACACGGAGCGCATCTCTCCCGGGCACGGCAAGACCACCTGTGCCTGGATACATCCCGACGGGAAGAAGGTCATGTTTGCCTCTACCCACAGCGACCCCGATGCCCGCCGCAAGCAGGAGGAGGAACTGAAACTTCGCGCGGAAGGTAAAGAGAAGCGCTACTCGTGGGATTACGATGCCTTCTATGACGTTTACGAGTATGATCTTGAGACCAAGAAATACCGCAACCTGACCAAGGCCCCGGGCTACGATGCGGAAGGGGCCTATTCCCCGGACGGGAAGAAGGTGGTCTTTGGTTCCAACCGGCTCGGCTACTCCGAGGCGGACCAGCTCAGCGAGAAGGATCGTGAGTGGTTCAAGCTGAACCCCTCTTTCCTGATGGACATCTTCATCATGGATGTCGACGGGTCCAACCTGAAGCAGCTGACCTCCGAGCCCGGCTACGATGGCGGCCCCTTCTTCAATTCGGACGGGTCGAAAATCTGCTGGCGGCGTTTCAATCGTGAGGGGGACCAGGCCGAAATCTTTACCATGAACGCGGATGGGAGCGATCAGAAGCAGCTCACGGCCCTCGGGGCCATGTCCTGGGCTCCCTATTTTCACCCCAGCGGGGAGTATCTGGTTTTCGCCACGAACCTGAACGGCTTTGCGAACTTCGAGCTCTACCTCGTTGATGCAGCGGGCACGCGGGAGCCGGTGCGGGTGACCTGGACGGACGGCTTCGACGGACTCCCGGCATTCTCTCCCGACGGCAAACGCCTGTCCTGGACCAGCAAGCGCTCAGGAGCTGAGGGCTCGCAGATTTTTCTGGGTGACTGGAACCATGGTGCAGCTCTTGAGCTTCTCGCCGCGGCCCCGGCCCGGGGGGCGCGGCAGGCGGAAGAGAAGGGGGATGAAGATCCGGGGTTGTCCTCTGAAGCCCTGGCGGGGCTGGCAGCCACCACTGGAAGGGTGGATCGGAAGGACCTGCGCCACCACATCGAGTATCTCGCCGGGCCAGAGCTGGAAGGCCGGATGACCGGGACCCCCGGTGAGCAGAAAGCCACTGCCTACGTTGCGAAGGCCTACGAACAGTTCGGGCTCAAGCCCTTTCTCGGCCAAAGCTATTTTCATCCCTTCGAGTTCACCGCCGGGGTTGATCTCGGCAAGAAGAACTCCCTCTCCCTGCATCTCGGGGAGGAGAAACTGGATCTCGCGGTAAACGAGGACTGGCGCCCCCTTTCCTTCTCCCAACTTGGCGATATCAAGGCGGATGAGATCGTTTTTGCGGGATATGGAATCGAGATTCCGAAGGGTCAGGTGGATGGGGACGGGTCCAAGACGGAAATGTATTCCAGTTATTATCATCTCGCGGTGAAGGACAAGTGGGTCCTCTTGCTGCGATTCATGCCCGAGAACGTGAGCCCGGAGCGCCGACGGCAGTTCGCCCGGTATTCAAGCATGCGCTACAAGGCGATGACCGCTCGTCAGAAGGGAGCAAAAGGAGTAATCTTCGTGGCGGGACCCAACAGTGAAGTGCGGGGCGAACTCGTGGGACTGAATTACGACGCCTCGATGGCAGACTCGGGTATCGCGGCCATCTCGGTGGGCAAGGGAATTGGTGAAAAACTCGTTGCGGCCGCCGGGGAGGACCTCAAGAAGATCCAGACCGTTCTGGACAAGGGTGAAATGATGATGGGATTCAAGATTCCCAAGGCCGCCCTGAAAGCCAGTGTCGACATCGTCCAGCAAAAACGGACGGGCCGTAATGTGGTGGGCCGCCTTGCCTCGGTCGATCCGGAAGCCAAGAAGCGACCCGCCGTTATTCTGGGTGCCCATGTTGATCACCTGGGCGCCCACGGGGGGGGCTCACGCGCTACGGGAAAGGACGCCACCAAGATCCATTACGGAGCTGATGACAATGCCTCCGGGGTGGCGGCCCTCCTCGAGGTTGCGCAGTATCTCGCGAATCAGCAGAGGGAGGGGAAGCTCGAGCTCAAGCGGGACGTGATCTTTGCGGCCTGGTCGGGAGAAGAGATAGGACTCATCGGCTCTTCGCGTTTTGTGAAAGATGTGGCCCTCAGGCTCAAGGGCGATGCAGACGCCAAACTTGGCGATGTCTTTGCAGCCAATCTGAACATGGACATGGTCGGACGACTCGATAAGTCGCTTGTGCTGCAGGGTACCGGATCTAGCTCGATCTGGCCCCGGGTCATCGAACAGCGTAATGCTCCGGTGGGATTGCCAATCAAGACCCAGAGCGATGCTTACCTGCCCACCGATGCGACCTCCTTCTATCTGCGGGAGGTTCCCATTCTCAATGCCTTCACGGGGGCCCACGACGACTACCACACTCCGAGGGACACTGCCGACAAGATCAACTACCCGGGCACGGAGCGGGTGACACGGTTCATGGCCCTCGTAGCCCGGGGGCTGGCATCGGCAGGCGAGGGGCCTGACTACGTCAAGGTCGAGCGCCCCGAGGGGCAGGGCCGGCGGGCCAACCTGCGGGCCTACCTCGGGACTGTCCCGGACTATTCCCAGGGTGATCTCGTAGGGGTGAAACTGTCTGGTGCCACCAAGGGTGGCCCCGCTGACAAGGCGGGCATCAAGGGCGGTGATGTTGTCATCAAGGTGGCTGGCAAGGAAGTGAAGAACATCTACGACTACACTTATGTCCTGGAATCCCTCAAGGTTGGGGAAAGCGTGGAGATTATTGTCATGCGCAAAGGCAAGGAGGTCACCCTGAACGTCGTGCCGGGATCCCGGCAGTGATGTTTCATTAAGGTCTCCAAATCTATTTGGTCTGATTTGGCTCCAAGGTCTCCTGAATTCTGGGAGTCTGCGATTACGTGCAATTGTATTCCTTTTGCAGCTCGATCCAGGAAACTTTTCGGAGGCGGCCCGAGCCGCTTTCATTTCCCAAAGGGATCAGATCACACTCATTTTCATGGCTGTACACGATCTGTGCGGAGGATCGATTTTAATCAGGTTTCCTNAANCATTTGGAAGATAAAATAGATAGAGCTGCCTGTTATTNGCATTAAATATNAATANANCTTAATTTAATTTCGCAATATCTATTGGCGGCTCTCAGATAGTCCGGGTATCTGAACGACATTGTGCGCGGCTCCTCCGCACGCAATTCTGCACTTCACCCTGCCCGAAAATGACAACTGCGCTTTCCCCTAAGGCCGCCCCCTCCAGCGTTGCTGGATCGCTTGTTCACCTTTGCCAAGCTCGTAGTCTGGAGGCCCCGAAGCCCCCTCCTGGTGTAATGTCCCTTTTGGGCCTGCGCCTTGCTGGTGTGGCCGCCGATGGGCCCGGGGAGGTGCCCGGAAACGCCTCTGCGTGTGCGTTCAGAGGCTCCTTGGGAACCAGATCGAGCTTCTAGTCCGAAGCGCGGCCTTTCTGGAACCCCCGACTCGTCCGGTCTCCATACCTGTGCGGGAAACCCTCTCTTCTACCTGTTCCCATGCCTGCCCAGACCCTTTCTCTTCCCCTCGACCCTGCCGTTCGCTGCGGGAGCACATCGGCCCGTTTGGTCATCTTCGACTTTCTGGCGCTTTTCACGTTTCTGTCGGTAGTGAACTACCTCCTCGCCCCGGATGATCTCGGCTGGTTTGCGGCCAACCCGACTCCCTTTCTCATCATCCCCGCCTTTCTCGGGATGCGCCACGGTGTGGGTGTTGGACTGAGCGCCGGATTGCTTACGGCCCTGCTTCTCCTTGTGACGCGGCATGCGCTGGGCGACGGCACGAGTCTCGCCCTTCATGGCTACGCACTGCTCACCTATCCGGTCTTTGGCACCTTGATAGGCCTTGGTGCGGGGCGTCTGAGTCGCCGCCGGGCGCACCTGGAGGTGGAGAGCGAGCATCTAGAGACCGAAAACAATCGTCTGTATGCCGAGCGCGAGCTGCTCATGCTTTCCCGTCAAAACCTGCAGCAGCGTCTCGGAATCTACGGAGTGGATTCAGCTGCCCTTGACGAGGGGTTGCAGGAACTGGCGGAGTCCCCGGTGGAGCTCGCCCCTTCACACCTTCTGGGGATCCTTGAGCGGATCACGCAGGTCCGGTGCGCGGCTCTCTACGCGGTTTCTCCGGGTTCCCGGCCCCATCTGGAGCGTATTGCCTCGCTTGGCGATTTCTCCAGGTTCCCGGGGTCGCTCAGGGCCGGAGACCACCCGATCGTTGAGGAGGCTCTTTCCCGGAAGAGCTTCCTCATTCAGAAGACCCTCAGGGAAGCTACGCCTTCGAGGACGTCCGGCTACCTGGCAGCCTATCCCATTAACACTACCGATGGCTCGGTGAGCTGCGTGCTCATTGTCGAGGATCTGCCGCTGAAGAACTTCAATCCGCATACTTTTGACGTCATGAAGGCGATATGTGACTGGATGAAGTTTACGCTGGCTGCAGCTCCTCCCCATCAGCCGCGGCCCGGTTCGGTCAGCCAGTTGAAGTTCTATTCTGCGATGGAGGCAGCGGTGGGCATCCACGCCGAGCAGGCCGTGCCCTCCATCCTGGTGAGAATTCCCTTCGACTGCGCAGAAGAGATAGAGCCCACGGATTCCTTCCGAGACCTCCTCGAGAAACTTCCGCGCGCTACGGTTCTGAGCAACTCCTATGAAGAGGGCCGGCGCTTCCTGCTTTTTCTTCTGCCTGCCATCCCGGACCCGGCCGTGCGCGATGATCTCCGCGACCTCTTCCACGTCTTTGTGAAAGATCTTGGCCTGGGTCGTGGAAAGGCTCCTCATTTCGTGATGACTGCACCCGGGGAGACGCCCCAGCAGCTGTGGGGTAAGCTGGTTGCGGTGAGCGAGCAGGATGTGCCCACTTCCACCAGGCGGTAGTGAGAATGAAGGTCCCAAGGATCACATGCAGAAGGCCCGGTTCGCCCCCTCACCAAAGGGCCCACCCCAATCACCGGGTAGCTCCCCCGGCCGGCTCCGGCTTGCGCACCCGCAAGCCTTTCGGGAGGCCCGAGAATGCCATGAGCCCATTCGGAACATTTCCCAGGAAAACCCTCAACAGCCCACCCCCCGTCTCCAGATGACAACAGCCCTCTGCCCCCATCCTCATCCACCCCTCAGTTCCCTCCCACCCCTCGTGATCACACCCAGCCAATCCCGGGCAAGGATCCCGGCCGGGAAAGAAGCAGGGAAAGGGCGTCTCTTGGTGCCCATGCCCGTGGAACTGCTTGCAGGGCCCCTGCCTCTCCCTCGTCCGGAGGAATCGGTAGCAACCTCCCCGGACACCCGGAAGAACGGACGCGGGGCTGCATGCGCCCCGGGGGAGGAGAGCTGACCCGGGCGATACCGTTTACCTGGCGGCAGCGAAGGCGTCACTGTACTCGCGCAGAATATCTGCACTAGACGCCTCCACCTTGACGACCTTGCCACCCACCTTGATGCGTGCGATGCAGCCCACGAGGCTGTCTCGACTTCGCTGTGACCGTGTGGCGCTGACCGCGCCACTGCCTCGACATCATGTGGAGCCAGCCACCGCTGTGACCGATCCGGCCTTGTAGTAGCTGGTGAGCGGAATCCCATCAATCGAGATATTCTCGTCGTAATTCGGAATGAGGGAGGTGAGGTTCTTCGTGCCCCTCTTGGTTGCGAGATTCCCGTTCCCTTTGGTCGAGTCCTTGCGGTAAATGACAATATAGTCGACTGAGACGTCCTGAATTGCGCGGCGGAGAAAATTACGGATCTCTATCTTGTATCCACCATTGTAGCTGGCTGTGCGCGTATCGCTGGTGCGCTTCGTGCCGGTCTTTGTGACGCTCTGGTAAAACATCATGCGCAATCCGCCGGCGGCCTCCAGTTCCACCGCGCGTTCCTCGACATACTTGCGATGCTCCGTGGAGAGGAGGGATACGTTGAAAGTGACCGGACGGAGGGTCGTTTTCTTCTGCACGGTGACTTTCTTGCTGCCCGGGTTGTAGCCCACCAGCCGTCCCTGGAAGGACTTCGTCTTGTCCGCATTCTCGAAGCTGCGCCACTCCAGTTCCGCACTGGCGGTGGTGACGAGGCCTGCGAGGAGGCTTAAGAATCGTTTCATGGAGAGGGGAGGATGACACATTTCGGGTTTAAACCAAACTCCAATTCGTTTGCTGGAGGGTGGCAGGAAAACAGGAGCCGATTTGCGGGAGGGAAGATGCCGGCCCCCGCCTTTCCTACTTCCGTTCCAGTCCGCGCAACTTCGCCTCGATGAAGCCGTCGAGGTCCCCGTCCATAACTGCCTGGATGTTCCCGGATTCGTGGCCCGTGCGCAGATCCTTGACCATCTGGTAGGGCTGGAAGACGTAGGATCGGATCTGGCTCCCGAACCCAATTTCACCCTTTTCGCCGTAGGTGCGATCGGCTTCGGCCTTCTGTTTGTCCTCCTCGATCTGGTAGAGTTTGGCTTTGAGGAGTTCCCAGGCCAGCTCGCGATTGCGGAGCTGCGAGCGCTCCTGCGTGCAGCGGATGATGATCCCGGTGGGCTTATGCTTCAGGATAACGGCCGTTTCCACCTTGTTGACGTTCTGGCCGCCCTTGCCTCCCGAGCGGGTGGTTTGCAGATCCACGTCACCCTCCGGAATCTCGATCTTGATGTCGTTCGAGATTTCGGGCGTACAGTCAATGGCCACGAAGGAGGTATGACGTTTGCCGGCCGCGTCAAACGGAGAGATACGTACCAGGCGATGAACGCCGCGCTCGTTTTTCAGGTAACCGTAGGCATAGTCCCCTTCGATCTTCAGGGAGGCGCTTGAGATTCCGGCCCCTTCCCCCTCCTGCTCGTCGGTGATGCTCACCTTGAATCCCCGGCGTTCCGCCCAGCGCGTGTACATCCGCATGAGCATCTGGGCCCAGTCGAATGCCTCGGTTCCACCCGCTCCTGCCTGAATGGAGAGATAGGCATTGCTGGTATCGGTTGGCTTGTCGAGGAGGGTTACCAACTCGAAGGAATCGATGTCCCCGGTGAGCGACTTGAATTCGCTGATCGCTTCGCGGGCCGATTCGGTGTCGTCAAACTCCCGTGCCAGTTCGATTCCGGCCTCCACATTCTGCAGTCGCTCCTCCAGCTTGAGGAAGGGATTGAGCTTGCCCTTCAGGCGGTTGGCCTCCCGGACGGTCTGCTGGGCTGCGTTCTGGTCGTTCCAGAAATCGGTGGCCTCCATCTTCTTTTCGATGGCGGCTATTTGTTTCACCAGTTCAGGAACGTCAAAGATACCTCCGGAGTTCCGACAGGCGGCCCTTGAGGGTCGCAGTGTCGAGCGCCTGGAGGTCGTCGCTGAATGAAGGTTCTCCCATGAGGGGCGGGAGTTAGTCCACCCTGCCCCGGGAGTCAAGGCGCTCTTCTGCCGTGCCTAGCTTCGCAGGCACCAGAAGTGGGGCTGCGACGCGAATGGCCTGGAATGCGGTGGCCAGCCGGGTGAGGGTGCTTGATCCGGGAGATAGCTGGGCCACACTGCGGGTCAATGCTTCCGGTTTCATTCGTGCGCTACGCGTTTCCTTCTACTTTTCTTCTCGGGGCAGTTCTCCTTGCGGGCTGTGGACCCGGTGGAGGCGGGGGTGCTCAGCCCCGCCTCTCGCAAAAGGTCGAATTCTTGCCGCGCTACAATATCGAGAAGGCGGTCGTGACAGTGTTCCAGATGGACGGCTTCCAACTGATAGCGGGAAGGAAGGCGGGAGGAGCGTTTCAGTTCGTGCGGAGGGGAGATGTGGTTTCGCAGGAACGCTTTGGTGACTGGTTTGATGGCGGGGTTCAAGTCCGGGCGGACGTGACCGTTACCGAGGTCGAGTTTGGAACGCACCAGGTCTCCTGCATTCTCCTGTCCTCAAGGGCTGGCGATTTTGTTCCGACGGAAAAGGGCGACAGGCGTGTTAAAGCGCTCTTGAAACGAGTGGAAAAACTTGCGGGCGTCCTTTAGGGGGGAATGCCGAGAAGCCGCTCCCGCTGTGGCGGTTTCAGGCGAGGGACTCCAGGGTGACGCGGATCATGTCCTCGAAGCTGGTCTGGCGCTCCTCGGAGGTTGTGGACTCCCCGGTGCGGATGTGGTCGGAGACCGTACAGATCGCGAGGGCCTGCTTCCCGCATTCGGCTGCGCATCCATAGAGCCCGGCTGCCTCCATCTCGATACCCACCACTCCCATCTTTTCCAGCACATCGAACATCCCGGGCTCGGGAGTATAGAAGAGGTCTGCCGAGAAGAGGTTGCCGGCGCGCACTGGAATCTCCAGGCGCTCGGCTGCTTCCACCGCGCGCCGGGCCAGATCAAAGTCGGCAATGGCGGCAAAGTCGTGCCCGTGGAATCGGCTGCGATTGACCTTGGAGTCGGTACACGCGCCAAGCCCGATAAGAACATCGCGGAGTTGGACGTCGTGGTGGGATGTTCCACAGCTCCCCACCCGGATGATGTTCTCCACTCCATACTCGGTCCAGAGTTCCCGGGCGTAGATCGAAATTGAGGGAATACCCATTCCGCTTCCCATCACCGAGACGGGAGTTCCCCGGTAGGTGCCGGTGAAGCCGAGCATGTTCCGCACTCCGTTTACCCTTTTCACGCCCTCGAGGAATGTTTCCGCAATATGCCGGGCCCGGAGTGGATCTCCGGGCATGAGAACGGTTTCGGCAAAGTCCCCGGGGGCAGCTTCGATGTGGGGAGTGGGAGTAGGCATGGTTGGAGGGGAAAGTTCAGGACAGGAGTGAGGTGCCGGGTCCGAGGGCCGGCAACCCGAGGAAGTCTGCGATGGTCTGCCCGATGTCTGCAAAGGTTTCTCGCGCACCGAGGTTGGTCCCGGGAGTCAGGGCGGATCCGAAGAGGAGCACGGGCACCTCTTCCCGGGTATGGTCCGTTCCGGGCCAGGTGGGGTCGTTCCCGTGATCGGCTGTGACAATGAGCAGATCCTCTGCACGGAGCGCGGAGAAAAGCTGCGGAAGCATGGTGTCAAATTCCTGCAGGGCTCGGCCGTATCCCAGAACGTCCCGTCGATGTCCGTAGAGGGCATCGAAATCGACGAAGTTGGTCATGACCAGCGACTGGTCCTGCGCCCGGGCGAGTGCCGCGAGGGTTTCCGTCCAGAGGGCGGCATGGCCACTGGCCCGGATCTCCTCGGTCACTCCCCGGTGGGCGAAGATGTCACCGATCTTGCCTATCCCGGTGACGGTTCCCCCCGCTTCACACAGGCGTTGGAGAATGGTAGGGGCCGGGGGGGGCACGGCGAAGTCGCGGCGATTACCGGTGCGCCTGAAGTCCGCCCTGCCAGACCCGGTGAAGGGGCGTGCGATCACGCGACCAATCATGAGGTCGCTCTCATCGAGCAGGCTACGGGTGACCCGGCAGAGGTTCAGAAGGCGTTCGAGCCCGAATTTCTCTTCGTGGGCTGCGACCTGGAAGACGCTGTCGGATGAGGTGTAGTAGATGGGATAGCCGGTGGACAGGTGTTCCTCGCCGAGGCGGCTGATGATCTCGGTTCCAGAGGCGTGACAGTTGCCGAGGAAGCCCTCCACACCGGAATGCCCTGCGATCCTGGTGAGCAGGTCGCGGGGAAAGCAGTTTTCTGTCCTGGGGAAGTAGGACCAGTCGAACAGGGCCGGCACGCCTGCTATCTCCCAGTGGCCGCTGGGAGTATCCTTTCCGGAGGAGATTTCGCGCGCCCGTGCGTAGGAGCCCAGCAGGGATCCCGGAAGGCTGGTGCCGGCCGGGGGGGAGCCCGATTTGTCCTGATAGGCATGCAGCAATCCNAGCCGGGCGAGGTTCGGGAGAATCAGGGGGCTGCCCGCAAGGGCGAANGTTTCCGCGATGTGCCCNAGTGTNTCGGAACCCTCGTCGGTGAAGCCCTCGCCAACGAACCTGGCGGCATCGGGAGCGCTGCCTATCCCAAGGGAGTCCATGATGAGCAGGACAACTCGTTTCATGATTTATCGGGCGGTGANCCGCNCGTGAATGACCGGACGTGGTTCGGGAGGGTGGTCCCCGATGGTGAAGGCGGCCCGCAGCCCGGCTGCGGCCCGGGCGGCCTCTCCTTCCGAAGANCCGTAGACGACTGCGAGCGGACTGCCGGTTTCCACGGGCGCCCCGAGCCCCGTGATCTCGCCGAGGCCCACGCGATGGTCGATTTCCTGGGCGGGGTTGCTACGCCCTCCCCCGAGGCGGACAACGGTCATGCCGAGTTCGCGGGTATCGATGGCGGAGATAAACCCGGGGCGCTCCGCGAGCACAGGCATGGTCACGGGCGCAAGGGGGAGGATCTCCTCGGCGCGTTCCAGCAGGTCGGGGGCTCCCCCGAGGGCCTCCACCATGCGGCGAAAGTGTTCGGCAGCCTGGCCGGACCGGAGGGCTGAGTGGAGCGCATCATCCGCCTCGGCATGTGTGGCAGCGAGCGAGCTGGTTCGAAGCAGTTCGCTGCCAAGGCCGAAGACCACGGCCTCGAGGCGGCTGTTGCGTGGTCCACCAGTAAGAAATTGGATGGCCTCCCGCACCTCGATGGCATTCCCCGCGCTGGAGGCCAGGCACTGGTTCATGTCGGTGAGAAGGGCGGTGGTGGGGGTCCCGGCTCCGGTGGCGACCTCGGCAATGCTCCTCGCCAGCTCACTTGAGGACCGGTGGCTGGGCATGAAGGCCCCGTTGCCGACCTTGACATCCATCACGAGGGCGTCGAGGCCGGCCGCCAGCTTCTTGGAAAGAATGGAGGCGGTAATCAGTTCGATGGATTCCACCGTGGCGGTAATATCACGGATGGCATAGAGCCGGGCATCGGCGGGAGCGAGCTGGGTGGTCTGGCCGATGATGGCAACCCCGGCTTCCCGCACGGCCTTGCGGAATTTCCGGCTGGAGGGTGTTGCGTTGTAGCCCGGGATGGACTCGAGCTTGTCAAGCGTTCCGCCAGTGTGGCCCAGTCCGCGTCCGGAAATCATGGGCACGAAGCCACCACAGGCGGCCACGAGTGGCCCAAGGACGAGTGAGACGAGGTCGCCTACTCCGCCGGTGGAATGCTTGTCGATGACCGGGCCGTCGAGGTGCTCGTCCCGCCACGTCATTACTTCCCCGGAGTCCCGCATGGCGAGGGTCAGGGCCACGCATTCTTCACGGCTTGCACCCCGGAAGAAGATGGCCATGGCGAGGGCGGCGACCTGTCCGTCCGTGACCGTTTCACGGGTCAGCCCCTCGACAAAAAAACGGATTTCGTCTTCTTGCAGGGCGTGCCCGTCGCGTTTGCGGCGTATAATTTCCTGGGGCAGGTGAGTCATGCTTCTGGTTCCGGAGGTCTGCCTGCGGCCGGCAGAGCGGCGCGACATGGCCCCCCGGGGAAACTATGAAAACAGTTTTGCGAGATGAGGCCAGATCTGCCCCCCGAAGTAGATTCCCACGATTCCGGCCACGCCAGCGAGGGCTGGAGGGGCGGGCAGCGGGAGCTTGGAGGCGCTGAAAACGAGGCCGATCACGATGCCGACGGCGAGAGCGAGGAGAATTTCGAGCATGGGATTCTTGGTGGTCGGAGAGGATTGCCTGTCAGCCATGAGCACGGGCTTTGTTGCTGGTTTAGAGGGAGAGCGCAAGGAAGAGCCCGGCGATAGCGGCACTCATGAAATTGGCGAGCGAGGCCGCAAAGACGGCCCGCAGGCCCAGGCGCGCGATATCCTTGCGGCGATTCGGGGCGATCCCTCCCAGCCCGCCAAGGAGAATCGCAATGGAGGAGAGGTTGGCGAAGCCGCAGAGGGCGAAGGTGACAATGCCCTCGGACAGCTCCGAGAGTGAGCCGTCTCCCAGGAGGGCCTTGTAGGCCATGAACTCATTGAGAATGATTTTTTGTCCGATGAAACTTCCTGCTCGGCTGGCTTCCTCCCAGGGCACTCCGAGGATCCAGGCGAGTGGTGCGAAGAGCCATCCAAGGACCTGCTGGAGGGTCAGGTCGGGATGTCCGAACCAGCCCGCCACGGTTCCGAGGCCCAGGTTGGCCAGGGCGATGAGCGCGACGAATGCAAGTAGCATGGCGCCCACGTTGAGAGCCAGCTTCAGCCCGGAAGATGCGCCCTGGGCTGCCGCATCGAGAACATTGACAGGTTTGTCTTCATCCGCGTCGGTGGGCAGGTGCTCCTCTGGAGTTCCACTCTCGGGCAGGAGGATCTTGGCGAAGAGAAGTCCGCCGGGAGCGGCCATGAACGAAGCAGCGAGGAGGTATTTCAACTCCACGCCCATCCCGGCGTAGGCGGCCAGGACCGATCCCGCGATGGAGGCCAGGCCGCCTACCATGATGGCAAACAGTTCGGACTCGGTCATGCGGGAGATGTAGGGCCGCACAACGAGAGGCGCCTCGGTTTGTCCGACAAAGATGTTTGCAGTCGCGGAGAGGGACTCTGCCCGGCTGGTTCCGAGGGCCTTGCGGAGGGCTCCTCCCAGCGTCCGGATGATGAGAGGCATGACCCTCAGGTAGTAGAGGACGGCGATGAGCGAGGAGAAAAAGATGATGATGGGGAGGACGCGAACCAGAAAGATGAAACCGAAAGTTTCCTGTTCGGCGAGGGGTCCGAAGACAAACTCGATGCCCCTGTCTCCGCTTGCAATGATGGCCTTGACGAAATCTGAGAGGACCTCGAGGACGGATGCCCCCCAACTGGTCCCGAGGACGAAGGCCCCGAGGGCGATTTGGACTAGGAAGGCGCCGAGGACAGTGCGAAATCGAATCGCCCGGCGATTCGAGGAGGCGAGCATGGCGATGCCAACCAGAATGGCCATGCCGAGGAGAGAGACGAGGGCTGACATGAGTGGAGGCGCACCTGCCTATCAAAGATGGTGCGGCCCGGCCACCGAAAGTAACTCCAATCGGGGAGCCCACCGTGGCCTTGACACGCCGTCGGAAGCCCGGAAGGTTGCGCAATGAGGCTGGCAGGAGGCACGAGCCGGACAGGAAAGGGCCCTGCGGGGTGTAGTGTGGTCCATGCGGATGAGCCCGGTGCCTCCAGCCGGGTGAGCTTGCAGGTCTGGTTTTGGCCCGAATCGCCCTAGGCACTCCATGGAAAAGGCGCAGGGAATTGTCCTCCGGCTCACCAGGCTGAGTGACACCAGTTTGATTGTGCACTGGTGCACGCAGGAAGCGGGGCTTCTCAAGACGGTGGCCAAGGGAGCGCGGAGGCCAAGAAGTCCCTTTGCCGGCAAGCTGGACCTCTTCCTGGAGGCGGACCTGGTGTGGGTGCCGAGCCGGAAGAGTGAATTACATGTTCTGAAGGAGGTGGAGGTAATCGATTTCCGTGCCGGACTGCGACACAGCTATGCCCGCACCACGCTGGCGGCCTACTTTGGTCAATTGCTGGAGCAGGTAGTCGAGCGGGAACACCCCATCCCCGAACTCTTCGACCTGCTGCAGCGAGCCCTCTCGTATCTCGTCAGGGAGGAGGCGGATCGCCGGGCGCTTCTTCACTACGAGCGGCAGCTGGCGGAGCTCATGGGTGTGGGCCATGAGGGATTGAATGCCGGGGCCGCGTTGGAGCGGGCCTTTGGCGGATTGCCCAGGGCGCGGGCGGACTGCCTCGCCCTTTTGACGGATGCGTCTTGAGAATGCTGGAGCTAGTTCGGCAAGGCAATGAGCAGTCGGATCTCGTCCGGTCCGCGGGTATCTCCCGTTAGAATCTGTCCCGCGGGGGAAGGGATCTCACAAGGTTTGCGTCTTGAACTCGGTTCCCAGGAGCCAGCTGCGCACAACTTCACCGCTGGCAGTGAGATTGCCGGTGACTCGATAATTGGAGCTGCGGAGAACGTGNGCGTCATCCTGNGATTCGTCGACGACACAGTANGGGCTGGNGCCCGAGGAGTGGATAAANCGGATTTCTCCCNGAGCTGTAACGACGAGGAAGGCNACATGGCTGTCGAGGCCCACGATGTAGATNCCGCTTCCAGAAGATTCGACTGCGGCAAGGAACTCGTGGTAGGGAACGCCAACCAGGAAGTTCATTTCCTCGCGGGGNACGAACGTNCCGAGTATATTCTGGGAGGCCTGCTGGGCGAGGCGGGCCCACTCGACACGNAAACCNGCGTCCTGGAGGACGGANGAAACGAAGTATCCGCANGCTACTTTCCCCCTTCCCGGCTCGTGGGCGGTNCCATTGAAGTCCCAGGGAGTCCCCAGCCAGCAGCGCATGAGGCGGGGCAGGCTCTCCTCCAGCAGNCTGCGGGCTTCCCCGAGGATCTCGGAACGTTCGGGATTGTCGGCTGCTTGAAGGTAGCGCTGACTCAGCCGCTGGCGGTGTTCCTCGAGGTCNTTGGAGAGGGTGGTGTAGGTCNCCGGGTCGGGGGTGGCCCGNGGTTCGNGATCGGGGCCGGGGGTGCTCTCAGCGAGGGCGATGATCTGCTCGCGGTAGAACCAGCCCGCACCGCACGCGCCGGCGANAAGGAGTAGGAAAATGAACTTGAAGAAGATCTTCCTCACCCGGTCAGTCTGCCCGGGGCAGTGCGTAAAATCCAGCAGTGATCATGCAGGGAAAAACTCAGGGANGGACGGGCCTTTNGAGCCTGGGCGGNGGCTCCTTGCNCCAGTGGNNTCTGGNTGGCCGATCTCCTCAGCGCTTCTTGACGAGGGTGTAGTAGACCTTGTCGCCAAGNAGTGGNTTCCCAGTCTTCGACACGACNCCCGGAAGGTCGAGGGTATAGAGATATCCCTCTTTGAGCTCAGCTAGGCCAAGGGTGCAACGCAGCCCGTCCGCCGAGACCTTCATCTCAAATTCTTCTTCCTTCCTGTCGACCTTGGGNGACCCGTAGCCAGCGTGGTATTTGTAGGTNTGCCGGGTGATCTTGAGACCATTCAAACTTTCCTTGCCTACGGGCTCGGTAAAGANCANGGAAAATCCATCTGCAAGGAGCTTCACCTCCTCGACCGCGAGGAAAGTTCCAGCTCTGTCTTTCAGGCGCACACGCAGCAGACCCTCGCCCCCGGCCCAGGAAAGGTGCGTCTTTGCGACCCAGAGGGACCCGTCTTCGGTGAAGGTGAGACGATGGTTTCCAACGCCNAGGGCCCTTGTCTGNAGNAACGGAATGGCGGCACCCTGCGAGACNCCANCCACGGACTCAGGAAGAAACCGGATCAGGGTCGGGTTGTTCATCTCACCGATCAGCATCTGCTCCTCNAGCGGGCCAAAGGTTCCCTTGGGAATCATCCGCGGCTCGGTCGGNGAGTTCGACAGCTCCCCCTGTGGAACGAGCCCCATGGCCGGGGTCCTCATTTCTTCCAGCTCGGAGGCCGGAATCTTGAGGGGTTCCCGGGTCCAGCCCTTTTTCCAGACCAGCGAGGCGGGATGCCCATGGAAATGGCCCTTCTGGGCGTGATGGATCTTGCTGGTTCCCAGCCAGTCTCCCTGGTTGTCGGTGATGTAAAGCCTTCCATCTCGATCAAAACCCAATCCTTCCGGCGATCGGAAGCCGCTCGCGAAGGGTTCCCACGAACTGCCGTCCGGGGCAACCTTGAGAACCCAGCCACGGTAGGGGACCCTGGAATACATCCGTCCTGCGCGCCCCTTGTATTTTTTCCATTCGGGGCCGTTGAGCATATACTTCCGGTCCAAGCCAAGGGCACTCCATCGTCCCCGGATTTCTTCCCGGATCCCCGCTCCGTTGGAGGCGGTGCCCAGGGCGAGGTAGATGAAACCCTCCTTGTCCCTGGCGAGTCCAAAGGCAAATTCATGATAGTTCCCGGTCATCCCGAAGTTGTCGAAGACGGTTTCGTAAACGTCCGCGATGCCATCCCCGTCAGTATCCTTGACCCTGGTGAGCTCAGGCCGCTGCATGACCAGGAAACTTGAGTCGCTTTCTGCGAGGATCCCGAGGGGTTCGTGGAGGCCATCTGCGAACGAGCTCCACGAGCCGTCCGCCGGGCTGAAAATGAGGATCTCTCCGCGATGAAANCACACGGCGAGCTTGCCCCCGGGGGTGGTATCGATNCCGCCGATCTGGGGATCCACCCCGGGAGGAACCGGNACCTTATCGATTGTGAAGGNATCAGTCCATACATCCGCATGGGCAAGACACGACNCGAGAGCTAGGATGGAGAAAGTTCTAATCATGGCTGTGGGGTCATTGTGATNCTGATACGGGAACCGTTTCCGTTCCCGGGGAGAGTGGTTGACTGGGAAACAACAAGATCCAGCTGCTTTGATGATTTCGGCTTTGCAGTTGCCTTCGCGGNGCCCTTGATTACGAAGATCCGCTCGAGGGACTTTCCGNCTTTNGACGGCTGGATCCGCTCTTCCACCTGAGTTCCNCCCTGNTCCCACCGGAANGTCGGGAGCCCGTCCTGCAGCGAATACCCGCGGAAGCGGGGCGAGCCCGCTTCTGTTCCCGCTTCTGTTCCGAGGTCCAGCGGGCTNGCTTCTTCGCGGTNGAGGACTTCGCCCTCGATTGAGGCCAGCCCGTTACCGTTACCTTTCCAGACGTCCCATCCGTCGACGAAATCCCCCTTCCAGACATACCTCAGGCGGCACTGGCCCGCATCCCAGCAATAGTGCAGATCATCGTTGACCGCGACGGCGATGGCAGCTGGNCCTGCCTCCGGCATGAAAATTCNGCGGACCTGAGGCCTGCGGCGCATGCCAGGCGAGGTGTAGAAGGGGTCCTTCCTTGCCTTGCCCCGAACCACCCCCGGCGAGGACTTGCGGGAAACAGTCATCATGCCGTTCATGAGCGTAAAGTGGCCCGGGTAAGTGCAGACATATGGGTAGTTGCCCTCCTGCCTGGGAGCCTCAAACCAGATAACGGTTTCCTTGCCCGGCTGGATCATTCCGGAACTGTGCAGGATGCGGGGGTGCCCCTTGGGCTCCCAGCCAAGCTCCTGCCCACGTGCTCCCAGCTCAAGAACAGCCTTGATGAGTTCTTCTCCCTTGTCCTTCCCGCCAGTCGATCCGGGNGTACAGATGATGATATTGTGGGGGAGCTCATCCGGGTTCCTGAAGGTCAGCTTGACCTTTGCGCCTGGCCGGACCGTGAAGGACTGAACGTCATATTTCATCTGGGTCCGGATTGTTGAGATGACGATGCTCTGATCGATCTCCCCGAATCCCTCGGGAGCTTCCTGGGCAGCGCCCGGGATGGCCGCAGCCAATGCGATTGCTGAAAACAGGAGTATCCCTCGTCGGATGGTTCGGTGCATGCAGAGAACCAAGAGAAATTCCGGCCGGAGACAAGAGGAATTCTGGGTAGACGCTCGCCCTTTATTCTGATGAGGGGGTGNGTGTCGTCAACTGACTCCCAGGACCATGAGTGAGCGCTCTTCGAGAAGATCGCCCTCGCAGGATCCCAGGAGCTGCTGGTAGAGAGGCGATTCAGGTGCGAGCACGGTGCAGTCAAAGCCTTGGTAGTCAATGGTGCATCCCCCTCCGGCAGGAGCCAGCAGGTAATAGGTGATCTCGCCATCATCGTCCGCCTCCACCAGTGCGCCCGGGGCAATGGCTTCTTGCTCGTCGAAGGCGCGGGGCTCGAANCTGGAGAGCATGTCGATTGCTTGTGAGAGGCTGGCAACCTGCCCGGCCTGGGCACTGGCGAGATAGGAGGCCTCGATGGCCCGGGTATCGTATTTCCCCTCGGATCTGGTCTCATCGCCAGTGGCATTCTCCCTCGCCTCCGCGGTGGCAGCCTGCATGAGGGAGAGTTGGGCTTTCAGAGCCTGGAGGATCTGATCAAGGAGGGCGGATTTGGACATGGGCACTCCGGAGAAAAGGGTCAGGATGCGATCAGGTCGTAACCGCGGTGATCCGTGATCGTGACGTCGGAAAATTCTCCCACCGGAAGCCCGGCCGGGACGAAAATCCGGCCATCGATGTCGGGGGCATCCCATTCGGAGCGGGCAATCCCCTCTTCCTCCACAAGGACGGTGCGGGTGCGACCGATTTGTCTTTCGTTCACGGTGCCGGCGACCTGGTCGATGGCGCTGGTGAGTTCCCGGTGGCGGGCCTTGATCTTCATGTGGTGGAGGTGGCCCTCGAGTCTNTTCGCGCGGGTGCCCTCTTCCCGGGAATACTGGAAGATGCCGCAGTGCTCGAACTGAAAGGNGCNGATGAACTCAAGAAGTTCCTCGTGATCCTTGTCTGTTTCTCCGGGAAAACCGGTGATGAAGGTGGTGCGAATGGCGAGATCGGGAATGCCCTGGCGCATTCGTGAGAGGAGATCACGGACGTAGGCGCTACCGGTCTTGCGATTCATCACGTCCAGCATGTGGTCGCTGATATGCTGCAGGGGAATGTCTACGTAGCTGGTCACCTTCTCGCAGTCAGCGATGGTTTCAATCAATTCGTCTGACCAGTGAGCGGGGTGGGTGTAGAGCAGGCGGATCCAGAATTCACCCTCGATCCCGTTGAGTTCCCGAAGGAGTGAGGCGAGGGACTCGCCCCGCGAGGAGTCGACCCCGGAGGTTGGCTTGGCGCGCTGTCCGCGCCCCTTCCAGCGGTCCATGCCGTAGTAGGTGGTGTCCTGGGAGATGAGATTCACTTCCTTCACGCCTGCCTCCACCAGCGAGCGCGCCTCGCGCACGACAGACTCCTGTGTCCGGGAGCGATGCTGTCCCCGGATGGTGGGGATAATACAGAATGAACAGGTGTGATTGCAGCCTTCCGCTATCTTGAGATAAGCCATGTGTCCGGGAGTGAGCCGGAAGCGCGGAGTGGTGTAATCAGGAATGAAGCTGGGCTTGGCTGTAACGGTGTCGATGGATTCGTCGCCGACGGGTCGATCGAGGACTTTNCGGACAATGGGAGCTACCTCGGTAACCTGGTCGAGCCCGATGAAGGCGTCGACTTCGGGGAGGAGCCCGGGCAGGCGCTCATCCTCGTTTCTGGAGGCATTGAAGCGCTGCGATAGGCAACCTGCCACGATGATCTTCTGCTTCTCGCGGGCCGGATCTCCCTGGCGGGCGTTCACCGCCTCGATGATGGTCTGGACGGATTCCTCCTTGGCCACGTCGATGAAGGAGCAGGTGTTGACGATGAGGACGTCCGCAAGATCCGGCTCCGGCGTCATCATCATGCCCTCTTTTTGGAGGTGGCCGATCATGATTTCGGAATCGATCAGGTTCTTGGCGCATCCGAGGGAGATGAGTCCGATTTGGGTAGGCATGTGGATCAGTGTTCAGTGGACGGCAGTCATTGCACGGAAGAGCTGCGCGCCCGAGGGCGAAGGGGCCAGAGGGTAGCTGTGAAGGAGCGGGGCGCAACGCGAAAGGAGAGCCGGCAGTGGAGGGGGACAGAGCGGGTTCGCCGGGAGATGCCGGTAAGGGAGTCAGGGCCGTATGGCAGGCAAAAACATCCTGAACCGCAGGTTACGGCTGGACAAACCGAACGCGTAGATAGCCGCCGGTTGCTGCGGAAAGCGGATTGGGATCGCGGTATACCGACGTAGCCGAGCCGTCGCCGTGGAAGCTACGGGTGTGGAGCACTGCTCCGGCGGCGACATTCCAGTTCAGGAGATCGTGGGAAAGTTCGGGAACGATTGAGATTTCGTTGGAGGTCACCCGGTGGCGGACACTCAGGGTAAGGTAATCCCGGGGGCCAGCCCCGAGGTCGATGGTAGTGACCTCGACCCGGACTGCCTGCTCCACGTCCTGTGCACGGAAAGGATCGCCGAGAAGGTTAAACTCAAGGAAGTTGCTCCATCCATCGTCGTCCGGATCTCCCCCGGGCGCGCCGATGCCGAGTTGGGCGGCCCAGGCCTGGTAGGAGAGAAGTGGTTCGTTCTTGAGCCCGGGAGTGCCGCCCTCGACACCTGCCTGCCAGTTGGCGGCGCGATTGTGGTCGGGGAGGGAGATAGGGTCGACCAGCACCAGAGAGGAGCCCCGGCCGGCGGCCCCGCCGGGCCAAGGGGCCCTGTTGTCGTAGGTAAAAACAAGGAGAGGTCTGCCGAGAGGGTCGCTGAGCTCGAGTGTTTCTCCCTCATCCCGGAGCTGGCCGGAGAACTGTCCGGCAACAGGGAGCCCGGCTCCATGGCGGAATTCGAAGGCGGCACGGTCTTTCACTACGAGGAGGCGTTGGCCACCAGCGAGTTCGGTGACGTCTCCGGAGCTGAACTCAAACTGGATGCCCTTCGTAAAGCGCAGGCCGGCAAGGTTGATCGAAGGGATGCCGGCATTGAGAAGTTCCAGGTATTCGAAGTCCTCGCTGTCATCGTGGCCGGCTGCGATTTCAGCAGTGGAGGGAGGCCCGGGATTGTACATGAATTCGGAAACAACGAGGTTCCCGAAGTTCTGTTCGGGAATGAAGAGAGCTTCGTTGAGGGCGGACCATGCGCCGTTCATGAGGACGCGGGACTTCACCGTGCCGATTTCAGTCAGGGTGATCGGGTCATCGTATAAAAGGGCGGCTGTGGACAGGGCCCCGCCGGCTTCACGCGGATCGCGACCGTCGATGGTATAATAGATTTGGCCCAGTGGAGCGGAGATATCGAGTTCGAATCCCGCGGGAACCTCACCTCCATGTACGGAAAAGGAGGGAGCGACAATGTCAGGATACATGCCCTGGGCCCGGTATTTGGTCACCATGTCCCGGGAGAGCCGTCGCAGGGTGTTGCGCATGGCGTTGGTCTGGTAGCTTTTCCAGGAAGTTGGGGATTGCATGTTCCACCTTGCGGATTCGGCGAGAAAGCTGTCCTCGATTTCGTCCACCCGGGCCTGCAACCGGTTGAGACAGGCCGCGGGGGTAAGGGCGCCATCATTGAAGAAGTGCTTGTGGATGCGGTCGGCGAGGAGCATCTCATAATCCGGATTCCCCTCCGCGCGGAGGCGAGCCATGATGTTGATCGGGCCCTGGTGGATGATTGGGTTGTTTGAGCCACGGAGCCATCCGTCGGCATCCTTCAGGAAGAACTTGAAGGGGACGCGAAGAGGCACGGAGCCGGCACTGCGGAATTCGGATTCGCTCTGGCCACTGGACCACAGGATCATGAAGTCGATGACGTTGGGAATATCAATGTAGCGGCTTGTAGCCTGGAACGTGTTGGGGCGGTTGACGAGCGACTGGGCCTGGTTCCAGTGACGGCCGGTCCCGTCGTAGGGAATCCCGGGAAGAAAGTTGTTACCGGTATTGTTGGCGTTGATGGCTTCGTAGTCCTCCTTCCGGCCCCCGAGGTATTCGGCCAGCATGGCCCCGTTCCATCGTTCGCGCATGTGGTATTGTCCCCAGTACTGGCCGTTGAGGTACATGTGCACGAAGCGCCCGTGCGGGTTCACGTTGCCCATGTCGAGCATGGTGTCGTCAGTGAAACGGTTGGACATGTAGGCACCACGGGCCTGCATGTCATGGTTGCCGGAGCGGAAGTCGATGCTGTCGAATTGTCCAGCCGGCGGAATCTTGGAGTATTCGTGTCCGTCGAAGACCGGGAAACGCAGCTTGGCCGGACCATACTGGGAGCGGAAATTCAGTCGGATGCCCCGTTTGCTGAAATTGGTGACGTAGTTGCCGAAGCGTTCCATCCCCGCCTCCAGCTGGGTGCTCCCGAACTCAAAGTTGATCAATTCGACGGAGGCCTGTTTCTCTCGACGGTCCACGTCGCCGGGGAAGACGAGCGAGATGGAGGGAACGGCCCGGAGCGCCTCATGCATACGGGGTCCGTAGACCGGGTTTTGCGTGATGTTGGGGTTCATGGTGGGAAGGGCCACCACGTCGGCGGGAAAGATGTAGGTCTGAGTGTCCACGTTTGTTGGCACGAGGCCGGACCTGAAGGCCGCTGCCCGCAGGACCGTGGTCCGGGAGATGGAGACTGGTTGACTGTAGACGAGGCCGGTCTGGCTGGTGGGCTCGGAACCGTCGGTCGTATAGCGGATGATGGCGTCCGGGGTGTCGCTGGTAATCTCCACCTCTATGGGGCTGTCGAAAAAGCCGCGGTCAACCGAGAAGGTTGTGTCGGCCACGAAGCCGGTGAACCCGGCGGCGTTGCCTGCTCCCGGGGTGGATTCGGTGAAGTAACCCTCCTGCAGGGACTGCGCGTCGAATCCGTAGGAGATATCCTCGCGTTGCGCAGGATAGGACGAGAATTCGTTGACGATGGTGTGTCCGTCCGGTTTGACGAGGGCCAGGTATTCGCCATCGCGGTCGAGACTGAAGTTGGTGTGCAGCTCGTTTTCAGGCCCGGCCCGGTCTTTCCCGGAGGCAAAAACGATGAGGCAGGTGCCGGGAGCGAGGATGACGTTGGGCAGGCGCCACTTGGTCAGGTCCCCCGCATCATCGGTGAGGTAATACCCGCGGAGGTGTGCCGGAGCAGCGGTGGGGTTGCAGATTTCTATCCAGTCCGAGTATTCGGCTTCCTCGTCGAGCTGGGTGCTCGTGTTGACGGCCATGAACTCGGTGATGAGCGGTTCCCCGGGCGAGACCACTGCGATTCGAATGTTGCGGGACTCGCTGCCTTGGGAATTGGTGGCGGTGAGCGTATAGGTCGCAGTCTGGGTGGGAATGAGCTCCGTGCCCTCTGTGCCCGTGACATCGACACCGTTGAGGGTGAGGCTGGTGGCATTCACCACCTCCCAGTCCAGGGAAACCGTGGTGCCGGGGGGGACGAGCCCCTCATCGGAGTTGAAGTGGTAAATGAGCGGCAGCTCGGAAACCTCCACCGCGAGGCTGGCCTCGCTGCGGCCATCAGGCCACTCTGCCGTGAGGGTATAGACGGCGGTGGCACCCGGTCCGGGATCGAGGGTGATGCTACCCTTGCCATCGACGGTCCGAGCCGTGACCTCTCCGACTCCCTGGTCGATAGATACGCTTGTGATGCTGGAGTTGACGGTCCACGAGAGGGTGACCGGGGCGCCCGGCGGGATGAAGCCGTTGTCCACTGTGAAACCTCGGATTCCCGGATCGGGCAGGGAGAGATCCAGCTCCAAGGCGCCTGTTGCCCCTGCGGGTCCAGTTCCGGGGAAGTTGGCGGAGTTCACGAGGGCGCCCGGGCTTCCTCCGTCATCAGCATAGAGATTGATGGTGAGATCCTCAAGGCGGTCGAGGCAGCAGGCATCCTCGCGGCCGAAGAGGCGGACGAAGCCGATGGGCTCGGTGGAGCCAAGATCCAGCATGTAGCGTGAAAGAGTTCCGGTATTGATGCGGGTGGACCAGACCCGGTTACCCACTTCCAGGTCGCCGTCCAGCACACCGGCAGAATCGCCGTGATCGAGAAGCGCCGTAGTGGGGGGGTGGACCGCGGTTGCGGCGAGGGCCTGCACGAGGTCATTGCTGCTTGTTCCGTCCGGATCCGCCTCATCGGGAACAACCCCGATGCGGAAGACCTCGATTTCAGAGAGGTGGAGGCGGGTATTTTCGAGATCGTTTTTGACCACTTCGATAAATCGTCCCTCCGCTCCGATCACCCGCGGGGCGTTGAGGACGACCACCTCCACCATGGCATTGCTGGTCCCGTCATCACTGGAGGCAGTCAGGGAATAGGTGGTCGTTACGAGGGGGCTGACTGTAATCGACTGCTGACCGGTGATTTCTAGACCGTCAAGACTGAGGGTGTCGGCACCGTTCACAATCCAGTTCAGCGTCACACTGGTGCCCGGGGGAACCGAACGTTCGCTGGCCGAGAAAAGATCGATCCGCGGAGGAGCGGCGATGAGGCAGGCCGCGGAAAAAAGCAACAACAGGGCACCGTAGTGGGCGGTTCCGCGTCCGGGGCGGAAGGCAGGATTCAGGGAACACATGAGATGGGAGGGGGGAGAAAAGATTGTGGGGAGAGTGGCCGCCTCGAGGCAAGTCTTCATCTCAGAGACCGAGGACATCATGGTGTCCGTTTTCGGGAACCCGCAGGGAGGGGGTGTTCCCAGGAGGCCGGTTCGGTGGCCCGGGGTGAGAGGAGTGGGTTCCGGTCCTCGACAATATGATTCTGCGAGCGGCTGGAAAGGGGGCCATTGACCGGCAAAGGGCTCACGGTTTCCCGTGAGCCCTTTCATTCATGGAGCGGGTGAACGGATTCGAACCGTCGACATTCACCTTGGCAAGGTGACGCTCTACCACTGAGCTACACCCGCATCCTTGGGGCGCCTAGATACACCTCCGCCGCGCCCCCGCAAGCCCTTTTGACCGTTTTTCGCCCGCTCCGGAGGGGGAGAAGGGATTTTTTCCGCGATTCTGCGTGCATGGGCACCTGTCACGGCGTAGCCCATCGGCCGAAGCCCGAATGAATAAACTGGAGGAAATTGTCGCTCACAAATGGCGCGAGGTGGAGCCTCTCGTTCCGCTGGCTGCCAAACTCAAGGCCCAGGCCCTGCAACGTAATGAGTTCCGTGGATTTCGAACGGCCCTCGACCGGGGACCGGACCAGCTCGGGGTTATCGCGGAGGTCAAGAAAGCTTCTCCCTCTGCCGGGGTGATTGATCCTGACTTTGACCCCCTCCGGCAGGCGCGGATGTACATTGAGGGCGGGGCGTCCTGCATGTCGATCCTCACCGACCGGGAGTATTTCCAGGGATCGCTTACCTACCTCTCCCGGATTGCTGAGGAGTCTCCGATCCCGCTCTTGCGCAAGGATTTCATGGTGCACGAGGTCCAGATCCACGAGGCCATTATTGCGGGGGCGGATGCCATTCTGCTCATCGTGGCCTGTCTCGGGGAAGAAGACCTGCACAAGTTGTATCACACCGCGCGTGACCTGCAGCTCGACGTCCTGGTGGAGGTGCACGATCTTCCTGAAATGGAGCGGGCAATCGATCTGGGCGCGGACCTGATTGGGATCAACAACCGCAATTTGAAATCCTTCGAGACCGATCTGGCCACCACCGAGCAGCTGGCGGAGGAGGCTCCTGACAACGTGACCCTTGTTTCGGAATCAGGTATCCGGACGGTGGAAGATGCGCAACGAGTGCTGGACGCCGGGGCGAATGCGATCCTGGTCGGGGAATCCCTCATGCGGGCAAATGTTCCGGGCGAGGAGGTGCAGAAATACCTCCAGCTCGTTGCCGGGCCGACCAGTTCGGATATTGCCGGGCCTTGACCGTTGCAGCTGAAGAGCGGATAACGGTTCCCTCAAAGACGTGAAACCGCACGAACTGTTCAAGCAAGTCGATCCCGCCGTAGTAACGGAACTCTTTACCGCCTTCCGTGAGGAGGAGCGGGATGTCTACAAGAGTGCGCTGGCAAGCCTGGCCCAATCCCGCAAGCTGCGGCCGGTCTTTGTGCAGAAAAAGCCGGTGCCCGAGCAGATTTCCTGGATGCACAAGACGCTGACGCTGCGGGGCAGCGACCTCGTTGGGGAAAATCTCCTGCAGGTCTGGTTCATGAAGTTCCAGCAGCCACTCCTCGTGAAGTTCTGTGACAGCATGGGAATCCCGCACAACGGGGAGGGCTCGGTAGAAGGTGACTTGCCTGCCGAACTCGAATCCGGAAAGCTGAAGGAGACTGTTGATCTGCTTTATGCGGACTTCAATCCGAGGATCGTCTCGCTCTACCTCTACGTCTTCAATCTCCAGCGGCCAGGCGGATGGGATGTCCTGGCAGAGGTTCTGGCCGAAGATAAGCGTGTGGTTTTGGGCAATGAGCCGGAACCGGTAGCAGAGCCGGAACCGGTAGCAGAGCCGGAACCGGTAGCAGAGCAGGAACCGGTGGGAGAGCCGGAATCGGTAGCAGAGCAGGAAACTGAGGCTGCGGCGGCGGAAGAGGCGGACCCCGCCCCTGCCGGGGAAGAGGATCCCGGGGCGGAGGCTGGGACGGCAGGACCTGACGAGAACGGGGAGGACCAGGTTCGCTGAGTGCGTTCGCGAGAGGAACGCCAGATATCTAGTCGACCGGCTCAGCCGGAAGCGCGGGTTCGGGAACCGGCACGGCCCTTGGCGCAGTGTCTTCGTCTTCCACGGGAACTGCGCGAGGGGGCGGATCCTCGTCCACGGGAAGGGCTGGGGCAGGTCCGGGCACTGGCTCCGGCAGGCGCTGGGCACGCGGAGGAGAGGGAACGGGACGTGGGACGTTCGGTTTAACGCGCACCGGGATGGCCTCCTCGGGCGGGANCTGCTTGCGCATGAGGATGTCGACCCGGCGATTGATGGCCTGCTGAGCCTGATCCCCCTCCAGCACCTTTGGTTTCGAGCGGCCGTAGGCACGAACGATGATATGAGAACTGTCGAGGCCGAGGGAATTGACCAGCCAGTGTTTGACGGCCTGGGCGCGTTGCCGGGACAGGCCCAGGTTGTANGAATCGTTCCCGAAAAGGTCGGAGTGACCTTCNAGGATGCAGTACATCTGCGGGTTGCGGTCGATCAGCATCCCGAGTTTCATCAGCCCGAGCTTGGCGTTCTGCTTGAGCTCCGCCTTGTTGAACTCGAAGAGCAGGTCGCTGGGTAGAGCTGCCCGGCCCTTGTCGAGCTGGTCTACATCGAAATTGAGATAGCGCCCAAGTTCGGTATAGCCCTTCATGAGGCCGTTTTCTTCAAGGCCGTTGGCGCCGCGCACGGCCGCATCGCGCAGGAAGGAATCGGGATCAGGCACATCGGCGGAGACACTGCCTTCCTCGATGATCACACGTCCGTCGGGGACCTCCGTAAAGATCGGTTCATTGCGGCCAAGTTCCGCGAGGCTGGCCTGTACTTCGGGGGCATTCAGGGGTTCAAGGAGGGTGCCCTCTTCCTCTCCGATCTTGGCGGGCCTGAGAGGTTCGAGGGAGACCTTGGGTTTTTCGAGATCCGGGATGATGTCGATCTCGGTGTTGTCGAGTTCGGGGATCAGTTCCTCGATTTCGGTGAGAAGATCCTCGGCATCCGCGGGAGGNTCGGCCACCTCGGCTTCGGCTTCGGGAGCCACGGTCTCCTCAGGAATCTCCTCAACCTTGCTCACTTGGAAGCTCTGCGAGGTCCACTCGAAATCCGCCAGCTCCAGCAGGAGGTTGAAGCGGCCGAGGGTCCAGAGGCCGACCGCGTGCAGGANGACCGCTAGGGTGACGGCAATCAGAACCCACGAGCCGAACTTCCGGCGGCGGGAGCCCCGGAAGCGGCTGCCCCCCGTGCGGGCGGCATCCCATGTGTAACGCGGATCAATACTCATTGCGTCCCGTTCAGTATAACGCCACTGGGCCGAGCCTCAATTCAGACAAAAGCGATTATCTCTTTCAAAAATGCCCGGGGAATGTGGAAAANCTGCGGGTAATGGCCCTGCCGTGTCCTTTTNGGCTACCTCGAGTGAGGAGGATTGCGTCAGGCAACCGATTCTCCGGGGGGCGGAGAACGGGCGGATCGGGGCACGGAAACATGCGAGAATCTGGATGGTTCTGCTGCGAACCGGCATCCTGGGACCGGTTTGGGATGAGACTCCGGTTCTCTCTGTGCCCCGCCCCGGCGGGTCGCGGGGTTGGCAGGGCCCGCCTGCGAGCCCATCCGGCGGCGCGGTGATGAGCCCTTGATGAAATGGCGTGGGCGCCGATGAAAGGCGGATGGGCAGGATCCCGGGGGACGGAGACCGGATTGATTTTCCGAATATCGGCNGAGCTNCCTGTATTAGCGGGATTGAGCCCTTGCGCCCTATCCTCCATCCGCTATCGGTTGCTGCGTGAGCGCAAGCTGCGAAAGTATCGGGATTGGACTGGCGGGATTCGGCACGGTCGGGTCCGGCGTCTGGAAGATTCTGGAGCGCAATGGAGGCCTCATCTCGGAACGCACGGCGGGTGGGGTGAACTTCGAGGTCCGTCGCATCGCGGTGCAGAATCCGGACAAGTCCCGCGANGCCGATGCTCCGGCCAATCTTTATACCACGGACTGGAAGGAGATGATCGAAGATCCCGCCGTCGAGGTAGTGGTTGAATTAATCGGGGGAACGGATGACGCCCATGACCTGGTGGCAGCATCCCTCAGGGCCGGGAAACCAGTCGTGACCGGNAACAAGGCGCTCCTGGCCGAACGGGGCGGAGAGCTCTTCGCCCTCTCCCGTCAATACGATGTGCCCATCCATTTCGAGGCTGCGGTGGCCGGGGGCATTCCCATTATCAGGGCGGTGCAGGAATCCCTCGTGGGCAACCGGATCCACTCGATCACGGGGATCATCAATGGAACCTCCAACTATATCCTCATGCGGATGACCGACGCGGGCCTCGATTATGCCAGCGCCCTGGGGGAGGCCAAGGAGCTTGGCTATGCGGAGGCGGATGAAACCCTCGATGTCAATGGCTGGGATGCTGCCCACAAGGCGATTNTGCTCGCTACCCTCGCGCACGGTTTCCTNATCGATCCCGANGAGGTCTACGTGCGTGGGATCGAGTTTGTCCGGCCCCTCGATATTCGTTTCGCCAAGGATCTTGGCTACGTGGTGAAACTGCTCTGTATCGTTCGTGAGCACGAGGACGGCTCGCTCGAGATCCGCACCCAGCCTTCCTTCATTCCAAAGTCGCATATCCTGGCTGCCGTGAATGATGTGTTTAATGCAGTAGCGGTGCGGGGAGACGGGATCGGAGATTCCCTTTTTTACGGCCGGGGAGCCGGNCAGGAGCCCACTGCTTCCTCCGTCGTNGCGGACCTGGTGGAAGCGGGTCGTTTACTCAGGCACGGGGAAAGGTCCGGTCACCGCGGCTTCCTCCCCTACCGGGACGCTGGATCCCTCAAGCCGATCGATGACACCGAAACGGCTTACTACGTGCGCTTCCCCGTCACCGATCGTCCCGGGGTTGTGGCCGAGATTGCGGCCGCGCTGGCGGAAGCCGGAATCGGGATCAGCGGGACGCATTCTCCGGTCAACCCCGATCGGCCCGATGCCGAGTTCGTGGACATGGTCTTTCTCCTTCATACNTGTCCCTTCGGTGTCCTCAAGAACGCCTTGAAGGAGATCGAACTGCTCGCCTGCGTGACCGATCGTCCGGTGGTGTTCCGGATCGAGACGCTTTGAACTGACNNCCNGGCAGACGNNCTGGGACGGGCTGGTGATGGTCCGGTCCCGGGAAACAGATCCTCGTGAAAAGGGGCGGAGAGTTGCGGGCTCAGTTCGGCCGCTTGTCGGGATCCCCGGTCCAGTAGACGTTCTGCTGCCCGTTGACGGCGCGNCCCATGGCGTCAACCAATTCCTCGAACGCAAAGTCCTCAACGTGGCCGTCGACAAAGAGAATGTGTCCGCGGTTGTTATAGCGCCCCACGAAATTCTTGACGTTGGCCTTGGGTGAGCCATCGAACCCCCCCTGCAGTTTGTGGGTTTCCTCGCTCTTCTTCACCCCCCTCTCAAGGAGGGCAACCGTGCGATCCAGATGCTGGATGCCGGCGCGATTGGCTGGAATGTCCTCGGTCGAATTTTCGGGCCGGACTTGCAGGCTGCTATTGAACCCAAAAGCGAAATAGGGTTTTCCCTCCCGCTTTTTCTTCGGGTAGTCCGCACCCGGTAGGAAGAGTGGATAGCTGCTCTGGTAGAACTGCGCAGCGGGGTTGTCGCCGAGTTCACCTACGGGCGTGGAGCCCATCTGCTTGACGAGGGCATTGTACCAGACNTTCTCGGCATTCTCGGTGGCGGCATTCAGCCAGTTGTCCTTGCCGGTGGCATCCTCGAGGGGAAATTCACCGTTGGTCTCATTCAGGTAATCGGTCAGAGCGATACCCACGGCCTGCAGCTTCTTGAGGCCTTCGGCCTGGTTGCGNTTGGCTTTCCCCGTCCCGATCATGGTGGTCCCGATCGCGATCGCGATGGCCAGGACGGCAACCCCGACAAGGATTTCCATCATGCGGGATTTTCCGGGGCGAAGGGCCGGATTGGATCTGCGATGGTTGTTCATGTGAATGGAGGCTCTANAGNNTGTCCTGAGACAACCCAACTCGTGTGCAAGTTACTTGCAAGCATACATTTGTCGATCGATACCCCAATTGTTTCGCCCGGGAGACTTATGATGGAAGGGGTTGGCGGGGGAGCCCANCGATTTGCGGCGAGGAGAGAGCTTGCGGAGACTCCGGGGGTGTCTAGCATTTCCGCATGAAAGTCGCCCGTCTGTTTTTTTCTTCGCTCCTCCCGGCATTCACCCTGCTCGTGGCTCCCGTCGCCCAGTCCGGACCGCTTGTCTACGAGGGGGAGAGTGGAGCGGGAAAGGGCAAGCATCTCGTCTTCATTGCGAGTGATCACGAGTACAAGTCGGAGGAAACTCTCCCGGCTCTCGCCCGGATCCTCGCCAAGCACCACGGATTCAAGTGCACGGTCCTTTTCGGGGTGAATGACAAGGGGGAGATCGTNCCCGGACAGTCAAACGTTCCGGGCATGGAAGCACTCAGGTCGGCCGATTTGATGGTGGTCTTCACCCGCTTCCAGAACTGGCCCGANGACCAGATGCAGCATTTCGTGGATTACCTCGATCGTGGTGGNCCGATCGTGGGTCTGCGTACGGCTACGCATGGATTCCGGATTCCGAATGACAGCAAGTGGGCCAAGTACAGCAATGGCTTTGGAGGTGAGGANTACAAGGACGGGTGGGGTCGGCAGGTACTCGGGGAGAAGTGGGCCGGCCACTACGGCCGCAACCANCGGATGAGCACGCGCCTGGACATCGTGCCTGCCCAGAAGAAGCACCCGATCCTGCGCGGAGTGAAGGATATGTGGGCCCAATGTGGAGGTTACAAGGCAGCCCCGCTCCAGCCCAGCACGGTGCTCGCCATGGCGCAGCCTTTGCAGGGCATGAAGCCAGATTCGCCGGCTGCNGAGAACATGCCGGCCGTCCCGGGNGCCTGGACGCGCGCGTACAAGGGCAAGTCCGGGAAGGAGGGCCGGGTGTTCACGAGCACCTACGGCGCTTCCAACGATATTCTCAGTGATGGCTATCGCCGGCTCCTCATCAATGGCTGCTTCTGGGCTGCCGGACTGGAGGACATGATCATGGCAGATGCCGAGATCGGGTTTGTAGGCCCCTTCAATCCGACCTGGGGAAAGGGAGGCGGCCGTCGCAAGGCGGGAACGAAGCCGGAAGACATGGCGGGCTGGGAGACGCCCGTCGTTCCGTTGGCGGAGTAAGGGGCCGGACAGCAACCTCTTGGCTGCTGGCACGCCAAGGAGCCGGGGAATGCGGCGTTCCGACCGGGGACGGTGGCATCAACGGTTCCGAGATTGGGGATTTTTACTTTGCCCTTCCCGCTGGGGGCCGCTAACCCCCTCTGAGCCCGGTTTTTCTTGGCTTCTCGCCGCGGCCGACCGGTCTTCTGCTCATGCTCATCGTCCAGAAATATGGGGGTACCTCGGTTGGCTCCTTCGACCGTATCCGCAATGTAGCCGGCCGCATCAAGTCCCTGCGGGAGGACGGCCATCAGGTGGCAGTGGTGGTTTCGGCCATGGGCGGAGTCACGGACAAGCTCGTCACGATGGCGAGGGAGCTTTGTGATGAGCCTCCTGAGCGTGAGATGGACGTCCTGCTCTCCACCGGTGAGCAGCAGTCCATCGCCCTGGTGACCATGGCCTTGCGGCAATTGGGTGTAGAGGCCGTATCCATTACGGGGCGGCAGGCGGGGATGAAGACATCGGGTTCACACACCCGTGCGCGCATCGAGGCCATCGACCCTACCCTGAGCAGACGTTACCTGGGGGAGGGAAAGGTCGTGATCGTGGCAGGATTCCAGGGGGTCAATGAGGAAGGATTGATTCAGACCCTGGGCCGGGGTGGCTCCGACCTCTCGGCCATTGCCTTTGCGTCCTCGGTCCGGGCGGACCTCTGCCAGGTCCTCACCGATGTTGACGGAGTCTACACTGCCGATCCACGGGTAGTGAGGGACGCCCGCAAACTCCCGGAAATCTCCTATGACGAGCTACTCGAGCTGGCTTCGGTTGGAACCAAGGTCATGCAGTCCCGCTCGGTCGAATTCGCCAAGAAGTATGGTGTCAAGTTCGAGGTCCGCTCGTCGCTGAACAACAATCCCGGAACAATAGTCACGGAAGAACACGAAGCCATGGAAGCAGTCGTTATTCGCGGAGTCTCCATTGAGCGCTCCCAAGCTCGCGTCACGATCACCGGCATTCCCGACGAACCGGGTATGTCCGCACTTATTCTCGGTGTTCTCGGGGAGGCCGAGATCAACATCGACATGATCATCTCCAATACTGCCCATGATGGCTACGCTCGCCATTCCTTCACGATGCACACCAATGACCTGGGACGGGTTCAGGCCGCGCTCAAGCCAGTGCTCAGCGATCTGGGCGGGGAGGCCAACCTGGAGAGCGAAGCAGGAATCGCCAAGCTCTCAGTGGTAGGCATCGGCATGCGCTCGCACTCGGGGGTGGCAGCCCAGATGTTCAAGGCCCTGGGCGAAGGGGGAATCAACATCGGAATGATCAGCACTTCTGAGATCAAGATCTCGGTCACCGTCGAGGAGGCGCGGATTGAAGACGCCGCCCGGGTCGTCCATTCCGCCTTCGGGCTGGACACCGCACCGGCCTGAGCGGACGGGGAACCAGTTTTCCGGAGGGAAGCCTTCCCCATC
Source organism: Roseibacillus sp. (assembly GCA_002721695.1). Taxonomy (GTDB): domain Bacteria; phylum Verrucomicrobiota; class Verrucomicrobiia; order Verrucomicrobiales; family Akkermansiaceae; genus Roseibacillus_B. The sequence goes on along the minus strand of PBLI01000055.1, from coordinate 26,220 downwards.
CGGGAGGTGACGTTGCAATCAGGGAAGGAAACAAGAATTCTCGTTCCTTTGCCGGGAATCGTGATTGTAATCCGGCCGTGTATCCTGCCTCCCTGCAATCCCAGCTCCGCCGGACCCTCGAGGAGATTGAGCAAGCGGCCCTCTACAAGCGGGAGCGATCCATTGGCTCCCCGCAGGGCGCCGTGCTTATGCTCCAGGATGGTCGTGAGGTGCTCAACATGTGCTCCAACAACTACCTGGGGCTGGCTGATCACCCCGAGGTGCAGGCTGCGGCCGGGGAGGCACTTGCCCGCTGGGGATTCGGAATGGCCTCGGTGCGATTCATCTGCGGAACGCAGAGCCTGCATCGGGAGCTGGAAGAGACCATCACGGATTTTCTCGGAACGGAGGACACTATTCTCTATCCGTCCTGCTTCGATGCCAACGGGGGTCTCTTTGAGACGCTGCTCACGGCCGAGGATGCGGTCATTTCCGACAGCCTGAATCACGCTTCCATCATCGACGGGGTGCGCTTGTGCAAGGCGCAACGTTATCGCTACGCCAACAACGACCTCGATGATCTCGAGGCGAGGTTGCAGGAGGCCGAGGCCGCCGGTGCGAGGCACAAGGTGATCACCACTGATGGAGTTTTTTCGATGGATGGTGTGATCGCCCAGCTTGCCGGCATTCATGAGCTGGCTTCGAGGTATGATGCCCTCGTCCACTTCGACGATGCTCACGCCACCGGATTTCTGGGACACCAGGGCCGGGGGACACATGAACATTGCGGGCTTCTTGGCAGGATTGATCTCACCACCTCCACCCTCGGCAAGGCCCTCGGGGGAGCTTCCGGCGGCTATACCTCGGGGCGCCAGGAAATCATCGATTTACTGCGTCAGCGGTCCCGGCCCTACCTGTTCTCCAACAGCATTGCTCCTCCCATCGCAGCAGCCTCCCTGAGGGTCTTTGAGATCTTGCGGGAGTCGAGTGAACTCGCTGACCGGGTGAAGGAGAACACGGCCTACTTCCGGAAGGCCATGGCCCAGACCGGCTTCGAAATCCTGGGGGCGGATCATCCCATCACACCCATTTTNCTGGGCGATGCCGCNCTTTCCCAGCGCTTCGCCGAGACATTGCTGGAACATGGNGTCTACGCGATTGGATTCTTCTTCCCGGTGGTTCCGAGGGATNCCGCGCGGATTCGCACGCAGATATCGGCAGCCCACACCCGCGAGCACCTCGATCGCGCGGTGGAGGCGTTTACGCGGACAGGAAAGGAACTGGGGGTTATTTGAAAAGCCGCNGGGACGCCCGGGTTCGGTTCAGGCCNNGTTGACGGATGCCNTTCCGGGATGNAGGCACGCGCTGGGTCCAGNTGCTTTTCAGGCAATAATCTTGTCGAGGACCTTCCCGGCGACATCCGTTAACCGGAAGTCACGCCCGCTGAAATGGTACGTGAGTTGCTTATGATTGATTCCCATCAGGTGGAGAATCGTGGCATGTATATCATGCACGGATGTCCGGTCGACGGAGGCATGATAGCCAATCTCATCGGTTTCGCCGTGGTTTGNCCCACCCTTGATGCCACCTCCTGCCATCCACATGGTGAAACCAAAGGGGTGGTGATCGCGACCATTGCCTCCCTGTTTCTGGGGCGTCCGCCCGAATTCTCCGCCCCAGATCACCAGGGTTTCATCCAGCAGTCCCCGTTGTTCCAGGTCCTGGAGCAGGCCTGCTATTGGCTGGTCGGTAGCCGCACAGTGCTTGTCGTGATTTCCCACAATGTTGCCGTGAGCGTCCCAGTTGTTGTCACCGTGTCCCCCCCCTGAGTATAGTTGCACGAAACGGACCCCACGCTCAACGAGGCGTCTNGCCATGAGGCATTGGCTCCCGAAGTATTCCCCGGGGTTGCCACCTTCAATCCCGTAGAGTTTTTTGGTGGATTCCTTCTCCTGTGAAATATCGAGCGCCTCGGGAGCTGCGGATTGCATCCGATAGGCAAGCTCGAATGACTGGATGCGTGCTTCGAGTGCATTATCAGCCGGATAGCCTGCCATGTGCTGGCGATTGAGCTTGCCCGCGTAATCGAGCATTTCCCGTTGCTGGGGGGAGCCCAGACTCGTGGGCCTGTTCAAGTTCAGGATCGGAGTGCCCTTTGAGCGGACGGGGGTTCCCTGAAAGGCCCCAGGGAGGAAGCCGGATCCCCAGTTTGGGGCCCCTCCTATCGGCCCACCGCGGTAGTCATAGAGAACCACAAACCCCGGCAGGTCCCTGTTGTCCGATCCGAGGCCATAGGTGACCCATGAACCAACACTCGGAAAACCAGTGCGGATCATTCCGGTATTGAGTTCGAACAGTGCAGGGGCGTGGCTGATGGAATGGCCATAAACGCCCCGGAGCATCGCGGTCCGGTCAATCATCCGCGAAAGGTGAGGGTAGCGGTCAGAGACCCAGTGCCCGCTCTGTCCATGGCGGGAAAATTTATAGGGGGAAGGGAAAAGACCTCCAGAGCTCCGCGCGCCCTTGTTATTAACGACGTCGCTCACGTTCTTCCCGGCATATTTCGCGAGGGCCGGCTTGTAATCAAAAAGGTCCACGTGGCTGGGGCCTCCGTACATGAAAAGAAAGATGACTCTCTTTGCACGAGAGCTGAAATGAGGCTGTCTCGGGGAGAGGGGCGAGTCCGGTCCGCCCGCGGAACTTACCGGGGCCGCGAGGAGCTGTTGATCGGCCATGAGCCCGGCGAGGGCAAGCGAGCCGAATCCACACCCGGCGCTGCCAAGGAGATCCCGGCGTGTCATCAACCGTGCGGAGCTGTTGGCCTCAATCGACATAGGCGAATTCGTTCAAGGTGAAAAGGATGTGACAGAAATTCTCAATAGTCTGNCCCTCCTGTGACATTAATTCAGTAGCCAATTCGATTTCGGACTCAGTGGGTTTCCGCGAAAATGCCANCCAGTAAGCCTCTTCCACGATGGCGCGCAGTTGCNCNGGAAGATTCTCGTCGGGATGGGCCTTGGTTGCCTCCTTGACCCTTTTAGCGAAATGGACTGCCTGCTGCCGGACGAACTGGTTGTTCAGCAAGAGNAGAGCCTGTGTTGCGACGGTCGTCTTTTCCCGCACACCGCGGCTCTGCATGGCATCGGGGACATCGAAGGACTCAAAGAAGGGGACGCGCATGGAGCGCCGCATGAAGACGTATATGCTGCGGCGCCAGGTTTCAGGTCCGTCCTTCACATTGACCGGCCACTTGTTGGTCGAACCGGTCTTGATCGCATCGCCGGAGACCCACGGCTTGATGCTCGGCCCATAGAGCTTTCTGTTCAAGGTCCCGGCCGTGTTCATGATCGAGTCCCGAAGGGCTTCAGCCTCGAGTCGTCTGGGGTGTCGCCGCCACAGGAGATCGTTTGTCGGATCAATGGCATGCCGTTCCTCGTCCCACTCCGTGGTCTGGATGTAGGTCGAGCTGGTCATGATCAGCTTGTGGATCGGCTTTAGGCGCCAGCCCTCCCTGACCAGTTCCAAGGCCAGCCAGTCAAGAAGCTCCGGATTGGTGGGCTTGTCTCCGACGGTCCCGAAGTTGTTGCTGGTCTTCACCAGTCCGGTGCCAAAGTGGTGCTGCCAGAGGCGGTTTACAATCACCCTTGCCAACAGTGCTCCTGCTCCTTTCTCGACATCCGTNAGCCACCGTGCGAGNCCGGGTCTCCCGTCTCCTCCCTTGTTTTCCGTTTCACGGATCCAATTCGTGACGTCACTGCTTGCAGGGCTCAGAACGGTCAACACCCCGGACCCGACGTCACCTTCCTTCTCCTCGATGTCGCCCCGGTTCAACAGCGGGTTCTTCCGGGAGTTGCCTCCGTTCCAGATGAGGGCCTTCACCGTGGAGCCCTCACTTCCGATGGCAACATTACGATCGCCTGGTTTCCCGGGGAGAAAAAAGCCGACGAGGCGATAGTAATCACGCTGGGAGATCGGATCATACTTGTGATCATGGCATCTCGCGCAGCCGATGGTCAGCCCGAGGAAGGCCGACCCGGTCGCCGAAACTATGTCATCCATCTTGTCGTACATCGCCTTTTCGCGGTCGATTCCATCAACGTTGGTTACAGTTGATCCCGCGGCAAGAAACCCGGTGAGCGCGTGAGCTAATGGATTGTCACCCTGCAGGGAATCTCCTGCAACCTGCCAGCGGGTGAACTTGTCGAAAGGAAGGTCCTCGTTGAGAGCTCGAATTACGGCATCACGATAGGTCCATGCGGTTGGCCGCTCATTGTCACTTTCGTAGCCGTGACTTTCACCGAAGCGGGCGACATCGAGCCAGTGACGGCCCCATCGTTCTCCNTAATGAGGACTGGCGAGAAGTTGCGAGACGACATCCTCGTAGGCTCCTGCAGGCTCGNCCCCGGCAAACTCCTCCACCTCCCTGCGCGAGGGNGCAAGTCCAATGAGGTCAAAATATGCCCGCCTGATCAGCAAGTTNCGGGAGGCGGGGCCATTTGGGGAAAGCTGACTCTCCCTCGCGTTTTTCAGNACGAAGTGGTCGATCGCATTACGGGGCCACTGACTATTTGGAACAGAGGGAACCTCTACCTGGGTGAGTGGCNTGAAAGCCCAGTATTCCTGCTCTTCTCCCACGAGCGATCCGAATGGTACCGCAACTGAAATAAGAAGAAGAATTCGTCTCATCGGCNAACGGGACTGATCAACATTANCCNGGTCCTTGGAANTATANAGGAGGCNTTTTTTCATACAATCAATTCCTTTCANCCCGGGGCTCTTGTTCNCCAGGGGTGCAGTCCCGGGGGCAAGAGCTTCCGGGACACTCTCCGTTCGGAAGATGGNTGAGTAGCGGGCGACGTTTAGGNGCTTGGTGTCTTCTGGGCTGGACTTAGGAGGCACAGGAGCGGAGAAGCGGTGTGTGGAGGCATGGATTCAGCGGCACGACTTCACGGTCGAGGCCATGGCGGGACCCACTCTGGAGAGCTGTCTGGAGGTCCTGCGATCGTTTGANTGGAAAGGCGAGCTCACTCGTTACGAGGAAGCGCTGGANGAAGAGCGCGAGCGCTGCCCTCCAGCCCTCGTTGTTGTCGANAATGACCGGACNCTGCAGGTGATGCCCATGGACGACGGGCGCTCACACTACTCCTACACGTGTGTGCACCCATTGCGACTGATGGCCTTTTTCGGAGCAAGCAAGACCTGCAACGCGTGGGCGATCGGGGATGAGCACCGGGCGGGGGTCCTGGCCCACCATTTTGCCGGGGAGCAGGCGAAACTGGTGAGATCCCTCTGCCATTTGACCGCCACGCCGCCACGANAGTNAAGGGGGACTGATCTGGANTTGGATGCCNTCCCGGGGATGANAGGTGGGCGGTTACCAGTAACAGTAGAGGTNGAAATGGGCATTTCACATTGAGATTTGCNGNCTTNTTNGNTCTTCATACNANNGCCCNGTGANCGNTTGATGANTGCATGTGGGTTTGGTCCAAACTATCNCCGATTCAGTGGGAGGATGCCTGGGAGGAGCGCTTCCACGGGAATCCCAATGTTGTTCTGACCCGGCTCAAGGGTGGCCGCTCGGTGCGGGTCGAGGTTTACTGCGATGAGGAGAGCGAGGCCGCCCGGATTGCCGNACAGCTTGGGGGATCGGTNAAGAAGCTGGCGGATATGAACTGGATGGCGCTNNCGGTTGATCCNCGCCCCCCGGTCAANATCCGCGATAGCCTCCTGGTGACGGGCGAGGTGAGTCCTGCGGGCGTGCGGAAACTTATGAGGCTTCACGAGGGACGGGTCGTGATGAGCATTCCTTCCGAAATGGCTTTTGGGACAGGGGATCATCCCACCACGGCGAGCTGCCTGCGCTTTCTGGCCGACGAAGCCAAGGCGCGCANGGGACAGCGCTGGCGCATGCTGGATCTGGGGTGCGGTAGTGGGGTGCTGGCCATCGCCGCGAATCTGCTGGGGGCCGAAGAGTGCAAGGCGCTGGACTATGACCCCCGGGCGGTGGCCGTCGCGCGGCACAACGTGGAGCGAAATGCAGCAGCCGGGGTGAGCGTGGAGGAGGGGGACCTGCTGGAATGGGGGCCTGCGGGTCAATACGACGTGGTCGTGGCCAATCTGTTCGCTGATGTCCTCAAGGCCTCCTTCGGGAAAATCCGGCGCATTCTTGCTCCCGGGTGCGCCTTGATTGTCTCCGGGGTGCTGCGGGAACAGTGGGAGGAGGTTGAAGGGGAGGCGCGCGNGGCCGGTCTGATTTTCGGGGAAGTGAAGAGGAGGGGCAAATGGGTCTCGGCCAAGGGAGGGTGGGGCTAGCNGGGNGGCCAGGAAGCTCAGGGCAGGGACCNGAGAGAGAGGAAGAATCCCGATTCGCTCCCNTCCCGGCTGGCTTCGAGGATTTTTTTTTTGTCCCTCGTCGCTCCCTCGTGGAGCATNCGCCGTGTGAAGGGCTATGTGGTGTTGGCTATCCTGCTGCTGGTTCCCAGCATCGGCTACTTCCAGAAGCAGTATTTCCTCAATACCCTCAAGCCCGGGCTGGAAACCCGTGTGCGGGAGGTGCTGGAGGCGGAAGGCGTGGTCAATCCGGTGGTGCATCTCGACTATTTCGATGTCGTGATGAAGGGGCGGGTCGCTTCGGACGGGCAACGGGCCCGGGTCGCTGCCCGGGTCGCTGCGCTGCCGGGGGTGCGGGTGACGGCGGAGGGAAACCTCCTGCGCAGTCGCGGCTGGCTCCGCATCGGTCGCCGGGACGGACGGTTTTTGGTGAGCGGGGTGGTNACGGAAGATCTCGATGTTCGTCTTCCCGAACCACTGGAAATGACGGCGGGCTGGGATGCGGCCCTCGAGCGGCGAGGGACGGTGGAGGACCCNGTGGGCNTGGAAGGGTGGGGCGGCTTTTTGCGGTCCTATTTCGCGGAGCCGGGGAATCGCAGCGTGGAGTTACGAGGGAGCGGCCTGGTCATGCGGGGTGATGCTACCGCCGGTCTGCGGAGTGACTGGCTCGCAAGGGCGAGTGAGGTGGTGGACAAGGGCCGAATCCTCGACGAATTCACCCTNCAGCCGACCACCTACCACTTTCCGGGGTATCGTCCGCAGTCGCTGACTGACNTGGTGGTTCTCAGACAGGTAGAGCGGCAGCTGAATGCCAACACGGTGATCTTTCAGGCCGGAAGTGAGGAGCTGACGAGCGGCAACCGGGACAAGGTCATCCTGACGGCGCGGGCCATCATCACGGCGGGCAGGCAGGGCCGCTACGTGGTTGGAGGGCATCCGGCCNGGGATGGTAATGCCACCCTCAATAGCCAGANNGCCCGAAGGCGGGCCGAGGCCGTGGTGAAGATCCTGGTGGACCATGGAGTGTCAGCCGGGCAGTTGGAGATCATACCCTTCGGGATTTCGCCGGGAGGAAATCGCGACGACCAGGTAGAGATTGTGGTGAGGTAGTTTTTCCTGTGNNTGCCTGTTGCTTGCTCACTNCGAAGATCNATGTTGTATTTGTCCCGTTTGAAACATTCCCTCCGGAGGGGTTCCCCCACGGAAGGAGGCCCCGAGCCGGGCTCTGCACTGATCCCGGACGGGACAGGCAATGAGAACGCGCTGCTCGGCAACCTCTCCTGAAAACACCCAAGTCCGGATGGACGCGATTACCTACTTCCTGATCAACTATGGCTTTTACAGCCTGCTTCTGGTAATGCCGGCGGCCCTGCTTGGCATTATTTTCGGCTGGTTGGTGTGGGGAAAGCACCGGGCGGGAGCGATGGAATCGCGGGAACGCCTCGAGCATACGGAGCGGGTGACTCAGGAGGTGGAGATTGCGCTGAGCAGGGAGCGTGAAAAGTTCAAGGAATACCGCCAAGCGGCGGAGGAGGGTGGGACTGCGCCTTCGCTTCCAGATGCCGAGGGAAAGTTGCAAGCCCTGCGCCGGGACAATGAGGAGCTGGAAAAGATCCTGAGCGCGGCTCGCAAGGAACGGGAGGAGGCGGAAGCCAGGCTTGCTGAGCTATCCGGGGAAAAGGAGCAGCTGGCCCGGGATCTGGCGGAGCTGANCGGGAGCAAGGAGAACCTTGAGAAGAAACTGGCTGCCAAGTCGTCCCCGGCACCTTCGGGAAAGGGGAAGACGTCCGAATTCAGAGCCGCGCTCAAGCGGTTCAAGGTTGAGAAGCGGGACCTCGAGAAGAAACTTGCGACGGCCGAGAGGCAATCGAAGAAGAAGCTCGCGACTCAGGAGAAAGCGGCGAGGCGCGAGATGGGTGAGCTGGACAGAAAGGTGAGCGAGCTNGCGCNGGGGTTGAAGAGCAAGACGGAAGAAGCAGTTGGGCTGGCATCGGAGCGGAGCAGGCTTGAGATCGATCTTGCGGAGCAGAAATCCGAATCCGAGAAGNCGGGAAGGGAGCTCGGGGAACTTCGTCTGGTGCGGGAGACTGCTGCGAAGAAGCTCCGCGAAACCGAGAAGGACCGTGATGCAAGAAAGGAGGAGGTGGGGNCCCTGAAGAAGGAGCGCGATGACTTGAATGATGCCCTGAAGGCTGAGGTGAAGGAGCGCAGGGAGGAGGGCGAGCGCATCGCCAAGGATCTTGCGCTGACGCAGAGGGCCCGGACGGAACTGGAAGATTCGCTGCGGGGAGCCGAGAATGAGCGCGATGAGAACGCGAAGGAGGTGAGCGACCTTCGTGCGGAGCGCGAGGCTCTGCAGGCGAACCTGGCTCATGCCGAGGAAAGCCACCGGGAAGAGAGTCGTNTGCGAGACGNTGAATTGGAGGANTTGAGGAGGGAACAAGGTGTGGTAACGGATCGCTTGAAGAAAGTGGAAGGAGAACGCGATGAGCAGTTTGCCGAGTTGCGGGAGCTCCGGGAGGACCACGGAAAACTGGTCGAACGGTTGGATTCNGNGGAGCGGAGCCACGAGAANGAGAGCGAGCGCCTCATGAGAGAACTGGCTGCAGCGAAGGAGGACGGCCACTTGTTCGAAAAGAAGGTGACAGCAGCTGAAAAGGAGCGGGACATGACCCGGTCTGAGCTGGAGAAACTTCAGGAGGAGCAGGAGGNATTGCGCAGGAACCTGGACCNNGAGATCGCGCAACGCCGCGANGAGCAGGAGGAACTCTCGAAGAAACTGGAAACGCAGCGGGTTTGCAGAGAAGAGNNGGAAAGCCNGCTTGCAGAGGTCCGGGCTGAGAAAGAAGAAGGCGCTCGCGAGCTGGCCGAACTCTCCCGGGAGCAGTCTGAACTGAAGAGTTCCCTTGCGCAGTTGCAGGGAGAGGCCGACGAAAGCGCAAGCAGGCGTCGGGAGGCAGAGGCGGACCGGGACAGGATGGAAGCTGAGCTGGCTGTGCTGGGTGGGGCACGGGAGAAGGCAGAGAGCTCTCTGGCGCTGGAGAGAGAAGAGAAGGGAACGCTCGAGTCACGCGTGCGGGAGCTGGAGGACCGCGTGANGAGGGCGAGCGGTGAGGTTGAGGAGCTGACCGATACCAAGGTTGTGCTGGAAGAGCAGGTGTTGGCTGCGCGGAAAGAGATGGATGCGGTGCGGATGGANCTGGAACTGGCCAGGCAGGAGCAGGAGAGTGAGCANNAGGAACTGGAGCAACNCAAGGCGGCCGAGATGAGGTGGGCCGACGAATTGCACCGCCTGCGGGAAGAGAAGAAGGAGCTCAACCAGCATATGGCAATCCTCTCAGGCGACAGCAAGGCGGAGGTCCTGATCAAGCAGATGAAGGTNGAGAATGACCGTCTCCTGCACGAGGTCCAGGATCAGGCTCGCGAGCGTCAGCAGGTGGAGGATGCAGCCGTGGTGCTCCGGAGGGAGATGCATGGTTTGCGCCGGGAGCTGGTCGAGGCCGAGCGAAAACTCGAAGATGGAGCAGAGGTGCAGGGGCACCTCGAGAGTGCGGAGGAGAGGCTGCGAAGCCATCAGGTGGACCTGGCCAGCGCCCGGGAGGAGTGCAGGAATCTCGTGGAGAAGCTGGAGTCCCTGGAAGCCGCCTCTGAGGCTGCGGATGAAAGGGAGCGACTCCTGATCGACGAGCTGGCATTGCTCAGGAGTGAGAGCGAGAGCGCCTTGCGGGCTGCCGCGCAGGANGCAGNCGGGGAGGCGCGGCGGGAGGCGGCAGCGGCGGAGCGGACCCGGGGCGAGCGGGAAGCTGCCCTGCGATCGGANCTTGAGGCTCTCCGGGATGCGGTTGTCCGGGCGGAGAAGGAGGCGGCGAGGGCTGCTTCCGAGGCCGAGACCNTGCGGGCTGAAGCGGCTGCCGTGGGCCNTCCGCAGGGAAAGATTGACCAGCCCGTGCGNCTTGAGATCGAGGCGGAGCCAGTAGTNCAACTTAGCTCCGGCGGCGAGGGGCGGATGGTCGAGGATNCCCGCTTCGGATGGATTTATACGGAGTCCCCCCCGGAGGTGGATGATCTGAGCCGGCTCAAGGGGGTGGGTCAGGTAATTTGCGGCCGCCTGCACGCGGCCGGGATCTACACCTACCGGCAGGTGGTTGAGTGGCGTGCGGGTCAGGTCAGGGCGATTAGCGAGGACCTCAAGCTGAGTGATCGAATCCGGCGCGATGGCTGGCAGAAACAGGCCCGGGCACTTCACCGGGAGAAATACGGTCAGGCACCTTAGAGCCGGCAATTGACGGGATTGCGCTTGCATCCGTGGGGAGCAGCGCTATGAAGTGCCCCCGCTCCGGAGGGGAGTGTGTTCGCCCAGCGTCCGTGACTCCGCCTCCAGGGTGGCAATCACAGGCACACACTCTTCTCAGATGGATCCCGACTCTCTTTCTTCACGTGTTCAAGGGGTTACCCCCTCCCTTACCCTGGCAGTCACCAACCAGGCCAAGGCCATGCGGGCGCAGGGCGACGAAGTTTACGGACTCGCTGGTGGCGAGCCCGAGATGGATACCCCGGACCATATCAAGGCCGCGGCGGTGAAGGCNCTTCAGGAGGGTAAGACCAAGTATACTCCCGCGGCCGGCATTCCCGAACTGCGCGAAGCCATTTCGGAGAAACTTCTCAATGANAACGGCCTGACGTATGATGCGAAGCAGATCTGTGTCACCTCGGGTGGCAAGCAGGCCTGCATGAATGCCATCATGGCGATGTGCGATGAGGGCGACGAGGTGATCATCCCGGCGCCTTACTGGGTGAGTTACCCCGAGATGGTGCGCCTTTGTGGTGCCGAGCCTGTTATCGTGGAGACTTCCGAGGAGAATGGCTGGAAGATGACCGCGGAGCAATTTGAAGAAGCGATGACCCCGAAGACCAAGATGGTCATCATCAACTCCCCGGGCAATCCGACTGGTGCGGTCTACACCGCGGAGGAACTGCGGGCGATAGGGGAAGTGGCCTCTTACGAGGACATCATCATTCTCTCGGACGAGATTTACGAGAAGCTGATCTATGATGGGCAGAAGCACGTGAGCGTGGCNTCCCTGAGCGAGGAACTGCAGGGACTGACCGTTATTTGTCACGGGTTCGCGAAGGCGTATTCCATGACCGGATGGCGTCTCGGTTACACCGCGGCACCGCCGGAGCTGGCTGCTGCGATCGCCAAGATCCAAAGCCACACCACCTCTAATGCGACCTCCTTNGCGCAGTATGGGGGGTTGGCCGCGCTGCAGGGTCCGCAGGACTTCGTGGAGGACATGCGCAATGAGTACGACGTCCGGCGGCAGTTCGTCCATGGCCGTTTGAGTGCGATTCCGAACGTGAGTGTGCAGAATCCCGGGGGAGCCTTTTACTTCCTTGTGAATTGTTCCCAGCTGGGATTGAAATCGCAGAACCTCTGCGACAAGCTCCTCACCCGTTACAAGGTGGCGGCGGTTCCGGGAATCGCCTTCGGCCACGANGCTTCGGTGCGTCTCAGTTACTGCACGACCCTTGATGTNCTCAACGAGGGGATCATGCGTTTTGAGGAGTTCTGCCGGGCCCACTAGGAGCCCGAACACCCGGTTGCCTGATCCTGAATACCATGGTCGAAGAAGCTCATGGGGTAAAGTTGGGGCCTCTGCTTGCGGCCGCGCGGGCAGCGGGATCGGAGATCCTCGAGGTTTACGGCAGGGACTTTGAAGTTGAATACAAGGGCGACGACTCGCCTCTGACGGAAGCGGACACGGCAGCCAACGAGGTGATCATGGCCTTCCTGCGTTCGGCGCACGGTGACACTCCCGTGATTTCGGAAGAGAACAGGGAGATCCCCTATGGAGAGAGGAGGGACTGGGAACGTTTCTGGCTGGTCGACCCCCTTGATGGCACCAAGGAGTTCATCAGGAAGAATGGGGAGTTTACCGTCAACATAGCGCTGGTAGAGGGGGGATGCCCGGTCCTGGGCGTGGTGTATCGTCCGGTGACTGATACGCTCTATCTCGGGGCCGAAGGGATCGGAGCCTGGCGTATTCACGGGAGNGGCGAACCCGAAGCGCTCCGGGGAGGGCCACACTATTCGGAGAAGAGCGAGGTGCGGGTGGTTGCCAGCCGTTCCCACCTCACTCCCGAGGTTGAAGCCTTCGTGGAGGACCTGCGGGGGCAGGGGCGGGAGGTGAAATTTCTCTCGGCGGGAAGTTCCCTCAAACTTTGTCTGGTTGCCGAGGGGGCNGCGGATGTCTATCCGCGCTTCGGGCCCACCATGGAGTGGGATACCGGCGCCGCCCACGCGGTGGCCGCGGCCGCGGGCAGGCAGGTTCTCGACGCGGGGACCCGGGAGGCCCTGGTCTACAACAAGGAGAGCCTCCTCAACCCGTTTTTCATTGTGGAGTAGGAGCGGCTTGCGGTGCTGGCTGGGCCTGCTCCTGCNGTGCCGGGACGGAAGGCGGCTGGCTTTGTTGGTGGTGTCAGGTGCCGGGTGGAGGGAAGCTGGGCCGCGGGGCTCCGTGNGATGCCATCTGGACCCTGTTGGCTGGTNTGGTGGCGGGGCTGCTGGTGGTCTTCCTGAGAGGGANGGGGTTTCCGGCCGGAAGGTCTCTGGATGCAGTNTTGTCGGCGACNGGGATTACGGATTNCTTCCAATTTTGATCCAGCGCCATGANTACNGGNTCAGCGCTGCAGGTCGAATTCCATCTGGTCCCCGCCATCAGCAGACCACGCTTCGTATTGCTGGCGGCGGAGCTCNGCAGAGAATTCCCTCGTGTAGCCGTGGATGGTGACGATGCGCTTGGGCTTGACCCGGCGGACGGCGTCAAGCAGCCCGGGGAAGTCGGCGTGATCGGAGAGGGGAAAGGCAGCGTCCACTCCGAAGCGGAAGGTGGCGCTTTTGTCCAGCGCCCAGCCGGAGAGCAGAGCGGTCCTGAGTTTGGGAATGGCGCAGTAGGCGTCGGAGCGGACGACATTGGGAGGACAAATCAGGGCATAGCCGGGGGGGACTTCACCGTCGAAGACGAGGGACTCGGGGAGCCCGCGGCAGCCCGCTTTCCGGCAGGCGTTGCTCATTTTGGCCACCGCGGGGTGGGAGAGGGCGGGGATCTTGGCCCTGGTGAGGAGGGCGAGGGCCTCCTGGGCCTTGCCCAGCGAGTAGGCGAGGAGGGCAGGGACCTCTCCGTCCTCAAAGCATCCGTTGACGAAGTTGAGGATCATTCCGGTGATTTCGTTCTCCCCGGGAAAGACCCACCGGGGGGCCCCGAAGGTGGTTTCCATGATGAGCGTGTCAGCTTGCTTGAAGACAGGTTCCTCGGCGGTAAGGCTGCGCCTGACCTTGAAATCACCAGTGTAGAGCAGGGTCTCCCCATCAGATTTGCGGGTGATGTGGAGCATGGCGGAGCCATAGATATGTCCCGCGGGCAGGAGCTGGAGGCGGAATGGACCGACATCCAGGGGAACGTGAAAAGGGTGCGGGTTTAGCCGTTCGTCCGCGACGTTGTAGCGTGCCTTGAGCAGGTGGGCAGTTGCTTCGGAACAGAGAATGTTCTCATGCCGGCCAAAGTGGTCGGCATGCGCGTGAGAGATGAATCCATTTTCCCGGGTTTTACGCGAGTCGAGATACAGTTCTAAATCGGGCAGGTAGAGGCCGTTCTGGGTTTCGAGCGGAATCGGTTCGCGCATGGGTGATCGGAGTGCCGTCTCTCTATACTCCGTTGCGCGGGGTGTGAATCGGAATGTGGACCGATCCTGTTCGGGGACCCGGGGGGCCCTATTGCATGGTAGCACGGTGGGAGGACTCCTCCAGCAGGGCCTTGACCTCACCTACCAGGAAAGTGGAGCCGGTTACCAGGGTGGGGTGCNTGGAGGGCTGCTCGAGGGCTGCTCGAAGCGAGTCGTGGACCTCAANGGGTGGATGATCGGGCGGGAGAAGCGCGAGGAGATCGGAAGGAGGAACCGCCCGTGGCGAATTGACCGGGACGAGGTGGAGCTGGGCCGCGATGGGCAGGAGGGTTTCCAGAATCCCGGCGGTGTCCTTGGATTCCACTACCCCGAAGATGAGGGTGGCCTTTGTTCCTGGAAATTCCCGGGTCCAGTTGGCTGCNAGGGCACGGGTGGCGGCAGGGTTGTGGGCTATATCAAGCACGAGCGTNCGATTGGCCACGCCACCTTCTGGACCGGTTGAGAGGCGTTCGAAGCGGCCGGGCCAGCGGGTTGAGCCAAGACCGGCTTTTACGGTTTCGTAGCCGAGCGTGATGTCAGCCCCATGGAGGGCCTCTACTGCCAGGGCGGCGTTCTCCTGCTGGTGTTCGCCCACCAGGGTGAGGGCGTATCCGAGAAGGGGCTCCTCGAGAAACTCCAGGGGCGCCCGGCGTTCGTTGGCCACCTGCTCGATAACCCGTCGCACCTCGGGATGTTGNGGGGAAGAGAAGACCGGCTTCCTGGGAACGATGATGGCAGCCTTTTCCATGGCGATCTCCGGGAGGGTGTCACCAAGCCATTGCTGGTGGTCGAGCGAGATCGGTGTTAGGACCGTCACGTCGGCCGGGACGGCGGTTGTGGCGTCGAGGCGGCCCCCCATTCCGGTCTCCAGGATGATGAGTTCGCAGGACCGTTCGGTGAAGTGCCTCATGGCGANGGCAAGGGTGAGCTCAAAGAAGGTTGGGTGGTGCTCCCAGTCGGCGACGAGGGCACGCAGGGCGGTGAGATGAGTGGCAATCTCCTCCTCCTCGATCTCAGCCCCCGAGACGCGAATGCGTTCGCCGTAGTGGACGAGGTGAGGNGAGGTGAACAGGCCTGTCCGGGTGCCAGTTGCCCGGGCNACGGATTCCATGAACGCACAGGTGGATCCCTTGCCGTTTGTGCCAGCGACGTGGATGACCTTGGTCTGTCTCGGGGGATAAGCAAGATACTCCCGGAGGAGTCGCCTCGGATTCTCCAGCCCCAGCTTGATCCCGAAGAGCTGTGTGGAGTAGAGCCAGTCGAGTGCCTCGGAGTAGTTCACGCGGGTGATTCAGTATGCAGTCTGCAGTGAATGGCACCCAGGGGTCCCGCTAGGCCGGTATCGCCTACTGTTCACTGGACACGGGCATCATGTAGCCAAGCAATTGTACGAGGCGTTCGCGCAGGAAGCGGCGCTCCACGATGGAGTCAATCAGTCCGTGCTCGAGCATGAATTCGGCAGTCTGGAAGCCGGGCGGAAGATCCTGGTGAGTAGTTTCCTTGACCACCCGGGGGCCGGCGAAGCCGATCATACACTTGGGTTCGGCGAGATTGATATCGCCGATCGTGGCAAAGGAAGCGGTCACTCCGCCCGTGGTTGGGTGAGTGAGAACAGAGATGTAGGGCAGGCCGGCATTGTTGTGGCGTGCGATTGCGCCGCAGGTTTTGGCCATCTGCATGAGGGAGAGGACGCCTTCCTGCATCCGCGCGCCGGACGAAGAGGAGAGAATGACCAGGGCGCGTTNTTCTTCGAGGGCGAGTTCGATGGCCCGGGTGATCTTCTCCCCGACCACTGAACCCATGGAACCCGCGAAGAACTTGAAGTCCATGATCGCAAGCATGACGGGGTGGCGGTCGATGGTGGCCCGTCCCGTAACGACTGCTTCCCTCATCTCGGTCTTTTTCTNCAGGAGNGCGATCTTGTCGTCGTAGTTGGCGAACTCGAGNGGGTTGGTGGATTCAAGGGTTTCCTCGGTTTCCTGAAAGGTCTCNGGATCGGCCAGAAGGGCGATGCGGTCTTGCGCAGCCATTAAAAAGTGGTGAGCGCAGTGGGTNCAGACCTGATGATTCTGCTTCAGGTCAAGTGTGTGGATCAACTCCCCACATTCAGGACACTTGGTCCAGAGGTCGTCCGGGACAACGTCCTTCGTTTTTTTCCCGCGACGGAGCTTCGGCTTGTCAAAGATACCCATGGAGGGAAGCGCTTAGTCTTGAAAAGGATTGGCGAGACGGCGGAGGGCCTTCGCTTGGAATTGGAGGCGCGGAGGAAAAACTTACGACTGGAGGAACGGTGCAAGATTATCCCCGCAATACCGTGAGGACAACTACCTTTTCGGCACCTCCCTCCTCGACCAGTACGCGGGCGCATTCCTCGGCCGTGGACCCCGTTGTGAACACGTCGTCGACGAGCAGGATNGGCTGGTCCTTCAGGCTCCGAACGCGCTTTTCCCGTCTGCTCAGCTGAAAGGCACCACGCAGATTAGCCAATCGTTCGGAGCGGGGGAGGAGGGTTTGCTGGCCGGTGAACCGGGTCCTCCGGAGAGCTTGCTCACAGCGCAGCTTGCGTCTTTGAGACAAGCTCTTGGCAATTTCGTAGGACTGGTTGAACCAGCGCCAGCGTCTTCGTCGCCAGTGGAGAGGGACGGGAACGAGGATCCAGGGAGGATTGACCTGCGAGGAGACCCGGGGATCTTTCCAGACCTCCTCGGTCAGCAGGGCGAGTTCGCGATGCAGGTGCAGCTGNCGGCCATACTTGAAGGCGTGCATCAGTGCACGGGTCTGCTCGTGTGCACTTGCGGCTGCCCGGGCGAAGTCAAAGGCGAACTCCAACCCGCGACATTGTGAGCAGAGGGCGTCNTCTGGGACGAATCCTGCGAGGGGATCCCCGCACTGGATGCAGAATGGGATTTCGATCCTGGGCAGTCCATCGCGGCAACCACGGCAGAGGTAGCGTCCATCGCGGAGGGGATCCCCACACAGGGCGCAGGCGGGAGGGTAGAGGAAATCAAGCCAGCGTGCGGGGATCATGGNCCCTGCAACATCGGCGAACCGGGAACTATTTCCAAAGAATTCTCAGGAGGGCTTCTCCCGTCCCGGGGACTGGATGCGGACGGTTGCTGAATTACGCTTCGGGCGAGAGGGGCGCCTGCTGCGAATGCCGTCGAGGTTTGGGGAAGATCCGTGCAAAGAGTACGACGAGGAGAGCGGTGATTCCGAATGTGGAGAGCGGAACGAGGCCTTCCTTCAGATTACTGCCGATGAGGTAGTGCAGGCTTGCGTCGAGGTCCGGTGTCCGCTTTGCGATGTGGCCGAAGGAGGTGTAGGCGAAGATCCACCCCGTGTGCAGGCCGACCGGGAGCCAGAGAGAGGCGGTGGCCAGTCTCGAATAGGACAGAATCAATCCGATCACGGCGAGTGAAATGAACTCGAAGAGCACGCTTTCAAGGTTCTGGAAGCGTAATGTCATGGCCTCGAGGAGCTGGAAGCCCGACAGGTTGCTGCCGGGGTCAATGTAAACGGATCCGGCGGGGATGGGCTCGCTCGGAACGAAGACTGCNATGTCGTCAGGCGGCTGGAGGAAATGGAGGGCCGAGAAGATCACCGAAATGAGAATGATGGCAGCGAAGGGTCTGAAGGTGCGCAGGAAAATGCCCAGGAGAACGCCCCGGAAAATGATTTCCTCGAGGAGAGAGACGGTGATGGCCGGGGCGATAGCTTGTTTCCAGGCGGCATCCCATGGCACGGGCTCCCTGAGTGAGAACCAGCCCATGGACAGCAGAAGCCAGCCCATCCCCAGGAGGAGCCCGGCGGCGAGGATGCACCCGCCCAGAAGCTGNAAGGGGCCCCATCTGCTGTTGCGGAGCGGCTGGCCATCGGGAGGGGATACTGCCCGGGCAGGAAGGTAGGCGGACCAGGGGGAGTCCTGGAGGCGGGCCGGCTCGACACGCAGTTTCAACGAGAAGATGAGAGGCAGGAGAAGGAGGAGGGCGGAGCCCAGGAGGCTGCGCTTGAAGTAATCCGGAAAGTCAGCCGTGCGGACGTGCTCGCCAAGGGAGTCAATCAGCCAGTTGTAGCTGTGTTTCTCGGTCACCTCGCCAAGGAGGTTTCCGGCGTTGTAGAGCCAGGGGGTGATGAGGGCTGCGAGAAGAAAGCAGGAGATGATGTAGAGCACGAGCTTGCTCGCGTCGCTCCTGAGGACCCTCATTTCGAAGCGAGGTATAAGCGGAGCCGATGAAAGGTCAACCTGTGTTTTGTTCTTGGGATTTGGGCGCTGGCCCTTATGGGAGGGGGCATGCAGCGGCACTCGTGGCGCGAGAACACCGAGGACGGGATCCGGTTCTTCCGGGCCTCGTACCACTCCTCGAGGTGGACCTTGCATTCACAGCTCAAGGGGGAAGAGGAGTGGCAGCCCCATGAGCCCATTCGCGAGGAGGAGTGGCGCAAACTGCGTGANGTTCTCTGGCGCAAGTATCAGCGTCGGCGGTGTCCGTGGGAATTGATCGAGCGCATCGATAGATTGCTTGAGGCCTGGGAAGAGAGGGACGTTGAACTTGAAGGGGGCAACCCTTCTAGCGGGGTTCTCCGCGGTGATAAGGAGGACCCGTGAAGGAAAGTGCGGACCAGTGGCGCGAGTGGGACCGGGCCTACTGCTGGCATCCCTTCACCCAGCATGCGGAGTGGTCTCGGGAAGGCACAGAGCTCATCCTTGTCCGGGGAGAGGGCCCGTGGCTGTTCGATGACGGGGGGAGGCGTTACTTTGATGGCAACTCCAGCATCTGGACCAACATCCACGGACATCGTCATCCCCGTCTTGATGGGGCCCTGAGGACCCAACTGGGTGAAGTGGCCCATACCTCGTTTCTGGGGTTTGGCAACCCGCGGGCTGCCGANCTGGCCAGGAGGCTGACTGGTTTTTTCCCTTCCGGCAGCTTGGAGCGGGTCTTCTTTTCCGATGATGGGTCCACCGCGGTNGAAGTCGCGGTGAAGATGGCGATCCAGTTTCGTCAGCAGACCGGGGAACCGGAGCGCAGGGGATTCATTGCCTTCGAGAATGCGTATCACGGGGATACCATGGGTGCGGCATCGCTGGGAGGAGTTTCCCGTTTTATCGACCGCTTCCGCAGCTTTGGGTTTCCTACCACGAGGGTCGCTTCCCTAGAGGATCTGCGTGCCCTGGATGTAGAGGAGATTTCCCGGACAGCTGCGGTAGTGCTGGAGCCCCTCATCCAGGGAGTGAATGAAATGCGGCCCTGGCCACCCGGCCAACTTGCAGAGATCCGCTCCTGGTGTGACGAACAGGGACTGCACCTGATCCTCGACGAGGTTATGACCGGATTTGGCCGAACCGGCACGATGTTTGCCTGCCAGCAGGAATCGGTTCTTCCGGATTTTCTCTGCCTGGCCAAGGGCCTTACCGGGGGCTACCTGCCCCTGGCCGCGACCCTGACCACCGGCCCGGTCTTCGAGGCGTTTCTCGGGGACAGGGACCGAACCTTCTACTATGGGCACAGCTATACCGCCAACCAGCTTGGCTGTGCGGTGGCCCTTGCCAGCCTTGATGTATTCGAGGAGGAACGGGTGCTGGAGGGCCTTCCTGCCCGGGTGGAGGCTCTCGTGCAGGGGTTGAAAGCGATCGTTCACCCTTTCATTCACGAAGTGCGTCATTGTGGGCTCATTGCTGGTCTCGAATTGCGGCAGGAAAGCGGGGANCGCTTTCGGGAGGGGGAGCGCATGGGAGAGCGTGTTTGTCTCGCAGCTCGTGCCCACGGCCTGCTTACCCGCCCGATCAGNGACACCATCGTGATGATGCCGCCCCTGTGCAGCACAACGGAAGAGATTACCGGAGCATGTGAAGCGCTGGGCAGGGCCGTAGAGGAGANGTGATGATGAAATCAACCTTCATCAGGATGAGGACAGCGTTTTTCTGCTTTGCCTCACTCCCGGTAGCCAACCGGAAGTTGTCAGTTTTCCAATGCGTGCCGGGTGCGCTGGGGGTTTTGACCAAACATCGGCCAGGAGCTCCTGGCCAAGCCTGAACTTGAGGTCTCGATGGCGTATACCTGATCATCGTATGACCCCAAATAGAGAATTCCATCCGGACCAATGACTGGCGAGGAACCNACGCCGCCCATGGTTTCAAACTCCCATCTCTTGGCACCGGTCCTGAGGTCCGCCGCATAAATCTTGTGGTCCTGTGATCCAAAGTAAACGATATCATCATCACCGATGGCTGGAGACGACTTGATCCAGTATTCCGCTTCCAAGAGCCACCTGGGAAAACCGGTCTTGCCGTCGAGTCGATAGAATTCGTGATTCTCTGACCCAACGTAAACATCGCCATCAGGGCCAACCGCCGGGGAAGACACAACGCCACTTGCCCTCACCGACTGCCATTTCCTCGCACCAGTCTTGCCGTCGAGGGCATAAGTAGCATTTTGTCCCCCCACATAGACGGTGCCATCTGCGCCAATGGCAGGGGAGGAACCATTCCCGACCCCGAAGTCGATTTCACAATGCCACTTGAGCTCTCCGGTCTTGCCCTCAAGTGCATAAACATGGCTGTCAGGAGCGCCAATGTAGACGATGCCATCCGGACTGATCGCAGCAGACGTATCGAGCGGGGCCACGAAGTCGATTTCCCATTTCNTAGTACCATCCTTGCCGTCGATCGCATAGAATCTACCAGCCAGTGTTCCAATATAAATGGTGCCGTCAGGGCCAACAGCAGGGGATCCATGCACACCCGAGTACTCCGGTCCGGATTCTAACTTTCGTATTCCCGTCTCAAACTCCCACTTTTTGACACCTGTCCTGCCCTCGAAAGCGTAAACATACCTGCCCCCTCCGATGTAAACCGTATCGTCATCACTGAGCGCCGGAGAAGATCTCACCACGCCGTTCGCCTCAAACTCCCACTTCTTGGCCCCCGTTTTACCATCAAGGGCGTAAACGAAATTGCCCCCTCCCACGTAGACGGTGCCGTCAATACCGACCGCCGGAGATGAGTGCACTGAGCCATCCGTTTCAAAAGTCCACAGAAGTGTGCCCGCCTTCTTTCTCTCAGCTTGGGGTGTGCGCGATGGCTGATCCTCTTCCTCGGTATTTGGCCGATCCTGTGTTTCCCTGCCGCACCCGGCAAGGATTACGCACAGCAAAGCCGCAAGGACTTTCATTTCTTCTTTTTCTTCTTCAGGTTCACTTCATTCCATGGCTTTGCGCCCACGCGCCTGGCCCAGGTCTCGTAAGCACGTTGTAATTCCTTAGCCTTTCCGGGCATGGCACTGGAGAGGTCGTTTAATTCACTGCGGTCCCTGTCCATGTCGTAGAGTTCCCAGGGTGAATCATGCAGGGCCACCAGCTTGTAGCTGCCCCTGCGCACTGCGCGGTTGCCCTCGTGTTCCCAGAAGAGAGTGCGCTCCTGTTTCCTGTCCCCGGCAAAAACAGGCAATAAACTCTCCCCCTCCATGCCCTTGGCCTTCAGGCCCGCTGCGGCAAGGCAGGTCGGGGCGATGTCGATGAGATGACCGGGTGCATGGCGAAGCTCCCCGCGGGCCCGGACCTCCTTGGGCCAGTGTACGATCAGCGGAGTTGCCACCCCGCCCTCGTGGGTGTAGCGCTTGTACATCCGGAAGGGAGTGTTACTCAGGTTGGCCCATCCGCGGCCGGAACTTGAGGACCACCCTCCCCGTCTCGCCCACTCGGAGTAATTGTCCACCCGCGTTTCGGGATGCTTGCCGCTTTTTGCAAAGAGGCCACGCCAATCGTGTACGCCCGTGCCGGGCACCCCGTTATCGACCATGAACAGGATCAGGGTGTTGTCCAGCCGCCCTGCTGACCTGAGCTTTTCCACCACGCGGCCAATGTTCTGATCCATCCGGTCAATAATGGCGGAGTAGAGTGCCATCTTGAAGTCGAGTTCATCACGCAGCTTGCGATCGTAGGTTTTCCACCCGGGAACATCGAGTGGCGAGAGAGCCCAGTCCTTTTTGATCAATCCCATCTTCGTCATCCGTTCATGACGTTTCCGGCGAAGTTTGTCCCAGCCCTCATCCCGAAACCGGCCGCGGTATTTCCGGGTATCCTCCTCCCGTGCATGGAGTGGGAAATGGGGTGCGTTGTAGGCGAGATAGAGGAACAGGGGCTGACCGGGGTGCTGCTTGAATGATTCATCCATGAAATGCAGGGCATAGTCAGTGAATACGTCCGTGGTATACCATTCCTGATCCGGATGAAGGTGGTTGATGGGGGTCTCGGTGCCGGGGAGCACTACCCTGTCATCCAGGAAAACCGGGCAATGTTTGAGAACAGTAAAGTAGGAATCGATAAAGTTGCGCGTGCCGTAAAACCGGTCAAATCCGCGGGCAATGGGCGACTGCGCCGGGTCTGTTCCCAGGTGCCATTTGCCGGTCATCATCGTGCGATAGCCTCCTTTCTTCAGGTGCTCGGCCAGGGTCGGCACATGGGGGAGAATAGTACCGCTGTAGCTGGGAATGCCCCGATCCCTCGCCATGTGGCCCATCCCTGCCTGATGCTGATAAATGCCCGTTAGCAAGGCGGCGCGTGAGGGGCAGCAGCGACCGGTGTTGTAAAACTGGGAAAAGCGCAGGCCATTGGCGGCAAGCTGGTCCAGGGCGGGGGTCTCGATCTCACCACCATAACAGCCGAAATCCGAGTAGCCGGCATCATCGGCCAGGATCACCACTATATCCGGCTGTTTACGCTCCCCGCCGACTACCGTGAGGGGGAGCAGGAATCCGACCAGGGCCAGGGGGAGGACTCTCATGGATTGAACAGGTTATTTGAAGACCACCNGCAGGTGGCAAGAANCTGGGTCATGAANCGGGTGATTCGGGTGGTCTGGTTTCCGGTGCNGTCAGTTCGGAGAGATCAATCCTCCTCGTTTCCGTGACTCGCACTCCCAGGCGACGTGAGACGATGCCTAGGGAGCGGTCGGCATCGTCGGTCAGGAGAACAGAGAGGGAACCTGCCTTGTCTGACTCGTTACGGGCGCCTCTCCGGTCCAAGCTGTCTGCGAGGGTAAGCGCGGTGGCAGTGGGAGTGTCGACCACAGGCTTGCCGAAGGTCCCGGCAATCTGATCTGCGAGGAGAGGATAGTGGGTGCAGCCCAGGATCAGGGTGTCGCAGGCATGGAGCCGGGTGGGCTCAAAGTAGTGTTGCAGGATGTCCGGGGTGAAGGGTTCATCCATGCAGTCTTCCTCAATCAGGGGTACCAGCAGGGGAGTGGAAACCGACACCACCTCGGCGGCGGGACTGAGATCCTGGATTGCATTTCGG
Source organism: Roseibacillus sp. (assembly GCA_002721695.1). Lineage (GTDB taxonomy): Bacteria > Verrucomicrobiota > Verrucomicrobiia > Verrucomicrobiales > Akkermansiaceae > Roseibacillus_B. Next base: position 2,895 of record PBLI01000055.1, on the reverse strand, counting down.
TAGGCGTCGCTCGTGATGGTGGCCCGGGTGGCGATGACCCCGATGGGGGCGGAGCCACTGAGTTCCAGCGCGGCCTCGGCACCGGGTATGATCACCCCGGAGACCGGTAGGGACGTCCTGACCGCCACCGCCTCGAGGGCGACTGCAGAAGCTGTGTTGCAGGCGATGAGAATNTCCTTCACCCCGAGGTGCTCAAGGTAAGTAGCGATCTGGGTTGCGTAGTCGATGACCGTGCCGGGGCTCCGGGACCCGTAGGGGACGCGGGCGGTGTCTCCGACGTAGACGATATCCTCGTTGGGGAGGTGCTCCTGGATGGCATTGACCACCGTGAGCCCTCCGATGCCGGAGTCGAATACGCCGATGGGAAGGGAATTCATGGGAGCAAAAGGTGGCGGCTATCTGGCGACCCTGATTCGTGCGTTGCGGATCAGGACCGGAGATCCTCCACGGCTCAGGTTCTGGAACCCGATCCGTCCCTTGCGGGGACGGTCCCGTAGAGCCGGGGCATCCTTGCCATTGTGCCTTTTGATAACGGTATCCTCCTTGGAGAGATCATGATCGAGGATCACGGTTCCATTGAGAACCACCCTCACCTGCGGTCCCTTGAGGGTGATTTCGTAGCGGTTCCACTTTTCCGGCTTGTAGACCTGCTTAACGGGTGCGAGGGCGCGGTAAAGTCCTCCGGTCAGCTCGGAATCCGCGGCCTTGGTATTGTAGCGATAGTCTGCCATCTGGAGCTCCAGGCCATCGAAGGCCGGATCCCCGGAGGCCGGGGTACGCAGGGCACAACCACTGTTGCCCTGGGGCCCGAGCTTGAACTCGAATTGCAATTCAAAGTCGGAGTATTCCGCCTCGCTGATCAACCAGGACCCCCGGGCGCCGCCTCCGTTCAGCACGCCCTTTTCCACCACCCACTGGGCGCCTTCCGGTCCGGGCTTGGAGACATCAGACCAGGCTCGCACCACCCAGCCCTTCGGGATGCCGTTCTTGGGAAAGAGGGCCTCGAACTCGCCGGCCTGTGCCAGGGGAAGAGCGGTGAGAACAAGCGAGAGAAGGGCCAGGACGTTCCTGATCATGGGGGATATCCTGCCCCAGCCCGGGGGGCAAGCCGAAGGCAAAAGAGCATTTGGAAGCTCTTTTCGTCAGCCGGTCAGCCGGGGGGAAACTTGAAACTCGCCCCGGGGGAGCAGATGGCCTAGGAGGAAAGGGCCATGAGACCTTTCCTGTTGCTTGCCCTCGCAGGTTCCCTCACTCCGGTCCTTCCTGCTGCCGAACTGGTGTGGCCCGGGCTTCTTGGCCCTCAGCGCGATGGCTGGGCGAAGCATTTCAAGGTTCCGGCCCGCTGGCCGAAACAATTGAAGAAAGACTGGAGCGTGGAAGTGGGAACTGGATACGGCACGCCCCTGGTCGAGGGCCAGCGCGTCTACCAGCATGCGCGTCAGGGAGAAGAAGAGGTGGTCTGGTGTTTTGATCTGGCGAGTGGAAAACAGATCTGGCGCAAGAGTTATAATAACCCCTTCAAGGTCGGTGGAGGAGGAGAGCGTCATGGGAAAGGTCCGAAGTCCTGCCCGGTGATGGCCGATGGCCGCCTCTTTACCCTGAGTATCACCGGGATGATCCACGCCTGGGACGTGGAAAGTGGCAGCCTGCTCTGGCGCAAGGATTACCGGGGAAAGTGGGAGAAGGGAAACCAGCCCAACTGGGGCGTCTCCACCTCGCCCATCGTGGATGGGGAACGCCTCATCGTGCACCTCGGCAATGACGAGGCGGGTGCGCTCATGGCCTTTGACGTGAAATCGGGTCGGGAAGTGTGGAAGCAGGGGGAGCATGGCACCTCGTATTCCTCACCGCTTCTTGTGGAGATCGCGGGAGTGCGACAGGTGGTGCAGTGGAACCATGAGACCCTTGCAGGAGTGGAAAGCAGGACCGGGAAGTTGCTCTGGGAGTATCCCGCCCCCCACCGGAGTCATAACCAGAACATGCCTACTCCGGTCTTCCACAAGGGGCGGATCCTGCTCGGGGGAGAGAACCGGGGCATCAAGTGCCTGGAGCCGCTCCTGAAGGATGGCAAGTGGTCGGTGAACCGCCTCTGGCACCAGCGCAAGGTGGCACTCGACATGAGCACGGCGGTCATCAACGGGGATCACCTCTATGGAATGTCGCATTTCAAGATGGGCCAGATCTTCTGCCTCGATCCCCGGGATGGGACGATCCGGTGGCTCAGTGAAGGGAGAATTGGCCAGAATGTGGCCTTCCTCGCGCTGGAGGGACACGTGGCGGCCCTGCGCTCCAATGGGGAGCTCCGCATCATTGCGGCTGATCCGGCGGGTTACCGGGCCCGGGCCTTCTACCGGGTGGCCCCCGACCAGACCTGGGCTCCCCCGGTCCTTCTCGACAGCAGGATTCTTATCAAGGACCTCAACCGGCTCACTCTCTGGTCTCTTGGATCCTGAGAGCGCAGGTTCTCAAGTCCAAGGGGCGGGTAGCTCGATGAGGGGGTGCCCCGGAGCCGCTTGCTCGTTGCCCCGCGGGAGAGCCTTTCCTAGGCTTCATGGGTTATGAAGCCTGAGTGGTTCTCCCGGTGCGTTCTTGTCGGCTGCCTGTTTGTGGTGCTGCCGTCCTGTGACGACACGGTCCATGGGGCCGGAAAAGAGGCGGGAGACAAATCCGGGAGCCAGGAGAGCAAGGAGGTCTTTCCGCCATTGCCGGAACTCTGGCAGGAAAAAGGAGGTATCCAGGAGGCCACCGAGGACCTGATGGCCCTGCACGTTGCGATGCAGCGTTACCTGAAGGCAAATGGTGAGATCTGGCCTCAGGCTCCTCGTGTTATGATGGATGACGTTGTGCCCTCGGAGCAATCTCAAGAGCAGGTTGAACACCAGGGCAACCTGGTAG